>NZ_JAGQAZ010000002.1 GCF_024345375.1 Cyanobium sp. WAJ14-Wanaka | reverse complement strand
CTGCAATCGGCTGAGGCTAAAAGCTTCAACTGTTTCCAGAGCAAATCGACGGAATCCCAGCCCCCCTCTCCTAGAGGGGGGCTTTTTTGTGGCTAAGACCCTGAAAGCAATGCCTGTTACTAACGTGTCGAAAGCCAAGGTGTTTACCAATGGGCAGCAGCTTCGGGAAGCTTTTTCGCATCAGTACCTTTGGCGAATCCCACGGTGGGGCCGTGGGGGTGATTGTCGATGGCTGCCCGCCGCGACTGGCCCTGGATCTGGAGGCCATCCAAACCGAACTCGACCGGCGTAAACCTGGCCAGAGCAAGATCACGACCCCCCGCAAGGAAGACGACCGGGTTGAAATCCTCAGTGGCCTACTGGATGGGGTGACCCTGGGCACGCCGATCGCGATGGTGGTCCGCAACAGGGATCAACGCCCCCAGGACTACAAGGAAATGGAGGTGGCCTTTCGCCCCTCCCATGCCGATGCCACCTACCAGGCCAAGTACGGCATCCAGGCCCGCAGTGGTGGTGGCCGTGCCTCAGCGCGGGAAACGATCGGACGGGTGGCCGCTGGAGCGATCGCCAAACAATTGCTGGCCAAGGTCCATGGCACCGAGGTGCAGGCCTGGGTGAAGCGGATCCACACCCTTGAGGCAGCGGTGGATCCAGCCACGGTGACCCTGGAGGCAGTGGAAAGCAACATCGTGCGCTGCCCGGATCCCGCCATGGCGGAGCGGATGATCGAGCGGATCGAGGCAATCGGCCGCGAGGGCGACTCCTGCGGCGGGGTGATCGAATGCGTGGTGCGCAGGCCACCGGTGGGCATGGGCATGCCCGTATTCGACAAATTGGAGGCGGATCTGGCCAAGGCGGTGATGTCGCTGCCGGCTACTAAGGGCTTTGAGATCGGCTCCGGCTTTGAAGGCACCCTGCTCAAGGGCAGTGAGCACAACGACGCCTTCCTACCCACGGGCGATGGCTCCCTGCACACCGCCACCAACAACTCCGGCGGCATCCAGGGGGGGATTAGCAATGGAGAGGCGATCGTGATTCGAGTGGCCTTCAAGCCCACGGCCACGATCCGCAAGGCTCAGCAAACCATCAACGATCGGGGCGAAGCCACCACCCTGGAAGCCAAGGGCCGGCATGATCCCTGCGTACTGCCCCGGGCAGTGCCGATGGTGGAGGCGATGGTGGCCCTAGTGCTGGCTGATCACCTGCTCAGGCAGCAGGGGCAGTGCAGCGTCCCCTAGGGCCAAAACAAGCTCCCTCAATGACTGCCAGGCCTTGTCGTGGTCAAAAGTTCCGCCATAGTCCAAAGTCCCGCCCAGGGCAACCGCATCCACCCCGGAGCTAAGCCAAGCCAGCACATCGGTGGGGGCCAAGCCCCCAGCCGCAATGCAAAACGGCAAGTCCCCAAGCGGTGCCCGTAGGCGGGGCCAATAGGCCGGCCCCAGGCTGCTGGCGGGAAAAAGCTTGACCAGCCCACAGCCGAGAGTTTGGGCCCGGTAGACCTCGGAGGGGCTAAGCACCCCGGGCACAAGGGTTATGCCCAGCTGGCAGGCCAACTGCAGCAGGCCTGGGTCAAGCACCGGCGAAACGGCGTAGGTCAGGCCCGCAACTGCCGCAGCCTCCAGGGCCTCGACCTGCCGCACAGATGCTGCACCGAGGTTGAGAGAGGGAAAGCGCTGCTTCAATTCAGCGCACTGCTCTGACCAGGCCGGCAGCGGACTCCAGGCAATTTCGACATGCCTCACCCCAATCGCATCGAGCTGCTTGAGCCGATTAACCAGCTGGATGGGCTCAACAGAACGAAGCACCACCAGCAAGGGCTGGCGGTGCAGGGAGGAAATCAGGCCACTTGCATTGACCTGGAGAGGAGTTTTAGGGGATTCGGCTTCGTTCAGACGTACTCGGCCACCCGCACGTCACGGCGAATCAGCAACTCCTGCAGATCTTCCGCATCCACCGTTTCCTTCTCGACAAGCATGTCGGCCAGCTCATCGAGAACAGAACGATTTTTGGAGAGCACCTCGGTGGCGCGTTTGTAGGCCTCAGAAACTAGCTGGGCCACTTCCTCATCAATTGCGGCTGCAGTGTCTTCGGAGAAGTCACGCTCGGCTGCGATATCGCGGCCGAGGAACATGCCACCCTGGCTGCGGCCAAGGGCCACGGGACCAAGGCGATCACTCATGCCAAAGCGAGTAACCATCTGCCTTGCCACCCGAGCAACCTGCTGGAGGTCGTTGGAGGCACCGGTGGTGACTTCATCTTCGCCGTAGACAATTTCCTCTGCCACCCGGCCGCCCAGGGCGACGGCCATTTGATTTTGCAGATAGGAGCGGGAATAGAGGCCCGACTCCATCCGCTCTTCGCTGGGGGTGAAGAAGGTGAGACCACCGGCCTGGCCGCGGGGAATGATGCTGATCTTTTGAACGGGGTCGTAATCGGGCATCAGGGCGCCGACTAGGGCGTGGCCACCTTCGTGATAAGCCACCAGGCGCTTGCGCTTCTCACTCATCACCCGATCTTTTTTCTCAGGGCCGGCCATTACCCGCTCGATGGCGTCGTTGACCTCATCCATCGAAACTTCGGTCAGTTGACGGCGGGCCGCCAAAATTGCCGCCTCGTTAAGCAAGTTGGCGAGGTCAGCGCCGGTAAAGCCAGGGGTGCGGCGGGCGACCTTATAGAGGTCGACATCTTTAGCAAGGGTCTTGCCCCGGGCATGGACCTCGAGGATCTGGAGGCGACCGCTGTAATCAGGCCGATCAACCACCACCTGACGATCAAAACGACCTGGACGCATCAGGGCCGAATCGAGCACATCGGGGCGGTTAGTGGCAGCCACGATGATGATGCCGGTGTTGCCCTCAAAGCCATCCATCTCGGTGAGGAGCTGGTTGAGGGTTTGTTCCCGCTCGTCGTTGCCGCCGCCTAGGCCAGCGCCCCGCTGGCGGCCCACCGCATCGATTTCATCGATGAAGACAATGCAAGGGGCGCTCTTTTTGGCCTGCTCAAACAGATCGCGCACCCGGCTTGCACCCACGCCCACAAACATCTCCACAAACTCAGAGCCTGAGATCGAGAAGAAGGGCACACCAGCTTCACCAGCCACAGCCTTGGCCAAAAGGGTTTTGCCCGTACCGGGAGGGCCCACCAGAAGCACCCCTTTGGGGATCTTGGCGCCGACGGCGGTAAAACGATCAGGATTTTTGAGGAAGTCGACGACTTCGGTGAGCTCGAGCTTGGCCCCCTCAATGCCAGCCACATCGCCGAAGGTCACCTGGGTCTGGGGCTCCATCTGCAACCGGGCCTTGCTCTTGCCGAAGCTCATGGCAGGGTTGCCGCCACCGCCCTGGGCGCGGCGCAACAGGAAAAACAGGCCGCCCAGCAGCAACAGGGGGAACAGCAAGCTGCCTATGGCCTGCTGCCAGGCCGCTGGCTCGCGGCTGGGCTGCACTGCGATATCAACGTTGTGATCGGTGAGCAGCTTGAGCAGATCCTTGTCTGGTGCCAGGTTGACCACGGCACGGCGACCATCGTTTTCCACCACCTGGGCGGTGCCCCGGTCAGGGGAAATCAGAACCCGGGAAACGTCGTTGGCCTCTACGGCCTCAACGAAATCGCTGTAGCGAAGGGTCCGCGGAGCGTTGGCTGGATCGGGTCGATCCAGAAAAGCCGTGCCCACGGCAATCATCACGATTACCAAAATTACGTAGAGCCCGGCATTGCGCCAACGCTTGTTCACGGCTTATGAGAGGGAAGTAAAGGAATGTTAACCGGCCTTGCGGCCCGAATCGCTAGTTGGCAGATCGGAGCACATCCACCACGCTGCGGAAGGCGAACCACTCGGGAATTTCCTCGCCGCCGCGGAGCATTTGGCGGAATTGGGTGCCGCTGAGCTTGCGCACGTGCAGGCCCCGGGCCTCGGCGTGCTGGGCGGTCACGTAGCCCTCTTCCTCCGTATACACGAGGTTGAGCGAAGGCACGGTTTCCATGCCGAGCTCGGCGGCGTTATCCCGGGCAAAATCCTGGGCCTGGTATGGGCCGTAGAAATCCTCGCCAGTTAGGGACGACTTACAGCCGGCCATGTCGCGGCCAATGATGAAGTGGGTGCAGCCATAATTTTTGCGGATGATCATGTGCTGCAGCGCTTCCCTGGGCCCGGCCATGTGCATCGAATAGGGCAGGTAGGCCCAGCGAATGCGCGGATTGTTCACCTCGGCGGCCAAGCGCTCGTAGGTCTGGAAGCGCACATCACCGGCGATGTCGTCGTCCTGGGTGGGCCCGCAGGTGGGATGCACCAACACCACACCACCGGCACTGACATTGCTGGCATCAAGGGCCCTGGTGAAGAGCTCGTAGTGGGCGCGGTGGATGGGGTTGCGGCACTGGAATGCCACCACGTCTTGACTTTCTGGAAGGGTGGAGCGCACCTCAGCAGGGGTTTTGCAGGGGAACTCCCGGCGGGGCAAACCGAGGCCCTGCACCTGGCCTCCCAGGTAGTAACGGCCCCGCTCTGTGGCGATCATCTTCACCGCAGGATGCTCAAGGGAGGTGGTGCCGTAGCAGCCCTTGGCCTCCTTGGCCTTGTCGGGTTCCCAGCGGCTCTCCACGGTGAATAGGGCCAGGTCTTCGCCGCGGTAGGTGAGTAGCAAACGATCGCCGACCGCTATGGCTTCGTCGTTGGTGTCAAAGACGATCGGCAGACCAAAAAGGAGGCCGCTGGTGGTGCGGTTGGAGGCCACCACCGCGTCGTAGTCCGCCTGGTGCATGAAGCCCCTAAGAGGGGAAAAGCCGCCCACAACCAGCAGCTCCACATCACAGGCATTGCGATCACTGCACTCCAACACCCGGATGGCGCTAGCCCTGACTTCCTCCTGGGCCTCGGCCGCCACCATCAGGTCGACCAGGGATCCCCCATGGGGTGCGATCAAGCCGGATGCGGTGGCAGCCATCTAAGACCAACGGGTAAGTGGGATGGATTCTCCCAGACAGCTTGGGAAGCCCCAAAAGACCAATAAAAAAGGGCCCAGCCGGGCCCCTTGCTTTTCATGTTCTGGAAAGGTTCAGGCTTTGCCAGCCAATCAGACCTTCTCGAGCCGACCATAGAGCTGGCCGATGATTTTCACGTCCACCACCGCCTTGGTGCCCATGTCCGAATCGGAGGGCTGGATAGCGGTGAAAACCCCGGCAAATTCACCGGTGCTGGCATCAACCTTGGTGATCGAAAGGTTCATGGTGCCGGTGCCATCCACGTAGCGCTTCACTGTTTCACCGGTGAACTCATCACCAGCAGGCACCAGGCCCATGGCCGAGCTGTAGCCGGTGGTTAGGCCCCGACCTTTGGGATCGAGGAAGTTGCTGGTGCGATAGCTGGGGGCGCGGAAGCTGCCGTCGAAGTCGGTGCTGGTGGTGATGGAAGATCCATCGGCACTGGCTAGTAGTTCCTTACTGGAGAAGGTGAAAGGCACCTCTTCACCGCCGGGCAGCAGCACGGTGATCGGCTGGAAGTCGATGCCACCTAGCTCCTTGAAGGAGAGGCCATCGGGGCCCACCCCGAGATCTCCATAGACCTGGTCAAGGCTGGAGGTGAAGCGGGTGAGGATCTTGCTAGAAACAAACTGGGCTTCCTGGCGCTTGTTGGCGGGCTCACCCTTCACATACACCTCGGAGGGGTGCATGCAGATTTCCCGCAGCTGATATTTGGCTGAGGAATCAAGGGCGATCGAACCCCGGGCCGAATCGGGCAGGGTCGGGCAATCGTTGGCCAGGCCCGTGTTGTGGATGTCGTCGTAGGTGAGGTTGGCTCGATCCACGGCCTTGGCCCCACCGCTACAGGCGGTCACCAGGCTCAGGCACAGCGCCAGCACTAGGGCCAGCAGAGGACGAAAACTCATGGGAGAAGGCCGCAGAGACAGCGGATCGGAACTGGGCTTCGGCGGATCCTACCGGTGCAAAACCCTCAAAACCCGTACGATGTCGCGGCTCTCAACAAGCCGTATGGAGAGCAGCGACATCGCGACTGAAAGCACCCATAAGTACTGAGATATGAGCCTGACTCCTGCCCAGCAAACCAGCCTCGGCCGCGCCCTAGGGGAGTTGCAAAGCCTGGCCGACGAAATCAATGGCAATCCAGATGCCCTGCTTGAGCTGTTGCGCCAACTAGAAGGCCTGCATCGCACGATCCAAGACGGCCCTTTCCGCGGCAGCCTGCCCGCCGGCCGCAACCAACTGTTTGAGTTGCTTCAAAACATGGAAAGCAGTGGCGGCTGGCCTTACATACCAAGGCTCCAACTGCGCACCTTTATCGATCTGATGCAACCGGATCCAGATCCCGAGGGCCAGCCGCTGCCGGTCTGAGGGCGCTGAGCAATTGATGGGCAATCGCCAGCTTGGGGGCTAGGGGCAATTGGGTTTCCTTGCCATCAGCGTCGAGCAACCAGCCCTGATTTAGGCCACTGGCAAACCCCGCATGGGGTAAATCAATTGGGTTGGCGAAGAGCAAATCACAGCCCTTACGGGCCAATTTCGCCCGTGCCTGTGGCAGGCCTAAACCGCTTGGATCTAGGTGGGTTTGGGCAGCAAAACCAAGGATGCGCTGGGCTGCCGGCTTGCGGGCCACCAGCTCCGCCAGCAGATCGGGCACCTCCTGCCAGTCAGCGGTGAGAGCAGTCGCCAATTCGGCCTTGCTGAGCTTGCTGGCCATCGGCGCCGCCCGGCGATGGTCGGCAACGGCAGCGGCCATCGCCACGGCATCGGCATCGGGCTGGACCGCTAGCAACTCGGCCTGCATTTGGGCGGCGGTTTGCACCGGTGTGCAGTGCAAACCCTCCAGCAGGGCGGGATCAAGGGCCAGGGGGCCGTGCACAAGCCGCACCTGGGCACCCCTGAACCTGGCCGCCTGGGCCAACAACACCCCCATCAGGCCTGTGCTGCCATTGCTTAGGAAGCGCGCCGGATCAAGGGCCTCCCTGGTGGGGCCCGCACTTACCAGCAGCTGCAGACCCTGCCAATCCCTTTGCCAACCCCACAGGGCAAGGGATTCCAAGGCCACCAGCAACTGGGCTGGCTCGGCCATCCGACCATCCCCAAGCCGATCACAGGCCAAGAGCCCTGGGGCTGGAGCCAGGGGCAACACCCGCTGCTGGGCCTGGAGCAGCTGCCAATTGCGCTGCACCGCCGGGGCCTGCCACATGGAGGTATTCATTGCCGCTGCAGCCAGCACCGGCGCCTCAGTGGCCAAAAGGGTGCTGGCCAGCAGGGTATCGGCCATGCCCTGCACCCAACGGGCCAGGCTTGTGGCACTGAGGGGGGCCAGGAGCACCAGTTCGGCCCACTCCGCCAACTCCACGTGGAGGGGGCGGCCGGCCAGATGGCTCCACTGGTCCGCATCGAGATAGCAGCGGTGGCGACTCAAGGAAGCCAGGGCCACCGGGCTAACCAGGGCAGCGGCACTGGGGGTAAGCAGGCAGCGCACCTCGGCACCCCGCTTAGCCAGGGCGCTTACCAGCTGGGGCAGCTTTACCGCCGCAATACTGCCGCTGATGGCGACCAGGATGCGGCGACCAGCCAGGGGATCGGCCGGCAGCCCTGTTGCGGCAGGCAGCCCTGTTGGGGCAGACGACTCAATCCTCATCAAAGGGCTCTTGATCCACCAGGTGCACGTAGGGGCGCGCTAACTCGGGGCGGTGAATGGCCAGGGCCCGCATCAAGTGCCAATCCGCCAGGCCATCGAAGGCCGATGGATAGTCGTCTTCTTCCAGTCGATGGGCCAGCTCAGCGGTGGTCTCTTCATCAAAGGCAGCTAGCCGTTCTGGGGTAATCGCGGCGCTCATGGCAGAAAGGGCTTGGGGAACTGACCTTTGGAGATAATGGCGCCGCTGAAGGGGAATTAGCTCAGCTGGTAGAGCGCTGCGATCGCACCGCAGAGGTCAGGGGTTCGAGTCCCCTATTCTCCATTCCATGGAATGGACCCCAAGCGCCGAAAGTCGGCTCAAGGAAGTGCCGTTTTTTGTACGGCCCGTAGTGCGCCGCAAGATCGAAGGATTAGCCGTGGAAGCTGGAAAAAGCGAGGTGGATGAAGGCTTTTACGAGAGCGCCAAAACCCAATTCGGTCAGAAGTAAACCGACGATGCGGTAAAAGGGACAACAAGTAACGTTTTTTTCATGTCCCAATCAAAGCGTGAGCAGGTGGTAAGCCATCTTCGCTACATCCGCCAAGAGCTTCGGGAAATGCACCAGGGGGTGCAGGAAGACGGTTTGCTGCCAGAGGCTGGTGAGGTGCGGGGCGTGATGGCCCAGATGGAAGCGCTGCTGGAATTGCTGGAAGGGAAATCCCGCAAGAAAGACAGCGATTCCTGAGCCAATTCAGGCCAGAGCCCAGCCTGGCCTGCGTCAAGCATTAGCTCTTTTGTGGCGATCCCCTATCAGTAGCGTACAAATGTTGCTACTACGCCACTGATGGTGTAAAATGGTCTGGCAGGGCTTGGGCCGGGTGATGGGGATCACCGCAAGCCAGCTCCCTGCCCACAACACCTTGCAGCGCTACCAGCAAACCCGCTTCCAGCTGAGGGTGGCCCAGGCATTGGCCCAGCTTGAGGCTTGGTCCACCAACCCCTGGCGACGCCTATCCCTGCAGCTAATCGTGCTGCTGGTGAGTTTCAGCATCGGCGGCGGCATTGGCACCATCAGTGGCGCCTTGGCCGAGCTAGATCCACTGGGGGCCCTGATTTGCGTGGTCGCAATCGAACTGGCCATTCGCGCCCGTGGCCCGCTGATTAGGCGCCAAAGCAATCCCCTCAGCCTGCAATTGCTCGACATGGCCAGGATCGGACTGCTCTATGGCCTACTACTCGATGGCTTCAAGCTGCTCTAGGCGCTAGCCCCCTTTGCCGCCAGCAAATAGAGCAGGGCCATCCGGATCGGGATGCCATTGCGCACCTGCTCTTCCACCAGGCTGGTGGCCGGATCATCCAGCAAGGAGCCCGCCAGCTCGACACCCCGATTAACCGGGCCCGGGTGGAGCACTGGCACGGGCTTGCCGCAGAGGGCCAGGCGCTGATGGGTAAGGCCGTAGAGCTGGTGGTAGCGATCCAGACTGGTGAGCAAGTGCTGGTGCATCCGTTCCTTTTGCAGGCGCAGGGTCATCACCGCATCGGCTCCAGGCAGGGCCTCCTCCAGGCTGCGCACCACCTGGATAGGGCCGCGCTGGGCCACCGGATCAGCCGCCAGCCCTGGGGGGGGAGCATCAACGAAGCCACTAAAGGCATCCGGCAACAGGGTGGCGGGTCCGCAGAGCACCACCTGGGCACCGCAGGCGGTCAGGGCCCAGAGGTTGGAGCGCGCCACACGGGAGTGGAGCACATCGCCCACAATCACAATCCTTTTGCCGCGCAAGGCCTCTGGCGTGGGCAGCTCGGGGTTGAAATGGCGCGCAAGGGTAAAGAGATCTAAGAGGCCCTGGCTGGGGTGACTGCGCAGACCATCGCCAGCATTGAGAACCGCCACCGATTCGCCGGCTTGGTCAAGGTCCCTGGCCAGGCCCTGGGGTACGCCCGCACAGCGGTGCCGCACCACCAGCACATTGGCCCCCATCGCCACGTAGGTGCGGGCCGTATCGAGGATGCTTTCGCCCTTACTTAGGGAGCTGGAGGAGGGCGAAAAGCTCTGCACATCAGCTGAGAGCCTTTTAGCGGCCAGCTCAAAACTGCTTCTAGTGCGGGTGCTGGGCTCAAAAAACAGGCTGGTCATCAGCCGGCCCTGGAGAGCCGGAAGCTTGCGGGCACCTGCCACCGGCATGGCCCGAAACCGCTGGGCCAATTCCAATACGGTGGCGTAGTCGGCTAACGAGAAGGCCGCCAGATCCAGCACATGGCGGTGACTCCAGTTGCTCAAGGGCGGGGTCGGCTCACAGATTTAGATTAAGGGATACGCATCCACGAAGCTGAGGATTTGGAGGCGGCGCTGCGTTACGCCGTAGGTGAGTGGTAAAGAACAGAAGCTGCTCAAGGGGCCTCAACCCGCCAGAGTGGATGCATTAACACCCTGCGGCAGCCGGCACCATGGACACCTCAGGCTTCAGCCTCGCCACCGTGCTGATTTTTGGCAGCGGGATTTTTGTCTTGTCGACCCTGTTCTTTGGCACCAAGGGCGGCTACTACGACACCGACAAGTACGACGGCAACGGCACCGCCCACTGAATTGTCTAGCAACCATCCGGTTGCCTAGGGATTGCTGAGCCGCTCAGCCTCGGGGCAGTCTTCCGAGGTGATCACGTCGTCGGGATCACCACTGCGGCATACGTAGGCCAACCGGGTACTTACGGCCCCAATCGAATCGAGGCGCACGCTTTCTTCCCAGCTATGGGTTTCGTCGTCGTCCTCTGCGTCGTAGCGCAGGGTTACCAGGTCGCCCTCAACGGCCACCACTAGGGCCTCCTCCACCCAGCGCTGCTGGTCCCGCAGGAACACCCAGACCGGGCGCTGTTCAGAGCAGAATTGATCGAGCTTGCGTTGCAGCATGGGCCCATGGCGCAGCTGGCATTCCAATCTTAGGCAATCCCACCCGGGGTCTCGCTGTTCACCATGACCATTTCCCTTCCAGGCCCGGCCACCACTGAATCGATCCGTCTGCAGCTGCGCAGCTGGCCCGAAGTGGAAACCTACCTCGAGCACTGCAAAGGTGTGATCGTGCCCCTGGGTTCCACCGAGCAACACGGCCCCACGGGCGCCATCGGCACCGATGCCCTCACCGCAGAGGCCGTGGCCCTTGAGGTGGGTCGCCGCAGCGGGGTACTCGTAACCCCAGCCCAGGCCTTCGGCATGGCGGAGCACCACCTGGGCTTTGCCGGCACCATCAGCCTGCAGCCCTCCACCCTGCTGGCCGTATTGCACGACATCGTGCTTTCCCTGGCACGCCATGGCTTCGAGCGGATCTTTGTGATCAATGGCCATGGCGGCAACATCGCCACCAGCAAGGCAGCCTTTGCCCAGGCCCATGCCAGCGCCGCGGCCAGGGGGCTGCCGAATGCCGATCGGCTGCGCTGCAAGCTCTCCAACTGGTTCATGGCCGGACCCGTAATGCAGGAAGCCCGCCGCCTCTACGGCGATCGGGAAGGGCACCACGCAACCCCCAGCGAAATCGCCCTCACCCTGCAACTAGAGCCCAGCCTGCAGAGCAAGCAAAGGCCCCTGCCTGAGGCAGCGCCCGCAGGGCCTATCCACGGTCCAGAAGACTTCCGCCGCCGCCACCCCGACGGCCGCATGGGCTCAGATCCCTTCCTGGCCCAGGCCGATCACGGCGCCACCTTCCTCGATTTGGCCGCCACCGCCCTGGTTGCCGACCTAGAAACCTTCCTGGTCGGCGGCTAGCGTCGGTTCAAGCTTCAGCCGGTGGGCTTTCCATGAGCAAGATCAGCGCAGACGACGTGCGCAAGGTGGCCCAACTAGCCCGGCTCGCCTTGCCAGAGGAAAAGATCGCCACCTATACCGGCCAACTCGAGCGCATCCTTGGCTACGTGGCCCATCTCGAGCAGGTGGATACGGAAGGGGTGCCCCCCACAACCCGGGCCGTGGAAGTGGTCAATGTGACGCGCCAGGATTCCGTTGAGCCCACTGGGGTTCGCGATGACCTGCTCAACCTCGCCCCCCAGCGGGAAGGGGACTTTTTCCGGGTTCCGAGGATCCTCTAAAAATATTTAGCGGTTGGGCGACACTGCCGTTTGATGAAGCACTTCGAGCACACGACGCCTGGCATGGCGGGTGGGCATCAAGGCTGCAATTGGACGCAACTTGCTGCGGCGCTTGCTGTGGCTGCGAACCCCAAGGAATATGTCGTATAGGAAGTTAAATCCATCGCTCTTAGTTTCAAACAAGCCCAGCCTTTGGGGAGATCCCTTGGCATCGAGTATGTGGCTGGTGGCGTGATAGGCAGGACGATACTCAAACCAGGGAATAGATGGCCATAGATGGTGTATTAGGTGGTAGTTCTGGCCCATGATCAGCCAGTTCATCATTCGGCTTGGATAAACCCGGGCGTTGTGCCAGCGGTTGCGCGACTGAAAAGGCCGGTGGGGCAAATAATCGAAAAACAAACCAAGGGTTACGCCCACCATCAAGGCTGGGGCAAACCAGCAGTTGAAAACAAAATTGAGAAATCCATGGTTAGCTGCGGCTATCACAATTGAAGCGAAAACAGCCCTGGCAATTCCCCACTCCAGCAGCTCATAGCGGCGCCACAGCCGACGCTGGAAAAAGAAAAACTCGTGATAGAAAAATCGAGGTGCAATCAGCCACAGCGGCCCAAAAGTACTAACTATGTGGTCGGGATCATGCTTTGGATCATTCACATGGGCATGGTGCTGAAGATGCACCCGCGTGAACACCGGAAAACTAAAACCGAGTAACAGTGCCGCCCCATGGCCCATCACCGCGTTCCAGAAGCGATTGGGATGGGCGGCGTTGTGGCAGGCGTCATGGATGACCGTGCCCTCCAAATGCAAGGCCAAAAAGCCAGTTGCTAGCAGCACATAGAGGGGCCACTGGCCCACAAACCATCCCCAAATCGTGATGGCCGCCATTGCATAGCCACCCAGAAATAAGCCCACCGTTGGATTCCAAGGGGCGGGGGGATCAAGAAATTCCTTAGGAACGGAACGGGGCAGCTCGGCGGTCACCACAGAAAGTTGATGGGGGGTGGCAGCAAGGTCCAGGGTCATTCCAGATGCTGCTGCATGGCTAATAAAAACGCGAGTTCTAGGAACCGCTGATGCCCACCGGGGGACTTGAACCCCCACGACCTAAGCCACTGGTACCTAAAACCAGCGCGTCTACCAATTCCGCCAGGTGGGCGAGCAAGGACTTTAAGGAAGACCCCGCAGCCAACAGGCGAACCATGGCCAGAATGGCTAGCGGGCGCTTTGCTTGCCCCCACACTTGCCCCAACACTTGCCTAGACACCATGGTTGCCACCTTGGGAGGCTCGGTAGCCCTGCTGCTGGGGCTGGCGGTGCTGCTCCTGCCCCTGCTGGCAACCGAACTAAGCCGGCCCCGTGATTCGGCCTGGGGGGCGGTGCTGCTGCTGCTGGGCCTGGTGCTCGTAACCAGCAAAGACCGACTCCAAGGCGCGCCCATGCTTGGGGTGCTCTGCGGTGGCCTGCTGCTCTCTCGCCTGGCCCTGGAGGTGGGCCAGGGGCGCTGGCGCCAGCTCAGCGAAGCAGAGCAGGACAGCTTTAGTTCGCCGGAGCGCTGGGGCAGCAGCCTCCAGCAACTGGCTGCCGTCAGCGGCAAGCTGCTGCAGGCCCTGCCCAAATCACTGCCCAAAGCCCCCTCCGAAGCCAAAGCCACCACCAAACGCTGGGTGCGCCCAGAGCCCGAGGTGCAGGTGGTGAGCTCCCTAAACGAAGTGGACAGCTTGCTGCTGGCTGAAACCAGCAGCGCTCAAAACAGCCAGGCGGGATAATCGCCCCTTGATGCCAAAGGCGATGTGAGCGCGCGTCCGGACAATTCCACCCCGGCTTCTGCCTACAAGGACACGCTCAACCTGCTGCAAACGCCTTTCAACATGCGGGCCAATGCCAAGGCACGCGAACCCGAGCTGCAGCGCTTTTGGGCCGAAAGTCGCCTCTACGAAAGGCTTAGTCAGCAGAACCCCGGAGAAAGTTTCACCCTCCACGACGGCCCCCCCTACGCCAACGGGAACCTGCATGTGGGCCATGCCCTCAACAAGATCCTCAAGGACATCATCAACAAAACGGCCCTGCTCCAGGGCAAGAAAGCCCGCTTTATTCCCGGCTGGGATTGCCACGGTCTGCCGATCGAGCTGAAGGTGCTCCAGGGCCTCAGCAGCAGCGAGCGCCAGGAGCTCACACCGATCAGCCTGCGCCAAAAGGCCCACGCCTTTGCCCTAGAGCAGGTGGAGGGCCAAAAAGCCGGCTTCCAGCGCTGGGGCATTTGGGGCGACTGGGACCAGCCCTACCTGACCCTGCAAAAAAGCTACGAAGCCGCCCAAATCGGCGTATTTGGCCAGATGGTCTTGGCTGGCCACATCTACCGGGGCCTTAAACCCGTGCACTGGAGCCCCAGTTCCCGCACCGCCCTGGCGGAGGCGGAACTGGAATATCCCGATGGCCACACCTCCCCAAGCGTGTATGTGGCCTTCGCGGTGGAAACCCTGCCCGAAAGCCTGGAGGCCCAACTAGCCGCCGCCGGCGCCACGGAAAACCTAGCGGTGGCGATCTGGACCACCACCCCCTGGACCCTGCCGGCCAACCTGGCCGTATCGGTGAACGGCAAGCTCAACTACGCCATCTGCCGCAGCAGCTGTCCGACCAGTGGCAGCAAGCGCCACCTACTGGTGGCCGCAGAGCTGGTGGAGGGCCTGGAGAAAAGCCTGGGCATGGCCCTAGAACCGCTGCTCACCCTCAAGGGGGCCGAACTGGAGGGCATCACCTATCGCCACCCCCTACTCGAGCGCTCCAGCCCGGTGGTGCTCGGCGGCGACTACATCACCACCGAAACCGGCACGGGCCTGGTACACACCGCCCCGGGCCATGGCGTCGACGACTTCAACACCGGCAAGAAATACGGCCTGCCGGTGCTCTGCCCGGTGGATGAGGGCGGCACCCTGACCGCCGAGGCCGGCCCCTTTGCGGGCACCAACGTGCTCAAGGACGCCAACCCCACCATCATCGAAGCCCTCAAGAGCGCAGGGGCCCTGCTCGCCGAGGAGCGCTACGAACACCGCTACCCCTACGACTGGCGCACCAAAAAACCAACAATCTTCCGCGCCACCGAGCAGTGGTTTGCATCGGTAGAGGGGTTTAGGGAGCAGGCCCTAGCCGCCATTGCCGAGGTGGAGTGGCTGCCGGCCAGTGGCCGCAACCGGATCGAATCGATGGTGAGCGAGCGGGGCGATTGGTGCATCTCGCGCCAGCGCACCTGGGGCGTGCCCATTCCCGTTTTTTATCACCGCCAAAGTGGCGAGGTGCTGCTCAACGCAGACACCCTCAGCCACATCCAAGCCCTGATTGCCGAGCACGGCGCCGATGTCTGGTGGGAGCGCGACGAGGCGAGCCTGCTGCCTGACACCTACGCAGACCAGGCGGCCGATTACCGCAAGGGCACCGACACTATGGACGTGTGGTTCGACTCCGGCTCCTCCTGGGCCGGGGTGCTCGGTGGTCTCGAGGGTCAACAGCCCCGCGCAGCCGAACTGCAATACCCGGCCGATCTCTACCTGGAGGGCTCAGACCAGCACCGGGGCTGGTTCCAATCCAGCCTGCTGACCTCCGTGGCCGTCAACGGCCACGCCCCCTACCGGCGGGTGCTCACCCACGGCTTCACCCTCGATGAGAAGGGCCGCAAGATGAGCAAATCCCTGGGCAATGTGGTCGATCCGGCCGTGTTGGTGGAGGGCGGCAAAAACGAAAAGCAAGATCCCGCCTATGGCGCCGATGTGCTGCGCCTCTGGGTGAGCTCGGTCGACTACTCCGCCGATGTGCCCCTGGGGCCAGGCATCGTCAAGCAACTGGCCGACGTCTACCGCAAGGTGCGCAACACGGCCCGCTACCTGCTTGGCAACCTCCACGACTTCGACCCCAGGCCCCAGGCCGAGGGGGGCCACGCCGTGGCCTACGCCGAGCTGCCCCTGCTGGATCGGTGGATGCTGCAGCGCACCGCCTCCCTAATCAGCTCCGTAACCGCAGATTTTGAGAGCTACGAGTTTTACCGCTTCTTCCAAGCCCTCCAAAACTTCTGCGTGGTCGACCTCTCCAACGTCTACCTCGACATCGCCAAGGATCGGCTCTATGTGAGTGGGGCCAATGACGCCCGCCGCCGCAGCTGCCAAACCGTGCTGGCCCTGGTGGTGGAGCGGCTGGCCGGGCTGATTGCGCCGGTGCTCTGCCACATGGCAGAAGACATCTGGCAAAACCTCCCCTACCAGGTGGCCGAGGCTTCAGTTTTTGAGCGGGGCTGGCCCACCGCCCCGGCCCCCTGGGGCGAGGCCGACCTGGAGGCCCCCATGGCCCAGCTGCTGGAGCTGCGGGCCCAGATCAATCGGCAATTGGAAAGTTGCCGCTCCCAGGGCGAACTGGGCTCCTCATTGGAAGCGGCCGTGCACCTTGAGATCGGCGCCAGTGCGGCCGCCGAATTGCAATCGGCCCTAGATCTGGTTATTGGCAGCGCCCACCCCAGGGTCGACAACCTGGCCGACTGGCTCCTGGTGTCCAAGCTGTCAATGCAAGCCACTAGCAACCCAGTGCTTGCCGAGGCAGAAGAAGCAGGGGTAAGGGTGCAGATCGTCAGGGCGGCCGGCGAAAAATGCGAGCGCTGCTGGCACTACGAAACCAACATCGGCAGCCACACCAGTCACCCCAGCCTCTGCGGACGTTGCGTGGCGGTGTTGGCGCAATGAACGCAGCGCTGCCGCCGGCGCAACTGATCGAACTGCTCCAGCTACAACCCCACCGAGAAGGTGGTCACTACCGCGAGACCTACAGGGCTAAGGAGCTGGTGACGACACCCCGCGGACCCAGGCCCGCCAGTACGGCGATCCTGTTTCTGCTTACGGCAGGCGAGCGCTCGCACTGGCATCGCATCGCCTCCGACGAGCTCTGGCATCACCACGGTGGCGGTGGACTGGTGATCCATGAGCTCTGCCAGGCGGGGAAGGTTCTCTCCACCCACCTAGGGCTGGATCTCAGCGCGGGTCAGACGCCCCAGCATGGGGTTCCGGCGGGGAGCTGGTTTGCAGCCGAGCCCATGGCAGGCAGTCCCTGGAGCCTGGTGAGCTGCACCGTGGCACCTGGATTTGACTTCGCCGACTTCGAGCTGGCGAGCCAGGCCCAGCTGGCCTCCCATGCCTCAGCCCTGGGCCGAGGCTGTCCCCACTGGCAAAGCCTCTGTGCGGAGTTGCCCTGAGGTGTGTCTGGGCAGGGCAGAAACGGGGGCGCCGTTAGAGCCAGCTGGCGGGATCGAGAAACCGCTCCACCGCCACTGGAGCAGCCAGCTGCTGCTCCGCTACAGGATTGAGAGGGCCCAGCAACAGTTCAGCCGTCTCGATCAAGGCTCCGTCTGGCAAAAGCGGCTGATCAGGGTCGTAGGCCGTGGGATGGGTGGTGCTGCTCGAGAAGCCCCGATACATAACCAGCTCAAACGCTTCAGCGGTCCCACCAACTCCCTG
Source organism: Cyanobium sp. WAJ14-Wanaka (assembly GCF_024345375.1). NCBI lineage: Bacteria > Bacillati > Cyanobacteriota > Cyanophyceae > Synechococcales > Prochlorococcaceae > Cyanobium > Cyanobium sp. WAJ14-Wanaka. Next base: position 612,170 of record NZ_JAGQAZ010000002.1, on the reverse strand, counting down.
CCACTGCCCACGCAAGCGAAGCACCCGATCGGGGCGATCGCGACTGAGCAGCTCCAGCTGGGCCATCAGGCCCAAATTGGCCATGGCCACCCTCAGAACTCACCGGCAACACGGCCCTGCTTCGGCAGACGCACCAGCAGCCACTGCAGCAGCCCCACCACGTAGGCCACCAGGGCCAAGTAGCCCACAAAACCCGCCAGGGTTGGGGACCATTGGGCGCCGAAAACAAAACCAAACACGCCAGTCACCTGGACATTGAGGGCTTGGGGAGCCTGCAGCCAAGGGATGCAGGCAGCACTGGCCAAGGCCGCCTTATTCAGGCAAGCCAAACTGGTGGCACTTAGGGCAGCCCCCAGCAGGGCCCAAAAGGTCAGGCTCCAACGCCAGATGCGCACGGTTAGGGGCAGTGGGCGCCAGGGGGGCAAATCGGCCAGTTCTTCGTTGATATCCACCCAAAACCAAACCGCCAGCACCACCAAAAGCTGGCCGACCAGGGCCATCAAAAAGCCCAGGGGCCGCTGGTTGGCCAGCAACAACACGCTGATCAGCAGCAGGCTGGCCACCTTCCAGTAGATCTGCAGCAGTCGGACAAGGGCGCCCTCGCGCCGCAAGGAAGCCCAGACCAGGAGCACCAGGGGCAGGGCCACGCTGAACAACACCGCCAGGCGGTAGTCGAGCCACACCAGCGAGCGGTACAGCGTTTCGGGCACAGGGATGGTTCGGTAAGACGCCATTATCCGTGCACCCCGCTGGCGATAGGGTCCAGCGATGGCTGCTTTTTCCCTGCCTAACTGGTTGAAGCTTGGTGCCACCCCTGGCGACCAGGGCCCTTGGTGCCGCACGGCCTTGGCCACCGATGCCTCCCTGCAGGCGGCGGTTGATGCCGTAGCCAGCCAACTGCAGGGCACGGGTTCGGCCGATTTAGCCCTGGTATTTGCTTCGGCCAGCTACGCCAGCGACCTGCCCAGGCTGTTGCCCCTGTTGCAGGCCCAACTACAGGCCAGCCATTGGCTTGGCTGCCTAGGAGGCGGGGTGGTGGGCACCGATGCCGCCGGAAAACCCCATGAGCTCGAGCATGCCCCAGCCCTGAGCGTCAGCCTGCTGCGGCTGCCGGGAGCCGAGCTGCACCCCTTTGCCATCGACACCCAATCCCTCCCCGACCTAGACGGTTCTGCCCAGCCGTGGCAGGAGTTGGTTGCAGCTGAACCCAGCTACTGCCCCTCGATGTTGCTGCTGGTGGATCCCAGCTGCAACGCCATCAACGACCTCATCAACGGCCTGGATTACGCCTGCCCCCAGGCCACAAAGATCGGTGGAATTGCCTCCCAGCACAGCTCCGCCCATGGCTCCCTGCTCTTTGGCGACAAGGTCACCAAGGGGGCAGTTGGCTGCTTGATCGGCGGCGACTGGCGCCTAGATCCGGTGGTGGCCCAGGGCTGTCGCCCGATCGGGCCAGTGCTTGAAATCGAGCAGGCCCAGCGCAACGTGATGCTGGAGGTGAGCGAGGGCAACAAACGCAATAGCCCCGTGGCCGCCCTTCAAGCGATCCTCTCCAGCCTCAGCGCCGACGAACGGGAGCTAGCCAAGAATTCCTTGTTTTTAGGGGTTGGCCGCAGCAGTTTCAGCCTGGAGGCGGCGGACCAGCAGGCCTTTTTAGTGCGCAACCTGATTGGGGTGGATCCCCGCAATGGGGCCGTTGCGGTGGCCGAGCGCCTTCGGGTGGGCCAGCAGGTGCAATTCCAGCTGCGCGATGGCACCACCTCCCGCCAGGAGTTGCAGCAGCTACTCGAAGACCAACACCGGCGCCAGAGCCAACCCCTAGCCGCCTTCCTATTTGCCTGTTTGGGCCGGGGCCAGGGGCTCTATGGCGAACGCGATGGCGATGTGGGCGTGGCCCGGGAGATTTTCGGCGATGTGCCCATGGCTGGGGCCTTTTGCAATGGCGAAATTGGCCCAGTGGCCGGCAGCACCCACCTGCACGGCTACACCGCCAGCTGGGGATTTTTTGTCCCAAATGCCGATGCCGTCGACTGATGCGGCAACACGTCAATCCGCTCAGTCGCATCTACCAACAACCCCTGGCCCTGCCGCCACCAAGGGAGTTATTCAGCGATCCAGATCGGCCAATCCACCTAGACATCGGCTGCGCCAGGGGCAGATTTCTACTGGCCATGGCCCAGGCCCAACCGGAGCGCAATTACCTGGGCGTAGAGATCCGCCGGCCCCTGGTGCAGGCCGCTGAATTAGATCGAGTCGCCCTGGGGCTCACAAACTTGAAATATCTCTTTTGCAATGCTAATGTAAGCCTCCAAACCTGGCTGCAGCAGTTGGGAGGAAGTCAGCTAGAGCTGGTATCGATCCAGTTCCCTGATCCCTGGTTCAAAAATCGGCACCACAAACGTCGGGTGCTCCAACCCGAGCTCCTGCTAGCCATCGCCGCGGCCCTCGATCCAGGCCGGGAGCTGTTTATCCAGAGTGATGTGCTGGCAGTGATCGAGCCAATGGTGGAGCTGATCGAAGCCAGTGGCTGCTTTACAAGGCCAAGCACCGACGAGCTGCCATGGCGCCATAACAACCCCCTGGCCTGCCCGACTGAGCGGGAAACCCTAGTGCTGCAGGAGGGTTTGCCCGTATACCGGGTGCTCTATCAACGCAACCAACAGGCCCCACCAAGGGCAAATTTCTACGTTGGCACCGATAATTCGCCAAACAGCCCAGCTCCCCTCCCTTGAGCAGCTCCGCCAGCGCGCCAGCAGTTCCCCTAATCCTGCGCTGGCAGGGAGTGCTGGCCAACTACCCGGCGGGCCAGCTAGGCCGCCAACTGACCCTGATCTCAGGCATCGTGCTGTGCGCCTTGATGGCCGGGCTGCCGCTTGTGACCCGCCCTGGCATGACTTTGCTGATTGCCGCCAGTGGCCTGCTCTGGGTATTGATAGCCCTGCGCACTCCAGCCGGGAGCATCGGTTCAATCAATCGCTGGCTGCTGGGGATCATTGCCCTAGCCCTCCTTGCCACCGGTTTTTCGCCCGTGCCAAGCGCCGCCCTGCATGGCTTTTTAAAACTGCTGAGCTACCTGGGGGTTTACGCCCTGATGCGCCAGTTGCTCGCTACAGCACCGATCTGGTGGGATCGAATTGTGGCTGCCCTGCTGGCCGGCCAGCTGGTGACCAGTGTGTTGGGCATTCGCCAACTATTTGGCGACACCAGTGAACTAGCCCGCTGGGCCGACCCCAACTCCGTGGCAGACGGCACGATCCGGATCTACGGCACCCTCGATAACCCAAACCTGCTGGCCGGTTACCTACTGCCGGCCATACCGCTGGCGCTGGTGGCCCTGTTGCGCTGGCCTGGCATGGCCCGCAAGGCCTTTGCCCTGGCTGCCCTGCTGCTGGGCATAGCGGCCCTGGTGCTCACCTACAGCCGCGGAGCCTGGATGGGGTTGGTGGCAGAAGCCGCAGTGGTGGTGGTTTTGCTTGGCAGCAGCCTCACTCGCAGCTGGCCGCCCCTCTGGCGCAGGCTATTTCCCCTATTGCTACTGGTGCTGGGCGCTGCGGCTCTGGTGGTGGTGGTCACCCAGGTGGAACCCCTCAGGGTGCGGGTGCTCAGCCTGGTGGCGGGCCGCAATGACAGCTCCAACAACTTCCGCATCAACGTGTGGCTAGCGGCCCTCGACATGATCCAGGCCCGCCCCTGGCTGGGTATCGGCCCGGGCAACGACGCCTTCAACCAGATCTATCCCCTCTTTGCCCAGCCCCGTTTCAATGCCCTGAGCGCCTATTCAATCCCGCTTGAACTCAGCGTGGAAGCCGGAATCCCCGGGCTGCTCGCCGGCATCGGTCTGGTTATCTGCTGCCTGCGTCGCGCCCTAGGCCAATGGGGCCGGGGTGGTTTTTGGGCCCTGCCGGCCCTGGCCGTGCTGGCCGTGATCGCCGGCCTGGGGGTGCAGGGCCTCACCGACACGATCTTCTTCCGCCCTGAGGTGCAGCTGAGCGGCTGGTTCTGCGTGGCCACCCTGGCTGCGGCCCCAGCCCCTACGACCGCACCGCCTAATTCCCGTGACTGAAGCTGGCCTGTTGGCCGGCTTTGATGCCGGCCAAACCCACACCACCTGCCGCCTGGTCGATGCCAGCAGTGGCGCAACCTGGGCTGAGGGCCAGGGCCCCGGCGTCAGCCACCTCGCCTCGCCCAGGGGCCCGGAGCATTTTTGGGCGGCGCTGCAGGCCAGCCTGGAAGCTGCCTATGGACACAGGCATGGGCATGGCCAGCAAAAACCAGCGCTGCTGGCAGCTGCCATTGGCGCCAGCGGCATCGAAGTGGGCAGCCCGGGGGCCGAAAGCGAATTACAACTTCAGGGCAAAACCCTGGCGGCAGGGGCCCTGGGGCTGCCGATGGGGCGGATCTGCGTAACGGGGGATGAGCGCACCGCCCTGCGGGGGGCGATGGGACAGGCTCGGGCAGGAATTCTGGTGATCAGTGGCACCGGCACGATTGCCGTGGGCCGCAATGGCGCAGGCCTCGAGCACCGCTGTTCAGGCTGGGGCTGGTTATTGGATGGCGCCGGTTCGGCCATGGATATCGGCCGAGATGGGCTGGCCCTCAGCCTGCAGATGGCCGATGTCCGAGTGGCCGATGGCCCCCTCCGCCAGCAGATCTGGCAGCACCTGGGCCTCGATCCCCAGGCCCCAAGCTCCCCCCAAGCCATCAAGACCATGGTGGTGGCTCCGGGCTTTGGGGCAGCAGGTTTTGCGCGCCTAGCCCCGGTGGTGGCCCAACTCGCCCAGGCCGGGGATAGCCATGCCCTGGCGATCTTTAAGCGCTCAGGCCAAGCCCTCGCCCAGATGACTTCAACGATCAGCGGCAGGCTTGAACTGGAAGCCCCCCTGGTCTGGACGGCGGGCGGAGCCCTACTTCACCTGGCCCCCCTAAGCAGTGCCTTCTCGGAGGCATTGGCGATCGCTTGCCCTGGCGCCCAGCTAGCGGCCGCAGCGGGAGACGCCTGTGATGGTGCCCTAGGCCTGGCTCGGGAGCTACTTAATGCCCGTTGAGATGGTGCTCGGCCTCGGACGCCAGGTGGGCTGCCCAATGGTCTACCAGTCCTTGCTCAACCGCCTCCACCATCACGCGCAATAGGGGCTCGGTGCCACTGGCCCGCACCAGCACCCTGCCCTGGCCATCCATGGCCGCCTCGGCCCGCTCCACCGCCATGCGCATCGGCTCGCAGTCCTGCCATTGCTGGCGCCTTAGGCGATCGGGAACGGTCACATTCACCAGGCTTTGGGGATAGGGGCTGAAGCTGGTATCCAGCCAATCCGCCAGGCTCTGGCCCCGGTGATGGAGAAGGGTGGCCACCTGCAGCGCCGTCAGCAGGCCATCACCGCTCATGCCATGGCGGGCCGAGAGGATGTGGCCCGATTGCTCACCACCTAGGCCGGCCCCCAGCTGCTCCATGGCCTGGTGCACAAACTGATCGCCAACGGAGGTGCGCTCGAGCACCCCCCCCTTAGCTTGCCAGGCCTTTTCGAAGCCCAAATTGGACATCACCGTGGCCACGATCCGATTGGCCGGCAGTTGGCCCTCCGCCAGTAGGGACGATCCCCAGAGATAGAGGATCTGGTCCCCATCCACCAGGCGGCCCTTGCCATCAACGGCGAGCATCCGATCCGCATCGCCATCAAAGGCAAAGCCCATGCTGGCGCCCCGCTCGAGCACGCACTGGCGCAGCTTTTCTAGGTAGGTGCTGCCGCAGTCGACATTGATCTGGTCTCCATCCGGACTGCCATGGAGCACGCTCAGATCGGCGCCCAGCTCCCTAAAAACCGCCTCACCGCAGGCGGTGGCAGATCCCCAGCAGAGGTCCAAAACAATCTTGCAGCCCTGCAAACGCCTGCCACGGACGCTCGATAACAGAGCGCGCTGGTAATCAGCCAGCAGATCGCCTCGATCCAGCACCCTGCCATTTCCTGAAAACCCTGGCCCCCCAGCACCTGCAGCCTGGCCTGCCAGGCCCGACAGGCCGGCTTCCACCGCCTGTTGCTGGGCGCGGCTGAGCTTGGCTCCCGAGGGGCCAAACACCTTGATGCCATTGTCGTGGGGTGGGTTGTGGCTGGCGGAAACCATCAGGCCGCCACTGGCGTTAAGGCGGCGAATCGCCCCTGGCACCGCAGGGGTGGGGCAGAGGCCCATGCTCCAGACCTCTCTTCCTGCTGCCGTTAGGCCCGCGCTGAGGGCAGCCTCAAGCATCGGGCCACTGCTACGGGAATCCTTGCCGATCAATATCGGCCCGCCCGGGGGCAAAACCTGGCCGCACCAATAACCCACCTGCATCGCCAAGGCGGGGCTGAGCTGGCTGCCCACCCGGCCGCGAATGCCATCGGTGCCGAAGCCCGCAACCGCACCGCCAAGGGGAAGGCCAACGGGATGGGGGACCTTCTCGACCATGGGGCTTTGCTCGAAGGAGGCCAGGCTACGTGGCCCGCCTCGGCCGCCCTAGCGCCAGCGTGGCGGCCACCAAATCCAGATCAACAATTCGCCAATGGCCCAAAGCAGCAGGGCTCCCACCACCCAGCCAGGCAGCCAATTCAAAGGCCAATAGGGCCTCAGTAGCAGCAAGGCGCCAGTCGCTGCCCAAACCCTCAGGCTGCGTAGCCGTTGGGAGGCACCTGGCAGCTGCACCTGACCTTGCTGGAGCAAGGACCAACGCGGGGGCCATCGCATGGCAGACAAAACAGGCCGTGGTGTTCCCACAATGGCGCCATTGCCGCTCCATGCCCTTGGCCCGCCTCGTCCAGTTACTTGCCCTTAGCTGCCTCGGCAGCTTTGGCCTGCTGCTGGCTGGCGATGCCCTGCTCGAGTGGGGCCCCCAGCCCAACCCCCAAACCCCCAATTGGCAGCTCGAAGGCTGGCGCCAGCTATCTGCCGATCCCGAAAAACGCCGGGAAGCCAGCCTGCTGTTGGCCGCCCAGGCAAATGCCGATCCCAGACGCCAACTGCAACTACTTGGCAACCAGGCCTGGGGGCCTGACCCCATTGCGGGAGTGGTGCTCAAACAACAGGCCCTCGCCCAGACTGCCCTGGGGGAGCACCAGGCAGCTGGGCTGCTCTGGCAGCAACTGCAGCGCCGTTTCCCCAAAGATCCCAGCAGCGCCGATGCCCTTTACAGCCTGGGGGCCAGCCAACCTTCCCTACGCCAGCAGCTCCTCAAGCGCTTCCCGGCCCACCCCGCCGCCCTGGCCGCGGCCCTGGAGGCGGGCCCCAGCCCCAAAGACCAACGCCAAGGAGCCCTGCACCTGGCCCGCTGGGGTATCCGCTGGCCCGGTGCAGATCGAAAACTCCAGGCGGTTTGCCGCCGGGAGCGGGCCCTAAAACCAGCCGAACGCAACCAGTTGGCCACGGGCCTGGCCCAACTGGCAGATACCGACAGAGCCCAGGCCTGCCTGCGGGGAACAGCAGCCTCGCCAACCACCACCCTGGCCCTGGCCAAAGCACTCCTCAAGGGCCCAGGTGGCGGGCAGGGGCAAGCCCAGCTGCAGCAAGCCGACCAGCTGCTGCTGAGCCTGGCCCAAGGCCATCCCCAAAGTTTGGAAGCGGCCGAAGCCACCCGTCTCCTGGCGGAGGGCGAAGGTGCCAGCAGTTTGCAAGCCATTGGGCACCTACCTGAAAAGCTCCGGCAGAGCGCGCCTGTGCAAGCGCGGCTAGCCCTGGAAAACGGCAAGGTTGAAAGGGCCCTTGCCGTGCTCAAGCGCTGGCCCAAGGATCCCGCGAGCTGGGAGCTCCAATGGCAAGCAGCCCGCCTGGCCCTACTGAAGGGCCAATGGTCCACGGCCCGCCAGCTGCTCTCTAGCCCCACCAACCAATATCTGCCGCTTGACCTAGCGGCCCGTCAAAAGTTTTGGTTGGGCTTTTCGCTGTTGCGCCTAGGCCAGGGAAGGGCCGCCAGGGCCCAATGGGAGCTGGTGCAACAACAACATCCCGAGGGCTATTACGGCTGGAGAGCAGCGGTGCGTTTGGGCCGCAGCGATCAGCAGTTGAAAAGTGCTGGCCCATCTGCCTTGAGCAAACCAAGCTGGAGCCCCTTGGCCAGCCCATCGCCCTCTCTGAATCGGCTGTGGCGACTGGGCCTCAACCAGGAAGCCTGGGAACACTGGCGCCACCAGCGCGGCGGTCAAGCGCCCCAGCGGGCCCAGGAGCTGCTGCTCGAGGGTCGCTTGCGCCAGGGAGCCGGAGACGACTGGATCGGCTTGGGCCAATTGGAACAGGCCGGACTCAAGCTCCAGCCCCATCAGTGCAACGCGAGGAGCCAACTGCTGAACGCCCAGAGAAGGCCGCGCTTTGTGGAAATTTTTAACCCCGTGGCAGAACGCCACGGCCTGGCGGCCAGCCTGCTGGCAGGGGTAGCCAAACAGGAATCGCGCTTTTCCCCCGGCGTCAAATCAGTGGCCGGAGCGGTGGGCCTGATGCAGCTGATGCCAGAAACCGCCCAGGAGCTCGCCGGCCGGCCGCTGGGCAATGAAGAGCTTGAAAATCCCCAAATCAGTGCAGACCTTGGTGGTCTTTACATCAAACAACTGTTGGGTCTGTGGGCCGGCAACCCGATCCTGGCCATTGCCAGTTACAACGCGGGACCCGGGGCCGTATCCCGTTGGGCTTCCCGTCCGATTGGGCCATGGCCGGAACTTTGGGTAGAGGCCATTCCCTATCCCGAAACCCGGCTCTACGTAAAAAAAGTGCTCGGCAATGCCTGGACTTACCAGCAAGAGCGCTTAGCCGATTGTTAAGCCGGGATCTTGGCTGGAAATGAAGTGGCCTGCGGTCGCCCCAAGCAACACCAGCAGGGTGAGGGCTGCGGTTAGCAGCGCTGGCGGGGGCACCACCCGAATCCGGGCCAAATCAACCCGGGCCAGCAGCACCCCAGAAGCCAGGATCAGCACGTGGCTAAGCACCTGCAAATGCAGCATGTAGAGCCCGCCAATGGTCACGATCAAAAGGGTGATCACCAAACTGATCACTCGGCTGGCCGCCATCAGGCTGGAAACCCGTTGCAACAGCAAATCGGGCATGGTGCAAATCACCACCACCACCACCGCATGCAGGCAATCGAGGGACCAAAACAGACTTGGCCACTGAAGTGAATCGACGTTGATCCCAGGGGGGTGGCCCCAGCTGAGCCCCTCATAGACCGCAATGGCCACCAACACCAACAGCATCGGCGCCCGCAGGGGCAGCAGCAGTAGGCGCAAGGCGGCTTTCACAGTTTTTTCATGACAGTTGGCTGGTCAAGCACTAGGGCAATCGCGTCCAGTGGGCAGCTGGGGATGCACTGCTCACACACCAGGCAGCGTTGCGCATCAAAGTGCAACTGCCAAGACGGCGCGCCAAAACCCAAGGCCCCACTGGGGCACACGCTCGAGCAAATGCCGCAGTCGACGCAGCGTGCCGGGTCGACCTGAATCTGTCCTGGGGCGCGGTTTATGCCCAGACCCTGGCCCTCGAGCCAATGTTCCGCTGCGGCGAGCTCATCGATGTCGCCTGAGAGTTCGACCACCATCGTGCCGCTCTGGTTTGGAGCGATTTGGGCCCGCAGGATTTTGGCGGCCACATCAAAATCGACCGCCAGCCGGTAGGTGATTGGCTGGTGAACAGCCTCCCGGGGGAAATGCAGGGTTAGACGCCGTTTCATCGGGGCCGCTCAGCTATGGGGCCGCTCAGCTGTGGCGTCCTGCAAAAAGCTAGCAAGCACTGGCAAAGTGCCCCCATGATCGAAACTCCGGATCCGGGTCCTAGCGAGCAGCGCGGCCTCAAGGAAAGCTTGCTGCTGCTGCTTTTAGCGGTTGTTTTGGCCGGGGCCGTGCTCTGGTTCCGCGGTGGCCTCCATCCCGAGGCGCCCCTCGAGCGCATGGCTCGCCAATCCCCAGACCTCCAGGTCGCCCTCGCCAATGGCAAACCAAGCATGGTGGAGTTCTACGCCGACTGGTGCGAGGCCTGCAAATCGATGGCACCGGCGATGGAGACGATGGAGTCCCAACACCGGGGAGAGCTCAATGTGGTGCTGCTCAATGTCGATAACCCCCGCTGGCAACCACAGATGGATCGCTATGGCGTCAATGGCATCCCCCAGCTGGAATTGTTCAACGACCAAGGCGTCGACATTGGCCGCTCAATCGGCGCCCGCAGCGGCGCAGAACTGCAGGCCATGGCCCAGGCCCTAATCGCCAAGGAACCCCTGCCCAAGTTCGCCGGGATGGGTGCCATAAGCACGCTTGACGCCGCCGAGCAGAATCAAGCCAAAGGGGTTACATCCCCAAGCCAGGCCGGCCCCCGCAGCCACGGCTAATCCGGCCAACCATCTCTGATATCCGCCAACCCAACCCCCCATGGATCCCCGTTTCCGGGTGGCCCTTATTGCTGCCACCCCAAATCCCCAGCAGTGCGTCTATGCCGGCATGCACCAGGACTACAGCGAGGGCTTTGTGGCAGGCGATTCGGCCAACTGGCCCGAAGAAGCTAAGGCTGGGGAGATTTGTGTAAAGCGTTTGCTGTCTGGGGAGAGGGGCCACTACGGCCCCCTGGAGCATGCCCAAATTGTGCTGAATGTGGGCTGGTTTCCCCATTCGGTGATGCAACAGGCCCGCACCCACCGGGTGGGGGTGAGCTTCGATGTGCAGTCGATGCGTTATACCGGCGATCGCATCTGTAAAGCCGCAGCAGGGGAGCTGGAGCTGGAGGAGGTTTTCTACCTACGCCCAGAGGGTAATTACAGCGACCGGCAAGGTAAAAAATACGCCTACACAGGCGAGCAAAGGGCCATCGACCTGGGGCTTTGTCAGCAGGCCGCTGAGCGCTACAGGGATCTACTGGCGGCAGGTTTTGCGGAGGAGCATGCCCGCGGCATCCTGCCCTTCGACTATCGCCAACACTTTGTGGTGAGCTTCACCCTGCGGGCCTTTCTTCACTTTTTAGATCTGCGGGCTAAGCTCGATGCCCAGCAGGAAATTCGCGAACTCTGCGACCTGATGTGGCCCCACCTGCAAACCTGGACACCCCAGTTTGCAGAGTGGTATGAGAAGAGCCGGCTCCACAAAGCCCGCCTAGCGCCCTAGGGGTCCCTAGAGCTCCCGGTACTCAAACTTTGGCCAGGGTCACCCGCTCTGGCTGATGTTGATATTTACCAGCCCGATCCTGATAGGTGGTCTCGCAGGGATCTCCCTCAAAAAAGAGCAATTGGCAAATGCCTTCGTTGGCATAAATGCGGCAATCTGCCCCCGAAGAGTTACTGAACTCCAAGGTGAGATGGCCCTCCCAACTGGCTTCAGCTGGGGTGGTATTGACAATGATGCCAAGGCGGGCATAGGTGCTTTTGCCGAGGCAGATCACGGTGATATTGGCTGGCACCTTCATCTTTTCTAGCGCCACACCTAGGCCATAGGAGTGGGCAGGCAAAATGAAGTAGGACCCGTCGGCGTCTTCGGCGAGGGCTGCTGGTTCGAGGTTGGCGGGATTGAAGCGCTTCGGATTCATGATCGTGCCCGGCACATGGCGGAAGATCAAAAACTCCTTGGGCGAAAGGCGCAGGTCGTAGCCATAGGAAGAGCAGCCAAAGCTCAGTACAGGCGAGGCACCATTCTCTGGATCGAGATGCCTAACAAGGCTGGATTGAAATGGCTCGAGCATGCCCTCTGCGGCCTGCTCCTTGATCCAAAGGTCGTTTTTCAGCATGACGGGAGAGAGAACCTAAAAGCCGCGACGCAGCTCGGTAACTTGATCAGCCAGGGCCATCAGGGCAGGGCCCATGGCAGGGCCAGTAAGGATGACATCCAGGTGGGCTGGACGGCGCTCAAGCGCATCTAGCACCTCGGCCGGCTGGAGGTAGCCCAGCTCCATCGCCAAGCCAAGTTCATCGAGCACCATTAGGTCCACCGCCCCACTGATCAGCTGCTCGCGGCTGAAGGCCCAAACCTCCTGCACGGCGGCCAAGGCGCCGCCATCTGCAAATTCAGCTTGCGCAGTTTCGGCCAAACAAGCTGGCACCGCAGGGCGCAGCCACTGCAGGCGGCCACATAGCCAAACACTGTTGGCCAACCCCTGCTCCACCCCGCCCTTGAGCAGCTGGGAAACCAGCACCCGGCTACCAAGACCAGCAGCGCGTAGGGCCTGGCTGAGAACGGAGCCAAAGCTGCCCCGGAAAGGGGCCGTATGGATCTGAAGCAGACCTTCCGACTGCTCGGCAATGCGTAAGGGCCTGGGGGCATGGGCCTGGATGCCACCGGCCACCAACTCCAACCGCTGCGGGCGCTGGTGGTTTGGGTTGGCAGCAGACAGGCTGGCGGTCATCAACTCCCCGGAGATCTGGCTTTAGGAACGCAGCCAGCCCTAGGGGCGAATGCCGCAGAATCTGAATGTAGCGGCGTAGGGGCCTTTTACAAGGAAAGGACACTACCGATAGTGGAAGCATCCGTACTACTGGTGCCGCGCCAGGGCATGGGGCGCCAAAAAGGTGCGGGTTGCTACATGTTGAGGCAGCGGTGGTACCTAGGTTCCTGCCATCTGTCCATCCCGATGGTTGGCGTGATCCACGGATTCAGCCGTACGGCCAACACACCGTCAACCGGCTCCCCCGGCAGCGTGGCGGGGGTCGGTGTGGCGAGCCAGGGCTCCGCAACCCTGCTGGAGGTAATCCGCTCCCTTTCTGGTAGCAGCGTTGAAACGGTTGAACGGGGGAAAACCATCTTCTTTCCCGGAGACCCCGCAGAACGGGTCTACCTATTGCGCCGCGGCGCTGTCCGCCTCTCACGGGTCTACGAATCCGGAGAGGAAATCACGGTGGCCCTACTCCGCGAAAACAGCCTTTTCGGGGTCTTGTCGCTGCTGACGGGCCAGCGTTCAGACAGGTTTTATCACGCGATTGCCTTCACCAGGGTGGAGATGGTTACGGCGCCGGCCACCTCCGTAAGGCGGGCCATCGAACAGGACGCCAGCGTCGGACTGCTCCTGCTGCAGGGCCTTTCTTCGAGGATTCTGCAGACCGAAACGATGATAGAAACCCTCACCCACCGCGATATGTCTTCGCGGCTGGTGAGCTTTCTGCTAGTTCTCTGCCGGGATTTTGGGGTGCCTGGCAACGAGGGGATCACCATTGATCTGCGCCTCTCACACCAGGCGATCGCCGAGGCCATTGGCTCCACCCGGGTAACAATCACCCGCCTGCTGGGCGACCTACGCAACGAAGGGCTGGTGCAGATCGATCGCAAAAAAATCACCGTGTTTGATCCGATCGCCCTGGCCAAGCGCTTTAGCTAAAGCCTTTCGCCGGGGGATACTGGTACCCCCTGCTGAAACCTGTGTCGGGCTGGCTTCTGATCCTGGCGCTGCTCGTGCTTGGGGGCGTGCTCTCGACCCTTGGTGATCGCCTGGGCAGCCGGGTGGGCAAGGCCCGTTTAAGCCTGTTTCAGATGCGGCCCCGACGCACGGCCGTGTTGATCACCGTGCTCACCGGCAGCGTGATCAGTGCCGTGTCTTTGGGCTTAATGCTTTTGGTGAGTGAACGGCTGCGGGTGGGGCTTTTTGAGCTCGACAAGCTGGAAACTCGCCTGCAAACCAGCCGCAGCAACCTGGCCACGAGCGAAGCCAAGCGGAAGCAGGCAGAAAAGGAGCAGGCCCGCTTCCAGGGCCAACTAAACCAATCGGAAGCCAGGCTGGTGACCCTGCGTAGGAGCCTGGCACCGCTGCTGGCCCAGCGCCGGCAACTGGAGGCGGAACGCAGCCGCTTGGGCCGCGACCTACAGGTGCGGGATGCCGAAATCCGCAGCAACGAAAGGGATTTGGCCCAGGTGCGCAGCCAAATTGCCGCCGGCACAAAAGAGCTCAAGGATCTGGAGACAAACCTGATTGCCTTCCGCCGCGGCGATGTGGTGATCAGCAGCGGTCAAATCCTGGCCAGCGCCAAGGTGAAGCTGGAGCAGCCAAGCCAGGCAAAATCCGTGGTTACGGCCCTGTTGCAGCAGGCCAACCTCAATGCCTTTCGCAGGGTGCTGCCGGGCCAGAACGCTGATCGGCAAATTCTGCTGGTGCCCCGTAGCGACATTGCCAAACTCGAAGAAATGCTTGCCAAACCAGGCAGCTGGGTAGTGAGCCTGATTTCGGCAGCCAATGTGTTGCGCGGGGAAAGGCAGGTGCTGGCCTTCCCCGACCTCCGGCCAAACCGACCCGTGATCAAGGCCGGTGAAGTGCTTGCCAGCACCATCCTGGAAGGGGATCTCAGCAATCCCGAGGCGATCAACAGACGCCTAAATCTGCTGCTCGCTGCCGCCTATGCCCGAGCCCAGCGCCAGGGCACGGTGGCGGATGGCCTTCAGGTGGATCCAGCCGCGGTGCGGCAACTGAGCTCGGAGTTAAGCGAACGACCCAGGGGCCTTGTCGTTGCCCTTTCGGCGGTCGCTGTTCAAAGTGCTGACACTCCCGATCCCATTGCGGTGGAACTGCGCTGGGATCGGGATGGCGATCTACAGAAGGGTGGCGCCCGGGGCAACCTTCGGTGAACTGGAAGCCGAATTGCCTAATTGCCGGCATCGACCCAGGCCGCAGCAAATGCGGTCTCGTCATTGCCGATCGGGAGGGCGGCTGGATCGAACAGGCCGCCATTCTCGAACCGGACGCGGCCCTCGCCTGGCTGGGCCATTGGCGGGGCGAAGGCCTAGCCAGCCTGGTAATTGGCAACGGCACCGGCAGTAGGGGCTGGCTTCATGCCATTGCCCCATTCGGTTTAGAAACCCATCTCGTGGACGAATACGGCACCACCCTGGCCGCCCGGCATCGCTTTTGGCAGCTGTTCCCCCCCAAAGGCCTCAGGCGCCTAGTGCCCAGGGGCCTGCGCCTCCCCCCCCGCGACCTGGATGATCTAGCGGCCCAGCTACTGGTGGAAGGCCACCTGAAACGGGAACTCAAGCGCCGGGACAGCGCCCTGCTCAGAACTTGGCCCGCACCGTAAAAACGTAGTCACCACCAGGCTCCAGCTGGTAGTCAGCCTTCAGCAAAAAGCGGAGCAGGGCATCTTGGATCAGGGCCCGGCCCAGGGAGGGCTCCACGCTTAATTGACCCCGATCGAATGCCCAGCTAAAGGTCCACTTAAAACCGCCCGCACTCACCTCACCCTCCAACAGCCGTTGGCTAAAGCTCTGGTGAAGCACCCTCAATTGCGCCGTGGTGGCAGGAAGTCGAGCCATGCAATCAGGTTGCGGCCTCTTCTGGCTTGAAACTGTTCAAACGATTGCCAGCCCGCTCGAGCCCCAGGCGCAGAATTAAGTCGATGCCACTCTCAACCTCGGCCAACACCGATTTGAGTTGGGGCTGTTCACCTGAGGCAAAGCTGCCCAACACGTGGCCCACGGTGCGCTCTTTGCGCTCAATGGGGTTGAGGGCAGGGGCCCCAATGCCAATGCGTAGCCGGGGAAAATCCTGGGTGCCCAGGTGGCTGATCGTGCTGCGTAAACCGTTGTGACCGCCTGCACTACCGCTGGCGCGCAGGCGCAATTTGCCCAGGGGTAGGTCTATGTCGTCGACCAGCACCAACAACTGCCCAGGCTTCAGGCCAAACCAATCGAGGGCAGCACGAATCGAGCGGCCGCTCTCGTTCATGTAGGTCTGGGGCATCAACAACCTCAAGCGCCTATTTCCCTGGCCCACTTCAGCCAGGAGGCCGTGCAACTTGGCCTGATTACGAAAGCTAGCCTTTGCCGCTGCCGCCAACTGCTCAAGGGCCATGAAGCCCACGTTGTGGCGAGTGCCGGCATATTTGCTGCCCGGATTACCCAGGCCCACAACCAGCTGTAAAGCCAGGGCTGGCGACTCAGGATTCAAGGCCACTCCCGTCAGGCCGCGGGCGGCTCTTCGATAACCGGCTCTGGCATAGGAACGGGCAGTTGAACTGGGGCTTCAGTTTCAGGATTCATGGCACCACGGAACTCCTTCTCAAATTCCGAGGAGGCCGATTGAAATCCCTTCAGGGTTTTGCCCAGGGTCTTACCCAGCTCAGGCAGGCGCTTCGGTCCAAACACCAGCAACCCAATGGCAGCAATAACTGCCATTTCGGGTAATCCGATGCCAAAAAAATTCATGGAGCTGGGGGGTGATTGGAGCTCAGCCGAAGCCGTTCCAGTTCACGTTGATGCCTTCCAGCAGCAGCGACTTGTTGTACAGCTGCAGGATCACCAGCAGAAACACTAGGAAAAGCACCATAAAGATTCCCATCACCGGGGTGGTGCCCCAACCCGGCACAACCTTGCCGTACTCGGAATTTAGGGGGCGGAGCAGATTTCCGAGGCGGGTCCGTTGGGCCATGGCTGCTAGGTCCTCTCGCTCAAAGAATTGCTCTAGCTACTGTAAGGGCCTCGCTGGCTCCGATGCGTTGGGCTGTCGAGACTTGTGACGCAATTCGCCAGGTAAACGCCCCATGGACCCCGCCGCTACTGGCTCACCTGCCCTTTCCATAGCCATGGCCGTTTTGGCCGTACTGCTTGCCCTGACTGGCTTTGGCGTCTACACGGCCTTTGGCCCTCCGTCGAAGCAACTGACCGATCCCTTTGACGATCACGAAGATTGAGTTGGTCCTACCAACCAAAAACCCAGGGTCCAGGGTTTGAGTTCAACTGAGAGCTTTTGGGGCGATTGCTGATCCAGGCCGTCCAACCGCGCCAAAAGCGTCCAATCGGCCCCCAAATCCAATTGGCGGCGACCTGGCGAGCTGTTTTGAACAGCCACTAGCAGCTCGCCGGGGCCTGAACCGGCCCTGCAACTAACCAGCTGGAGACCATCCCCCAGGGGTGGCAAGCCCGGCTGAGTAGCGCGGCCAGGGATTGGGGATTCGGCGGGCCTGAGCCAGAGGGGCTCCCGAAACCGGATTGCCTGCTGCGGCACTTGATCCTGTTGCCAATGGCCAGGGCAGGGCATTAGCGCCAGGCGTAGGCGCTGATATCCGTTGTCTGCGCCTGGATCAGGCCAGGTGGGGGCCCGAAGTAGCGAAACCCCAAGGGCTCCAGGGGCAGCAGACACCCCCTGGGGGCCATCGAGCAACACGGCCAAGCCCCCCTGGCCAGGCACCGATGCCAGCCAACTGATCACGGGCACTTCCCAGCGGGCCAGTTCGCGGGGGGTGATGGCCTCGGCAGGGCGCTCCAAAATGCCCCCACTGGTGTCGGCTGCCCAGCGCTGGGCAGGCTGCAACAGGGGTATCTCCAGGCGCAGCAGTTCATGGCGGGCTCGCCAGTCGACCTGCAGCAGCAGCTCAACCCAGCTCGATCCAGCCCGCAGGCGCACCTCCAGACGCACGGAGCTGTCGCCGCAGTAGCCCCGTTGCACAAAGCTGCAACAAAGGGGCCCCTGTTCAGTCAGTACCGGACCTTCCTGCCAAGCCCATGGCAGGGGATGCTCGCGGTAATCGGCTGCCAAATCCCAGGCATCCCAGAACTCACCGGAATCGCCAAAGCGCTGCCAAGCCAGGGGGGCGGCCAACTGGTGGACCCCGTCGGCACCCCAGAGCTGAACAAGCCCCCCAGCTCCCACTTCCAGGCCCACCAGGCCGTTATCTACCCGCCAGCGGCCCTGGCTGTTGGAATCGCCAGCGCGCCCGGGCAGGGTTTCCAGCTCCACCGGATGGCTGATCCCGGCAAGACCTGCAGCCGGTGCTGGCTGGGCACCCAGTTGGCGTTGCAGGGGCTGGGCCACCACCCCCGCCAGAGAAGGCAGCTGAACCCAACTGGCCCCGCCCCTGGCGGACTGCTGGGGCAACCGTTGACCGTGGCAACTCCACTGGCCTGGTGGCAAACGCAGCACGGCCGCCTGGGGCGCCAGGGGCTGGAGTTGGGCGACCCACCAATGCTGGCTGGACTCACTCTGCGGGTCGGCTTGCGGGTGCCTGCCGCCAGCCAACCAGGCCTGCAGGGCCCAATCCCGTTGCTGCCTGGCCTGGCGGCGGGCCTGGCGCCATTGGGGCTCGGCCTGCTCAAAGACCTCAGGAATAGATGTGCCCGGCAGGATGTCGTGAAACTGCTGGAACAGCAGCACCCGCCAAT
This sequence comes from Cyanobium sp. WAJ14-Wanaka, assembly GCF_024345375.1. NCBI lineage: Bacteria > Bacillati > Cyanobacteriota > Cyanophyceae > Synechococcales > Prochlorococcaceae > Cyanobium > Cyanobium sp. WAJ14-Wanaka. The sequence continues at coordinate 594,111 of NZ_JAGQAZ010000002.1, read as the reverse complement.
CGATAGCGGCCGATGCCTTTGTGGCGGCGGGCAAGCTGGCCCCGGCGAGGCCAGTCGCCAGCTCAGCCTCCCGAAGCAGGCGTTCGAGGCTGCGGTTATGCCGCTTCTGATCCGGCCGACTGGTGGCGCAGCCCCGATGCAACTCCAGGTAGAGCTCATCGCGCCAAACCGGCAGGCCCTCCTTGGCGGTCGCCAACCCGTCCAAATAGGTCCGCAGGCTGCCCTGGTGCTGCTGCACCGCCTCCCCTTGCTGGTGCCACAACTCCAGCTGCTCGAGCATTTCAGCGGTGGGGCCGCCGCCGTGGTCGCCCACGCCCGGTAACCAAAGGGCCTGGGGAGAACCCGTGGCAGCTGTCCACTCCAGGCGATAGCGCTCCATCGCCACAGGGTCGCCGTCGGTCCCAATCGGAGCCGTCATTAGGGCGAGGACCTCAGCCCCACAGCGGCCACGCCAGCGGAACAGCCTGTGGGGGAAGGGATTGGTGGCATTCCAGAACAACTTGTGGGTGCAAAACCAGCGCACCCCTGTGGCCTGGGCCACCGCTGGCAGCCCCGCCCCAAAGCCAAAGCTGTCCGGCAGCCAGGCCAACCCGTGCTCCAGCTGGGGGAAGGTACGGCGGCTGTAGTGCTGGCCAAGCTGGAATTGACGCAGCAGCGAGGCCGTGCTGATCAGCACGCAATCACTCTCCACCCAAGGGCCATTGATCGGCTCGAATCGCCCCGCCGCCACCGCCTCGAGCAGCTGGCCAAAGAGATCGGGGCGGCCCTGCTCCAGCCAGGCGTAGAGGGCTGGGGTGGAATGGGCGAAATGGAGCTCTGGAAATCGCTCCATCAGCGACAACACTGAGGCGAAGGTACGTTCGGCGGCCTGCCAGGTGTCGGCCACTGGCCACAGCCAGGCCAAATCGAGGTGGGCATGGCCCAGCACGTGAAAACGGGCATTGGCGGCTGGCTCAGAACCATGCCGACGCAGGTCGGCCAGGGCCTGCTTTGTTTCCAGCAAGAGACCCTGGGGATCAGCAGGGTCCTTGGGCTCCAAGACCAGCGCACTGGCGATCAGGGCCCCGTCGTCGTGCAGGGGGCTGCGCAGGCGCAGTTCCAAAGCCAAGGGGGTCCCTTGCCACCAACTGGCCGGCAGGGGCCAGCGGCAGGCGGTATCGAACAGGTCACCACCATGGACAAGGCGGCCATCCACCCAGAGTTCTGCCTGGTCAGCCCACCAACGCAGGGTGAGCCTGGCGATGGCCTGGTCAGCAAGCCCCCGCCAGGCCTCAGGGCAGACCAACTCCAGCCTGAGCTGATGCCATTGGCCTCCCCTGGGCCAAATCACCAGGCCCCGGGCCTGCCAATCGGGGCGATGCTGCCCGCCCCAGGGGTGTTGCAGGGCAGCGGCTTCGGAGCCATCGGGCTGCATACAGCCCCAAAGGGACTGGAGGTCCCAGCTGAAACGTGACTGAAACGTTTCAATCCGCTGGGTCTGAGGTGCACCAGGGGCCTCTGGCATCGTTGGATAGCAAGCCAAGTCCCATAGGATGATGCGGCTGCCCAGGGGCTGCCGCCCGTCTCCACCCAAGACCGAACCATGCTGGCTCTCAAGATCTCGGTTTATTCGGTCGTCTTCTTATTTATTGGGATTTTCGTGTTTGGCTTCCTAGCCAGCGATCCCAGCCGCACCCCCAGCCGCAAGGACCTCGAGGATTGAATCGGCGGCCTGCGGTGCTGGGGGCTTGTTCCCCTAAATGCCTGTGGCATGATCACGGGCTCCTAAACCCGTTAAGCCCGACGTGCGTGGCCTGCAAGATCCAGCTGCGCCGTTAAGGGGCTTTCTTTTGGGTTCGCTCGTCGCCGTACTGCCCTCAGCTCAGGTGTGGGCGGCGCCAAAAATGGCAATTCCAATGCCGGGCTCGGCAAACACCAGCCAGGGATCCACCAGTCCAAGTAAGCAACCAGCTACAGAGCCAATTACCCCGGGCCAAGGGCAGGGTTTTGTGATCATCCGTGCCGACAAACAGGGATTTGACGGACAGCTAAATCGCTACGTAGCCACGGGCAAGGTTCGACTGCAATTCAACGGCTGGACCCTGCTGGCAGATCGGCTGGAAGTTGAGGAGAAAAGCCGCAGCTTCTATGCCACAGGGCAAGTGCGACTGCGTAAAGGAGACCAGTATCTCCAAGCCAGCAGCATTCGCTATAGCTATTGGGAAGGGATCGGTGAGCTTGAAGACGTCTACGGAGTTATTGACCAAGACACGCTCAAAGCAGATACTTCACTGTCCGAAGCGCCTGATACCGCTAGAACCACAGCAGCCGCTGATATTCCTTTTGTCTGTCCGCCACTACAGGCAACTGGCAAATCAACCGCCATCAGCCTTATACCGCCAGGCAGGGTCAACCTGCCAAGCATGGCTGCAGGAGCGGGCTGCCCAGGCAGCCAGGGCGGGGCAAGACCAAAGCGAATGCAAGAAGCCCTGGAGCAGGTGGCCTTTAAGCAAGGGGCCTATGAAGAACCAGCACTTGTCAACCAGAAAGCCGAAACCAATTCCTCGGAGGGCTATGCAGGCAATGAAATCAACCAGCGGGTGCGCAATGTGCAATATCAACGCAGCTTCAACACCGGGATCAAGGTCAATTTTTCAGGGCTAATCGGCTATACAACTCCCTCAAGCCTTGGTGGCGGTTCAGGCTCTCGCTCTTTTGATAAGTCTAAAGATTTAATCCGCCGCATACGTTTTCAAAGTAGCAATCTAAGAATCAGCAAACAGGTTTGGACCTCGCGTCAAATGGCCTTTACCAACGACCCATTCACGCCAGCCCGCTCCTGGACCATGGCCCGCAATGTGACCGCCGCCATGGCAGCCGATGGCACCACCAAAATCTGGGCACGCAATGGAAACATTATCCTTGAAAATAAGCTTTCTCTGCCAGCTGTTTTCAGCACAACTCTGAATCAGCAAAAGCCAAGTTATGCTTTTGGAGTTGACAATCAAGATCGTGATGGATTTTTCGTTGGCTACAACGTAAAACCCATTCAACTGGGATCTGGCGGCGGCACCCTCAAACTCCAGCCCCAGCTACTTCTAGAAAGGGCTATCAGCGGTCAAAACAGTTCATTTGTAGCCAAGGGAGCCAGCCTGGCCAGCCCGACGGTCACCAAATCCAACACAGCCGCAGACGACTTTGGCTTGATCGCAATTACAAATTTACCGATTAAGAGGTTTAACTTTAATTCTTTTGTGAGCCTGTCGACTCTTAATCCCGAAAATATTCCCTCGGGAACACGCAGCGTAAATCGAATCAGCACACCACTTAAGCTGCCCCTACTGGGAAGTTCCTCAGCAAGTGCCTATGGCAACTACCGAGAGAGAATATACAACGGAAGCCTTGGCCAACAGACCCTTATCTACTCATATGGGCTCGAGATAGGCGGCAGCAACGTGCTCCAAACCCAACGCAGCCAACCATTGGCACTAAAAGAAACTGGCGACATAAGTTTCGCCAATCCTGCGGTAGCTAGCGCCGAATTAGAAAAGAATGATTTTGGCAAATCAACTTCATCAAGCCCATTTTTTCAACCTATTAACTTTAGCTGGAATCTGAGCTCAGGCAATTTTCAAGCAACACTCTTTGATACCGGCGCCCTCGCTACCCTTTGGCGAACGACCGCCTCTGGAACAGTTTCATCCGGGTTTTCTATCTGGAAAGGCAAGGCCCTATCCACCAAAACAAATCCGATAGCAGGCCTTAACTATTCAGCTACGGCAATAACACCAGGACTCAGCGTTGATTTTGGAGCCAGCGGTCTGGCTGCCAACTACGGCGATGGCAGCAATCAAAACACCATCACATTCTTTGGCGGGCCATCCCTGACCCTTGGACATTTTGAAAAGCCCTTTTTTGATTACACCCGCCTTTCTGCATCGATTTCGGGGACCTTCCTGGGGGGGATTAGCCCCTTTGGCTTTGATCGCTCTGTTGATAACCGCACCATTTCATTTGCCGCCAGCCAGCAGATTTATGGACCCCTAGTAGTCGAGGGCGGCGCCACATACAACATCGATCCCAACTCAATTTATTATGGCAATAATTCCTACTCATACATAGAAGTCAAATGGCAACGCCGCTCCTATGAGCTCGGGGTGTATTACAGCCCCTACGATGGCATCGGCGGCATCAGGGTGAAGCTCAACGATTTTGATTTTGATGGCACTGGCGTGCCCTTTGTGCCCACAGCGCCCTCTGCCAGAAAATTTGATGCCTCAATGCCGATTCAGCGGCGGTCAAGCTAAATCAAAAGTCAAGTTATTGAGCAGTGATAAAGCTATTGAGATAGGGCAGCTGATTCGCGACCCTGTTGAGCTCGCGGTCATGGCTAATTAACTGCGAAGTGGCATCCCACTGACCACTCAGCAACATTTGCCTGGCACCAACGGCCAATTGCAGGGGCCATTGCTGAGCTGACGAGCTTGTGGCAACTAAAGCCTCAAGATCAAGGCTGAACTCCTGGGCTGGATCGGCCTTAGCGGCCTCCTGGAGGCTCAAAATCCCAGCATGGTCTGAGGTGAAACAGGGGATGCCCAAGGCCAGGCAATTGCCGTAGAAGATCTCAGCAAAGCTCTCCCCTACAACCGCCCGAATACCCCAGCGCATCAAGGCCTGGGGCGCATGTTCGCGGCTGGAGCCACAACCAAAATTGCGGTTCACAAATAGCAGGCTGGCTCCCTGATGGGCGGAGCGATCGAAGGGATGCTCACCCTTTAGCTCCCCTCGATCATCTGCAAATACCTGCTGCCCCAAACCATCAAAGGTGACGCATTTCAAAAATCGAGCCGGAATAATCCGATCTGTATCGATGTCATCGCCGCAAAGCACCACGGCGCGGCCACTCACATTGCCGATCGGGCCCAGGGGGAAGAGGGGTGCAGACATCACAAATAGGGCAAGGGGAACAGGGAAAAGAGAAACCAGAAGACCTACAACAACTCGCGCACATCACTGACCTTGCCAGCAATTGCAGCTGCGGCCACCATGGCCGGACTCATTAACAGGGTGCGGCCGCTGGCAGAGCCTTGGCGACCCTTGAAATTGCGATTACTGGAGCTAGCGCTGATCTGGCGCCCCTCGAGGCGGTCTGGATTCATGGCCAGACACATCGAACAGCCTGGTTCGCGCCACTCAAATCCAGCCTCCCGAAACACCACATCCAGGCCTGCCGCTTCCGCCGCTAGCGCAACCTGCTCTGAACCTGGCACCACAAAAGCCTTGATTCCTGGCGCCACGTGGCGGCCCTTAGCGATGGCCGCAGCCGCCTCAAGGTCGCTGAGCCGGCCATTGGTACAACTGCCGATAAAACAAACATCAATGGGCAGTCCCACAATTGGCGTTCCTGGATTTAGGTCCATGTAGCGGTAGGCCTCCTCAGCCAGGGGGCGCTCGTCGGCTGGTATTTGCTCCAGGGTTGGCACTGTTTCATTGACGCCTATGCCCTGGCCTGGCGTAATCCCCCAGGTAACCGTGGGAGCAATCGTGCTGGCATCGAAGCGCAGCTCATCGTCGAAGACCGCCTCGGGCCCACTCGCCAAGCTGCTCCACCAGGTAAGGGCCCGACTCCAGGCATCCCCAGTGGGCGCGTAGGGCCTCCCTTCGAGGTAGGCAAAAGTGGTGGCATCGGGGTTCACATAGCCGCAGCGGGCCCCGCCCTCAATCGCCATATTGCAAAGGGTCATGCGCTCCTCCATCGAGAGGGCAGCAATGGCCGGACCCGCAAATTCATAGGCATAGCCCACACCACCCTTCACCCCGAGGCTGCGGATGATGTGCAGCACCAAATCCTTGGCATAGACCCCTGGTTGCAGCTGGCCATCCACCCAAAGGCGCCTCACCTTGAGCTTGCCCATCGCCAGGCTTTGGCTGGCCAACACATCTCGCACCTGGCTCGTGCCAATGCCAAAGGCGATGGCACCAAAGGCGCCGTGGGTGGAGGTATGGGAGTCGCCGCAGGCCACGGTCATGCCGGGCTGGGTTAGGCCCAGCTCGGGGGCGATCACATGGACAATTCCCTGGCGGCCGCTGCCGAGCCCGTGGAGGGTGATGCCGTGCTTAGAGCAGTTGCGCTCCAGGGTGACCAGCATCTCCTCGGCCAGGGAATCGGCGAAGGGCCGGGCCTGGGATGTCGTGGGCACGATGTGGTCAACGGTGGCCACCGTGCGTTCCGGATGGCGCACGCCAAGGCCCAAATCCTGCAGGGCAGCAAATGCCTGGGGACTGGTGACCTCGTGAATCAGGTGCAAACCGATGAATAGCTGGCTCGAACCACCGGGCAGCTCGGCGACCTGGTGCAAATCCCAGACCTTGTCGTAGAGGGTGCCGGAGCTCAAGGTGCAGGGTTCAAGTTGGTACTTAAGCCTAAAAGAGCTGCAGACGCAGCCGATTTAGCGATTCCCCCACCGTGAGGGCCTGGATCAACTGTCGACCATGGCGCTCGCCGAAGCGCAGCAGCTCAGAACTACTCCCCTTTGGCCCAGCAAGGCCGAAATAGACCGTGCCCACTGGCTTATCGGGGCCACCGCCAGCCGGTCCGGCGATGCCTGTCACGGCGACGCCCCAGGTGGCGGATGTGGCGCGGCGGACCCCTTCGGCCATGGCAATGGCCACCGGCGCACTTACGGCGCCATGGCGCTCCAACAATTCCGCAGGCACCCCAAGCAATTCCTGCTTGATGGCATTGGCATAGGCGATCACCCCGCCCAAAAAACCATCGGAGGCCCCTGGCACCGCCGCCAAAGCTGCCCCTAGCCCACCTCCCGTACAACTTTCTGCCACCGCCAAGGTTTCAGCCCGCTGGCGCAATTGTTCGAGCACAACCCAGGCCAAATTCTCCGCATCGGCGCCAAAGCAGTCCAGGCCCGTTCTGAGTTTGATTTCAGCCTCAACAGGCTGCAGCAGCGACCAAGCAGCCAGCTCGGATGCAGCTTTAGCCGTAATCCGCAGCTTTACTTCCCCCGCACTTGCATAGGGCGCCACCGTGGGGTTGGCCAGCTCCAGCAGGTCGGCCATTTGCTCTGCCAGCGCTGATTCACTGACCCCCCAAAAGCGCAGCATCCGGCTCACAAATACCCCCTGGGCCATGCCGCTCGCCTTCAGCCAAGGGGCCGCCGTGGCCCGCCACATCTCCTTCATTTCAGTGGGCACGCCCGGGAAGGTGAGCACCGTGAAGCCGCTCTGGATCCCAGCAGCCGCAGGCGGGCTCCAAATCATGCCGGGGGCGGTACCCGTGGGATTGGCAAGGAGCTGGGCACCTTCAGGTAGCAGGGCCTGCTTGCGATTGCTGGCGGCACCGGGCCTTCCCCTGGAGCTGATTTTGGCTTGGATATCGGCCCAAACCTCGGGCCGCTCGACCAGGCGCGTCCCGAAGGCAGCCGCAATTGCCTCCGTGGTCAGGTCGTCTGGGGTGGGGCCCAAGCCGCCCGTGGTGATCAACAGTTGACAGCGGCTGGCGGCGGCACGCACCGCCCCAATCAGTCGCTCGCGGTTGTCCCCCACCACCTCCTGGCGATGGTGGGGAATCCCCAGGCACGCCAACTGTTCAGCTAGCCAACGGGCGTTGCCGTTGGTGATGTTGCCGAGCAAAAGCTCGGTGCCGATGCAGAGAATTTCAGCGCTCAAGTTTTTGCAGTTGGCGGCGCGAGCGCACCAATACCCAAATCAGGATTGCGGTGGCAAGGGCAAGCCAGAGAAAACGCTGCTCAGCATTGACCAGCACCAGGGCCAGCGCCGCCAACCACTGGGTAAAGGCATATATCAACAACACCGTGCGGCGGTGACTAAGACCGGTGCGCAGCAGCCGGTGGTGCAGGTGGCGCCGGTCGGGATAGAAGGGGGAATGGCCCGAACTCAACCGGCCCATGATCACCGCTGACATATCGACCAGGGGCAGCGAAAGAATCAAGAGCGGCAACAACAAGCTGACGGTGGTAAGTCCCTTGGCGGGCCCCACGATGCTCACCGCGGCCAGGGCAAAGCCGAGGAAATAGGAGCCCCCATCCCCCATGAAAATGCGGGCCGGATTGAAGTTGTGGCGCAAAAAACCCAGACAGGCGCCAGCCAGGGCAGCCGCCAAAAGGCCCGCAGCCGGCTGATTGAGGCTGTAACTGACCGAGAGCAGTCCGACTGCCGCAATGCCACTAACCCCAGCCGCCAAACCATCTAGCCCGTCTAGCCAATTGATTGCGTTGGTGATACCCACCAGCCAAATCACCGTGGCCACCAAGCTCAACCACTCGGGCAGTTGCACCGAAGGAAGGCCACCACCCATGTGGCCAAAGGGCACCTCAATCGTGCCAATGCGCACCCCCTGAAACCACACCAGCGATGAAACTCCCAGCTGCAGAGCTAGTCGAGGTAGGGGCGGCAGGGCAAATAGATCGTCTGCCAGGCCAATCAGGAAAAAGCAAAGGGCCCCAGCCAGGCTGGTCCAAATCAACTGGTCATTGCTGCTGGGCAAATCGGCGAAGCCACCCAGCAACCAGGTCAAAGCCAGGGCGAGGGTGAAGGCAATCACAATTCCCACCCCCCCGAGCCGCACCATCGGGGTGGTGTGCTGCTTGCGGGCATCGGGAAGGTCGGTCAAACCCCAGCGCAAACCCAACTGGCGCACAACTGGCACCACCAGGGCCGTCAAAGCAGCGGCCAGCACAAAGGTGAGCAGGGCAGAGGCGTTCGGGCTGTGGGCGAGGTTCACAGGTATTTAGGCCGCTTGCAGCTGGCGCTGGTTCCCGTAGAGGGGGAAGCGCTCGCAAAGGCTCGCCACCCGCTCACGGCAACGCTGTTCAATCTGGCCATCCTCTGGATTGAGCAGACGGTCAGCAATCACATCGGCCACCTCCTGGAAAGCAACCGCATCGAAGCCCCGGGTTGTCATTGCTGCCGTTCCCAGCCGCAGGCCACTGGTGACGAAAGGGGATTCCGGGTCAAAGGGCACGGTGTTCTTGTTGGCGGTGATGTGCACGTCGCTGACCAACAGGTCGGCGACCTTGCCGGTCATGCCGATGCTGCGCAAATCCACCAGCACGATGTGGTTGTCGGTGCCGCCGCTGACCACCGCAATGCCCCGCTCCTGGAGGCGACTGGCGAGGGCCTGGGCATTGACCACCACCTGCTGGCAATAGGCCCTAAAGCTGGGTTCAAGGGCCTCCGCAAAGGCCACGGCCTTGGCCGCAATCACGTGCTCAAGGGGGCCGCCCTGGGTGCCAGGGAACACCGCCTTATCGAATTGCTTGGCAAACTCAGCATCCCGGCAAAGGATCAGGCCGCCCCGGGGGCCCCGGAGGGTTTTGTGGGTGGTGGTGGTGACCACGTCGCAATGGGGCAGGGGATTTGGATGGACACCGGCCGCCACCAGGCCAGCAATGTGGGCCATATCTGCCAGCAGATAGGCCCCCACCTCATCGGCAATCGCCCGGAAGGCCGCAAAGTCGATGGTGCGTGGGTATGCCGAATAGCCACAGACGATCAGCTTGGGCCTGTGCTCCAGGGCCAACTGGCGAATTGAATCGAAATTGAGCTGCTGGGTTTTGGGATCAACGCCGTAGTGGAAAGCCTTGAACCACTTGCCCGAAACATTTACCGGCGAGCCATGGGTCAGGTGGCCTCCATGGGAGAGGTCCATCCCAAGGATGGTGTCCCCGGGCTTGAGCAGGGCCAGGAAGACCGCGAAGTTGGCCTGGGCCCCACTGTGGGGCTGAACGTTTGCCCAGGCCGCTCCGAACAGCTGCTTGGCCCGCTCAATCGCCAACTCCTCAATGGCATCGACGTGTTCACAGCCGCCGTAGTAGCGCTTACTGGGCAGCCCTTCGGCGTACTTGTTGGTGAGAACCGAGCCCTGGGCCTCCATCACGGCGCGGGAGGCAAAGTTCTCACTGGCAATCAACTCCAGGTGGCTTTGCTGGCGCTGGAGCTCCTTGTTGATCAGGCCAAAAATGGCGGGATCTCCGGCAGCCAGGCTTTGATTGAGGAAGGTGCCACCGGTTTCGGGCATGGATCACAAATTGATTGACCCAGATCGTAAGAAAAAAAGCTGCCTCGGCACCCTTGCGTGGGCAGACTCGGAAACGAATGGACCAATCCAATCTGCCAAAAGCTTGAGCGCTTCTGGTGGAAGGATTGGGTTAATTGAGTGGTGAAAAGCGCGCCTGGAGAGATTCGAACTCCCGACCCTCTGATCCGTAGTCAGATGCTCTAATCCGCTGAGCTACAAGCGCATGGGCCCATTCTCACCGCATGGAGGGCCCATCCGTCAAACCATCCCCCCAAAACAACGATGCCAATCCGCTGGTACGGACCTGCCAATCCCGAAGATCCCACCTACCGGCACTTCGATCGGATTGTGAACTTCACGCTCCATGCCTCCCTGTTTGCCGCCGTAAACAGTGGCCTATGGGTGGTGCAAAACCTGCGCCACCCCTGGAGCCACCTCAATTGGTTCAGCCTGGGCTGGCTGGTGCTTTTGTTGGGGCACGCTGGGATGGTTTTACTGCTGAAGCCAGCCACCCCAACCCCAGAACCATGACCCTGAGCGCTAGCGACCTCCACGACCTCGAACTGGCCCTGGGGGATCGGCTCTACCTACAAATTGCTAACTGGCATCTTTACCTCAAGGACGCCGGCCTGGCCCAGGCCCTGGCGATCGAGTGCTCCGCCCGGCTTGACCAGGGGGCAGAGGTTGCCAGTCGCCAAGCACTTGAAGCCGTGTTGGTACCGGTGGGCGGAGGCGCCACCCGGCTTCCCCTAGCTCGCCTGATTCCGGCGGGTCAACTAAGGGATCTAGAAGAGGTGCTCGAGCCCCTTTGCCGATAGGGTTGCTCCACCTGAACGTGGGCTGTGCTGGTCATCGAGGTCACCAATGCCCAAGAGGTGATGCGCCAGCGGATGGGGCCCGTGGGCAGCCGCCTGCTCGGCAAGATCGTGGATGCAGAAGCCCAGGTGGAAAAAGCCCTTATCCAGGAGATGGAAACGGCTTTTAAGGAATTCGGCATCGAAGCCCGAATTCTCTCGGTGGATGGGCCCAAGGTGCTGGGCAGATCCCATCTCGAGATTCCCCTGCAGGTGCGCGAAGAGCGATTGGTGCGGCTAACCGATTAGGGGGAGCTTTTGGCGCAGCTGACGCACCAGCTGAAGCACCTCAGGCACACCCGCAGCTGCTGCCACCAGCCCATAGACCAATAGGCCCAAAGCACCACTGAATGTGGCCTGGATCAGGCTGCCGACCAAGCCATCGGGCCAGGCCACCAAGCTGGAGCTGGCCCAGGCCGCAGCACCGGCCAGAACCGCTGCGCCAAGCAGCAGGACCGAATCCCTGGCCCATAGCTTCAGGGGCAGGCCACCGAGCTTGATCTGCAGCGCAAGCAGTAGGGCGAGGCAGGTAAATATATTCACGGCCACGGTGGCCAAAACCAGGCCGGGGGCGCCGAAATTGAGCGCGGGCAGCTGCTGGCCCCAGGGGCTGGGTCCCCCGACCAACAGCCAATCAAAAATCACATTGAGCCCAATGCCCGCCACGGAGAGGCGAAAGGGGGTTTGGCCGTCGCCCAGGGCATAAAAAACCCGCACCAGCACATCCCGCCCCAAATAGACCGGCATGCCCACCCCGTAGGCCATCAACAAACTGCCCACCATCAGCGCCGCCTGGTGGTCAAAAGCACCGCGTTCGTAGACAAGGGCCACGATTGGGCCCGCAAGGGCCACAAACAGGGCCCCCAGGGGCAACATGCTGGCGCTGGAGAGCATCAGGCCCTGGCGAATCCGGGCGATCAACTCCGGCCGATCCGCGGGGGCCGTGAGCCTGGCAAACACCGGCAAAAGGGGCACCAACAGGGCATTGGAAAGCAGCCCCAGGGGGGTTTGAACCAGCAAGTTGGCGTAGCCAAGACCCGCCGCCGCCCCAATGATCCCCGAGGCAAAAAACAGATCGGTAAACACATTGATCTGCAACATCCCGGAGGAGAGGGTCGCCGGAGCCATCACCCGGAGCACTTCCTGCACTCCCGCATGCTGCCAATCCCAAACCAGCTGGAACTTGTGGAGACCCTGCTTCGCCAGGGCTGGCAACTGAATCAACCATTGGAAGACGGCCCCCAAGGTGGTGCTCGCGGCCAAAACCACTCCCCCCAACACGGCCTGCTGGGGGAGGGCAATCGCCGGACCAAGTTGCCACCAAAGCAGGCCAAGGCCGCCAATCACGGCCACGCTGGAGAGCAGGGGGCTTACCGAAGGCAGCCAAAAAACATCTGCGGCATTGAGGGCACCAAAGCCCAGGCCAATCAAGCCGGCGAATAAAGCCATCGGCGCCATCCAGCGCAACTCGAGCACCGCAATTGCATGGCGCTCCGCATCAAGGCCTGGCCCCACCAGGGTGATTAGGGGATCTGCAGCTAGCCAAAGGACCACCGTGACGCCAATCAAGCCAGCCCCGACGATCGTGTTGATCGCGGCCAACACATGGGCACCCTCCTGCCGCGGTCGGCGGGCCAGCACGCTCACCATGGCGCTGTGGAAAGGGCCATTGATGCCACCCAGCAGGATCAGTAAAAAGCCCGGCAACACGTAGGCGTAGTTGTATGCGTCGTAGGCCACCCCCACCCCAAATGCAGCCGCAATCACCTGCTGGCGCACAAGCCCGGCCACCTTGCTGAGGGCCGTGGCAACGGCCACGATCAGGGCAATGCGACGTAGGGATCTACTCATGGCCGGCAGTATGGCAAGCATGCCCGGTTGGCTCTAGCCCATGTCCAAAGAGATCCTGCAGCTAGGCCCGTTGGTGGAGGGCACATTGGTGAAGCGCTACAAGCGCTTTATGGCCGATGTGGAGCTGGAGGGGGGCGAGGTTGTAACGGCCCACTGCCCCAACACCGGCCCCATGACGGGGGTTTTGCACCCGGGCGGGCGGGTGCGGCTGCGGCACGATCCCTCCCCCACCCGCAAGCTGGCCTGGACCTGGGAACAGGCCCTCGTGCAGGGCGCCCATGGGAAATCGATCTGGGTGGGGGTCAACACCGCCCTACCCAACCGTCTGGTGCGGGCCACGATCGAGGCGGGTTGCCTGGAGCCCTGGCTGGGCCCTATCGCCGCCATTAGGGCTGAAGTGCCCTACGGGGAAGGGAGGCGCAGCCGCATCGACCTACTCCTAACGCCCGCAGAAAACGCCCCAGATCCCCGGGCCATCTACCTGGAGGTCAAGAACACCACCTGGACCCAGGGCGAGCTGGCCCTCTTCCCAGACACGGTCACCGAGCGGGGTCAAAAACACCTGGTGGAACTAAAGGCCCTCCTGCCAGGGACCCGCGCCGTGCTGGTGCCCTGCCTCAGTAGGTCTGATGTCAGCCGCTTTGCCCCGGGAGATTCGGCCGATCCCCGCTACGGCGAGCTGTTTCGCGAAGCCCTGGCGGCCGGCGTGGAAGTGCTGCCATGCATCTATGACTTCACTGAAGCCAAGATCAGTTGGCTGGGCCTCGCCCAGCTGGAGCAACGCCAGAGCCCATAGAGTTTGTGTATCTCGTGCTGGCAGTTGTGGATACCCGTGCCTTCAAGCGCTCTCTGCACCACTCGGAGCGCTACAACCGCCGGGGCTTCGGCCTGGGCGAAGAGGTGGCCGGCAGCCTCGAGCAGGCCTACCAGAGCGATCTAATTGCATCCCTGCGGAGCAATGGCTATGAGCTGCGGCGGGGCCGCCTGACGGTGCGCCTGGCCGAGGCCTTTGGCTTTTGTTGGGGAGTGGAGAGGGCCGTGGCAATGGCCTACGAAACCCGCCGCCACTATCCGAGTGAACGGATCTGGATCACCAACGAGATCATCCACAACCCTTCGGTGAATGACCATCTGCGCGAGATGGACGTTCAATTCATCCAGGTGGATGCGGGAGAGAAAGATTTCTCCGGGGTCGCCCCAGGTGATGTGGTGATCCTGCCGGCCTTTGGCGCCACGGTGCAGGAAATGCAGCTGCTCAACGAGCGCGGTTGCCACATCGTAGACACCACCTGTCCCTGGGTTTCCAAGGTCTGGAACACCGTGGAGAAGCACAAAAAGCACGACTTCACCTCGATCATCCACGGCAAGGTGAAGCACGAGGAAACCCTCGCCACCTCCTCGTTTGCGGGCATCTACCTGGTGGTGCTCGACATGGCCGAAGCCCAACTGGTTTGCGACTACATCCTCAATGGAGTTGAGGGGCGCCAGGACAGCAACGAGCGCAAGGCCGCGAGGGAGGCTTTTATGGATCGATTTGCCAAGGCTTGTTCACCGGGTTTTGACCCCGACATCGACCTAGTGCGGGTGGGCGTTGCCAACCAGACCACGATGCTAAAAAGCGAAACCGAAGAGATCGGTCGCCTGTTCGAGCGCACGATGCTCAAGCGCTACGGCCCCGCCGAGCTGGGCGAGCACTTCCTGGCCTTCAACACGATCTGTGATGCCACCCAGGAGCGCCAGGACGCCATGTTTGCCCTGGTGGATGAGCCGTTGGATCTGATGGTGGTAATCGGCGGCTACAACTCATCAAATACCACCCACCTCCAGGAAATTGCCGTCAGCCGTGGCATTCGTTCTTTCCACATCGACACCCCTGAACGAATCGGCCCTGACAACTGCATTGAGCACATGCCCCTGGGCGGCCAGATCGAAACCGAAATGCCCTTCCTGCCGGAAGGAGAGATTCGGGTGGGCATAACCTCCGGCGCCTCAACCCCCGACCGGGTGGTGGAAGACATCATTCAGCGCCTGATTCGGCTGACTGGGGAGTAGCAGCCGCTGCCGTTCAATGCCCACCCGGGGCTTTAGATTGCTTGAGGTTCAGCATCCCCGGGGCCCTTAGATCTGCCAGGAGTTTCGACGTTGTCTTCGCTGAAGGCCCCATCCGAGCCGGCCTTACGCCTCAGCCAGGACCCCCGGGTCCGTCGCTATTCGAGCCATTTCGCCGATCTGATGGACATGCTGGCCCCCATCTCGGTGGTGGAGGCCTACCTCGACAGCCATGAGGGCTGGTTCCAGCGCTGTGCGGCCCCAATGGCAGTGCAGCCCCTGGGGCGCCATGGCTACATCCTCACCTTGGGGAGCTTCGGCAACTTTGGCTTTGAAGTGGAGCCCACCATTGGCCTGGAGCTTTTGCCCCAGGCCAATGGGATCTACCGGATTGTCACCGCACCCGTGGCCAACCCCGCTGCCAAGGGCGAAGCTCCAAGCCTGGACGACCTATACGACGTGGAATTCAATGCCTCACTCAAACTCGATGCCCCCGAGTCGCCAGGGCTATGCACCCAAGTGCGCTGGGAGCTCGACCTAAGTGTGTGGATCCAGCTGCCTGGAGTGATCAGCCTCCTGCCGGAAGGCCTGGTGCAGTCGAGTGGTGATCACCTGCTCAAGCAAATCGTCCGCCAGGTCTCCCGCAAACTCACCTGGAAGGTGCAGGAAGACTTTCACGAGAGCAATGGCCTGGCCTGTCCGCCAAGGCGCAAGGCCCAGTTTTAAACAGGCCTTTTTTCCCAAATTTTGGCGACGATCTGCATGCCGCTGACCGCCTGCCAGAGGAAGAAGGTCATCAGGCCCATGTTCAGGCCCACGTGGATCTTGCGGGCAATCAAGTTGCCTTGCTGGATCAACGGGGTCAGGGAGGCCGCGGTAGCCACCATGCAGGTCATGGTGATCCCCACCAGCAGGTGGGGTCCCACAAACAACTTGCCGTTATTCAGGTAGGTGACAGCCATGCCGCCGAAGGTGCCCACCACCATCACCACCAAGACCAGGCTGCCAATTTGAAAATGGCGCTTGGCAAATTGGCCCTTGAGCAGCTCCTTGCGGGCCTCAGGTGTGCCGGTACGGGTGCGCTTGGCCTTGATGCCCAAAAACATCCCATAGCCAGAAAGTGCCAGCAGGGCCCACATCAATAGGGGATGCAGGAAGTTGAGGCTGTAGCTAAGCGTTTCAGGCATGGCTGCTAGGGGGTATTTGGTAATGCCAAGGGCGATCGAGTGAAGCTACAGGGGCATCAATGCAGGAAATGGCGGCGACCCGTCACAACCATGGCTAGTCCCAGGGCATTGCAGGCCGCGATCGAATCGGCATCTCGCACGCTACCGCCGGGCTGAATAACGGCCGTAATGCCATGGCTGGCAGCCAATCGCACGGTGTCGTCGAAGGGAAAAAATCCATCGCTTGCCAGCACGGCTCCCTTGGCCTTTTCAGCCGCTGCCTCGAGAGCTAATTTGGCCGATCCGACCCGATTCATCTGGCCTGCGCCAATGCCCAGGCTCTGCCCCGACTTCGCCACGGTGATGGCATTGGATCGCACATGGCGCACTAGCCGCCAGGCAAAGCGCAGATCTTGCATTTCTTCGCTGCTGGGTTGGCGCTCACTGACCACCTGCCAGCCGCCCTCATCCACCGGCTGATCATCGAACTCCTGCACAAGCACCCCACCAAGGATGCTGCGCAATTGCTGGCGCGGGGCCTGGCCAATCGCCTCTGGGCTGAGTTCGAGCAGCCGCAGGTTGGCCTTTGCCGCCAGGTGGGTCCTGGCCTCGGCGCCAAAAACTGGAGCCACCACACATTCCAAAAACAGACTGGTGAGCTGTTCAGCTGCCACCAGATCCACCGAGGTGTTGAGGGCGACGATG
The DNA here is from genome assembly GCF_024345375.1 of Cyanobium sp. WAJ14-Wanaka. NCBI lineage: Bacteria > Bacillati > Cyanobacteriota > Cyanophyceae > Synechococcales > Prochlorococcaceae > Cyanobium > Cyanobium sp. WAJ14-Wanaka. Next base: position 577,453 of record NZ_JAGQAZ010000002.1, on the reverse strand, counting down.
CCACCAAAGGCCGACAGCCGATCGGCATCTAGGGCCCTGGTCAAGGCCTCGGCCGTGCCGAGGCCGGTGGCGACACCACAGGGATTGGTGTGTTTGAGCACAACTGCAGCACTTTGGGCCCCGGGGCCGTAGCCAAATTCCCGCACGGTGGCCAGGGCTGCTTCGAGATCGATCAAGTTGTTGTAGCTGAGCTCCTTGCCCTGCAACTGGCTGGCACCACCCCAGCCAATGGCAGGGGCGCTATACCAGGTGGCGCCTTGGTGCGGGTTTTCGCCGTAGCGCAGCGACTGCCTGGCGGGCAGCTCCAATTTCAAGCTGGGAGCGGCTTGGGTCCCTAGCCAGCTGCTAATTGCCCCGTCGTAGCTAGCGGTGTGCTGGAAGGCCTCAAGGGCCAATTGGCGACGTAGCTCGTTGCCAATGCCATTGGCCGCCAAGGCTGCCAAAAAGGCTGGGTATTGGCTGGGGCTGGTGAGCACCGCCACATCGGCGTGGTTTTTGGCCGCTGCCCGCACCATGGCCGGACCACCAATATCAATGTTTTCGATGGCAGTTTCAAAAGAAACCGAAGGATCGGCGATGGTTTCCCGGAAGGGATAGAGGTTCACCACCACCACATCGATGGGGTCGATGCCCTGGGCAGCCAAATCAGCCTGATGGGAGGGCTCAGAGCGCTTGGCCAAGATGCCGCCATGGATGCGGGGGTGCAGGGTTTTGACCCTGCCGCCAAGGATTTCAGGAGCCCCGGTGTGCTCTGCCACCTTGGTCACCGGCAGCCCAGCTGCCTGGAGAGCAGCAGCGGTGCCGCCACTGGAAATCAATCGATAGCCCGCCGCCAAAAGGCCTTCGGCCAAGGGCACCAGACCCTCTTTATTGGAGACACTGAGAAGGGCCGTGGGCGCCATGGCTGCAGCTGGGCTGGTTGAAAGGCCAACCTAAGCAGTGGCTATCACCCAACCCCTCCACCGCCGAAGCTCCATGGCTGACGAATTCCCGCCCACCGCTCCAGCAGCCGCTCCAGGGGCCACTCCAGCCGCCGGAGAGCTGCGCTTGGGCCCTTCAGGCACGGGCAAGCGCCTAGTGCTGCTCCATGGCTGGGGCGCCGATGCCGACGACCTCTTGGAACTGGGCCCAATGCTGGTGGGAGCTGGGGTGGAAATCGTGGCCTTGCAGGCCCCCTGGCCCCACCCTGCGGGCAGCGGTAGGCAGTGGTACGACCTGCAGCAGAGCGAATGGCCCCAGTTACCCGAAGCCCGGCTTGCCCTGCGCACGCGCCTAGAACAACTGGGCCGGGAAACGCCCCTGGAGAACACCTTGGTGCTGGGTTTTTCCCAGGGAGCAGCCATGGCCATCGATGTGATCAGCTCCGATGGGGGCCTGCCCTGTGCGGGGCTGATCGGCTGTAGCGGCTACCCCCACCCCCAATGGCAACCCAATGCAGCCAAACCCAGCGCCGTGTTGCTAACCCATGGCATCCACGATCCCGTGGTGCCATTCGCAGCCAGTAAAGCCCTGCAGAAGCAATTGGAGGAGGGCGGCCACCTGAGCCAGCTACTGCGGTTCGAAGGCGGCCACACAATTGATCAGGGGCTATTTCCGGCCATGCGCGACTTCATTGCCGCGCAATGGCCACAGTCCTGATCAAACGAAGGCGTACTCGTACTCCTCCATTTCTTCCCAATCATCGGCAGCCAGGGCCTCAATACCTTCGAAGAGAACCTCTTCTCCAATCCGATCAACAATTTCCCGAAGGGAAGGGAAAAGGAAATGATTTTCCTCAGCGTATTGGGCGCTGAAAAGGCCCTTTTCACCCCAGAAGAATCGATCGGTGGTGTGCTCATTGCGACGCACATTGAGGATTGCTGGCGGTACCAACACCTCCTCGGCGATGAAGCGACGGGCCGCTGTCACCGGTTTGTGGGAGCCCGTTTCTAAATGAAAGGTGGCTACATGGGCCAAAACCCTTTGGCCAGCCAACCGACGGCGGCTGATGCGCTTGCGCTTCTTAGACATGGAACGGCTCCGGAACAGGAGCAAAGAGTGGGGACAAGAAGGGATCAGGGGGAAACAGTCGAGGGCTGCGAAAAGACCAAGTTGGTCAGATCCACAGAGACCGTGACTCAGCAAGCCGAGGGATGAACCCGGCGGCGGCGCCCAACCATCTGTCGTCCATGAGGGTCTGCAGGCCTTGGGAGGTCAGCGACTCTGCAATTCGCCCATTCGAATTGCAAGAACAGCTAGAGGAGTGGTCGTCGAAAGACTGAACTACATCTGCTGTAGCCTGATTACACGAAATGTGCAACTCGGCTGTCACAACTGTGGCCTGCTGCCCGCTCGCGGACCGCGAAGTATTGGTCGATACGAAGATCTTAAGACTTTTTTCTGGATTTCCCCAAAATCCCGAAAACTTTTTTTGTACGCCGTCCAGCTGAGCGCGTCAAATGCAAGTCTCCACGCGCTTTTTGAGCCTGCTCCACTTCCAGTTGGCCCAGTTCGCTGACCGCAGCGATGTCAGCTCCCTAGTGGTTTACGTGACCCAGCCAGGCGATGGCGGGCCTCCCTCTCTGGTACCTATCGGCCAATGGCCCCGCGATGGCAGAGCCCTGCCCACGGTTGCTGCAGATAGCCCCCTACGGATGCCAGCCGAGGGAAGGCGCTGGTTACCCCTGCGCCAGGAGCAGATTTTGCTTGGCGCCATCCAAGTGGAAACCAACACCCTCCCCTGGCCCGACGGACTCAGCCAAAGGCTGCAGGCGGTGGCCCTCTGTCTTACCGAAGCGCTTTGCCTGGATCTCGACCAGAAGCGCCTAGCCGAGAGCCTGCATCAGCAGCAGGAGCAACTGGCCCTGTTGGTACACCAGCTGCGCAACCCCCTCGCCGCCCTGCGCACCTTTGGCCAACTGCTGCTGCGTCGACTCGAGCAGGACAGCCTGAATAGACCACTGGTGGAGGGGCTTCTGGCCGAAGAGCGCCAACTCAATCGCTATGTCGAAGCGATCGACGAACTGCAAGGGATGGAGGCCCTGCCAGCCGCGGGCAACCTGGCCCACCCCCTGCTGCTGCCCCCCACCCTCAGTGGCGCCGAAGGGCAACCCCTCGCTGATCTACTAATCCCCCTTTTGCAAAGGGCCTCGGCCACCGCAGCCCTGCAACAGAGGGCCTGGCATCCACCCGAGCACCTACCCGACTGGTGTGGGGACAGTGGCAGTGCGGCAGAGGTGCTCGCCAACCTGCTGGAAAATGCCTTCCGCTACAGCCAAAGCCAAGCCCCCATAGGTCTCTATTGCCAAAAAACCGAGGCCGGTAGCTGGCTGATCAGCGTTTGGGATGGCGGTGAGCCAATTGCCAATAGCGAAAGGGAGGCCATCTTTGGGCGGGGCTTTCGGGGCCAGGCTGGCCAAAAGCTGCCGGGCACCGGGGTCGGCCTGGCCCTAGCCAGGGATCTGGCCAGGAGCCTGGGGGGCGATTTAGTGCTGCTGCCATCGCCGGCCGCCCTGGATCCCGCCCTACCGGCCAGGGGCAACGCCTTTCAGCTCAGCCTGCCAGCCCCAACAACAGCCTGATCAACAGGCCACAAAGCAGCAGGGCCAGGGCTTCGCTCCATTCCACGCAGGCGCCATAGCTGTCGCCGCTGTGGCCGCCCAGGCGGCGGCCCAACCAAAGCGGCACCAGCAGAGCCGGCACGCCAGCAAGCAGTCCCATCCAGAGCAGGGGTGCTGCCACCCCTGCTACCAGCAGGCCCGCCAGCAGCAAACCAGCCGCCACCAGGGCCGGTCCCAACTCCCTGGGCAAGCCAAGCCAATGGCTGCGATGGAAGGCGGCGCTGCCGCCCTCGGGCCGCAGGTAAGCAAAGGCCGCCATGGCAAATAGGGGAGACACCCGGCCCCACAGGGCAGCCCAAAGCAGGGCCACCGGTGCTGCCTGGGCCAGGCAGGCGAAAGCGGCAACCTTCAGCAGCAGCAACAAGACCATTGCCTGCACGCCAGAGGCCCCCACCCGGCTGTCTTGCATCGCCTCCAGGGCCCGCCGGGGGCCAGCGGCCAGGCCATCGGCCGTATCCATGGCGCCGTCCAGGTGCAGCCCCCCCGTGAGTAGCACCCCCAGGGCAATCACCAAGGGCACCTGGGCCGCCAGCGGCAGCCAGGCGGCAGTGAGCCACCAAAAAGAGGCCTGAACCAGGCCCAAAACCAGTCCGACAAGGGGGGCAAAACGGGCAATCCGTTCAAAACGCGGCTCAACCCCAGGCCAGGCAGGTAATACGGAATAGAAAACCCAAGCCCCTGCCCCATCGCGGATCCCGCCCTTCAAGCGCGTTTTCAAGGGCATGGGCTTTGCAGGTGTAAATGAGAAAGGCCAGTGGATATGGCAGGTGGTTAAGGCAAGACAGCAACTGTTTTCCCTTGCCTGCAAGTCTTAGCTTCGAACAAGCACCCAAGGGGCGCGATCGCCTTTTCATTCGACATCACCGCCCGTTGCCCCCGCAGCCGGGCCCGTTGTGGCTGTTTTCACACCCCCCACGGGGTGGTGAATACGCCCCGCTTCATGCCCGTGGGAACCCTCGCCACGGTCAAGGGGGTCACCACCAGCCAGCTGGCCGCGACGGGCGCAGAAATGGTGCTGGCCAACACCTATCACCTGCACCTGCAGCCCGGTGAGCAAATCGTGGCCGATGCGGGGGGACTGCATCGCTTCATGGGCTGGAGCGGCCCCCTGCTCACCGATTCAGGGGGCTTCCAGGTCTTCAGCCTGGGGGACCTGAACCAGATCAACGACCAGGGGGTGGTCTTTCGATCCCCCCGGGATGGCGCCCGCATTGAGCTGACCCCAGAGCGCTCCATGCAGATCCAGATGGCCCTGGGGGCCGATGTGGCGATGGCCTTCGACCAATGTCCGCCCTATCCGGCCAGTGAAGCCGATGTGGCCACAGCCAGCCGCAGGACCCACAACTGGCTCGAGCGCTGCATCACCACCCACAACAAAAGCGATCAGGCCCTTTTTGGCATCGTCCAGGGGGGCTGCTTCCCCCATCTGCGCCAGGAATCGGCAAGGGTGATTGCCTCGATGGGCCTACCGGGCATTGCGGTGGGCGGCGTGAGTGTGGGGGAGCCCACCGAGGAGATGCATCGAATCGTGCGCCAGGTCGGGCCGCTTTTGCCGGAAGAGAAACCCCACTACCTAATGGGTGTGGGCACCCTTCGAGAGATGGCCATTGCCGTGGCCCAGGGCTTTGATCTATTCGATTGCGTGATTCCCACCCGGTTGGGCCGCCATGGGGCCGCCCTGGTCGGCGGAGAGAGCTGGAACCTCAAAAATTCCTGCTTTCGCCACGACCACACCCCGATGGACGCCAGCTGCCCATGCCCGGCCTGTAGCTGCCACACCCGGGCCTATTTGCACCACCTGACCAAGAGCAACGAAATGCTGGGCAAAATTCTGCTGAGCCTGCACAACCTCCACCAATTGGTGCGCTTCAGCACTGCCATGGCCCAGGCAATCCGCGAAGGATGTTTTGCGGAGGATTTCGCTCCATGGGAAGCGGGCTCCCCAGCCGCCCACACGTGGTAGCGTCCGCCTCTAGCTGATTACTTTCAGGGATGGCTGTCTCCGCTCTGCTGGCTTCCACTTCGCTGCAGACCTTGGCCCAGCTGCCTGAGGCCTACCAAGCTTTTGGACCCTTGGTAGACATCCTGCCAATCATTCCCCTCTTTTTCCTGCTGCTCGCCTTTGTGTGGCAAGCCTCGGTGGGTTTCCGCTGAGACCTCAGGCCAACTAATTGCCAGAGGCACCCCTGGTTGCTTGAGGGGGCCTGATTAGGCACCCCGCCAAACCGCCCAGGCGAATTGGGGCAGTGAAAGCATTCGGCGCCAACGGCTCGGCTCCTGGAGGAGCCGGTAAAGCCATTCGATTTGCATCGCTCCCATCCAGGCGGGGGCCCTTTTTTTTGTGCCTGCCCACACGTCAAAGCTGCCGCCAACGCCCATCCACAGGCCGCCCCGGCGCCCGGGTAAGGATTGGATCCAGGTTTCCTGCCGCGGCACGCCTAGGGCAACCAGCACCAAATCAGGGCGGGCCGCCAGCAACTGGTGCTCCAGCCCAGCCCAGGCCTCAGCCGGCTGGTAGCCGTGGGCGCAGAAAACCAGTTGCAGCGCCGGCAGCTGTTGGCGCAACTGCGCACCGAGCTGGGTCATCACCTGGGGAGATGAGCCAATTAGGGCCACCCGCCAGCCCCGCTGGGCGGCATGGCCCAACAGCTCCCGGGCCAGCTCGATCCCGGGGCTCCGGCGAACTCGATAGCCCTGACGGGCCAGGGCCCACACCACCCCGGCCCCATCTGGAATTACCAATTGGGCCGCCTCTATGGCCGCGCCCAAGGAAGGATCGGCAATTGCCGCCATGGTCATCTCGGCATTGAGGGTGACGATCTGGCCACCACCCCGTTGCTGCAGTGCCAAAGCCGCCTCAAAGACATCCGGGCAAACACTGACCTGCACGCCCAGCACTCGCGTTTGCAAGGGTTCTGTTGCCGTTGCTGCCATGGGGGGTTGCTGCCGCGGAGCAGAATCTATGGCTGTCCAATTCTGAACTGCTCCAGGCCGGGCGCCCTAACGCCGCGGTCCGATGACGCGCTTCGACATGTCCCCACCCCCAGCCACCCCGGGGAGCTCCCCGGCTGGCAGCTCCTACGACGCCATGGAGGCGGCACAGGCCTGGGCTGCGCTGCTGGAGATCGATCGGCAAATTGAAACGGTGGTGCTGGCGCGCCAGCACCCGATCACGGGGCTACTCCCCGCCAGCACGGCAAACACCGTCCATGGCAATTACGGCGACGCCTGGGTGCGTGATTGCGTCTATTCGATCCAGTGCGTCTGGGGCCTGGCCCTGGCCCACCGGCGCCTGCGCGGACCCAGCCGGAGGGTTTTTGAACTGGAGCAGCGGGTTCTGCAACTGATGCGCGGGCTGCTCAACTCGATGCTGCGCCAGGCGGCGAAAGTGGAACGGTTCAAGCACAGCCTGGCCCGGCTGGATGCAATTCACGCCAAATTTGATACCCTCACCGGCTCCGCCGTGGTGGCCGATGACGGCTGGGGCCATCTCCAACTCGACGCCACTGCCCTTTTTCTGCTGCAACTGGCCCAATTAACCCGCTCCGGGCTGGTGGTGATCCAAAGCCAGCATGAGTGCGATTTCGTTCAAAACCTCGTCTACTACGTGTCGCGGGCCTATCGGGTGGCCGACTACGGCATCTGGGAGCGGGGCGACAAAGGCAACCATGGCCAGCCCGAGCGCAATGCCAGCTCGATCGGCCTTGTCAAAGCGGCCTTGGAATCCCTGGAGGGCCTCGATCTCTACGGCCCCCATGGCGACGGCAGTGCCTGTCTAGTGATCCCCCACGACGCCATCGTGCGCCTGCGGCGTGCCCTGAGGAGCCTGTTGCCAAGGGAGTCCGCCAGCAAGGAAGTGGACAGCGCCTGCCTCTCGGTAATTGGCTACCCCGCCTGGGCAGTGGAGGATCCCGCCCTGGCCGAACGGACCCGCCGCAAGATCCGCGCTGAGCTGGGTGGCGCCTACGGCTACAAACGCTTCCGCCGTGACGGCCACCAAACCGTGGTGGAGGATCACGGTCGCCTCCACTACGAGCGAGAGGAACTGGCGGCCTTCGAGCACATCGAATGCGAATGGCCCCTCTTTTGGGCCTACGAGTTGATCACCGCCTGCTGCGAAGAACGCTGGGAGGAGGCCCGGCAATGGCGCCAAAAACTGACCACCGTCAGTGTCAATGTCCAGGGTGTGTCGCTCCTGCCAGAGCTCTATCTGGTGCCTGAAATCGGCTTGGCCGCGGAACGGCGCCAGCCAGGTAGCCAGCCCCGTCAAGCCAACCCGAATGTGCCCCTGCTCTGGACCCAGAGCCTTACCTGGCTGTCGGACCTGCTGCTCCAGGGCTTGATCACCCCCGCCGATCTCGACCCGAGCGGCCGGCGGCTACCCCAACCCCTCGGTGCCGACCAGGTGCTGGTGGCCCTGGTACCCGCCAACGGGGAGATTGCCGCAGTTCTGAACGAAGCGGGCCTGCCCCTGGCCACCGATCAGAGCCCGCCAGCCGATCTGCACGCCAAAACCGAGGGGCAGCAAACGCTCATAATTGGCGGCTCAAGGGAACTGGCCCAACGGATGGCCCAGGTGGGCGCCAATGGCCGCCTGGGCCTCAGCGGCCATCCGAACGTGCGCATGGAAACCTTGGCCACGGCGCGGCTCTATCGCCGTTCGGGAGCCGAAGGCGTTGAGCAACTGGCTTTCCTGCCAGCGGTGCTTGAGGAAGGCACTTTTTATTTGGCCGATGACCCCGAACAATTGGTGGATGTGGTCGCCGCCGAACTGCGCCTGCTGCAACGCCACTGGCGCGGTCCTGGGGCCCCGTTACTGCTGATTCCCGTGGCTGAAGGGGCCTTCGGCGCAAGCCCAAACGCCTTTTTGACCCTGGGCAAGCAGCTGCAACAGGGCTTGCTGGAGGGCGTAGCCGTACAACTGGCTCCGCTCGACAAACTGATTGACCAAGCCTGCTGGGTCGAGCTGCCGGAGCAAGCACACCTCAACCACGCACCGCAAACACCCGCTGCCATTCCCCTGCGGGCCAGTACCAGCCAGCCGCCGCTTTCCGCCGAAGAAGAGCAAGAACTGGAACGGGAAGACCTCAGCATCGGCGAACTGGCCGAGCGGCTTTGGCAAAGCACCTCCCTGGCCGAGCAGAGCGAAGTGCTGGAGCAACTGGTGCGGCGCCTGGGCAGCGGGGCCCAGTTACAGGGGCCCGCCAATGCCCAACCCGTGAGACTCCAGGAACTATTGGCCGAGGTCTATCGCCGCTCCCTTGCCGAGGCCAATTGGGATGTGGTGCGCCGCGTAGCCGGCGCGATGGGGCTGGTGCATCCCCAGTTGGAAGATGCCCTGACCGACCTGCTGGTGCGTCAAAAACAGGTGGTAGTTGGCCGCAACTACACCAACGATTCGCTGATCAGCGAGCCCCAGGGCAGTGCGGCAATCGCCGCCATGATTCGCCAGTTCAGCGGCGAAGACGGGCGCGAATGGATGCTGCAGCAGGAGATTTTGCTGGCCCTTGATGGCCTGGCACGCCACGAGCCGGACCTTTTCAACGGCAGTCTCACCCTGCAACTCGGCCAACTACTGCTGCTGCTCACCAGCGAACTGGCCGGCGAAGCCGATCTCACCCCCATTGATGCCTTTGAGGCCCTCTGCGCCCAGCCGCCCCATGGGATTCGGCGCCGACTAAGGGCAGTGCTGGCCGACGTGGAGCACGCCCGGGCCGCCCTGCAGCGCAAGGAACAGCTGCACGTGCGTGGGCGGGTCAAATGGCACATCCCCATCCCCCTTGAAGAGCTTCCCAAAGGGGGCTGCTGGCTACAACACCGCATCCGGCTAGGGGCCCTGGGCCGGGTTCCCCGCGACTTTTATCCCGGTATTTGGGAGCTGTTGCACCACTGCCATGGCCTGGTGATTGGCGACAAGTTGGAAAAACGCAACCGCCTCGAAAGTGGCCCGCTCCTAAGTGAAAAAACACCTGGGGAGAAAAACTTCGCCGCGCTAGTGGAACACCTGCTCAGCAAAATCGAGGCCTCGGAATATCGCCAACTCTGCACCGAAACCCTGATCACTTTGATGGCCTTTTTTGCTGAAAACCCTGGGGCCCGCTTTGAAGAGGATCTGGCCCTGGATGTGGTTATCGGCCATGCCGTGCGGGTGGGCTGGCAACTGGAGCACCCCGAAATTTCCGAAACGCTCTACAGCCAGCACAAAGCAGAGGCCTGGGATCGCTTCTACCGGGCCGCACCCAGTGATTGCCGCGGCTGGCAGCTGGAAGCGCTCAAACAGCTAACCACCAGGGCCTAAAAGCTGCTAGATCGGCGTGGCGAGGCTCATGCTCAGGCCGGGCTGTTCCACGCACTGTTCGATCAGGTCAGCTAGTTGCAGTGCCCGGGAAGCCTGTAGGCCGTCCACTGCGGGGATTTCAGCCCCCCGGACGCACTGGAGAAAATGCTCCAGTTCGGCATATAGGGGCTCGATCGAAGTGGTGCTCACCTCCTCAATCACCCCATCGGAGCGATAGACCAGCTCACCGTGGTCGGCGCTGACCGACTCGTGGGATTTGCGGTGGATGTGCAGGGTGCGATTGAGAAAATCGGTCTCCACCAAGCTGCTTCTGCAGTGGGCACTGAGGCTGCGGATCTTGCGATGGGCCATCTTGCTGGCGGTCAGGCTTGCCACGACGCCGTTGGCAAAGCCCAAGGTGGCGTTGACGTAGTCAATCGGCCCGTCGGCACTCCGGCCCCCAGCGGCAGCCAGTCGCACCACCGGAGCCCTGGCCAGCTCAAGCACCAGGTCGATGTCGTGGATCATTAGATCCAGCACCACCGACACGTCGTTGGCCCGGTCGGGGTTGGGGCTGTGGCGCCTGGCCTCAAGCACCACCACCTCCTCGTTGGCCACCACCTTCACCAACTCCCGGAATGCCGGATTAAAGCGTTCAATGTGGCCCACCTGCAGCAGGCGACCGGCGGCTTCTGATGCACGGATCAGATCAGCCGCTTCCTCCTGGCTGGCGGCGATCGGCTTTTCAATCAGCACATGGACGCCCGCCTTCAGACAGGCGAGGCCAACTCGATGGTGCAAAAGGGTCGGAACGGCAATGCAAACCGCCTCCACCTCGCCCAACATTTCCTCGTAGGTGGCAAACCACTTACAGCCAAATTGGCCAGTGGCGAGCTCGCCGCGGGCCTGGTCGGGATCAGCCACCCCAACCAACTCCGCATCCTTGATCAGGCTGAGCACCCGAGCGTGGTGCCAGCCCATGTTGCCGATGCCGATGACACCCAAACGCACAGGGTTCATGGCTGGGGCATTTACGTCGAAACCATTATCGATGATCAGCAGCCCCTGCGCAAAAGCCCATTAACTGGCCACCCGCTCAATCGCAACCCTTTCGATCCGCGGACCATCCATTATCAAGACCCGATATTGATGTCCCTTCCAGCTCAAACTCTCTCCAGGGGAGGGGATGTGCTGGAGCCGTTCGAGCAAAAAGCCCGCCAGGGTGTGGTGGCCATCGGCCTCTGGAAGTTGGAGGCAGAGTTGGCGATTGAGTTCAAAGATTTCCAAATCACCCGCCACCGACCACTGGCCATCGGCAAGTTCTTGGAGGTCGGCGGCGGCCTCTAGGGGGTCGTCGTCGTCGCCGACAATTTCGCTTGTGAGGTCAGCAACTGTGACCAGACCCTCGGTGCCGCCATGCTCATCCACCACCAAGAGCATCGGCTGCCCACTGCGGATTAGGGGCAACAACTGGGCCAAAGAGGTGCTCTCCTGAACCACCGCGAGGGGCGTTATGAAAGGCGCCAATGGGGTATCTGGCTGCAGGTGGCCACGGGCAATCGGATCCGCCAGCCGCCGCAGATCCAACAGCCCACGCACATCATCAAGGGAATTGCCAATCACCGGAAAACGGGCATGGGCGGTGTCATGCACCTCGCGCATCAGGGCTGCGAAGGTGACATCCACGGGCACGGTGACCATGCCGGAACGGGGCACCATCACCTCCCGTACCAGGGTGTCCCGCAGTGAGAAAACTCCCTCCAGGATGCTGCGCTCATCGGGCATAAGTCCGGTGACACTGCCCGTTTCAATCAGAGTCTCGAGCTCACCGGCAGATAGCACCGGCACCAGCTCATCCCAGTTGCGGGGCAAACCCAACAGGCGCAGGAGCACCGCCGCAAGCCGCTCAATCAGCGAGAGCAATGGGGCCAGGCTGCGGATTACCGCATCCAGCAGGGGTGCCAGCCGCAGGGCCGATTCTTCCGGTCGGTGAAGCACCCAGGCCTTGGGCAGCAAGCCCCCCAGCAGGGTGGCCAACAGCACCAGACCAAGAAAAACGGCGGCATCAACCAAGGCAGTGCCACCGAATTTGTCGGCTAAGCCACGGCCTGCCCAACCCAGGGCCACCAGGGCCAGCGCCGCCCCCAACTGGGTTGCCACCAGCAGACGCCGGAGCCTGAACTGCAACTTGGCCACCGCCTGGGCCCCGGAGGCACCCGCCTCCACCAGCTGGCGCACCCGGCTGGGTCGAAGCCGAATCAGGGCAAATTCACCTGCCGCAAAAAAGGCCACAAGGGCCAGCAGCACCGCCAGAGCCAGGGAAACGATCACAGAAGTGGGTGGTGGGGGTCCCGAGGATCGAACTCGGCTAAGGCGAATTATGAGTTCGCTGCATTCACCAGATTGCTAGACCCCCAACCGGTGGTGTGTCTACCACAGGTTTGGGCGATGGGCCACCAGACGCGAGGCTGCCGCCAAAGCCATTGCCCACATCAACCGTGCGCCAGGGGAGGGGATTGGACTGCTGCTCAAGCAGAACCTGATAGGTGTTTTGTAGGGCGGTGCCATCCCAGACGATGGTCTGATCAGGGAAACCAAAACCCATCAAGCGGTTTCCTTCGACCCCACCCATGGCAATTCCCAGGAGGTCGGTGACTTGGTGGCTGAGGTCAACACCACTGGCAAAAGGCGACGTATATGTGTAAAAACGCTGCTCCACCAGCGCTGGGGTGGTTTGCACTGCAGCGCAGCTGGTGAGCTCGCCACTGGTGGTGCAAAGCACCGGCCCAGCCCAACCCAAGCCAGCAGTGAGTCCAAAGCTGGCAGCCAGCCCAAGCAGCCCCAATCCACGCCTAGGGAACCAATTCATGCCACGGACCTGTCTGGTCGCAAACTAGGCAGGATCGGGACCTTCCACCAGCCCCCATTGCCAACAAGACCGTGTCGAACTCAAGCGTGGCGAACTCAAGCGTGGCCAACCTGACCCTGCCCACCAACCCAGCGGCAATGCGTGCCCAATTGCTGGCACAACTGGCCCAAAAGGCCTATCGCCACGGTCAGTTCACCCTGGCTTCAGGGCGCAGCAGTGACCACTACGTCAACTGCAAACCCGTGAGCCTCAGTGGTGAAGGGCTGGCCCTACTGGGTGCCCTGTTCCTGGAGCAGGTGGAGCCAGAGGCCTTGGCGGTGGCCGGGCTGACCCTGGGCGCCGACCCCCTGGTCAGCGCCGTGGCCATGGGCGCCGCCCTCGCCGGCCGGAGCCTCGATGCCCTGATTGTGCGCAAGGAAGCCAAGGGCCATGGCACCGGAGCCTGGTTGGAGGGCCCCCTGCCCGAGCCGGGCAGCCGCATCACCGTGCTGGAGGACGTGGTCACCACCGGGGGCTCCTCGCTCAAGGCAGTGAACCAACTGAGGGAGGCCGGCTACGAGGTAAGGCGGGTGGTGACGATCGTGGACCGTCAAGAGGGGGGCCTCGAAGCGATGACCGCTGCCGGCCTTGAATTGCGCAGCCTGTTCCTGCTGGAAGAAGTTGCAGCCGCAAGCCTTGGCCAATGAGTGACATCTGGAGCTGGCAACCCGAGCAAGCCAGCCGCACCGATCAGCCGGTGAGCCTGCTGCACCTGGAAGGGCCAGGCAGCCTGCGCTTTTTACATGGCCAAACAACCGCCGCCATTGAAAATGTCGCCACCGGCAGTTGGATCCCCAGCTGCTGCACCAGCCCCACCGGCCGGATGCGGGCCGTAGTCGACGTCTGGATTGGTGGCGCCCCCGCAGAGCAGGAAGCGGCGGCTGGCCAGGGGGCCTGGTTGATGATCCACGGCCCAAGCCAAAGCACCGGCCTGGCCCTGCACCAGTGCCTGGATCGGGTGCTGTTCCCTGCAGATCGGGTCAAGCTGGGCCCCCTAGAGGCGGCCACCTGGATCACCCCAATCGGTTCGGGCCTGGAGCCCTTCCTCCAGCGCGAGGGCGCAGCACTGGCCAAGGAGATAGCCGCTCTTACCTGTTTGGGCCCAATGGATCAGGAGCGCTGGCGGATTCAGCAGGGCTTGCCGACCGAACCAGCTGAAATCAACGACCACACCAACCCCTTTGAACTGGGCCTGGCAGATCGGGTGAGTCTTGGCAAAGGCTGTTATTTGGGGCAGGAAACCCTGGCCAAATTGGCCACCTACGACGGCGTAAAACAGCAGCTACGGCGCTGGCACTGCCGGCTCGAGAATCCAAGCTCATCGCCGCTGCTTGCCCCGGGTCAGCTGCTCTGGAGCAATGACCAAGTCAAGGCTGGCCTGATCACCTCCAGCCTGGCCATCGGCAGCGGTCAATGGATTGGCCTGGCCCTGGTGCGACGCCAGGCCCTGGGGCAAGAGTGTCTGATGGCTAGGGATGTCAACCAACTAGCTGACCCAAAACCACTTGGCGGCCAACTAACTCTCTACCTCTCCCAAGCACCCAGCTTCTCAGCAATACCCATAGGAGCCGGTGGCAACGGCTAGGAGTCTTTGTCCAGCAGCCAGCGCACCACGACCCAGGTGGCGAGGCTGTCGTCGCGGTTGTAGCGAAAAATCCGTTCAAGCTGGTAGCGGCTGGCGCGGCCCCGCGGGCCTGGCTCATGGCGCCACTGACGCCACTGGCGCCACCACAACAGGCAACGGGCGCCATCAACACCCTTCTGGCTCCAGGCAAAACCCAGCCAGCTGGCAACCGTTTTGAGGCCGTAGCTGCCCACCGGCAGCCGCCAGCTGCGTTTTAGGCGCATGTGGACATCCACAAGCCGGGAGCGCAGCTCGCGAACCGTGGATTCGCTAGCCCCCTGGCGCTGGGCCAAGCGAGTCAGGCCAATTGCTTCGGTTTCGCCAAAGTGCAGCACCGTCCAGCCCGGGTAGCGGTTCAGGAACCGCTCAAGCCGCAGCCAGAGGCGCCCTTCCCCGTGCTCATGGAGGGCAAGCAGGGGCCGGTAACGACAGCCATCCAATTCCCCTGGCCAGGAGCCATCGGCAGCTCGCTCCACAAGCACAAAGCCATGGAGGAAGTCGTCGCGGGCATCGGGATCCGACTCAATGTCGTAAAGCAGACAGCCCCGGGCACTGGCCAGCTCCGGCAACGCTGGTGCAGCCTGCAGGCGCTGGGGCTGCCCCCCCTGCTGCACCCGCGCCTGGGCCACCAATTCAGCAGCGATTTCGCGGTGCTGCTCGCCATGCACCGCCAATTTGGAAGCCAACACACCCGGATCGGCCTGGGCCAAGGCGCCCAAGCTGCCTATTCCCACCTCCAGCAGCAACTCCCGGCGTTTGCCACCGATGCCACTAACCTCGCTGAGATGGCCTGTGGCTGCAGCCTCCTGATCACAGAAGCCCCGCCAACTGCAAAGGGTGCACTTTTTGCGATCACTGACCAAGGGCGGCGGGCTGGAACTGGCCAGATCAGCCGCCAACTTCACCAGGCTGTCATCCAGTTGTTGCTGCAGGCCGGAATGGAGGGAAAGGCGCTCGCGCTGCAGGGCCCGACCTTCTCCAGCCAACACGAGGCCCTGGGGCACGGCCGCCTGCTGATAAACCGCCAACAACCTGCCCCACAGGGCTAAAACCAGCCGGTGCTCCCGGGTCACCCTCCGCCCCTGGCGAGCCAACACTGGCCAATAGGCGTAATCGCCCCAGCGGCTCGCACCGGAAACCCGCTCTAAAAGAGCCGGATGGGCCTCCAGCTCCAACCCCGCTGGACCCGCTCCTTTCAGTCTTAGGCCCACCACCCCAGGCTCCCCGGCCAGGCAGGCGGCATCGCCCCGGCCAGGCTTTCGGGGCAGCAATGCCTGGAAGCTGCGGAACTGGTCGTTTAGGGCCAGGGTTCGGTGGGCGTTCCACTGGCGTCTAGCAGGCTCCCCCCATTGATCCAACCAAGCCCGCCGCCGGCAGCGCACCCAGCTGCGCAGGAGCCGGTCAGTTAGGGGCGAGGCCGTCACACATGGGGATTGCTATGGGCAGAGGCTAGGCCGGTAGGACGCCTGGATAGGGGCACCGGCAAACAGCAGAATTGGGCGCATTGAGTTTGGTTTGCAATGGCCTCAGCCCCCCTGCCCTTGGAGGCCAGCCCGATTGCCTTTGGCACCGATGGCTGGCGGGGCATCCTCGGGGTTGACATCACGGTGGAGCGCATGTTGCCGGTGGCTGCCGCCGCCGCCCGTGAACTGGCCCATTCGGCACCGGAGGGGCTTAGCAGCAAGGAGGTGGTGATTGGCTACGACCGCCGCTTCTTGGCCCCCGAGTTGGCGGAGGCAATTTGCGCCGCAGTACATGGCTGCGGACTGGTGCCCCTGCTCTGCGACACCTCCGTACCAACTCCCGCCTGCAGCTGGGCGGTGGTGGAGCGCCATGCCCTGGGGGCCCTGGTGATAACTGCCAGCCACAACCCAGCTGAATGGCTGGGCCTAAAAATCAAGGGTCCCTTTGGGGGCTCGGTGGAGGGTGATTTCACCCAGAGGGTGGAGCGCCGTCTAGCGGCCGGCGGCATCACCGTGCCAATTCCAAGCCCCACCCAACGCTTTGATGCGATGGGCACCTACCTGGCCGGGCTCAAGGCGAAGGTGGACACGGAAGCCCTCAGTGCCGGCCTGGCCCGCCTGGGTCTCCAGGTAATTGTCGATCCAATGCATGGCTCAGCCGCCGGTGGATTGGAAAAACTGCTGGAGTCGGCGAGTAGCAGCGGTCACCTGGTTGAAATTCGTGGCCAACGGGATCCCCTATTTGGCGGCAACCCACCCGAACCCCTGGCGCCCTATCTCGAGCAACTGATCAAGGCGGTGCAGGCCTCCGGTGCGGCAGGGCGTCCAGCGGTCGGAATCGTGTTTGACGGCGATGGCGACCGTATCGCGGCGGTCGATGAGCGGGGCCGCTTCTGCAGCACCCAGCTACTGATGCCCCTATTCATCGACCACCTTGCCGGGGCCAGAAAACTGGAGGGATTGGTGATCAAAACCGTCAGCGGCTCAGACCTAATGCAACTGGTAGCCGAAGATCTGGGTCGCCAGGTGCTGGAGATGCCCGTGGGCTTCAAGTACATCGCCAGTGAAATGCTGAAAGGGGGAGTGCTAGTCGGCGGCGAGGAATCTGGTGGGGTGGGTTTTGGCATGCACCTGCCGGAGCGCGACGCCCTATTTGCCGCACTGCTTCTTATCGAAGCCCTTGTGGAGGGAGGCCAGCCCCTTGGTGTGCGCCTAGATGATCTGCAGTCGCGCTGCGGCGGAGCCGCCGCCTACGACCGCCTGGACCTGCGACTGGCCGACATGGCCACCCGCAAACGCCTAGAAGTTCTGCTGCAGGAAGCCCCGCCTTCCCAGGTGGCCGGCCATACGGTGAAGGAAGTAATCAGGACCGATGGCGTAAAACTGCGGCTTGGAGACAACCACTGGCTGATGCTGCGCTTCTCCGGCACCGAACCTCTATTGCGGCTGTACTGCGAAGCCCCAAGCCAAGAAAGGGTTGCCGAAGTGCTCGCCTGGGCCAAGCAATACGCAGACTCGATATAGCAATTAGCACCCCAAACATGATGGCTTCCCAAACAAAGTTTTCACTGCCTGACCTATTGGTTATCGCCAGCGGCAATGCAGGCAAGGTCCGCGAATTCAGCCACCTGCTCGAAGGCTATGGCCTGAAAATCATTCCCCAGCCTGAAGGCCTGGATGTGGAAGAAACGGGCCAAACCTTTGCCGAAAATGCCCGAATCAAGGCAATCGCTGTTGCCAAGGCGAGTGGCCATTGGGCCCTAGCTGACGACTCGGGCCTCTGCGTAGACGCCCTCGGCGGCGCACCCGGGGTCCACTCATCTCGCTATGCCGATAGCGATAGGGCCCGCATTCAACGACTACTCGGCGAGCTGCAGCAGGTGCAAATCACCACAGACTCAGAAAACCGAAGGGCTGAGTTTGTGGCGGCCCTGGCCATCTCCGACCCCTCAGGGAATGTGCTCATTGAAGTGGAAGGGCGCTGCCCCGGCGAGATTTTAAAATCACCCAGGGGAGAGGGTGGCTTTGGCTATGACCCAATTTTCTACGTATCAGAAGCAACTCAAACCTTCGCCGAAATGGACAAGGCAGTTAAAAGCAATATCGGCCACCGCGGGCGGGCTTTCTCACTGCTACTTCCTAAACTAAGAGCCTTGATGCCAACTGCCATGTAGCCCATAGGGCATGGCAAGGGGTAGCTCAATCACAGCCGTTTCACTTAGATCTGCGGCGTCAAGGATCACTAAATCGTTAGCATCTCGGGCCCCATTCCAGATCAAGCACAACAGCCAGCCATCGTCCTCGGCAGGCATTCGCTCACCTTCCTTAATTGATCGTGGCACCATGATCGGTTCAGTGACAAAGCCCCGGGGTGCCGCACTCCAAGTGCTGCCCTCACCTGTTTGCAAATCGAGTTTCTTGATAACCTGCAAAGGGTCATTGCCGGTTTCGCGCTCTGCAACAGCCATCCAGCCATAGCGGGCGGGCAAACCCTGGAACCTCGGATTCACCATCGCAAATTCACAGCAACGCTCACTCAAGCGTTCACTACTTGCCGTACCAGTAGTGAGATTGATTCGACAACGCTCAAGCAAGCCAGCGGGCAAAGAATCAAAGTCGATCGAGCGAAAATCGTCGTCGGGTCCAATTGAGGGGAAGTCGTTATAGAAAATGCTCTCTACCACCACCTCGTCTCCCTCTTCATAGGCATTGAGATGGTGGAAGACAAAGCCATCGGGGGCATCAATCAACCTGGGGGCTTGGCCCGCATAGGAGCCACAGTCCCTGGGAATAAGCCAAAATTGGCCACGGCCGCCTGGCCTAGAGCGCAAACACTGGGCTGCCCCCTTCTGTCCGAATACAAATGGCAGGGGGTTGAAGTCGATCGCGTTTTGCAAAAACACTGCCCAATTTGGGGTGATAGCAAAGTCGTGCAAGAAGGCAAACCCCCCAAAGCTGTCGCTGCGATCAGCCACCAGCTGGCCTGCCTTCGGACCCTCGGTGGCAAATTCCATCAGCCGCACGCTGCTGCGGGGGCCACTCTTCACACCAAAAGTGACCATCCTCGGCTCACCATGGTGGCCCGGATCAAAACGGGGATGGGCACTAAAAGCCTCACCTGGCTTAAGCACGCCATCTAGGAGAGTGAGGCCCCTGGTTTCAAGGCTGACGGGGTCAAGGGCATGGGGGGAACTTGCCTCCCAGAGCGCCAAAAGATCATCACCGAGGCGCACCACATGGGTGTTGGCGATATTTTTAAGACGTAGATCAAAAGCGTTAGCGAGCGCTCCTCCAGGCTTCTGGCTGCCAAACACCCCACGATATAGATATTTCCCGGCCTTCTCTTCCTCTAGCCATCCCTCAGTGCGCACAAAACGATTAGCTAGCTCGACAGATCCCTCCGCAAAGCGAAAGGC
Source organism: Cyanobium sp. WAJ14-Wanaka (assembly GCF_024345375.1). Taxonomy (NCBI): domain Bacteria; kingdom Bacillati; phylum Cyanobacteriota; class Cyanophyceae; order Synechococcales; family Prochlorococcaceae; genus Cyanobium; species Cyanobium sp. WAJ14-Wanaka. The sequence continues at coordinate 558,166 of NZ_JAGQAZ010000002.1, read as the reverse complement.
CGTGATCATTCCATCGCCATCAAAGGGATGGTGGACAGATAGGCCTGCCCTCTCCAAACGGCCCGGACCATTGCGATAGAGGGTCCCATTAAGTTCCGGCGGGATAATCCCGCGAACTGGCTGGAGACATACCCCATCAAGCTCCTGGGTGACATTGCGAAAGGCCCTGGCCCAATCACCCCGATTGGTGGCCACAGAAGTTTCTCCAGCCAAAGAGCTAGTCATACGGAAGAAGCCGCTTCTGCGCTTGCGAACTGAGTCGAAAATAGGTGGGAATAGGGCCCACCGCGAGCCAAAAGCTCCTGGTGAGGACCAGACTCAACAACCCGCCCCTTGGCGATTACGCAGATGCAATCCGCATTAACCACGGTGGAAAGACGATGGGCCACCACCAAAGTGGTGCGGTTTTGCATCAACCTATCTAGGGCCTCTTGAACCACCTGCTCTGAAGCCGAATCCAAGGCTGAAGTGGCCTCATCCAAGAACAAGATGGGGGAGTTCTTAATCAAGGCCCTCGCAATGGCCAGGCGCTGGCGCTGCCCACCAGAAAGCATGGTGCCATTCTCACCAATTAAGGTGTCATAACCATCTGGAAGCTGGCAGATAAAATCGTGGGCATTGGCAGAGCGGGCGGCAGCTTCAATCACATCAATGGAAGCTTCCGAGAGGCCATAGGCAATATTATTTGCAACGGTATCATTGAACAAAAAAGTATTTTGGTCAACAACAGAAATAATGCTACGCAATTCTGATAACTGCAAATCCTTGAGATCAACCCCATCGATGCTGATCACACCGGAACTGGGATCATAAAAACGACAAAACAAATCCACAATTGTGCTCTTGCCACCACCACTAGATCCCACCAGGGCAACTGTTTTACCGCAGGGCACTTCAAGATCCAGCCTGTCTATCACCAGTTCATTGCCATAGCCAAATGAAACGCTTTGAGCACTTAATCCCACAGAAAAATTGGGAACTTTGAGGGGATTCTCAGGGTCGGCGGGATCATTGGGAACATCCAGAATTGCATAGATATCCTCAGCAGCTGCAGCCCCCTGCTGCCAGGTTGCATTGGATTTGGCAATGCTCTTAAAAGGTGCATAGCAAAGATAGAGTGATGCCATAAAAGCAAACAAACTTCCCGTCGTGCGGGTGCCGGCAATCACACTTTCGCCACCATATAGAAGAACCGCACTAAAGCCAATCGCCCCCAGTAATTCCATTAAGGGCTGGTTGGCCAGTTTGGCCCTAGTGGTCTTAAGGGCGGTTTGTAATACGGATTTATTTTCGGCGTCAAAGCGATCCAGCTCATAGGCCTGCATCCCAAAAATCTTGACGACCCTTGAACCCACAATTGATTCCTGAAGATAGGTGGCCAAGCGAGCCAAGCTATTCTGGCTGGTTCTAGAATGACGCCTAACTTTTTTGGAAGACTTCAGGACAGGTGCAATTGCGAAAGGGAAAAGTACAAAAGCAATTAGGGAAAGCAACCAGTCTTGATAAAAAGCAACCGCAACCAATACCGCCAAAGTGAGGCCATCCTTAACTACGGAAACGAAACCATCGACAATTCCGGATTTGACCAAGCCCACATCATTCATCACCCGAGAAACCAACATCGCAGAAGGATTTCGATCCAAAAAGGATTCTGGTAATTCGACCATTTTTGCCGCCATGGTTTTGCGCAGATCGGCAGTCATCGACTGACCCACCAACTCAGTCAAATAGGATCCCAGGTATTGGGAGGCAGCACGAATTGCCATAACCACCACAATCGCCACAGGAGCGCTGTAGAGCCGAACCCGATCCTGGGAGGGCAAAACCTCGTCGAATAGATAGCGAATTACCAGGGGCACAAAGCCGGTAGATGCGCCGTAGAGAAGGTTAAAGAACAGGGCAAATGCAAAGGTGGGCCATAAATAACGACGGCCATAAATCGCCAGCCGCCAATAGAATGATTTGGGCTCCAACTTGGCAGGGGTTGGCGAATTAGATATGGTCATTAGATCTGTTCATTTGATTAGCTTAGCAAGCTCATGGGCAGCCCTATCAGAGGCTCCAGGCTGCCCCATGGCGCTTCGCAACTGGTCTACGGCCTGGCCACAGGCCTGGCGATTTGCAGCCATTTGGGCCACGGCCCGCACAATATTGGCAGGGGTGACCCGACGCTGGAGCAATTCCGGGAAAAAAGGACGACCCAAAATCACATTGGGCAGCCCCATTGTGCGATGGCGAATAAATAGTTTCCCCAATAGATAGGTAATCAGCGAAAAGCGATAGAGAATTACATGGGGGCATCCCAGAAGAGCCGCCTCCAAAGTGGCCGTCCCCGAAGCAATTACCCCCGCATCAGCGGCTGCCAACAGGTTGTATGCGTCACCCTCTACCACTGGCACTGGGAATGGACCCTTGCCATGGCTCCGTTTCAAAAAGGACTCGGAAATGGTGGGTGCTTTCAATAGGGCCACCTGCCAGCCATCGGCCTTGAGCTGCTGGGCGGCCCCCAACATGGCTGGCAACAACAGGTGAACCTCGGAGCGCCGGCTACCCGGCATCAACACCAACAATGGTTGCTGCAGATCAAAACCATGGAGTTGGCGAGTTTCACCAGGGCTGCGGCTCGTTTTGAGGCTATCCATCAATGGATGGCCCACATAGCTGGCCACAGCTCGACCATATCTATTGAAAATCTCTTCCTCAAAGGGAAAGATCACGGCAAGGCGATCAATCAACTGGGCCATGGTTTTGGCCCGGCCCTTACCCCAAGCCCAAACCTGGGGGGCGATGTAGAAGAAGACCGGGATTCCCCTTTTTTTGGCTTCCTTTGCCACGAACATGTTGAAGCCGGGATAGTCAACCAACACCACAGCCTTGGGTCGATGTTGATCCATTTGCTGCTTCAGCATCTCCATCACCCGGTAATGCCTGGGGATAGAAGCCGCAATTTCCACCAGGCCAGCGGCCGAAAGGGTGCTCACATCCGCCAAGGTCTCCATGCCCTGGGCCCGCAGGTTGTCACCGCCCACACCCACCACCTGCACCCCAGGCAATAGGCGGCGGAGCTCCCGGAGCATGGCACCGCCATGGAGATCCCCAGAAGCCTCCCCGGCCACAAGCAGAATCCTGGGCCCGTCCTCAGCCATTGCCGATCCGCTCCAATATTTGGGCCACCAAGGCATCTAGGGCCCCAGTTTCCAGCCGCATGGGGATGGCCCTCACCGAAGGGCGATAGGCAGCCGGCAGCCGCTGGGCATCCTTCACCGTGGTAACCAACAGGGCGTCATGGGCTTGGGCCACAGCCGATAAACGCGCCAACTCCTGCTCAGAATAGGCGTGGTGGTCAGCAAAGCTCTCCGTGGCCAGCAGCTTCAAGCCAGCGGCGCCCAGGGCCTCAAAAAACTTGCGCGGCAGGCCTATCCCGCAAAAAGCCCACAGCTGCCTGCCAAAAAGATCGGCCGGCACCTCTAGCTGATAGGTCAACTCGAAGCAGGGCTTTTTAACCGGCCAGTGATCCCTGATCCGTCGGTCCATGGGGCCAGCAGGGGCAGGGCCGGTAAGCACCAAAATGTCGGCCCTTGCCAGCTGGCCCAGGGGTTCGCGCAAGGGGCCTGCGGGGAAAACCTGGCCATTGCCAACGCCGTGGCGGCGATCCAGCAGGGTCAGATCAAGATTGCGCTGCAAAGGCCAGTGCTGGAGACCATCGTCGAGCAACAGCAGATTGGCGCCGTTGTCGATCGCCAAGTGAGCACTGCAGGTGCGGTTGGATCCCACCCAAACCTGCACCCCAGGTAATTGTTGGGCGTATTCGAGCGCCTCATCGCCAACGGCCTGATAGGCCATGGAAGCCTGCACCAGGAGAGGTTCCTTGCCCTGGCGGCCGTAGCCCCGCAGCAGGACAGCCACCGCGAAACCCTGGCCGCTCAAGGCGCGGGCCAAGGCAATCACCAATGGGGTTTTGCCAGTGCCGCCCAAGGTGATGTTTCCCACCGAAATCACCGGTACGGGCAGTCGCACCGGGCGAATGCTGCGGCGATGCAGATGCAGCCCCAGGCGGTAAAGCCATGCAAAGGGCAAAAGAGCCGCCGCCTGGGGGCTCAGGCGCCGTTGGTACCAAAATCGGGGTGCTGGGATTGGCATCAAAGACTTACGGCCGAACTATCCGCTTTCGCGCCGGTTTTGCCCAGAAATTGCTTGATTTGCTGGGCAATCTGACGGGAGGGGCCCTCGAAGTGAGGGGCTTGGCTAGGTCCGGAAGGTCTAGGGCCCTGGCCGCCGCGATCCCGCTCGAGCAAGTGCTGAACCCCAGCCCAGGCAGCCGCTGGCGTGGGATAGGACCACAGCAATTCCCTATCGGCCAAGACACCTGCCAAATCGGAAAAGTTGGCCATGTCGGGCCCACAAACCACCGGCTTGCCCAGGGCCACGGGCTCAAGGGGATTATGGCCACCAATCGACCGACCTCCAGGCTCAAAACTGCCCCCGATCACCACCACTCCAGCCGCCTCGATCCAGGCACCCATCGCCCCTAGGCAATCAGCGATCACCACATCGGCCGCGAGCCCTTCAGCGGATTCCTCATCAACAGCTTCATCATCAACGGCCTTCTCGCCTGGGACGATCCCACTCCAAAGACGAGCACCTGGCAGGAGCTTCAGCAATTCTGGTGCCCGCTGGGGATGGCGGGGAGCAATCAACAGCGCCACCGGGCTTGGTTGCGGGCCAAAGATCCAGGGGCAGGCATCCAGCAGGAGCTGCTCCTCGCCGGCGTGGGTACTGGCGAGGAGCACCACGGCCCGAGCTCCAAATACCTGCTGCAGCCGATCCACAATCCGGCGATCGACAGGCAGGGGATCGGCATCCAGCTTGGTTGAGCCCGTGGCCTGCACCTGCGGCGCCCCCAGGCGCCGAAAGCGCTCGGCATCCTGCTCCGATTGGGCCAAGCAAGTCTCAAAACGGCCCATTAACCAGCTCGAAAACCAACTGGCCCGCTGGTGTTGCCTAAACGAGGCGCCGCTCATCCGGGCATTAATCACCTTGAGGTGGGGCATGGCATGGACAATTTCTGGCCACAGCTCGGCCTCGGCCAACACCCCCAGCTCAGCTCGCCAATGGCGCCTAAATGGCAGCCAACAGAGCCAGTGATCTATGGGCACGTATTGATGAAGCACCCCCTCAGGCAAAAGCTCCCTGGCCAAGCCCGCCGAGCTGCGGGTCACCGTTGTGACCAACAGGCTTACCGGAAAATCCTGCAGCTCCCTAAAAACGGGCTGCAGGCTATTGAGCTCACCGACACTGGCGGCATGGAACCAAACAAGAGGGCCCTTGGGGCGCCGCAGGGTTGCCCAGCCCAGGCGTTCCTGGATCCGCCGGGGATCCTCCTTACCCTGCAGCAGGCGCCAGACGAGCAAGCCCAAGGCCACAGGGGTGAGGCCCAACCAAAGGGTGCGATAGAGCAGCAACAACCCTGATCCGGCCCAGGAAGGGGTTCTACCCATGGCTGGTGCCGACCAATCCTGGCTGGGGACCAGTGATCCTGGCCTGGGCGCGACCCACCGTGGACTCCATCGCCCGATTTAGCTCATCCTGCAAAGCCTCGATCGGGGCATCCGCTGAAAAATAAATAGGGGCCCCCAAGACAAAAACAGCCCTGGAAAACGGCAGGGGCAGGAAGGTGCGATCCCAGGACCTAAGGCGATGCACCCTTGAACAGGCCAGGGCCACCGGCACGACGGCGCAACCCGATTGCTGGGCCAGGTGGATGACCCCAGGCTTCACCAGCTCCCGTGGTCCCTTGGGGCCATCGGGGGTAATACCAACGGACTGCCCCTGCTCCAAAACCCTCAGCAACTGCAAGTAGGCCCGGGCTCCACCGCGGGTAGAAGAGCCCACCACCAGGCGAATACCCCGCAACCGCGCGGCCACGCCCACAATTTGGGCGTCGCGATGGGCGCTTAGCAGCACTGAAACCGGCCGGCGCTCATAACTACGCAGCAACGGCACAAAAAAAACATGGCTATGCCACAGGGCATAAATCACCGGCTCACCACCACCTTTGACCAAGAGATCCAGCTCGGGATCAGCCTCTATGCGCAGCAGAGTGGTCAGCAAAATCACCTGGCCATAGGCATTGAGCAGCCCTCCCACCAGCAAGGTGAGGGCCCGGTTGTTCAAAAGTGTTCGCTTCTTAGCCATGGGCCTTGTCAGCAAATAACCCCTGGTGGAGAGGCTTGGGCCATCCACCGGGGGTTTGCAGATCCAAAATCTGTGTGCCTAAAAAAGAATGGGGCTGCGAAGGGAAAGGTTTAGGCCGAACCAACGCCAACGTAGGCGCCGTAGAAAAACAGACCAACCACAAAGATCACTGCCATGCCACCGGCCGTGGCCACCAGCCAGAGGGGCAGCACCCCTTCGGTCCAGCGAGAACGCCATGCCACCGCTGGGCGGCCATCGGGCAGGCGATCGGGAATCCGGCCGTCAGGCAAGTTTGATTTTTTACCGCTCATCGGAAGTGCTCCTGATCAGTTGAAGAAATAGCTGGAGAACAGGATCCCGGTGACGAACACAAACAACAGGCCCAAATAAAGGCTTGTACGGTTCAGCTCAACCGGCAGATTGTTGGGGTTGGGGGTGCGTTGCATGGCCTCAGCGACGAACGAATTGCATGGCGGCCAGGGCTCCCAGGAAAAACACCGTGGGAATACCGAGGGCGTGGATAGACAGCCACCGGACCGTAAAGATCGGGTAGTTGCGGGGGGTGGTGGAAATGGGTGCTTGGGTCATGACTTATTGCAAGCGCAAATCGAGGGAGCTCTTGGCGTCGTAACGCTGGCTCACCACAGGAGCCTTACTTTCCTGAGCCTGGAAATAGGCATCAGGGCGGGGAGTCCCAAAGGCGTCGTAGGCCAATCCCGTAGACACGAATAGGAAGCCAGCCAAGAAGATGGAAGGCAGGGTCACCGCATGGATGACCCAGTAACGGATGCTCGTGATGATTTCGAAGAACGGACGTTCTCCTGTTGAGCCGGCAGCCATAGCGGTAAGCGTTCAGCGAGGCGATCCTAAGGGTCTGGGAGCAGACGACGGGAGTCGGTCTGGCCCTTGGTTACAGAAGTTGGCGCTAGCCCACCCAACGCAGCAGGGAACCCCGCTCACCCAGGACAAAAGCCTTGCCATCGGGCAGGAAGCTGATGCGGGTGAAGTTGGTGGGTTGGGCCGCTCCCACGGGGTCCTTTTGCCAGGTTTTGCCCTGATCAGGGCTCACCAACAGGGTGCCGCTGCCCCCACCGGCCCAAATCGAGCCCTGGGGGTCCCAGGCCATGTCGAGATAGCCATAGCCGTTGGTGATCGGGATTACAGGCTTGCTCCAGTCTTCTGGGTTGGCCGGATCGGCTCCAAAACGCAGTTGGGCGCCCCGGGCCAGCATCCACAGGGCACCATCGGGCTGGAAGCCAATCGATTGCAGCCGCTGGCTACTGACCCGCTGGTGGGGGGTCCAGATCGGATCGCCGGGGTTCCAGGTGGCGAAGAAATTGCCCAGGCTGCTGACACTGACGTATTCACCGGCTGATCCCCGGCGCAGATCCCTCACGGAGCCAGCCGCATCAGCCACATTGGCCTGCCAGCTATTGCCGCCATCGCTGGTTTCATAGATGGCGCCCACATTGGTGGCCAACTCAGCCGTATTGGCAGCGAGGGCCGTGATCAGGTAGGGCTCCCCAGGGAGCTTGGTATCCAGGAAGAGGCGGCTCCAGTTTTGGCCAGCATCGGTGCTGTGCAGAAGCAAGCCGGGCTGGCCCGCAATCCAACCCTCATCGCCGCGGAAATCAAGGCTGATCAGCCGGAAGTTTTCCTCCTCAGGCAAATCCAAGGCCCGCTCAGCCCAGCTGGCACCGCCATCGTTGGTTTCCAGGATCAGACGGTTGCTGCCTACCAGAAAGCCGTGGTTGGCATCTGTGAATGCCACATCAAGCGGGTTGGCCTTGGTGGCCAGTGGCACCGCCTGCCAGGGGCTGGTGGTCGCCGTGGGCAAACCGGTGGTAACGCAGCCGCTGAGGCCGAAGCCCAGGAACAGGGCTAGCCCCAGGCTGAGCAGAGGTGAGAGATAGCGGCGCATGGGTCTTCAGCGAAGCGAATAGAGGGAAAGGAAGAAGGCAACCGCCAGGGCGAAGGCGCCAAAGATCAACACATTCTTCTGCCCAGGAGTCAGTCGGTTCACCCCCAGGCCGAAATCAAGGTTTTCCTCAAACCCGCTGGGCTTGTTGCGCGGGCCAATGTCGATGAAAGCTGCGGTCTTGCTGCGGCAAACCGGGCAGCGGAAGCTGGACGGATCTAGCTCAAGGAAGGGCACCCCCGGCGTGATTCCGTATTTCTTGACCCCCTCGGCCGGGTCATAGACGAAACCACAACTGCGGCACTCGAAGCGGTGATCAATCGCCTCAAGGGCAGGGTCCTGGGGCTCAAGGACCTTCTCTAGGCCCTCCTCCAGCCCCACTTCTTCTTGCGCGTCGTCCTGCATCCCTAAACCGCAGTTGGGCTGAACAAACTGTATCGACGCCCAAGCCTGGATCGCAGATGCCAGACTGCATGGCAGGTTGGCCTGGTCCGCATGTTCGTGCTCTCCGGCTACGACGCCTTTCTCGGCTTTTTGCTGATTTCGGCTGCCGTTCCCGTTTTGGCACTGGTTACCAACAAGTTGTTGGCACCGAAAAGCCGCCAAGGCGAAAGGGAACTCACCTATGAATCCGGCATGGAGCCCATTGGTGGCGCCTGGATTCAATTCAATATCCGCTACTACATGTTTGCCCTGGTCTTCGTCATCTTCGACGTGGAGACCGTTTTCCTCTACCCCTGGGCGGTGGCCTTCCACCGTCTTGGCCTGCTGGCATTCATCGAGGCCCTAATTTTTATTGCGATCCTGGTGGTGGCCCTTGCCTACGCCTGGCGCAAGGGCGCCCTCGAGTGGAGCTGAACCGGATTTCCCCATGACCCAATCCCCCTCGATAGACGCCCTGCGCGACCTGCGTGCAGCCAGCTGCAACCCGGTGGGCGCGCCTGCTGTCACCTCGGATCTTTCCGAGAACGTGATCCTCACCACCCTCGACGACATCCACAACTGGGCCCGGCTCAGCAGCCTCTGGCCCCTGCTCTATGGCACGGCCTGCTGCTTCATTGAGTTCGCTGCCCTGATCGGCTCCCGCTTCGACTTTGACCGCTTTGGCCTGGTGCCCCGATCCAGCCCCCGCCAGGCCGATCTACTGATCGTGGCGGGCACGGTCACCATGAAGATGGGCCCCGCCCTGGTGCGGCTCTATGAGCAGATGCCCGAGCCCAAATATGTGATTGCCATGGGTGCCTGCACCATTACTGGTGGCATGTTTTCCGCCGACTCCACCACGGCCGTGCGGGGCGTAGACAAGCTGATCCCAGTTGACCTCTACCTGCCGGGTTGCCCGCCCAGGCCCGAGGCGATCTTTGATGCGGTGATCAAACTGCGCAAAAAAGTGGGCAATGAGGCCCTTGCTGAACGGGGCAACCTCCAGCAGACCCACCGCTACTGCACGGTCAGCCACCAGATGAAGGCCATTGAACCGATAGTGGATGGCCGCTACCTGAGGGCTGAAACCCAGCAAAGGGCCCTGGCTGCCGCCGCTGGCCTCCCCCTGGGCGCCACCCAGCCCCAACCAGAGAAAATCGATGCCTGAAGAAACCCAACCCGGGCCTGTGGCCCAATGGCTAACCAGCCAGGGCTTTGAGGCTGAGGTGCTCGGCAGTGATCACCTGGGCATCGAAATTCTGGGGGTGGAAGCGGCCTTTTTGCCACTGGTGGCCACTGCCCTAAAGGCCCATGGCTTCGATTACCTGCAGTGCCAGGGCGGCTACGACGAAGGCCCGGGCGGAAAGCTGGTTAGCTTCTACAACCTGGTCAAACTCGGCTCCTTCAGCGCCCAGATAGATGCCGAAGGCAAACCGCTGGCCGATGCCAAGCCGGAAGAGGTGAGGCTCAAGGTGGCCGTGGCTCGCAACGACAAGCCCACAATCCCCAGCCTTTACGGACTCTTTCGGGGAGCCGACTGGCAGGAGCGTGAAACCTTCGACATGTATGGCATCGAATTCGAGGGCCATCCCCAGCCCAAGCGGCTCCTGATGCCAGAGGATTGGCGGGGTTTTCCACTGCGGAAGGACTACGTGCAGCCCGACTTCTACGAGATGCAGGACGCCTACTAGCGATCTCGCTGGTGCTGTTTGTAAAAACGCATCACCGCCAGGCCCACGCTGCGGGGATCGTGCCTAAGGGTGGCCGTTGGCCTGGCCCCCTGCAGCGGCGCCTGCATCACCTGGTAGCCCTGGCGCCGTAGCTGGCGGGCATCACAGAGGACCGGCTCGGCCCCCTGCTGGCGGTAGTGCTCAACCAGGGCAAAATCCTCCAGGTCCTGCTGGGCCAGAACCGCCGTAAATAATCGCTGGTCGATGCCCAGGCTGGCCAATTGGGCCTCAATGGCCCGCAAATGGCCGGCCACATTAAGGCCATCGGTCTCCCCCGGTTGGGTCATCAGGTTGCAGATGTAAAGCCGGGGCGCCTTGCTGCGGCTGATCGCTGCCACCAACTCCGGCACCAACAGATTTGGCAGCAGGGAGGTGTAGAGACTGCCGGGGCCCAGCACAATCAAATCGGCATTGGCAATTGCCTCGAGGGCCCGGGGCAGGGCCGGCGGCCGCTCTGGCGTGCAGCCCAGACGCACGATTGGGCTATGGGCCTTACCGATCTTGGATTCACCCTCCAGCCGTTCGCCGTTTTCGAGCTCGGCCCAAAGACGCACATCGGCATTGGTGGCGGGCACCACCTGGCCCTGAACCGCCAAAACCCGGCTACTGGCGGTAATCGCCGATTCGAGGCTGCCGGTAATCGCCGTAAGGGCGGAGAGAAAGAGGTTGCCAAAACTGTGCCCCTCCAAACCGCTACCGGCACGGAAGCGGTATTGAAAAAGCTTGGTGAGCAATGGCTCTTCCCGCGATAGGGCAGCCAGGCAGTTGCGGATGTCGCCAGGGGGCTGCACCCCGAGCTCGCGCCGCAAAATACCGCTACTGCCGCCGTCATCGGCGACTGTGACGATGGCGGTGATGTTGGTGCTATAGCGCTTCAGGCCACTCAACAGGGTGGAAAGGCCCGTGCCACCGCCAATTGCCACGATGTTGGGGCCGCGGTTAAGGCGCCCCTGGGCCGCCAGGGCATCGACCAAGGCCGTGCCCTTATCGGGAGCTAGGGCCTGCTGAATCGAGCCGAAGCTGCGGCTTTGCCCCCAAATCACCAGGGCTGCGCCAACCACCAGCACCAGGGGGCCGGTGATTCCCCTCGGCATTACGCGGGTGACCTCCTGGAGAAGCCACTTAATGCTGTTGAGCGACCAATAGATCGGCTGCAAATCAGCCCAAACGGCAGCGCCCAGTAAGGCCAGCAGCAGACCCAGGCCCGAGGTGAACAGCCAACGCTTAACCACAAGGCCGGGTTGAAGCCACCGAACCGCCCGCCGCGAGCGGCTCATTAGGTCCTGTTGGCGAGAACGCCGCAAAGACAAATGCCTGGAAATACGGGGCAAAGGCGGGGGAGGGACGCTGCCTTAAGTAATCGAACTTTAGGGAGAGTTGGCCAAGCCCCCACCCCAACCCGGCAAGATGGTTTTTAATGCGATCAACCAGCCCTGGCAAACATGCAGCCGATTGCTGAGATGCGCGATCTCAGCGTGCGCTGGGGTCGCCGCACGGTGATTGAAAACGTCAACCTGACCCTGGAGGCCGGAGAGCGCCTAGTGGTGGTCGGCCCTTCCGGGGCCGGCAAATCGACCGTGCTGCGGCTGCTGGCCGGCCTAATGCTGCCCAGCAGCGGCAGCCTGCGGCTCCATGGCCAGGAGCAGAAATACCTGCGCCTCGACCAACGCACCCCGGCGGATGTGCGGTTTGTGTTCCAAAACCCGGCGCTGCTGGGTTCCCTGAGCGTGCTGGAGAACGTTGGGTTTTTGCTTTATCGCGACGGCAGCCTTCCCGAACGTGAGATTCGAGCAAGGGTGTCCCAAGCCCTGGAGGCGGTGGGACTGGCGGGCATCGAAGACCAGCTGCCCAACGAACTCAGCGGCGGCATGCAAAAGCGGGTGAGTTTTGCCCGGGCCTTGATCGAAGATCCCCGCAAGGCAGCCGATCAAATGCCATTGCTCCTCTTTGATGAACCCACAGCCGGCCTAGATCCGGTGGCCTGCACCAGAATCGAGGATCTGATTGTGCGCACCACCGAAGTTGCCCAGGCCGCATCGGTGGTGGTGAGTCACGTGCACAGCACGATCGAGCGCACCGCTGAAAAGGTGGTTTTGCTCTACGACGGCCTTTTTCGCTGGCATGGCAGCCTCGACGACTACCGCAGCACCAGTGATCCCTATGTGGTGCAGTTCAGGAGCGGTAACCTGAGCGGACCGATGCAGCCAGCTGAGCTCTAACCCATGCGGCGCAGTGTTCGAGAAGCGATTGTCGGGTTTTCGCTATTGGCTGCCTTAGCCAGCGCAGCTGGCCTTTCATTATGGTTGCGCGGCATTTCCCTAAACCGCAGTAATTGGACAGTGCGCGCCAGCTTTGCCCAAGCATCTGGCTTGGCCGAACGCTCAGCCGTGACCTACCGGGGCGTTCAGGTGGGCAATGTGCGCCGAGTCAGGGTTACCCCTGGAGCGGTGATTGCTGATCTGGAGATCAGCAAAGCCGACCTGCACCTCGCCAAGCCGGCCTACGCCGAGATCAGTTCTGCCTCCCTACTTGGGGGAGATTCCCAAGTTTCCCTGGTGAGCACGGGTCCCCTGCTGCCGCCAAACGCCCCCGCCCCCTATTCGAAGACCTGCAACCAGGCGGTGATGCTCTGCAATGGCAGCAGCATTGTCGGCCTAGAGGCCGCAAGCCTGAGCACGGTTACCGCCCTGATGCACAAAATGCTCACTGAGGTGGATAAGGACAACCTGATAAGCAAGTTTTCCAAGCTCACCACGAGCTTCGAGCAAACCTCTCAAGATGCCTCCGGTTTCCTCAAAGATGGCCAGGTTTTGGTCAAAAAGCTAGATAAATCGGTTGATCATGCCCAGCCAACCATCACCAACCTCAACGCCAGCACCGCCCATCTACGCAACCTGCTGGTAGCCCTTGACAACCCCAAAACCGTTAAGGATCTTCAGCAGACCGTGAGCAACGCCGAAAAGCTCAGCGCCAAATGGAATGCGGTTGGAGGGGATGTGAAAAAACTTACCGACGACCCCAAATTCATGGACGGGGTACGCAGCGTGGCCGTGGGCCTTGGCAAGTTTTTTGACGAGCTATATCCCGAGCGCAAAGTTAAAACCTATTGATTGCCTCCATGGCAATGGCAGCGATGGCCTGATCACTTGCCTTGGGTAGCTGGACGTATTTCCCACCGGCAGCCGTGGCAAGGTCCTTACCCATCCCACTGCCGATGAACTTGCGCTCGGTGTCGATCACCAGCAACTTGATCCCGAGGTAGCGATAGCGGCTGGCCACCTGCTTCACCTCTTCCTTTAGATCCACCGGCTCCTCCCCCTCCAGCTGGGGCTGGCCCAAGGAGCGGCCCAGCGGCACGTTGCCGCGGCCATCGGTGATCGCCACCACCACCACCTGGCCCAGGTCGCCGGTGGCCAGGGCATTGGCCCCCACCCGGGCCGCCTGGGTGAGGCCATGGGCCAGCGGCGAGCCCCCACCGCAGGGCATCGACTCCAGGCGCCGGCGGGCGGCGGTGATCGAGCGGGTGGGCGGCAGCAGCACTTCAGCCTGTTCGCCTCGAAAGGGAATCAGGGCAACTTCATCCCGGTTTTCGTAGGCCTCGGTAAGCAGCCGGATCACGGCCCCCTTAGCGCTCTGCATGCGGTTGAGGGCCATCGAGCCACTGGCATCCACCAGGAAGATCACCAGGGCTCCAGCCTTGCGCTGCAATTGCTTGGCCCGCAGGTCGCCATCTTCAACAATCACCTTGCGGTGGGGTTGTTGCTCGCGGCGGCTCTTTTGATAGGGAGCTGCAGCCCTCAAGGTGGCATCCACGGCGATGCGCCTGACGGGCCCGCGGGGCAACATCGGCTTCACATAGCGGCCGCGGGAGTCGCTGAACACCACCGAACGCTTGCCGCTGCCACCGGTCTTAGCCCTGGCCGCTGAAAACAGCAGCAGGTCGGGGTCGATGGCCACCGCCTCGGGATCAAGCAAAAACTCCTCGGGGATTTGCGGCGGAGCCTGGTCCTCCGGGGTGTCGTCTTCCTGGTCTTCTGGCTCGTTTTCGGGCTCCTCGGGCTCCTGCTCGTTTTCGGGCGGCTCCGGCTGGTCCGGGGGCTGTTCGCCCTGGGGTGGTGGCGGGGGTGGTGGCTCCAGGGGCTGGTCGGGATCGGGGGGCGGCAGCTGCAACGCCCGCGGCGCAATCACCAGACGCACTGCCACCTGCAGGTCGTCTGCCTCGACCCGGTCGCGGCCACTGAGGGCCGCATGGGCCCGGGCAACGCGCACCGCATAAAGCTCACTGCGGTGGCCTTCCACCCCGCCGCGCAGGGCCTCCGTCACCAGATAGGTGATCTGCTCGCGGCTTATTTGCACGTCTGGGAGCCATTGGCGGGCCAGCAGAAGCTGGGTGGCCAAGGCATCGGTTTCCTCCTGCCAGCGGGCGCGGAAGCTGTCGCTGCTTTCGGCGTGTTCAATGGCGCTGCGGCTGATCTCCACCCGTTGCTTGAGCTCCAGCACCTGGTTGGCCGAGAGGCAGATGGCAAAGCGATCGAGCAGGTGATCGCGCACCGCCCCCTCCTCGGGGTTGAAGGTGGCGATCAACAGGCAGCGGCAGGGGTGGCTAAGGCTGAGGCCCTCCCGCTCAATTCGATTTTCACCGCTGCCCACCGCCGCCAGCAGCAAGTTGGTGATGCCGTCATCGAGCAGGTTCAGTTCATCGATGTAGAGCACGCCCCGGTGCGCCTCCGCCAGCAGGCCGGGCAGAAACACAGCCGCGCCACTGGCGAGGGATGCGGCCACATCGACCGAGCCCAGCAGCCGGTCTTCGGTAATGCCGAGCGGCACCTGCACAAACGGGGCAGGAATCACCTTGGTGGGCGGGGCACTGCCATTCAGGCCCTCGGCACCCCATTCATCCGCGCCCCATTCATCCGGGCGACTCGGGTCAAGGTTGAGACCCGTGGCCGCCGGGCCAAGATCGACCACATCAATCGGCGGCAGCAGGGCGTGCAGGGCGCGGGCCAGCACTGATTTACCCGTGCCCCGACCGCCGGCAATCACCACGCCGCCCAGGCCCGGGTCCACGGCGGCCAGCAGCAGGGCCAGCTTGAGGGTGCCGTGGCCAGTGATCGCCGCCAGTGGAAAGGCGCGGGCCGCGGCTGCCGCCGCCTCGCTGGAGCCGGAAGTGCTGGGGGCGCTGGCGACCATGGAGACCGGTAGGGAGCCTCAATATGGTGGCAGTCTCGCCGATCCCTTGATCGAGGAGCTCCGTCGATGAGGCTGCCCAGCCAGGCCGCAGACACGATCGCCATCGCCCTCGGCGCCAACCTGGCCGATCCCTTCGCCACCCTGGCGGCGCTGCGGCCGCTGCTGGTGGAGATGCTGGAGGCCCAAGCCCCTAAACCGATTGGCTACCACTGGTCGCCCTTGTTTCGCACCGAGCCGGTGGGGGGACCGGCCGGTCAGCCGCCCTATCTCAATGCGGTGCTGCTGCTGGGTCCGCCGCTGCCGCCCCTTGATCCCCTGGAGCTGCTCCAGCTATTGCAGGCCCTGGAGACGCGCTTTGGCCGCCAGCGCCTCGAGCGCTGGGGACCACGCCACCTCGATCTCGACCTGCTCTGGTGCGGCTCCACACAGGTTGAAGGGCCAGAGCTGCAGCTCCCCCACCCACGCCTGCTGGAGCGCTCCTTTGTGCTGGCGCCCCTGGCCGCAATCGCGCCAGAGCTTGTCCCACCTGGGCAGGACCCCAAAGCCCCGGGGCTGGATTGCGCTGCCTTACTGGAGAAGTTGCTGCCCCAGCTGGCCGAGGCGCCGCCCGAACGGCTGCCCGCCGCACCCGGCTGGCCTGCATAGGCCATGCTGGCCTGATCGCTGAGCTGCCCCGATGGCGCCCCTACCTGCCCCCGAGCCCGCGCGCCTGATCGAAACCACGGCCAGCCTCGAGGCCCGCAAACTGCGCTTCGAAGTGAACCGGGTTGAGCTGCCGATGGGGGTGGAGGGCAGCTTTGGCCTGATTCGCCACCCAGGGGCATCCCTAGCCGTGCCCGTACTCGATGACGGCCGCTTGGTGTTGCTGCGCCAGTACCGCTTTGCAGTGGCCGCGCGCCTCCTGGAATTTCCCGCCGGCACCCTGGATCCGGGTGAAACACCCCTGAGCACCATGCAGCGCGAACTGCAGGAAGAAGCCGGCTACAGCGCCAGCCGCTGGGACCCCCTGGGCGCCATGCTCCCTTGCCCGGGCTATTCCGATGAGGTAATCCATCTGTTTTTGGCCAGGGAGCTTTCCCTACTGAGCGAACGTCCCCCCGGCGATGACGACGAAGACCTCGAAGTGCTGCTGATGGAGCCGGCCCAGTTGGATGAGGTGCTGGCCAGTGGCACTGAATACCTCGATGGCAAAAGCGTGACCGCCTGGCTGCGGGCCAAACAATTGCTGGGGATCTAATGGCTGCTGAGCGCTGGCTGTTCTGGCACCGCCGCGACCTGCGGCTAAGCGACAACCTGGGACTGGCCGCGGCGGCCATGGCAACGCCAGCTGTTACGGGCGTTTTTGTGCTGGATCCGGCCGTCCTCGAGCCCGCAGCAGGCCAGCCCCCCATGGCACCGGCGCGGCTCTGGTTTTTAAGCGAGAGCCTCAAGGAACTGGAGCGCAGCTGGCGGTTGGCCGGCAGTCGCCTGGTGATCCTGCGGGGTGACCCCACGGCCTTGGTGCCCCAATTGGCCCAGGCCATCGGTGCGTCAGTGGTCGCCTGGAATCGGGATGGCGAACCCTACGGACGCGAGCGGGATCGCAGGGTGGCGGCAGCTGTTCAGGCAGATGGCCGCAGGGTGCTCGTCGACTGGGATCAACTGCTGGTGGCACCGGAGCAGCTGAAAACCGGCGGCGGTGATCCCTATCGGGTTTATGGCCCCTTCCTGCGCAACTGGCGCGGCCAGGTGGAACAACTGACGGTCCAGGGGGCCCTCAATCCCCTGCCGGCGCCGGCGGGACTGCAGGACCTACCGACCGACTTGGCTACCGAAGCCCTATCGGTCCTACCCCTGGTGGGCCCGGAGCTGAACCATGGCTTTAGGGGGATGGAGATCTGCCCCTGCCGCCCCGGAGAGGGGGCCGCCCAGGAGCAATTGCAGACCTTCAGCCTTGGTGGCGCCACTGGCAGAGGTCGCTCGGCCGCCCTGCTCGGCTACGAACCGGGTCGCAATATCCCCTCGGAAGCGGGCACCTCCGGCCTCAGTGCGGCCCTCAATTTCGGCACCATTAGCCCGCGCCAGGCCTGGTCAGCGGCCCAGGAGTCACGCCTGGCGGTGGAGGCCATGGGCGGCGGCGCAGAGGCCCTCCATTCGATTGAGGTGTGGGAGCAGGAGCTGGCCTGGCGCGAGTTTTACCAGCAGGCCCTCTTCCACTTCCCCGAGCTCGCCGATGGCCCCTACCGGGCCCAGTGGCGCCAATTCCCCTGGGAAAACGATCGGGAGCGGCTGGCGGCCTGGCAGGAGGGGCGCACTGGCATGCCGATCATTGATGCGGCGATGCGGCAACTGCTCGAGAGCGGCTGGATGCACAACCGTTGCCGAATGATCGTGGCCTCCTACCTGGTCAAAGACCTGATCTGCGACTGGCAGCTGGGGGAGGCAACCTTCATGGAGCACCTGGTGGATGGGGATCTGGCCGCCAACAACGGCGGCTGGCAGTGGAGTGCCAGTAGCGGCATGGATCCCAAGCCCCTGCGAATTTTCAACCCCGCCACCCAGGCCGCCAAATTCGACCCCGAGGCCACCTACATCCGCACCTGGCTGCCGGAGTTGGCCAAGGTCGATACGGCCTCCCTGATTTCCGGGGAGATCGCTCCGCTGGAGCGGGGCAGCTATCCGGGCCTAATCGTGAGCCACAAGCATCAGCAGGCCCATTTCAAGGCGCTCTACGCCACGATCAAAGCCTGAGCCGTCAGCTTTTGAAGCACGGCAATCACCTGTTGCTGCTGGGCGCTGCTGAGTTCCGGGAAGATCGGCAGGCTCAACACCTCGGCACATAGACGCTCGGTGACGGGCAGGGAGCCGGGCCCGTAGCCCAGATCGGCGTAGGCGGGCTGCAGATGGATCGGGATGGGGTAATAGATGATCGTGCTTACCCCAGCGTCTTGGAGCTGCTGTTTTAGCCAATCGCGGCAGCAGGCCTCCGGCAGCCCGAAGCTGGCGCTGTCGGCTGAGGGAATACAGGGGGCTGGCCCGGTTGCACCGGCGTTAAGGGCAGATGCACAGGCCTTGGCTGCCGCTGGACAGCCAGGTACCCGCACCACAAATTGGTTCCAGCTGTGGCCGGTCGGGCCCTGCTCAGGCAACTGCACCCCCACCAACTCGGTCAATTGGCTGCGGTAGGTGGCCGCAATGGCTTGGCGGCGGGCCACCCAGCGACCTAGGTGGGGCAACTTGACGTTGAGCACGGCCGCCTGCATGGCGTCGAGGCGGCTGTTGTAGCCGAGGGCCGTATGCAGGTAACGCCTGGGCATGCCATGGACTGCCAACTCGCGAATGGTCTGGGCGAGCTGGCCATCACGGCAGGTGACTGCCCCACCATCCCCCGCAGCACCAAGATTTTTGGTGGGGAAAAAACTGAAGCAGCCGACATCCCCCCAGCTGCCAACGGGCTGGCCAGCCCAGCTGGCGCCACTGGCCTGGGCGCAGTCTTCGACCACCTTGAGGCCATGGCGCTCGGCAAGGGCACAAACCCGTTCCATGTCGACGGGGCGACCAAATAAATGGACCGGAATTAGGGCCTTGGTGGCAGGGGTAATGGCCGCTTCCAGCTGGTCGAGATCGATCAAATAGCTGCTTTCCTCCACATCCACAAAGACGGGCCTGGCACCTACTGCACTGATCGCTTCTGCCGTGGCAAAGAAGCTGAAGGAGGCCGTGATTACTTCATCACCCGGGCCGATGCCCAGGGCCCGCAGGGCCAGGATCAGGGCGTCGGTGCCGCTATTGCAGCCAATCGCATGGGCGACCTGGGTAATGGCGGCGAAGTCGGTTTCAAACTGGGCGATCGTGGCCCCACCGATGTATTGACCGCTGCGCAGCACCTGCAGCACGGCCTGATCGAGGGCTTCACCCAGCTCACTGATTTGCTCGCTGAGACTGAACGGAGGCACTTGCATGGCGGTGAACTTAAATCCCCCTGCAAGCGGGTGGGCCAGAATCTGCAGATTGCTCATTGGCCCGGCTGGGTCCCGCCCATTAATGCTTCTCGATCTGCGCGGCAAGAAGGCCCTGGTCACAGGCATCGCCAACAACAAGTCGATCGCCTGGGGCATCGCCCAGCAGCTGCATGCCGCCGGTGCCGAGTTGGGCGTCACCTATCTGCCCGATGAGAAGGGCCGCTTTGAGGGCAAGGTGCGGGACCTGACCGCCCCCCTAGCTCCGACCCTGTTCGAACCCCTAAACGTGCAGGAGCCAGCCCAGATCGAGGCGGTTTTTGAGCAGGTGAAAAAGCAGTGGGGTTCGATCGATGTGCTGGTGCACTGCCTTGCCTTCGCTGGCAAGGAGGAGCTGGTTGGTGATTATTCCGCCATCAGCCCTGAAGGCTTCGCCCGGGCCCTGGAGGTGAGTGCCTATTCCCTTGCCCCCCTTTGCCGCTACGCCAAGCCCCTGTTCAACGATGGGGCCAGTGTGATCACCCTCAGCTACTTGGGGGCTGAACGCGCCATCCCTAACTACAACGTGATGGGTGTGGCCAAGGCCGCCCTTGAGGCTTCGGTGCGCTACTTGGCCGCTGAGCTGGGCCCCGAAAAGCAGGTGCGGGTAAATGCGATCAGCGCCGGCCCGATCCGCACCCTGGCCAGCAGTGCCATCGGCGGCATCCTCGACATGATCCACAACGTGGAAGCAAAAGCCCCCCTGGGTCGCACCGTCACCCAGGAGGAGGTGGGCTCCACCGCCGCCTTCCTGGCCAGCCCCCTGGCCTCAGGCATCACCGGCCAGGTGATCTATGTGGATGCGGGCTACTGCATCACGGGGATGTGAACGCCCTGCCAAGCGCCATTTGCCCTAGGCGGCTTCCGGCCGAATGGGAGCCGGTTGGGGCTGTCCTGATGGCCTGGCCCCGGGCCGATGGCGACTGGGCGCCCTATCTCAAAGAGGTGCGGGCCTGCTACATGGAGCTCTGCGCAGCGGTAATGCGGCATGCGCCACTTTTGCTACTCAGCGCCACAGCCGAGGCCAACGCCCAAGAGTTGGCCCACCTGGGCAAAGATCGGCTAAGGGTGTGCTCAAGCCCCGCCCAGGACACCTGGAGCCGCGATTACGGACCAATCACGGTGCTGCAGCAGCTGGGCAGCGAAACCGAAACTCCCCTACTGCTGGACTTTCGCTTTAACGGCTGGGGCGGCAAATACCAGGCCGATGGCGACAACCAGGCCACCGCGGCTGCCTGGCGTGGGGGCGCCTTCGGCGGGGCCCCGCTGGAGGCGGTGGAGATGGTGCTGGAGGGGGGCAGCATCGAATCCGATGGCAAAGGCACCCTGCTCACCACCAGCACCTGCCTGCTCTCACCCGAGCGCAATCCCCAGCTGAGCCAGGCGGAGATAGAAGCCGCCCTGATCAGCCACCTGGGCGTCGAAAGGGTGATCTGGCTTGGCCATGGCCAACTTTCTGGCGATGACACCGACGCCCACATCGACACCCTGGTGCGCTTCTGCAGTCCGGGCACCTTGGCCTACGTGGCTTGCGACGATCCCAGCGACCCCCAGGCGGCGTCGCTGAAGCTCCTGGAGGCAGAGCTGCAGGCTCTGCGCACCGCCGATGGCGAGCCCTACCGGCTGATTCCCCTGCCCTGGCCCCGGGCCCGCTTCGCCCCAGACGATGGCCGCAGGCTGCCGGCCACCTACGCCAATTTCCTGATCCTCAATGGAGCGGTACTGGTGCCCAGCTACGGCTATCCCCCCAGGGATCTGGCGGCCCAAACGGCCCTGGCAAAAGCTTTCCCCGCCCACACGATCGAAGCCGTCGACTGCTCGGCCCTGCTGCTTCAGCACGGCTCCCTGCATTGCGCCACGATGCAGATTCCTGCGGCTGTTTACCAATGAACAGAACTGCCGTGAACCAGCTACGGGCGACAAAATTGCGGGCTGCCCTGATCCAGCAGGCCTGGGTAGGCAATCGCAAGGAAATGGTTGCGGCCACCTGTCGGGCCATCCGCGCAGCCGCCAGCCAGGGGGCCCAGCTGGTGCTCTGCCAGGAGCTGCATACCAGCGCCTACTTCTGCCAGCAGGAACTGGTCGAGCGCCACGACCTGGCAGAAACAATTCCCGGCCCCTCCACCACGCTTTTCGGAGCTTTGGCCCAGGAGCTTGGAATAGTGCTGGTGATCAGCCTGTTTGAGAGAAGGGCACCCGGTTTATCCCACAACACGGCAGTCGTAATTGAGCGGGATGGCTCCATTGCCGGCACCTATCGCAAGATGCACATCCCCGATGATCCTGGCTTCCACGAAAAGTTCTATTTCACCCCAGGCGATCAAGGTTTTGAACCAATTGCCACCAGCGTGGGCAAGCTCGGGGTGTTGATTTGCTGGGACCAGTGGTATCCAGAGGCAGCCCGCCTGATGACCCTGGCCGGCGCCGATTTGCTGCTCTATCCCACGGCCATTGGCTGGAGCCCAGGCGACGACGCTGAGGAACGGGCCCGCCAGCGGGAGGCCTGGATCACGGTGCAACGCAGCCATGCCATTACCAATGGTCTGCCGGTGCTGGCGGTAAACCGCTGCGGCAGCGAACAGGACTGCCAATTTTGGGGCAGCAGCTTTGCCGCCGGCCCCCAGGGCGAACTGCTGGCCCAGGCGGCGATAGGAGAGGAAAGCGTGCTGCTGGTGGATCTGGACCTGGAGCGCAGCGAAAGCGTGCGTCGCTGGTGGCCTTTCCTGAGGGATCGGCGCATAGATGCCTACGAAGGCTTACTGAAGCGCTGGCGCGACTAGGCAGAATCCCCGCGGCATGATGCTTGAAGGATCTGCCACCGCTTGAGCATGCGTACCGGCGAAATACACCGCGTCACCGGCGAAACCGAAGTACGCGTAAAACTCAACCTCGATGGCAGCGGCCTTTGCCAGGTGGGTACGGGCGTGCCGTTTCTCGATCACATGCTCCATCAGATCGCCAGCCATGGCCTGCTGGACCTGGAGATCAGCGCCAAGGGTGACACCCACATCGACGACCACCACACCAACGAAGACGTGGGTATTGCCGTGGGTCAGGCCCTGGCCCAAGCCCTGGCGGAACGGCGCGGCATCCACCGCTTCGGCCATTTCGTGGCGCCCCTCGATGAGGCCCTAGTGCAGGTGGCCCTGGATTGCTCCGGCCGGCCCCACCTGAGCTATGGCCTGCAGATTCCTGCCCAAAAGATCGGCAGCTACGACACCGAACTGGTCAAGGAGTTTTTTGCCGCCGTGGCCAACAATGCCGGCCTTACCTTGCACATCCGCCAGCTCGATGGGGTGAATTCGCACCACATCGTGGAGGCCTGCTTTAAGGCCTTCGCCCGGTCCCTGCGGCTGGCCGTGGAATTGGATCCCCGCCGGGCAGGAACAGTGCCCAGCAGCAAGGGCGTGCTGGAGCGGGCCGGCAGCTAGACCCGGCCGGCATTGGGGGCTCTAGCGCCTGAGGGATTAACGCCTCAGCGGTTCCCGCGACCAGAGAAACAACCCCAGCCGCTCCGCATCGGCCATGGTTCGCTCCGCATCCAGCAAAAGAGCGCCACGGGCCTCCCAGGCGATGCCGGTGAGGCCTGCTGCGGCGGCTTTGGCCACCGTGATCGGACCAATCCCGGGCAGGTCCATGCGCCGGTCCTGGTGCAGCTTCGGGCCCTTGTAAAGCACCCCAGATCCCACCGCATCCGGCAACTGGGGGCGGATGGCGGAGATCCAATCGAGCATGGCGTCGGTGCCTGGCAGGGCCTCGGTGGCCAAACAAAGGCCTGCAGCCACCACGGCCCCCTGGCCCACATCCACAGCGGAGATGGCTTCAACGATGTAGGCCGCCCGCTCCACATCAGCCCGCTCGGCCTCGGTGGGTACCCGGCCTGCATAGAGGCCAGGCTGGGTGAGCAGATTGGGGGCCACCTCTTCTATGCCCACCACCTGGAGGCCCAATTCCTCAATGATCTGGGCCAAGGCCCGCAGGGCCGCGTCGTCACCACTGCGCAGGGAGGCCAGGATCCGGGGTGCCGCCATCAAGGTGGGGGCCTCAAATCGCAGCACATTTAGGGATTTGGGGCGGTGGAACTTGCCCACCATCACCACCTGCTGGATGCCGCGCTTCTCCAGGGATTTGAAAAAGGAAATCGAGCGCTCGAAATAGAAGGGCTCGGCCCCCTCAATTTCCACCTCCAGGCCCTGGGGGAAACACACCAGGTGCTCCCGGCCAGCCCTGGTGAGGGCCTCCGAGAGCATCCGTGGCATTACCCCGGAACCGGCAATGATGGCAAGCGACGGATCACCCATCGAAGCGGCGCGTAACTCCAGACAAACCAATGAGGGCAGTTAACAGCTGCCCAACCCTTGGGTGCGTGCCCAAGTGGACAGGTCCTGCGGCGTCAGCCTTTGATCGCTGACGCCGGACTGGCGCAAATCCTTAAGCACCACCACCCCATCGAGGGCCTCCTCTTCACCAATCACCAGGGCCCAGCGGGCACCGGAACGGTCGGCCCGCTTGAACTGCTTGCCAAAGGCCGAACCACTGGCATCGATCTCCACTGCCAGGCCAGCCGCCCGGCATTGGCGGGCCAGGGGCAACGCCATCGCCTCGGCCGCCCCTCCGCGGTTGACCACATAGAGATCCAGGGGCGCCGGCCCTTCCTCCTCCAGCCCTCCTGCCTGGGCCAGCAGCAGGGCGAGGCGCTCCATGCCCAGGGCCCAACCAAAGGCAGGCGTAACCGGCCCACCCAACTGTTCTACCAGGCCGTCATAGCGACCGCCACCGCAGACGGTGGCCTGGGCCCCCAACTGGCTGCTGGTGATCTCAAAGGCGGTGTGGCTGTAGTAGTCGAGGCCCCGCACCAGGCGGCGATTGAGCAGATAGGGAATGGCCAGGGCATCCAGGCCCCGCTGCACCTGGGCAAAGCGCTCCTGGCTTTCTGGGTCCAGGGCATCCGCCAGGCTCGGGGCATCGGCCAAAAGGGCCTGGGTCTGGGGGTTTTTGGAATCGAGCACCCGCAGGGGATTGGTGTGGATGCGGGCCTGGGAATCCGGGTCGAGTTGGTCGGCACGGGCCCCGAGCCAGGCCACCAATTGCTCGCGGTAACGGGCCCGATCGGCGCCGCTGCCCAGGGAATTGATCTCAAGGGCTAGGCCACCAACCCCCAGATCAGCGAGCAAATCCCAGGCCACGGCAATTGCTTCCACATCGCTGCGGGCATCGGCAAAACCCAGCAACTCCACACCGATCTGGTGAAACTGGCGCTGGCGGCCCGCCTGGGGCCGTTCATAGCGAAACATCGGCCCGCCATACCAAAACCGCTGGGCCCCCTGACTTAATAGCCCGTGTTGAATCGCGGCCCGCACCACCGAAGCGGTGCCCTCCGGCCTGAGGGTGCAACTGCGCTCACCACGGTCGAGGAAGGTGTACATCTCCTTGCCCACCACATCGGTGGCCTCGCCAATACCGCGGGAAAATAGCTCGGTTACCTCCAGTAGGGGCGTGCGAATTTCAGAAATGGCGGCCCGGCGGAAATGGTCGCGGGCCTTGGCCTCAATCAGCTGCCATTGGGCGGTTTGCTCGGGCAGCAAATCCACCATCCCCCGCAGGCACTGGAGCGGGGAGGCGGGGCTGGGCACGGCAACCAGTTAGCAATCGGCCCAGTTTGCCGCGTAGCTAGCTCGGTATCTAGCCATAAAAATGCCGGTACCAATCTGCAAAGCGCCGCACCCCTAGCTCAATCGGGGTAGCGGGCCTGAAGCCCACCCAGGCCTCGAGCAGGGAGGTGTCGGCGGCGGTGGCCACTACATCGCCCGGTTGCATCGGCTGAAAATCCTTGATGGCCTCCCGGCCCAGGGCATGCTCCAGCAGCTCGATGAAGCGGAGCAGCTCAACGGGCTGGGAGTTGCCAATGTTGAAGACCCGATGGGGGGCCCAGCTGGTGGCCGGATCAGGTGCGGCGGCATCGAAAGCAGGATCGGCCGTCGCTGGCTTGTCGAGGCAGCGGATCACGGCAGCGACGATGTCGTCGATGTAGGTGAAATCGCGGCGCATGGCCCCGTTGTTAAACACCTTGATCGGTTCGCCCGCCAGGATCGCCTTGGCGAACAGCATCGGCGCCATGTCAGGGCGGCCCCAGGGGCCGTACACCGTGAAAAAACGCAGCCCCGTGGCCGGCAGGCCATAGAGATGGCTGTAGGTGTGGGCCATCAGCTCATTGGCCTTCTTGGTGGCCGCATAGAGGCTCACCGGGTGGTTTACCGGCTGCTGCTCGGCAAAGGGCATGGCCCTGTTGCCCCCATAGACCGAACTGCTGCTGGCATAGACCAAATGGCCGATGCCGTGGTGGCGGCAGCCCTCAAGGATGGAACCAAACCCCGCCAGGTTGCTTTGGATGTAGGCGGCGGGATTTTCAAGCGAGTAGCGCACACCCGCCTGGGCCCCTAGGTGCACAACCGCCCGGGGCTTTTCGGCGACAAATAGTTCTGCAATGGCGGCGCCATCGGCCAGATCCAGGCGCTGAAACTGCCAATTGCCTTGGTCAAAGCTGAGCTGCAGCCGATCAAGCCGGGCCTGTTTCAGGGCAGGGTCGTAGTAGCTGTTGAGGTTGTCGAGGCCCACCACCGGTTCGCCACGGGCCAGGAGCTGCTCGCAAACGGCCGCGCCGATGAAGCCCGCGGCACCGGTTACGAGAGTTGTCATTGGATAGCTTCGCCCTGGTCAAGAATGGCTGTCTCCAGAGCATCCAGCCTCGCCACGAAATCAGCCAGGAGACTCTCGCGATCTGCCGGCAAGGCAAAAGGACCCTCCTCGTAGCGCGCCTCCACGGCAAAAACCTGCAGCTTGAGAAGCACATTTGGCAACTCCTCTCCAGCTTGCTCAGCCAGCAGGGCCAACTCATGGCTGCGTTTGGGGGCAAGGTTACTGAGCACCAGCTTCGCCTTCAGCAATTTTTCAAGGGCCTGCTGGGCTTGAAAACCCCACTCCTCCTCTGGGTAGCTGGGATCAAGATTGAGCTGCATCGCCAACAGGTGCCTGCGCACAATGCGCAGCAGCAGCTTTGCATCTTCAGCCGGCGACATAGAGCACCTGCCCCTCCCGCGCCACATCGCCCATCACATGCCAGCGGGAGGCGGCCATCCGCCCAGCATCATGGGCTCCGATCACCACCAAATCAACGCCGCAATTCAAGGGGCCAAGCAGCAGTCGAAAAGCGTGCGAGCGCTCTGTTTTGAGTTCGGGAGACAGGCTGGGTTCGTGGCAAATCACAGCCAGATCCAAATCGGAATCAGGTTCAGCGTCTCCCCGGGCCCTTGATCCAAAGGCCACAACGGCGTGGACGTTGGCTTGCTGGCAGAGACCCTGGAGCCGCTCCCGCAGGGTTGATGCATCAAGACCAGGCCCCAGCTCAATGTCCTGGGCCAAGGGGATGGCTGCCAACCAAGGAATGGCCGGAGCAACAAAAGGCTGGGCGGCAACACTGACCATATGTCTACCCTATCCACCACTCAAGATTCGTTTGATCTGGCTGCTCAGAACATCACGTCTTGGGAACAAGCCGCTCATGCTGAAAGCAACCCACGGAAATAGGCCATCGTGGGCTCAAGACCCTGCTCCAGCGGCACCGTGGGCTGCCAGCCCAGCTCCCGTTGGGCCAGATCGATTACCGGTTGGCGCTGCAGGGGATCATCGGCGGGTAGGGGCTTAGTGATCAAAGGCAGCTGGGGGTTGATGCGATCACGCACCAGCTCAGCCAATTGCTTGATTGTGAATTCAGCTGGATTACCGATGTTGATTGGGCCGGTGTGCTCGCCATTCATCAAGCGGATCAGGCCCTCCACCAGATCATCCACATAGCAAAAACTGCGGGTTTGGCTGCCGTCTCCGTAGAGGGTGAGGGGTTCGCCGCTCAACGCCTGCACGATGAAGTTGCTAACCACCCGGCCGTCGTCGGGCAGCATCCTGGGCCCGTAGGTATTGAAGATCCGCGCCACCCGGATCTCGGTGCCGTGCATGCGCCGGTAATCAAAGCAAAGGGTTTCGGCGATGCGCTTGCCCTCGTCGTAGCAGCTGCGGATGCCGATGGTGTTAACGCAGCCCCGGTAGCTCTCGGGCTGGGGATGCACCTCCGGATCGCCATACACCTCACTGGTGCTGGCAAGCAATAGCCGGGCCCCCACCCGCCGGGCCAGGCCCAACATGTTGTAGGTGCCAAGGAAGCTGGTTTTGGCCGTTTTGATCGGATTGAACTGGTAGTGCACCGGCGAAGCCGGGCAGGCCAGGTGCCAAATCCGGTCGACCTCAAGCTTGATCGGCTCAGTCACGTCGTGGCGGATCAGCTCAAAGCGGGGGTGGCCGATCCACTGGGCAATGTTTTCCTTGCGGCCGGTGAAGTAGTTGTCGAGGCAGATCACCTCCTCACCGGCTTCCATCAGCCGATCCACCAGGTGCGAGCCCACAAAGCCGGCACCGCCGGTGATCAGGTTGCGGGTAAGGGAGGCAGGCATGGCGTTAGGTCAACAGGGTTGGCATCAAACAGGTATGAGCTCCAAGGCTTCTGAGCCTCCAGCCACGGCAGTAGTCACCAAGCGCCGATCAAAGCTGGCCAAGCGGCCCTGCTGGCGAACGGCCATAGCCAGCAGGTAGGTGTCGCTGATCTGGGCGGGATCGAGCAGGGCCTGGGCCTCCACCTCTGGCGCCGTGAGCAGGCTGAGGGAATCGGCCCAAAACTGGTGACTGGGGTGGTGAATCAACTGCTGGAGAACGGGGGCTACCGCCGCTGGAGCTCCCGGTGAATTGGGGTAACGGGGATGCCCCAGGATCCGTAAAACAGCGTTTTGGGTCAACGCGCAGCTGGCCCAGGCCAGATCGTCTCGCTTGGCGAACCACCGATGGGCCGGCTCGTGATGCACATGCAACGGATCAAGCAGGGCAATCAACACATTCACATCCAATAGGACCCCAGCGCTCACGGCAGCTCATCGCGCAGCCTGTTGACCAGCTGCAGGTCCACAGGTTGGCCGTCGGGGCGAATCGGCAACAGCGGCAAACCGTTGCGGCTGGACTGGACTGAATAGACCGGTTTCTGCAAACCTTGGCGGACCAGGGCGCTCAACACGCAGCCCACGGATCTCCCCTGCTGCCTGGCCAAAACCCTTGCCGCAGCTAGCACGTCGTCATCAAGGGTCAAGGTGGTGCGCATCTGATGTTGTGACATCAAGCATCAATTTAACCCTCCCCCACGGTCCAAACGTTTAGGCCCGCCGCCTTGGCACCAGCCGCATCAGCCTTTGCCCGGGCATCAAACAACCAGGCGGGTTGGCGCATCACCGAAGCGATCGCCTTCCAATCGAGAGAGCCAAACTCCGCCCAATCGGTGAGCAGCAAAACAGCATCTGCCCCCGCTGCGGCCTCCAAAGCCGAATCCACCATCTGCCAACCCCCGTCGCAATCGGCGGGGGCCTGGCCCAGATCCCTGGCGATTTGCTCGGGCTTCACCTTCGGATCGACGATCGCCAGACGGGCCCCCTCCTCGAGCAGGTCTCGGCAAATGCGAATCGCAGGCGATTCCCGGGTGTCATTGGTGTCGGCCTTAAAGGCAAAGCCCAACACCGCCAGACGCTTGCCGCTGACGGTGCCAAAAAGCTTGTTGACCACCAAGCGGGCAATCCGCTGCTGCTGCCAAATGTTCAGCGCCACCACCTGCTCCCAGTAGGCCGCCACCTCCTCAAGGCCGTAGTGCCGGCACAGATAAACCAAATTGAGGATGTCTTTTTGGAAGCAGCTGCCACCAAAACCAGGGCCAGCCTGCAAAAACTTGGGGCCAATGCGGCTGTCTGCGCCTATTGCCCTGGCCACCTCCGACACATCGGCGCCCGTGGCCTCACAGAAGGCGGCAATGCCGTTGATCGAGCTGATCCGCTGGGCCAAGAAGGCATTGGCGGTGAGCTTGGAGAGCTCCGAACTCCAGAGATTGGTGCGCAGGATCTTTTCGGGCGCCACCCAATGGCCATAGATGGCGGCCAAGGCCTCAATGGCGGCGGGGTCATCGCCACCGATCAACACCCGGTCGGGGGCATCGAGATCGGCCATGGCGGTGCCTTCGGCCAAAAACTCCGGATTGGAGAGCACCGAAAAACTTTTACCTTCTGGGCCCGCATCGAGGATTGCCTTAACCGCCGCGGCCGTGCGCACGGGCAGGGTGCTTTTCTCCACCACCACCGTGTGGCCCTGGGCATGGGCTGCCACCTGGCGGGCGGAGGCCTCCACCCACTTGAGGTCGCTGGCCTGGCCGGCCCCCAAACCCTTGGTTTTGGTGGGGGTGTTAACCGAAAGGAACACCATGTCGGCGGCGGCGATCGCCGCATCCACCTCGGTGGAGAAATGCAGGTTGCGGCCCCGACAACGGCCCACCACCGCATCCAGGCCGGGCTCATAGATCGGCAACTTGGCTAGATCGGGATCGTTCCAGGCGGCAATGCGCTCGGCGTTGAGATCCACCACCTGCACCTGGATATGGGGGCAGCGATCGGCGATTACGGCCATCGTGGGGCCGCCCACGTAGCCCGCTCCGATGCAACAAATGGTCCGGATGCTGCCCAACAACTAATCCCACCAAAACTTCTGCAGGAGAGACTATTGCCAAGCGGTTTTCCCTCGCCCATGGCCCATCTCCTAATCACCGGTGGCGCCGGCTTCATCGGCAGCCACACCTGCCTGGTGCTGCTGGAGGCCGGCCACAGCCTGGTGGTGCTCGACAACTTCGCCAACAGTTCCCCAGAGAGCCTCATACGGGTGCTGGAGCTGGCCGAATTGGGCTTCGAAAGCGAGCGTTTGCGGGTCATTGAGGGCGATATCCGCAGCGAGGCGGACCTAAATCGGGCCTTTGGCGCAACTCCCGGCAGCACCGGCATCGAGGCGGTGATCCACTTCGCCGGACTCAAGGCCGTGGGGGAATCGGTGGCCCACCCCCTGCGCTACTGGGATGTGAACCTGGCGGGCTCCCGCAGTCTGCTGGCGGCGATGGAGGCCCACGGCTGCCGCAACCTGGTTTTCAGCAGTAGCGCCACCCTCTACGGCTACCCCGAGGTGGTGCCGATCGCTGAAACGGCGCCAATCCAGCCAATCAACCCCTATGGCCACAGCAAGGCTGCAGTGGAGCAGCTGCTGGCGGATTTATACGGGGCCAGGCTCCAAAGCCAAACCCCCTGGCGCATCGCCCGCTTGAGGTACTTCAACCCGGTGGGCGCCCATCCCAGCGGGCGCATCGGTGAAGACCCCAATGGCACGCCCAACAACCTTTTCCCCTTTGTGAGCCAGGTGGCCATCGGTCGGCGCAAGCAACTGCAGGTCTTTGGTGGCGACTGGCCCACCGCCGATGGCAGCGGCGTGCGCGATTACATCCACGTAATGGATCTGGCGGAAGGACACCGCGCTGCCCTGGATGTGCTGCTGGCCGAGCCACCCCAACTGCTCACCTTGAATCTGGGCAGCGGCCAGGGCCATTCGGTGCTGGAGGTGGTGTCTGCCTTTGGGGCCGCCAGTGGCCAGCCAGTGCCCTACGAAATCGTGCCGCGCCGGGCCGGCGATGCGGCCGCCACCGTGGCCGATGCCTCCCTAGCCCATGGGCGCCTGGGCTGGCGTACAAGCCGCACCCTCCAGGACATGTGCCGCGACGGCTGGGCCTGGCAAAGCGGCAATCCCAAGGGCTACGGAAAGTAAACCCATGAATCCAACCCTTTGTTGAAGGTAGCAAGAGTGGTCAGTTGATAAATGCCTCGGGCGTATCAATGCAGCACCAGTCCAGCCAGCTCCCCCAAGAGCACCTGGTTTTGGCCGGGGGTGGCCACAGCCATGTGCTGGTGCTGCGGATGTGGGCGATGGCGGCGACAGGCAGGGGTCGATGGGCAAAACCGCCGGCATTGATCACCCTGGTGAGTCGCCACAGCACTGCCCTCTATTCGGGGATGGTGCCGGGCCTGGTGGCAGGGTTTTATCGGCGCGATGAGTGCGCCATCGACCTGCGGCGGCTCTGCCAACTGGCGGGGGTGGGCTTTGTGCAGGCCGAGATCACCGGGCTGGATTTACAGGCGCAGCAATTGCATCTAGAGGGGCGCTTGCCGATGGTCTATGGCCAACTGAGCCTCGATGTGGGCTGCGAAACCCGGATCAGCAAAGCCGCCACGGGGATGGCGATCAAGCCCCTGGAGCCCTTCCTGGCCTGGTGCCAGCAGCAGCAGCCCTCACCGGCCAGTCCTGCGGCCAGCAAAGCAGTAAGAGCCCCCGGGGTCACCCTCCAGGGAGGCGGACTGGCGGCAGTGGAGCTGGCCCTAGCCCTTAAGGCCCGGGGATTTGCCAGCCAAATAAACCTGAATGGCCACCAATTCAGGCTGGGCTCAAAGGCTGCCAACCGCCGCGGCCGTCAGCTACTCCAACAAGCCGCCATTCCCCTCACGGTTCCAGGGCCAGCTGACGCGGCCTGCCCTGATCTGGCCGCAAATGGCAGCGCCGATCAAAACCTGCTCTGCACCGGCAGCCAGGCCCCCGCTTGGCTGGTTGAATCGGGCCTGCCCACCGACGGCTCAGGGCGGGTACTCACGGAAACCAGCCTGCAGGTGCTGGGCCATGGCGGCCTATTCGCCAGCGGTGATTGCGGCGTAATCGCCAGCCACCCCAGGCCAGCCTCGGGCGTCTGGGCCGTGCGGGCTGCGCCGGTGCTGGCCGCCAACCTGGAGCGAAGCCTGAAAAACCAGCTGCTGGCGGAGCCAAAGCGCAAACCACTGCAGTCCTGGAGGCCCCAAAGGCAGGTTCTGCAGCTAGTCGGAGATGGGGGCTCCATCACGGGAAGACCGCGGGCCCTTGCCCTCTGGGGACCTTTTGCTTTCGGGCCCAGCCGGCTGCTCTGGCGCTGGAAGGAGGCCATCGACCGGCGCTTCATGGCCGGCTTTGAAGACCTCCAAGCCATGAGGCAAGGTGCCAACCAGCCGGCTACCCAGCCTGGTAATCAACCAGCCATGGCCTGCCGGGGCTGCGCCGCCAAGTTGCCCGCCGCACCGCTCCAAGCGGCCCTGCAGCGCTCAGGCCTCAAGGGCCCCCCTGAGGACGCCGCCCTGGTTGGCACTGGGGCCGGTGGAGAGCTGTTGCTGCAAAGCGTGGATGGCTTCCCGGCGCTGGTGGCCGACCCCTGGCTGAATGCCCGCCTCACCACCCTGCACGCCTGCAGCGATCTCTGGGCCTGCGGAGCCAGGGTGGATAGCGGGCAAGCGGTCGTGACCCTGCCGGAGGCTGGGCCGCATCTGCAGGCAGAGCTGCTCAGCCAAACCCTGGCCGGCATCTTATCGGTGCTCGAGCCGATGCGCGCTGGGCTGATCGGCGGCCACACCCTCGAGGGCCGCGATGGCAGCGGCCTGAGCCTGGTGCTCAGCGTGAATGGATCAGCCGCTGAAGCCTGGGGTAAGGGGCCCCTCCGTAGCGGCGACACCCTGATCCTGACCAAGGCGATTGGCACGGGGGTGCTGTTTTCCGCCCAGATGGCCCATGCCCCCAGCCGCCTCTGTCCGCCCCAGGCCATCGACCGGGCCCTGGAGGTGATGCAGCAAAACCAGGCTCAATGCGTGGCTGTGCTGGCGGCAGGAAGGTGCAAGGCCTGCACGGATGTCACCGGCTTTGGCCTGCTCGGTCACCTGGGCGAGATGCTTGCCGCCAGTCCTGTTGGGCTCAAGGTGGTTCTTGATAGGGATGCCTTGGCGGCCCTGGCCCTACCTGGGGCCCTGGCCCTGCTCCAAGCCGGCTACGCCAGCAGCCTGGCCCCCGCCAATGGGGCTGCCCTTTCCCTGTTGGCTGGCCGGGTCGAGCTTGAGCCCTGCCCTAACGGCCTAAGCGGTCTGTTGATCGATCCCCAAACCTGCGGCCCCCTGCTGGCTGCGGTTCCCAAAGAGCAAAGCGGGGCCGTGGTAGCCAACCTCAGAGCCCTCGGCTTTGCTAGCGCTGCCCGCATTGGCAGCGTGGCGTGAAAAGCCCGCCCTAGGCAGCCTGGTGGGAGAATCGCCCCCATCCACGGCCATTTCACTTGTCTGCCCTGACCCGCTGTTTGGAGGAGGAGGCGGCGGCGATTGCGGCGGCGGCCCAGCGCCTGGACAGTGACCAGGTGGAAGCAGCCCTCAGCCTGTTGAACAACTGCCGGGAGCGCCGGGGCAAGTTGGTGGTGACTGGGGTGGGCAAAAGCGGCATCGTGGCCCGCAAAATTGCTGCCACCTTTTGCTCGATCGGCCTAACGGCGGTGTTTTTAAATCCCACCGACGCCCTCCATGGCGACCTGGGCATCGTGGCTGCCGACGACGTGGCCCTGCTGCTCTCCAACAGCGGCGAAACGGAAGAACTGCTGGCAATCCTTCCCCACCTGAAGCGGCGCGGCACCGGCCGCATTGCCCTGGTGGGCCGGCTCAACTCCAGCCTGGCGGCAGGTTGTGATGTGGCCCTCGACGGCTCTGTGGACAGGGAGGTCTGCCCCCTGAATCTCGCCCCCACGGCCAGCACAGCCGTGGCGATGGCGATCGGCGATGCCCTGGCGGCGGTCTGGATGGAGCGCTGCGGCATCTCCCCAGAGGATTTCGCCATCAACCACCCGGCTGGTGCCCTGGGCCGCCAACTGACCCTGACCGTGGCCGATTTGATGGTGCCAGCCGCCGAACTCAGTCCGCTCAACCCCCAGGCCCGCCTGCCGGAGGTGATCGCCAAGCTCACCGAGGGCAGCCCAGCTCGGGGAAGCCTCGGTGCCGCCTGGGTGCATGGCTCAAGGGATCGAGGCCAGTTGGGCGGCCTGATCACCGATGGCGACCTGCGCCGCACCCTCCAGCGCCACGGACCCCAGGAATGGGCCGGGATCACCGCCCTGGAGATGGCCACCGTCGCACCAATCACCACCACACCTGGGGCCCTGGCGGCAGAGGCCCTGGAGTTGATGGAGCGCAATCCCCGCCAGGCCATTTCCGTGCTGCCCGTGGTTGATCCCCAAAACAGCGAGAAACTGCTGGGACTGTTGCGCCTCCACGATCTGGTGCAGGCTGGGTTCACCTCCAACCAGAGCTGATGGCCGCCAAGCCCCTCACCTTGATCGCCGGTCCGTGCGTGATCGAAAGCCGGGAGCTGGTGCTGTCAGTGGCCGAGCAGGTGCAGGCGATCTGCCAGGAGCTGGGCATCACCTACGTGTTTAAGGCCAGTTTCGATAAGGCCAACCGCAGCTCCGGCGCCTCCTTCCGTGGACCGGGGGTTGATGGCGGCCTGGCGATCCTGCAGGAGGTGAAGAGCAGCCTGGGGCTAAAAGTGCTCACCGACATCCACGAAAGCCACCAGGCCGCTGCCGTGGCTGAGGTGGTGGATGTGTTGCAGATACCCGCCTTCCTCTGCCGCCAAACCGACCTGCTCGAGGCCGCCGCCAGGGCCGTTGCCGGCACCAGCAAGGTGGTGAATGTGAAAAAGGGCCAATTCCTGGCCCCCTGGGACATGGCCCAGGTGGTGGCCAAGTTCAAGGAGTTGGGGCTGGATCCAGCTAGCGGCCGGCTCTGGCTGACCGAGCGGGGCAACAGCTTTGGCTACAACACCCTGGTGGTGGATTACCGCAGCCTGCCCCAGCTCCAGGCCCTCGGCTGCCCGGTGATTTTCGATGCCACCCATGCGGTGCAGCAACCGGGCGGGCGGGGCAGCAGCTCAGGAGGTCAACGGGAATTTGTGGCGCCCCTGGCCCGAGCTGCCATGGCCGTGGGGGTCGATGGGCTGTTTTTGGAGGTCCATCCCAACCCGGAGGAGGCCCTCAGCGATGGCCCCAACATGGTGCCGTTGCATCGCCTCAAGCCCCTGCTGCGCCAACTGCTGGCGATCCGCGAGGTGGTGGCTCAGGGGTTGGCCCCTTCAATTCTTTAAATCCAGCTCCCTGCCTGCCAAGGATCTCTGTTTGTGATTCGCCACCTGCTGCTTGCTTCCCGCTTCCGTGCCATCGAGCTGTTGGTCTGTGATGTGGATGGGGTGCTCACCGATGGCGGCCTCCACTACGACGAAGCGGGCCGGGTGGTGAAGCGTTTCAACGTGCGCGATGGCCTGGCGATTCGGATGCTGCAGCGGGCTGGGGTGGAGGTGGCCTTCCTCAGCGGCGGCCGCAGTGGGGCGATCGAACAGCGCGCCGCCCACCTCGACATTCGCCATTGCCTGGTGGGGGTCGGCGACAAGTTGGCCGCATTGGAGGATCTGCAGCACCAACTGCAGCTGCCGGTTGAGGCGACGGCCTTCATCGGCGACGACCTCAACGACCTGACCGTCAGGCCGGCCACGGGGTTGCTGGTGTGTCCAGCCGATGGGGCGCGGGGTCTGCGGAGAAGGGCCGACTGGGTGCTGAAAAGCCGCGGCGGCCATGGGGCAGTTCGCGAACTCGCCGAACAGCTATTGGAGCGCCGGGGCCAGTGGCAGGAGCTCAACCGCTCCG
The DNA here is from genome assembly GCF_024345375.1 of Cyanobium sp. WAJ14-Wanaka. Taxonomy (NCBI): domain Bacteria; kingdom Bacillati; phylum Cyanobacteriota; class Cyanophyceae; order Synechococcales; family Prochlorococcaceae; genus Cyanobium; species Cyanobium sp. WAJ14-Wanaka. The sequence continues at coordinate 522,265 of NZ_JAGQAZ010000002.1, read as the reverse complement.
GCTGGCGCGATAAAAACGTTTAACCAGGCCAGGCCAGCCCTGCCCAAGCCCTAGGCCAGTCGCCGGGCCAGCTCCAGTTGGTCCTGGGTGTCGACTGAGAAGCAATCCCCGTCCACCACAAAGGTATGCAAGGGGATGCCCGCCTCCACCAGGCGCAACTGCTCCAGCTTTTCGAGGCCCTCAAGCTGCGAGATCGGCAGCTGGTTCCAGCCCGCCAGCACGTCGGCGCGGTAGCCATACATGCCCACATGGCCCCAGTAGGGGCAGTGCTGGTGCCACAGCTCCGGCGGCACATCCCGCACATGGGGCAGGGCGCTGCGCGAAAAGGTAATGGCCCGGCCATCGGCGGCCCGCAGCACCTTCACCACATTGGGGTCGTGGAGTTTGTCTGGCCCCAGGGCATAGACCGGCGTCAAAACCTGGGGTTTATGGCGAGCTGCGAACTGCTCGACCATGGTTTCGATGATCGTGGGATCCAGCAGGGGCTGGTCGCCCTGCACATTGATCACCAGGGTGTCTTCTGGCTCGCCGCCAGCGGCGGCCACTAGCTCTGCCAGCACCGAGGCCAGCCGTTCACTTCCTGAAGCGCAGCTGGCCGGAGTCAGCAGGGCGTCAAAGCCCCAGTCTTGGGCGTGGCGCTGCACCAGCTCGCTATCGGTGCAAGCAATTACGGCCGCCACCCCCTTGGCCAGGGCGCAGCGCTCGAGCACATGGCGCAACATCGGCTTACCACCGATATCGGCCATCACCTTGCCGGGCAGCCTCGAGGATTCCAGCCGCGCCGGCACCGCCACCACGGCCCTGGGGGAAGTCATGGTTGCAGGAGTGCTCCCATTAGCTGCGCTCACTTTGCAGGAGCGTCGCCCGGGCCTGGCGCAGCCGGGCCCCCAATTCGGGGCCCGGCTGGATTCCTTCAGCGATCAATTGGTGGGCACTGATCGGGGCCTGCAGCTGGCGCCAGCGCAACCACCAGCGCAGCAGGGGGCGGCGCCAGCGGGGTCTGCGGCCGGCCGTGCTGACCAGCAGCAGGGCCACCGCTTCCGCTGGGCAGCCAGGTGCCTCCAGCAGCTCGCACCACTGGGGCACCGAGAGGGCGGCAGGGTTTTCTAGGGCCCCAAGCCGCTGCAGCAGGGCTTGGGCCGCAGTCAACAACCTGTGCTGGCGGTGGGGCAATTGCAGCCGCTCGGCCAGGGCCAGGGGCTGCTGGGCGCAGGCCACCAGGGCCACCAGCAATGGCAATCCGGCCCTCTGGGCCCAATTCAGGCGCAGCCGCCAAAAACGGTCGGCCTGCAACTGGGGATCGAGCAGCGCCATGCCGCCCCAGCCCTGCAAAAGCTCCAGGGCCTTGAGCCAGGGTTCGCGCTCAAGCAGCAGCTCCAACTCCATCCGCAGGCGGGTGGCCAGGGCCGGCGGTGCCTGGTCGGGCCGATCCCCCAGCCGCCACTGCCAGGGCCAGGCCTTCAGGGTGGCTTGCACCTGCTGCAGGCTCTCTGGAGCCAGCTCAAAACCAAGACGGGCCCCATAGCGGGCGGCCCGAACCAGCCGGGTGGGGTCATCGGCGAGGCTGCCGCCATGCAAAAAGCGCAACTGCCGGGCCTGCAAATCCGCCTGGCCGCCATGGGGATCCAGCAGGGCTGAGCTGGTCAGATCCAGGGCGATGGCATTGATCGTGAAATCGCGGCGGGCCAGATCGTCGGCCAGGCACCCGAAGCTCACCTGGGGATTTTCCGCCAATTGGGGATAGATCTCCCGGCGGGCCGTGGCCACATCCAAGAGCAGCAGCTGGCCGGCCACTTCCAGCTCCAGCTCCACGGTGCCGTAGGCCCCATGCTCCCTGGAAGCCTTCAGGACGCCGGCCCCAGCGGCCAAGCTGGAGGCCAACTGGCGCACCAGCTCAGGGGCCGAACCCTCCACCACCAGATCCAGATCCGGCAGCCCCCGCCAGGGGTCGTTGTGCAGCCGGTGCAGCAGCAGATCTCGCACCGCCCCACCCACCAGGGCCAAGTGCATCCCTGCTGCTGCCTCGGTCAGCAGGCCGATTAAATCCGGCGGCACCCCCGGCATCTCCTTCACTGGAGTGGCTCAATCGGTGCCAGGCGCGGATCGAGGATTTTGGGGCCCATGCCCGAGAACTTCACTGCAATCGAGATCTTTTCGCCGCTGCCAAACAGGTGGGTGACATGGCCTTCGCCAAAGGCGCTGTGGCGCAGGCGATCACCCACTGCCCAGGCCTTGCCGGCGACCGGACCGGCCGAGCGCCGCCGCACCGCATTGGCCGGCGCTCCTGCCTCGCCGCCAGCCGCCACCTGCTGGGATTCCTCCCGATCCACCCGGGTGAGCCGCTCCATACGCTGGTCGCGCCGAATTGCGGCGCCGCCGCTGCGGGGGATGTCGCCCTGGATCAGCTCCGTGGGCAATTCAGACAAAAACACCGAGGGCAGGGCCGCCTCTCGCATGCCGCCCCAGAGCCGGCGCTCGCTGGCGTGGGAGAGAAATAGGCGCTCCTTGGCGCGGGTCAGGCCCACATAACAAAGGCGCCGCTCCTCCTCCAGGGCGGAGGGATCCTCCAGGGAGCGATAGCTGGGGAACAGCCCCTGCTCCAGGCCCACCAAAAAGACCACGGGAAATTCCAGGCCCTTGCTGGCATGGAGGGTCATCAACGTGACCCGGTTTTGCTCGGTGTCCTTGCTGTCGGCATCACTGGCTAGGGCAGCCGAGGCCAGGAAATCCTCGAGGGAGCCCTCCTCGTTTTCCTCCTGGTATTGCAGCGCCGCGTTGACCAATTCGTTGAGGTTGCGGCGGCGATCTTCCGCCTCATCGGTGCCATCGGCAATCAGCTCGGCCACATAGCCGCTCTGCTCCATCACCCGCTGCACCAGCTCCGAGGGGGCGATGTCCTGGCTGCGGGCCTGGAGATCACTGATCAGCCCATGGAACTGCAGCAGACCCTTGGCTGAACGGCCCCCCAGGGAGCGCACCGCCTCCGCATCACTGACCACATCCCAGAGGGGAATGCCCAGCTGGTTGGAGGCATCGGTGAGCCGTTCGATTGTGGTTTTGCCAATACCTCGCTTGGGCACGTTCAGCACCCGCAGCAGGCTGACGGTGTCGGAGGGATTGACCAACAACTTGAGGTAGGCCAGTACGTCCTTGATTTCGCGCCGGTCGTAGAAGCGCAGGCCACCCACCACCACGTAGGGGATCCCCCAGCGCACCAGGGCCTCCTCCATGGCCCGCGACTGGGCATTGGTGCGGTAGAGGGTGGCCATGTCACCCCAGTTGAGGTCGGGGTGGGCCGCCTCGAGCATGCGCATGCGGTGCACCACCGCCTCTGCCTCGGCGATTTCGTCGTCGCAGCGGGTCAGGGAAATCAATTCGCCTTCGCCGCGGGTGGGGCGGAGCACCTTGTCGATCCGCTCGGAGTTGTGGGCGATCAGGGCATTGGCCGCCTCCAGGATCGTGGCGGTGGAGCGGTAGTTCTCCTCCAACTTGACCATCGTTTTGGTGGCCAGATCGGGGGCACCGTCGCCGAAGTCGTCCTGGAAGCCCATCAGGATCGTGAAATCGGCGGCCCTGAAGCTGTAGATGCTTTGGTCGGCATCACCCACCACAAACACGGAGCGGCCCTCCCAGTCGTTGTAGGTGTCTGGGTCCTTGCCATCGGTGACCAGCAGCTTGATCAGGTCGTACTGGGTGCGGTTGGTGTCCTGGTATTCATCCACGAGCACGTGGCGAAAACGCCGATGCCAGTAGCTGCGGATCTGCTCGTTTTGGCGCAGGAGCTGCACCGGCAGCAGCAGTAGGTCGTCAAAATCGAGAGCGTTATTGGCGGCCAGGGCCCGCCGGTAACGGCGGTAGGTCTCAGCCATCAACTTGCCCCGCTGGCCGCCGCCGGCATCGGCCTCCAGCTGCTCGGGCAGCCACCCCTGGTTTTTGGTATTGCTGATTGCCCAACGCACCTTTTTGGGCTCAAAGCGCTTGGGATCGAGCTGCAGCTCCTTGGTGACGATCTCCTTGATCAGGCTCTGGACGTCGTTCTCGTCGTAGATCGAGAACTGGCGGGTCCAGGTCAGGCCCTCCGGGTCCTGGTATTTGTCGATATCGAAGCGCAGCAGGCGGGCAAACAGGGCGTGGAAGGTGCCGATCCAGAGGTCCTTGATCACCTCGCGGTAGATGCGGCTGCGCAGTTGGCGTTGCTCCGCCAGGGGCAGGGTGCTCCAGGGCTGGCCGAACTGGCTCTGGGCCAGCTTTTGGGCCAGCAGCAGCTCGAGCCGCTCCTTCATCTCCCGGGCAGCCTTGTTGGTGAAGGTGACCGCCAACAGATGGGCCGGATCGGCGCCGTGGTGGCCAATCAGGTGGGCAATGCGGTGGGTTAGGGCGCGGGTTTTGCCACTGCCAGCGCCCGCCACCACCAGCAGGGGACCGGTGTGGTGATCAACTGCCCGTCGCTGGGCATCGTTGAGGCCAGCTAGAAATGCGCTCATCGCAGCAGCTTGGCGAACCGGGCCCGCAATTGCGCTGGGAATTTGGCCTGGAGCCGCGCCAAAAGCTGGCCCAGCCTGAGCCGGAAGATCGATGGACTCCGCAGGGGCGGCTCACCGGCGGCGATGCGGTCCCAATGGGAATTGATCTGGCTGAGGGCCGCCTGCCAACGCTCCAATAGGGCGGCTTCGGAGCAGCCAGCCAACAGGGCTGCCAGCTCTGCTGGCTGGGCTTGCCAAGCCAATGGATCGGCCACGGCCGCCATGATGCGTTCAAGATCTGCCTGCAGGGTTCCCGCACCGATCTGGTGCCCCAGCCGGCCGGGATCAAGGCTGTCGGCTAGGGCGTGGTTGAGGCTGCTGAACACCACACAGCCGCAGGCCATCGCCTCTAAAGGCGGCAAGCCAAACCCCTCACTCACCCCACGGCCCCGCCAGTAATCGGCGGAGTCGTAGAGCACCACGGCGGCGCTGTTGAAAAGGTCGACCAGATCATCCACCCAGCCGCTTTGAACCTCCACCCTGAGGCCCTGGGCCCGCAGGGCCGGCACCAGCTTCTTGAGCAGGTAGGGGCTCGACTTACGTAATTGCACCAGGACATCAATGGGCCGGCGTTCTGGGCTGACACGGTTGCCCCGCTGCAGCCATTGGGGCTCGAGGGCATTGGGCACCAGGTGCAGGGGGCTGCGGGGGCTGCGGTTTCCCCAGTAGCCGAGGGTGTTGCGGCTCACCGCCAGGACCGGCACCGCCGCCGGCAGGTCAAAGCCGTAGCCGCTGCTGTGGGCGTGGTAGGCCACGGGCCGGCCCCGCAGCTGGCGCAGGAGTTGGGGCACATCAAAACCCCAGCTGACAATCCAGAGGGGCTCTGTTGCTGCCTGGCTAGCCGGGGAAGATTTGCGCAGCAGGTCTGGCAGGAAGGGATGGCCCGGTTCCCTTTGGCGGTAGGTGACCACCTCGGTGGCCGCCAGCTGGCCCACCAGCTTGGCCGTTTGCAGCTCCACCAGCAGCCCCCCGCAGCGGAAGCGGCCCGTGGTGCCTGGCACCAAAAAACGGACGGGTCGCACTCAGGCGGGCACGGCCTCAGTGCTGCCGGAGCGCTGACGGCGGGTGAGGAAGCCAAAGAGCACCTTGCCGATGGCGGCAATCAGGTTGCCCTCTAGTTCCTGGAACATCACCATGTTGAGGTGGAAGGCGCCATTGGCCTCTTCCACGATGCGATCGGCCATGGCCTGGTCAATCGGCAGGCCATCCAGCACGGTGCGGTAGTTGGCCTTAAAGCCCTTTTCGTCGGGGATCGAATCGAATTCGTAGAAGCGCAGGCCGTCGTGCTCACCCAGGTTCATCGCCTTCTGGGCAATATTCTTGAGGATCTGGCCGCCGGAGAGATCACCGATGTAGCGGGTGTAGTGGTGACCCACCAAAAGCTCGGGGCTTTCTTTCGCCACCTGGTGCAGGCGAGCGACGTATTTTTGGGCGCCGGGGGTGGCTGTGATCGCAGTGCGCCAGTCGGCTCCGAAATAGAAGGCGAGGTCTTGCTCGAGGCTGTCGCGGCGGTTGAGCTCAACAAACCCCACCGGACCCACCACCGGGTGGTCCTTGAGCTTGGCGAACTCCTCCTCCATGGCGGAGTAAACGAAGTAGAGGTCGGCCACCAGGGTGCGATAGCTGGCCTTATCGACCACGCCCTTGAGGAAACAGCTCACGAAGCCGGTGTTCTCCGCCATCGTGTGGGCCTTTTTGGTGCCTTCTCGCAGCTGGGAGGCAAGGGCGACAGACATGGGATCGGTGGGCTGCTGGAGCAGAGGCCACAAAGTAGGCGGGTCCTAGGCCAGCTAGGTATGAAGGTTGCGAAGGTTAACGGGCTACAAAGGCTGGCGGTTGAAACTAGGCTCGAATTAGCTAGCAATTGCCACTGTGGATTTCGAAAAGCTCAGCGCCCCCAGCAGTGGCACGGCCATTCGTTTTGAAAACGGCCAGCCGGTGGTGCCAAACGATCCGATCATTCCCTTCATCCGCGGCGATGGCACCGGCGTAGATATTTGGCCCGCCACCCAGCTGGTGCTGGATGCGGCCGTGGCCCAGGCCTATGGCGGCGAGCGGCGGATCGAATGGTTCAAGGTCTATGCCGGCGATGAGGCCTGCGACCTCTACGGCACCTATCAATACCTACCGGAAGACACCCTCGAGGCGATCCGCACCTACGGCCTGGCGATCAAGGGTCCCCTAACCACGCCAATCGGCGGCGGCATCCGCTCCCTAAACGTGGCCCTGCGCCAGATCTTTGACCTCTATTGCTGCGTGCGGCCCTGCCGCTACTACGCCGGCACCCCCAGCCCCCACAAGCGGCCCCAGGACCTAGACGTAATCGTCTACCGGGAAAACACCGAAGACATTTACATGGGGATTGAGTGGGAAGCCACTGATCCGGTCTGCCTCGAGTTGATAGAGCACCTCAACAATGTGGTGATTCCAGCCAACGGCAAGCTCGGCCAGCGCCAGATCCCCGCCGGTGCAGCCATCGGCATCAAGCCCGTGAGCAAGCACGGCAGCCAGCGGCACATCCGCAAGGCGATCGAGCACGCCCTGCGGCTTGAGGGCAACAAGCGCCACGTGACCCTGGTGCACAAGGGCAACATCATGAAGTTCACGGAGGGGGGCTTCCGCGACTGGGGCTATGAACTGGCCACCAGCGAATTTCGCGATGTCTGCGTGACCGAGCGGGAGAGCTGGATCCTCGACAACCTCGAGCGCGACCACTCGCTCAATACGGAAGACAACGCCCGCCTGATCGAACCGGGCTACGAATCCCTAACACCAGAGAAGAAGGAGGCGATCTGCGCCGAAGTGAAAGCGGTGATCGACAGCATTGGCGAAAGCCATGGCTACGGCAAGTGGAAGTCGATGGTGTTGGTCGACGATCGCATAGCCGACAGCATCTTCCAGCAGATCCAAACCCGCCCCCAGGACTATTCGATCCTGGCCACCCTCAACCTCAACGGCGACTACATCTCCGATGCGGCAGCTGCGGTGGTGGGAGGCCTGGGCATGGCGCCCGGCGCCAACATTGGCGACAACGCCGCCATCTTTGAAGCCACCCACGGCACCGCCCCCAAGCACGCTGGCCTCGACCGCATCAACCCGGGTTCGGTGATCCTTTCGGGCGTGATGATGCTCGAATTCATGGGCTGGCAGGAGGCTGCAGACCTGATCACCGCTGGGCTAAGCGCCGCCATCGCCGCCGGGGAGGTCACCTACGACCTGGCCCGCCTGATGGAGCCAAGGGTGGAACCGGTGAGTTGCTCAGGCTTTGCCCAGGCGGTAGTGAGTCATTTCCATAAGTGAGTGCTGCGGTTGGGGCCGCTCAGGCCAGGCGACCCTGGACACTCCCTTTAGATATTGGTCAGAGGCGGACCAGTTGCTGATCGAGCTGCTGGCGGAAATCGGAGACCGTGCTGTTGAGGCCTACGGGCAGCGGAATTTGGGCCTGCCAGCCCAGGGCCGCCAGGCAGCTGACATCAAGTTGCTTTTTGGGCGTGCCATCGGGCTTGGTGGCATCCCATTCGATGCTGCCGCGATAGCCCGTGGCTGCGGCCACTGCTGCAGCTAGATCGCGGATGCTCAGATCCACGCCCGTGCCCACATTTAGGAATGTCAGGGGCTCAGCGTTGGCAGCCCGGGGGGCGTTGGGCGCGTCCGGATCCCAGTGCTCCAGGGCAAACACGCAGGCCTCGCCCAGATCATCCACATGCAGGAATTCCCGCAACGGCGTGCCACTCCCCCAACACGTCACTGAATTGCCAGCTCCATGATCGGGCAGTTGGGCGGCCTCGTGGAAGCGTCGTATCAACGCCGGCAGCACATGGCTGTTGGTGGGGTGATAGTTGTCGCCCGGCCCATAGAGATTGGTGGGCATCAAGCTGATTGCATCAAAACCGTGCTGCTGTCTCAGGGCCTGGCATAACTTGATCCCCGCAATCTTGGCGATCGCATACCACTCGTTGCTGGGCTCCAGGGCGGCCGTGAGCAGGGCCTCCTCCTTGATCGGTTGCTCGGCAAATTTGGGATAGATGCAGCTACTGCCTAAAAACAGCAGCCGTCTCACGCCCGCCCGCCAAGCGCCCTCGATCACATGGGTTTGGATCTTGAGGTTGTCCAGCAAGAAATCGGCCGGATAGCTGGCATTGGCCTGAATGCCACCCACCTTCGCGGCTGCGAGCACCACCACAGTGGGCCGATTGCTGGCAAACCAGGCCTCGACCGCCGCCGGATCCAACAAATCCAGCTCGCTGCGGGGGGCCGTGAGCAGGGCACCACCCTGGGCCGGGTCGCCATGGCCAGCGCGCTGCAGGGCCCGACAGATCGCACTGCCTGCCATGCCTCGGTGGCCCGCCACAAAAATGCGGTCTGCTGGCAAAAGCAAGCCAAGTGAGTTGGTCATGACCGCCGCCAGATGCAGCGGCCAACCCTTTGCACATGGGCCTCCAGGTCGGCTGGTAGCTCATGGCGCAGCACCAGATCCACCCTCCAGGGCAACAGCAGATCATCAATTTTCGCCATTAGGCGCAGGCGGTCTGGGTGGCTCAGCTGGGAACCTTCCAGGCAAAGATCAAGGTCTGATCCGGGCTGCTGACTCTCCATTGCCCTTGAGCCGAACAGCCACACAGCTTCTGCTTGGGGCTGCATGGCAAACAGCTGCACCAGCTGCCGCTGGGCTGATTCGGGCACACCGGGTATGGAGCTCACTGCGATTTCTCCAATAGGCGCTGATTCAGCCTGGCCCGCAGCTGCCGAAAGCGGGGCAGATACTGGGCCAATATTTGCCCGCCAATTGCATCAGCCGTAGCGCGGTTGTAGGTGTGGCTGGTGAGATTGCGGTCCTGAATCATCAACATCCAGGTCTGGCCTTCATCGATCAGACCCAGGCGAAAAGCCTCACGGAGGGTGTCGCGAGAACCCAACAATGAGCTATCACCCTGGTTCCGCAAAAGATCCCTAAGGGTGTTCCAAGCCAGCTCAAAAGTGTATTCAAATGCTTTGATCAGACCCTGCTGTTCCCTTTCATTTAGGGCGGGGGGCTCCGCAAAGGTTTCCAGCTGAATCAGCGCTTTGTTGTAGTTGCTAAAGCGCTGCTGCCAGCGGATGTCTTCCGTCATCAGCCTGGACCAACAGCCGCAGGATTCGCAGCAGGCCTAGCCGGCGGATTTTCCATCGAGCCCACCACCACAAAGCCCTCACGCCGCAGGGTGGCCTCCTTCGCCGCTTCTTCCTTATCGGCTGCCACCATTTCCGCCACCAACTCCTCGAGCGTGGTGGTTGGGGTCCAGCCCAGCTTTGCCTGGGCCTTGCTGGGATCTCCTAGCAGGGTTTCCACCTCCGCAGGCCGGAAGTAACGGGGATCGATCTTCACCACAACTGCGCCGGTGTCGGCGCGGCGGCCCACCTCATTAATTCCTTCGCCTTCCCACTGGATCGCACGCCCAGAACTGCCATTGCCAGAGCCCCAGCCCAATTCAGCAGCGGCCAGCTCAATGAAACGGCGCACCGATTCCTGGCGGCCGGTGGCAATCACGAAATCTTCCGGGGGGCCCTCTTGCTGCAGCATCCGCCACTGCATCTCCACGTAGTCGCGGGCATGGCCCCAATCGCGCAGGGAATCGAGGTTGCCCATGAATAGGCACTGCTCCAGATCCGCATCAATCCGAGCCAGGCCGCGGGTGATCTTGCGGGTCACGAAGGTTTCACCGCGCCGCGGTGATTCGTGGTTAAACAAAATGCCGTTGCAGGCATACATCCCATAGGCCTCGCGGTAGTTCACCGTGATCCAGTAGGCGTAGAGCTTTGCCACCCCATAGGGGCTGCGGGGATAAAAGGGAGTGCTCTCCTTCTGGGGGATCTCCTGCACCAGGCCGTAGAGCTCAGAGGTGCTGGCCTGGTAGATCCTGGTTTTGGCACTCAGCCCCAACATCCGCACCGCCTCGAGGATGCGCAGGGTGCCGAGGGCGTCGGAATTGGCGGTGTATTCGGGCGCCTCAAAGCTCACGGCCACATGGCTCTGGGCCCCCAGGTTGTAGATCTCGTCGGGCTGGACCTGCTGGATGATCCGGATCAGGTTGGTGCTGTCGGTGAGGTCTCCGTAGTGGAGGGTTAGGCGCGGTGCCTCGCCTGAAGACCCCGTTTCATGGGGATCCTGGTAGAGGTGATCAATCCGGGTGGTGTTGAACGAAGAGGCTCGCCGTTTAATGCCGTGCACCTGGTAGCCCTTCTCCAGCAGCAGCTCGGCCAGATAGCTGCCGTCTTGCCCCGTGATGCCCGTGATCAGGGCTACTTTTCCAGTAATTTCGCCAATAACAGCTCCAATTGCTGGACTTGGGGTCATGCGCTTTGGAGGCTCTGGAAAAGTTTTTCAAGAAATTGAGAATAGATCCACGAAACCACCTCGAGCAGGTGAGTTGCGGCTGGGGCCAAACTGAATAAATGCCAGCTGCCACCCCAGCACCGATCAGCAGCACCGATCCCTGCGTGCATTGCGGCTTTTGCCTGCCCAGCTGTGCCAGCTACCAGGTGCTGGGCACAGAGATGGATTCGCCCCGGGGCCGGATCCATGCCCTCAAGGCGATCGAAGCCGGGGAATTGGCCCTCGATGCCACCGTTGCCGGCCATTTCGACAGTTGCCTGGGCTGCTTTGCCTGCGTCAGCGCCTGTCCATCCGGGGTGCGCTACGACAGCCTGCTGGAGGCCACCCGCCCCAAGCTCAACGCCCCCGGGCTGCGCAGCCCCGCCCAAAATCTTTTCCGCCAACTGCTCTTTTCCCTGCTGCCCTACCCGGCGCGGCTGCGGGCGGTGCTGACCAGCTGGCGCCACTATGCGGGCTCACCCCTGCAGGGCCTGGTGCGCCGCAGTGGCCTGCTCAAGCTGGCGCCCCCCCAGCTGGCCGCCCTCGAGCAGTTGCTGCCGGCCCTAAGCAACGAGAGCTTCAACGACGGCCTCGCCCTTGTCACCCCGGCCCAGGGCCCACGCCGCTACCGGGTGGGCCTGGTGCTCGGCTGCGTGCAACGGCTGTTTGAGCCGGGGGTGAATGGGGCCGCCCTGAGAGTGTTGAGCGCCAACGGCATTGAGGTGGTGATTCCGCCAAACCAGGGCTGCTGCGGCGCCATTACCCACCACCAGGGCGAAGAGCAGCAAACCCGCGGCCTGGCCAAGGCCCTGATCGCCAGCTTCGAAGCGGTGGTAGGCCCAGGTAAGGCCGCTGGCCCCGAGCCCCTCGATGCGGTTTTGGTGGCGGCCTCCGGCTGCGGCCACACCCTCAAGGCCTACGACCAACTAGTGGGCAGCAGCTTCTCGGCGCCCGTGCACGACATCCAGGCCTTCCTGCATGGCGTGGGCCTCAGCGAATCATTTGTGGCTGGCCTCAGCCCCCTGAGCCATGGCGATGGCCGCCCCGCCAGTGCCGCAGACCCCCTGGAGCTGGCCTATCACGATGCCTGCCACATGCTGCACGGCCAGGGCATCCGCGATGAGCCCCGCCAGCTGTTGGCCCAGATTCCCCACGTGCGGCTGAAGGAGGCCAGCGACGCGGGGGTTTGCTGCGGCAGCGCCGGCATCTACAACCTGGTGCAACCCGATGAGGCCAGCGAACTGGGCCGGCTTAAGGCCGCCGATCTCTGCGCCACCGGTGCCTCCCTGGCGGTAAGCGCCAATATCGGCTGCACCCTCCAAATCCGCCGGGCCATGGAGGCCTCGCCCGAGCCGATTGCGGTAGAGCATCCAATCCAACTGCTCGATCGCAGTTTCCGGGGCGAACGGCCTGAGTCGCTGGGCTAGAGCTCAGCCCCCTCCAGCAATTGCCAGGCCTGGCTGAGGGTCTCGGCGGTGCCGAGGTTGCCGGGGAAGGTGAGCACCGGCAGCAGGGGCACGGCCGCCTCCGGCGGGCTGAGCACCAGCGACAAACCGGGCAATAGCTGGCCCTGCAATTCCACCGCGGCCAAGCCCAGCCCATCGGCGAGCAGGACCTGGGTGGTGATGCCCCCCTTGCTGATCAGGTAGCCAAGCCCAGGCGCCAGGGCCGCCACCAGGCGGGCCATCAGGGCGGCCAGCTCCATACCCAATTTGCGGCGCTCGAAGGCATTAGCGCAAACCACTTCCCCCCGGGAGCTAAACAGCACCGGGGTTAGGCCATTTGCAATAACAGCCTCCAATTTTTCAAGCCAACTGCGCTCTAGGGAGGCCAACAGCTCGCCAGCTGCCGGGCCAGCCAGCACCCGGGCCAGCTTGGCCACATTGATTTCCACTCCACCACAGCTACTGCCCCCAGAGCTACTGCCACTGGCCAGCAGGTGCTCCAGCTGGGCATCGGCCAGGGGCACATGGGAGCCCACCACCACCAACCCCGGCAGGAAATTGCCCCCTAAATCCCGGCGGCGCAGGGCCGCCAAACCCCTGGCATCGAGTGGCTGCTCCGGCAGCTCCAGCAGGCCGTTGATCAGGCTGGCGGCCGCTTGGTAGAGGAACCGCCGCGGCCGGCCCCAACGCTCTGCTGCAGTTGGAGCCGTGAGCTCGCGCACTGCAGCTCCAAAGGCCTCCAGGTGCTGCGGCCGCTCCGCATCCAGCACCACCCAGGGGTTACCTGCCAGCCCGGCCAGGTGGCTGATCAGGCTGTCCTTTGGACCCTCCAGCAGTTGGCTGCTAAGCAACTGAACCGGGCCCGCCCGTCCGCCGGTTTTTTCCCTGATCCAATCCGGCAGGAAGCTGGTGCCGTAGCCAAACAGCCGGTCCTGGGCGAAGGCGCTGCTGTGCACCGGTTGGCCGTGCAGATAGTGAACCCCTCCCGCCGTGGTGCGGCCACCGGGCAAAAAGGCCGGGGCCAGAAAGCTGGCATCGAAGGGCCCCAGTTCGGCTGCTAATTCCTCGGCCAACACCTCGGCCTCCAGGGGGAAATGGCCCCGCAGGGTCGAATCACCGCGGCTGACGATCCAGCAGCGTTCAAAGGTTCCGTTGGCCAATCCAGCCGCCAACTCCGGCTTCAGGGCGCGGCAAATTTCCCGGATCCTCTGGCGGGCATCGCCTGGATCGAGGGACCGGGTATTGGCCAGCAAAAACAGCAAGGGCGAAGGATGGGCCAAACCCCGGCGCAGGCTGGCGGCATCCCAGCGCAGCAGCAGGGGGCAACTGTGCACCGTCTGGGAGCCGGTGGGGTCGTCGTCTATGACGACAATCTTGATGGGGGCGGCCATGGCACCATCGTGCCGTGATGACCCCTCAGCCCAGGGAACTACAGGAGCTGGTGCGCACGCTGCATCAGCAGGGCACCCCCTGGCTGCCATCTGGCCTGGGTAGCCGCCTCGACTGGGGACCCCCAAGCCCGATGGAGTTGGTGCTGAGCTGCAGGGAGCTCAATGGGGTGATCGAGCACAGCCCCGGCGATTTCACCGTGCGGGTGCGGGCCGGCACACCACTGCTGGAGGTGCAGGCGGCCCTGGCCCAGCACCGGCAATGGTTGGCCATAGATATGCCCTGGGGCAGCGGGCCAAGTGATCTCACCAAAACAACCGGCGCATCCAGTGGCAGCATCGGCGGCCTGGTGGCCCGGGGTCTGGCGGGGGGCTATCGCCAGCGCTACCTGGGCATCCGCGACCAACTAATCGGCATCAGCCTGATCCGCGCCGATGGGGTCGAGGCCAAGGCCGGCGGCAAGGTGGTCAAAAACGTGGCCGGCTACGACCTGATGCGGCTGCTGGCCGGCAGCTGGGGGTCGCTGGGCCTGATTACCGAACTGAACCTGCGCACCCTGCCGATTCCGCCCGGGCGCCTGGGCCTTTGGATCCGGGGCGACCTAACTCCCCTGGCCGAACTGGGCCGCTGGCTGCTCAACTCCAGCCTGAGCCCGGAGCGAATTGATTGGTGGCGGCCCGCCCCTGGCCCCCTGGGCCTGGTGGTGAGCCTGGCCAGCATTAGCCGCCAAACCCTCAACGAACAACTGCTTTGCCTGCAGGAGAAAACAGCCGCGATGGGTCTGGCGAGCACCCCCCTGGGGGCGGAAACCCTGGCCGAGCTGGAGGCTGATGGGCGTGGGGTTGAAGGGCGCGGAGAAGAGGCGCGAGGGGCTAGTGCCGGGGCCGGTTGGCTGTTGCGGCTGGGGCTGCGATCCAGCGAGGCCCGCGCCCTGCTGGCATCCCCGAGCCTGGAGGGGTTTTCGCTGGTGCTGGGGGCAGGCAGTGGCCTGGGTTATGCCTGGTGCGACAAGCATTCGGCTACGGCCATGCCGGCCTACCGGGTGGAGGCCCTGCGGCGGCTCTGCACGGAGCTGGGGGGTTACCTCAACGTGCTTAAGCAACCGCCCACCAGCAGGATTCCAGCCTGGCTGGATACCCCGGCGCGGCCCATGGTCGAAGCGATCAAGCGCCAGTTCGATCCAAAGCAACAGCTGGCCCGGGGCCGCCTGCCTGGGGTTCAGCCACTGCCCTAGGCAGGCCAGGAAGCCCCGCCAGCCAGTCGAGCAGGGCGGCATTGACCTGCTCTGGCACCTCATCGTGGGGGCAGTGGCCCGCCTCCAGCACCACCTCCTTGGTGCCCTCGGGCGCATGGCGCTGGAATACCGAACGCCGGCCCACCGCATTGATCCAGGGGTCACGGATCCCCCAAAGCAACAACAGGGGCGAGCGCAGCTCGGCAAACAATTCATCGAGGGGCTGGCCCTGGGGAATATCAAACACGGTGCGGAACACGCCAAAGGCGCCCGGATCGAGTGATGGCAGGCGAATTGCCTCCACCAGGGCATCGTCGACGTTGGTTTTGTCGATATAAACCTGGTTGAGGGTGCGGCGAATCGTGGCGGGGCGGCGCAGGTTTTCAAATAGCAGCCTTTGCAGCACCGGGCTTTTCAGCAGGGCCCCACCAATTGTTTGGCGGGCAATCGCCCCCCAGCCCTTGGGCGGTGCCTTCTCGTCGCTGAAGGGGCCCGCCGCATTCAGCAGCACCACCCCGGCCGACTGCTCCGCCAGGGCTGCCCCAGCTGCCAGGGCGGCAAAGCCCCCCAGGGAATTGCCCACCAGCACCGTGGGCCGGCCGATCTGTTCAGCCACATAGGCGCAAAGTTGGTCGCGCCAGAGCGCTCCGCCGTAGCTGAGCTCAGCCGGCTTGGCGCTGCGGCCAAAGCCCAGTAGGTCGATGGCGTGCACCTCATGGCGCTCGGCCAACACTGGGATGTTGTGGCGCCAATGGTCGGTGGAGGCGCCAAAGCCATGCACCAGCAGGATCGCCGGGCCCTCGGGCTGGGCAGGTGCCGCCGTCACGGCATAGACAGGATGGCCGGCGTAGCTCCAGGGCTGCGGATTCGACACAGGAGCCACCACGCAGGTCGCCAGGGTGGTTGATGCTAGGGAGATCCGCAGCGCACCATTGCCCCTCACCAGCCCGGACTGGATCCCCTTCCTGCCGGGGATCGCCCTCTGGGCCCTGGCGCTCTATCTGCCCTTGAGCGTCCCCCTTGCCCGCCTGGAGGAAGTGCTAGCGGCAGGCTCCCTGCCGGAGGCGGTCCAGCAGGTGGTGCTGGTGATCAGCAGCCTGCTGCTAGCCCTCACCATCGGGGTGCTGGCGGACCTCGCCCTGAGCTGGGCCCTTGGCCCCGACTGGGCCAGCAGCCTCGGCCTGATCGCCGCCGGCTGGGGGTTGTTCACAGCACTCGCCAGTCGAGCCAGGGAAGGTGGGGAATAATGGCCGGCGTGCGGCGGCGGTAATCCAGATAGCTGGGGTGAACCGCCGCCAGGGCCCGCTCCTCCCGGCGCGCCTTGCCACCCAGCACGGCCGCCAGACCCAGCAACAAGCCCAGATGCAAAAGGCTGCCCAGGGCCATGGCCACCCCCAGCGAGCACAACAGCACCGCTTGATAGAGGGGATGGCGGCAGCGGCCATAGGCACCGCTGATCACCAGAGGGGCGCCCGGGATCGGATCGGGCAGGGGCGTAAGGCTGGCTCCGAGCCCCAAGAATGCCTGGGCCGCCAGGGTTAGGCCCACCAAGAAGAGAACAGCTCCGCCGAGGGCCAGCGGCAGGGGCCAGGCATAGCCAAAGGCTCCCGGGGCCGGCCAGGGGGGCAGCAGGTGCGCCGTGATTAGGCCCAACTGGGCCAGCAGCCACCACTCGCCATGGCGGTTGTCGAACCAGCCGGCCCAGGTGAAGCCCCAGGCAGTGCGCCAGTTAGGGGCGCAGCCATCCTTTTTGTTCGGCATCGCTGAGCTGGCCGGAAAGCGCCAGCCTGAGAAAGCAGCAGTCTGAGAAAGCAGCAGTCTGAGCAGGATCGCCCCCAGGCAATTTTGATGTGCTGTTCACCACCAAAGGGCCTTTGATCCGCAATTTCCATGGCCACCCGTGGCACATTCATCGCCTGACCCATGTCTTCCCAGCTGAGCCGGCGATGAACAATCAAATCGACCGCTGGCGCTGGGAGCTTGCAGCCTGATGACCACACCACGCAACCTGCGCCTGCCCACCCCGGGCTGCTTCGCCGACCCTGACCGCAGCGGCCTCGCTGCGGAAGACGTGTTCGACGGCATGACCGAACACCTTTTTTTCACCCTCGGGAAACTGGCAACCACCGCCAGCCGCCATGACCTCTACATGGCCCTCAGCTTCGCGGTGCGCGACCGGCTGATGACCCGCTACCTGGCGGGTATCGAAGCGCTCAGCGCCACTCCCACCCGCGTGGTGGCCTACCTATCGGCCGAATTCCTGATCGGTCCCCAGCTGGGCAACAACCTGCTGATGCTGGGCATCCAAGAGGAGGCGGCAGAGGCCCTGCGCCGTTTTGGCATCGACGACATCAACGACATCCTCGACGTAGAAGAGGAGCCGGGCCTGGGCAATGGGGGCCTCGGGCGGCTGGCGGCCTGCTTCCTCGAATCCCTGGCATCCCTGGAAATCCCTGCCACCGGCTACGGAATTCGCTACGAATTCGGCATCTTCGACCAGCTAATTCGTGACGGCTGGCAGGTTGAAATCACCGACAAATGGCTCAAGGGTGGATGGCCCTGGGAAATCCCCCACCCAGACCAGGCCTGCTTTGTGGGCTTTGGCGGCCGTTCCGAAAGCTACAAAGACGAGCAGGGCGCCTACCGGGTGCGCTGGATCCCTGAAGAACATGCGATTGGCATCCCCCACGATGTGCCCGTCCTGGGTTATCGGGTCAACACCTGCGACCGGCTGCGGCTGTGGCGGGCCGATGCCACCGAATCGTTTGACTTTTACGCCTTCAACAGCGGCGACTACTACGGCGCCGTCGAAGAGAAGGTGGGTTCGGAAACCCTCTCGAAGGTGCTGTATCCCAACGATGGCACCGATGAGGGCCGGCGCCTGCGCCTCAAGCAGCAGCACTTCTTCGTTTCCTGCTCCCTGCAGGACATGATCCGCAACCTCGATGCCCGGGGCATCCCAATCACCGACTTCCCCGACCACTGGGCGGTCCAGCTGAACGACACCCACCCCTCGATTGCGGTGGCCGAGCTGATGCGGCTACTGATCGACGACAAGCACCTCGAGTGGGATGCGGCCTGGGACATCACCAGCCGCTCCCTGGCTTACACCAACCACACCCTGCTGCCGGAAGCCCTGGAGAAGTGGGGCCTGCCCCTGTTTGGCTCCCTGCTGCCGAGGCACCTGGAGCTGATCTATGAGATCAACAACCGCTTCCTCCAACAGGTTCGGCTCAAGTACCCCGCCAATGAGGCGATCCTGCGCAAGGTTTCGATCATTGATGAGGACGGCACCAAGGCCGTGCGCATGGCCCATCTGGCCACGGTGGCCTCGCACCACGTCAACGGCGTGGCCGCCCTGCACAGCGACCTGGTCAAAAGTGAGCTGTTCCCCGAATTTGCGGCCCTCTGGCCGGAGAAATTCACCAATGTGACCAATGGGGTCACCCCCAGGCGCTGGATCGCCCTGGCCAACCCCCAGCTCTCAGCTCTGCTCAATGAGGCCATCGGCGATGGCTGGGTCAACGACCTCGACCAGCTCAAGGGCCTGGAGCGCTTCAGCGAAGACAGTGCCTTCCTGGAGCGTTGGGGCGCCACCAAGCTGGCGGTGAAGACCCATCTCAGCAACTACATCCATCGCCACAACGGAGTTTTGGTGGATCCGGCCTCGCTCTTCGACGTGCAGGTAAAGCGGATCCACGAATACAAGCGCCAGCACCTCAATGCCCTGCAGGTGATTGCCCACTACCTGCGCATCAAGAACGGCACCGCCGGAGATGCCGCCCCCCGCACCGTGATCTTTGGCGGCAAGGCCGCCCCGGGTTACGCCATGGCCAAGCTGATTATTCGCCTGATCAACGGCATCGCCGAAACGATCAATGCCG
This sequence comes from Cyanobium sp. WAJ14-Wanaka, assembly GCF_024345375.1. NCBI lineage: Bacteria > Bacillati > Cyanobacteriota > Cyanophyceae > Synechococcales > Prochlorococcaceae > Cyanobium > Cyanobium sp. WAJ14-Wanaka. The sequence continues at coordinate 503,438 of NZ_JAGQAZ010000002.1, read as the reverse complement.
ACCCCGAGATGGAGGGTCGGCTGAAGGTGATCTTCCTGGCGGATTACAACGTCAAGCTGGGGGAAAGGGTCTATCCCGCCTCCGATCTTTCGGAGCAGATCTCCACCGCCGGCAAGGAGGCCTCCGGCACCGGCAACATGAAATTTGCCATGAATGGGGCGCTCACCATCGGCACCCTCGATGGCGCCAACGTGGAAATTCGTGAGCAGGTGGGAGCTGAAAACTTCTTCCTGTTTGGCAAAACCGCAGAGGAAATTGCCGCCCTGGGCAGTGCCGGCTACCGCCCCTGGGAGCTGATTGGCAGCATGCCCGAGCTGACCGAGATCCTGCGGTTGATCGAGCAGGGCCACTTCAGCCATGGCGACAGCGACCTATTCCGGCAGCTGCTGCAAAACCTCACCGGCAGCGATCCCTTCTTTGTGCTGACCGATTTCAACGACTACCTGCGTGCCCAGGGGGAAGTGGACCAGGCCTGGCTCAACCGGCCCCACTGGAACCGGATGTCGCTGTTGAACACCGCCCGCACTGGCTTTTTCTCCTCCGATCGCTCGATCAAGGATTACGCCAAGCGGATTTGGAAGGCCGAGAGCTACCCGGTCACGATCACCTCCGAACTCGACTAGTTCGGCAGGTCCGGGGTTTGGTGCAGCAGGCGGTTCAAGCGCAGCCGGTCCGCATTGAGTGGATCGGGGGCCAGTTCGCCGGCCAACTCCCGGAAGGCCTGCTCCACTTCCTCGGGCACCCGCACATCAAAGATGCGCTCCATCAGGGCCTCGATCGAAAAGAGGTGGGCATTGATGTTTTCCAGGTCAGCCATGGCCTGCTGGAGCTGGTCGGGCCCATCTTCAGCCGATTCAGAGCTGGCTTGATGGCTCTCTGCAGCGATCGCCCTCGGGGCCGGGGCCAGGTTGGCCGCACCCTCCTGATCTTTATTTAGCTCTTCCTGCTTCTCGTCTTGCTTTTGGAGCTCTTCGCGTTTCTGGAGTTCTTCCATCACCCGGCCCGCCAGGGTGCGAAAAGATTGCAAGGCAGCCCAATTGAGCTCCTGCTGCTGGCGCAGGGTGGGATTTTCACGGATCAATCGGTCGTGTTCCCGATAAAACCGTTGGCAATCAGGGCATTGGCAGGGCTCTTCTGGCACCGCAGTCCCTAGACCTTTGAAGGACCATCATGGCATTCAGGCGGCCAGGGGTCCGTCATCAAGGAAGTTATCGCCGTAGGCATCGCCTAGGTCATCGGTCAAGTCACTGGCTGCGGGCAGCGGAATCTCGATAGTGGTGACCACGTTGATCACGTCGCGCAACCGCATCGAATCGGCAAACCAACCCATGGCCTGCTCCACATCCCCGCGCTTTTCAGCATCGGTGGCCTGTTCTTCGTGGGCCTCAGCCAGCAACGCCAACCAACAGAGGCAACGGGCCTGCACCACCGAGAGATCGAGCTCATCGGGCTGGCTATCGGCAATCCGCTCACTTTCCTGTTGCACCAGCAAACGCAGGCGCAGATCGTGGAGCTGGGTCATCGCAGTGAAACGATTCTCCTTACGCTAGCGGCGGTGACCGAAATGGCCAAGCCACCACCGGTAGCGGTGGCTACCGAGTTGCTAGCAAGCTGATTACGGGGCTGGCGGGACTCGAACCCACGACCTACGGTTTAGGAAACCGTCGCTCTATCCGGCTGAGCTACAGCCCCCCGCGGAAAACCCGCAGGGGCATTATGGGATGTGAAAGCAGGCGAGGTGGTCGCGATCAAGGTGGGCAGGCCCTTGGGCCCAGCCACACTTGATTGAGGAAAGTCCGGGCTCCCCAATGGCCAGGCTTGCTGGGTAACGCCCAGTGCGGGTGACCGTGAGGAGAGTGCCACAGAAACACACCGCCGATGGCCCGGGTTTACCCGTGGCACAGGTAAGGGTGCAAGGGTGCGGTAAGAGCGCACCAGCAGCATCGAGAGGTGCTGGCTAGGTAAACCCCGGCTAGGAGCAAGGCCCAGGGACAACGGTTGGCCATGGAACCAGTCCCGACAAAAGTGCGCCGCTTGAGGCCACCGGCAACGGTGGTCCTAGACAGATGATCACCCCCAAGGTGCAAGGCTTTTGCCACGGACCAAGGTGAACAGAACCCGGCTTATGTCCTGCTTTCACCCCATTAAATGAACCCAGATCGCCGCCAGCAACTGGTTGCCTTTCTGCAGACGCTTGGGGTCGATCCCCTCGCCCCTGGCGGGCCCGGCGCTGCGGATCAGGCCCTGGCGCCGGTGGAGGAGGCCCTGACCCACAGCTCCACCGGCAGGGTCCAAAACCACGAGCGGTTGGAATTTTTAGGCGATGCGGTGCTGCGGCTGGCGGCCTCGGATTTTCTGCAGCAGCAGCATGGCGAGCTGAGCGTGGGGCGCTGCTCAGCCCTACGGGCCCAACTGGTCAGTGACCGCTGGCTGGCCGAGCTGGGGGAGCGCTGCGGCATTGATGCGGTGCTGCAGCTGGGGCCGATGGCCAGCGGCGACCTGGCGGGTAAAGCCACCGTGCGGGCCGAGTGTGCAGAAGCCCTGATCGGTGCCCTCTATGAGGCCTGGGGCGGCAGAGACGGTGGCGGGCTACAACCCGTGCACCAATGGCTCACGCCCCACTGGCAGGCAGCAAGCCGGGAGCTCCTGGCCGATCCCGACCTACACAACTGGAAATCGGCCCTACAGGAATGGAGCCAGGCCCAGGCCGCAGGTTTGCCCAGCTACAGCTGCAGCGAACAAAGCCAGGTGCATGCCGATCCAAAACGGTTTCGCTGCACGGTGGCGATCAATGGCGAGCAAAGGGGCGAGGGATCCGGGCCCTCTAGGCGCGCCGCCGAACAGGACGCGGCCCGGGTGGCCATCGCATCGATCCGCAAAGGCGGCCCTGGGCTCAGGCCTGCTCGAGGGTCTTGAGCGGCAGGGTCACCAGCTTGTCCCAGTTGCCACCCTCAAACAGCACCGCGGCCCGGCTGCCGCTGATCCGCTGCACAAAGCCCTTGTAGCCGTTGTAAATCGAGCGGCCATCGCGCACCACCACCGTGGAACCGGGAAGGATCGGCAGAGCGGCCATGGAAGCCAAGGGGACGTGTTGCCATTATCGACTTAACCAAGGCCGGCTGGCGATGGAAAACGGTCAAAGTGCCGACTTGAACGAAGAGTTGATGGTGGTGGGCAAGCTGGTGGCGGCCCAAGGGCTCAAGGGTGAGCTGCGCATTTTGCCCCTGAGCGATTTTTCCCAGCGCTTCACCGAGGCGGGTCAACGCTGGTTGCAACGCCGCCAGGATCCCCCGCGCAGCATCGAGCTAATCAGCGGCAGACAGCTGCCGGGCAAGGAGCTTTTTGTGGTGCGATTGGCCGGGGTGGAGAGCCGAGAAGCCGCTGAAGCCCTGGTGGGGGAGCAGCTCCTGGTGCCCGCCAACGATCGCCCCCAGCTGGCCGAGGGGGAATTTCACCTGCTCGATCTGGTGGGGCTTGAGGTGCGGCTCGAGGGCGAAAAGATTGGCACCATCAGCGACCTGATCCACGCCGGCAACGATCTGCTGGAAATCGACCTGGGCGTGCGCAAGATCCTGGTGCCCTTTGTGGAGGCGATCGTGCCCCAGGTGGAGATCAAGGCCGGCTGGGTGGCAATCACTCCACCGCCTGGCTTGCTGGAGCTCTAGGCCCAAGAACCGTTTGAATGGTGCTGCCTCCAGCAACCGGCCGCCGTGAGCACCCTGGTACCCGTAATCCTCTGCGGTGGCACCGGCACCCGGCTGTGGCCCCTGTCTAGGGCCAGCTATCCCAAGCAGTATTGGCCCCTCGCTGGCGCCGGGGATGAAACCCTGCTCCAGCAAACCCAGCTGCGGCTTAAGGGCCTCGCGGGCCTGGCGCCGCCGCTGCTGATCTGCAACGAAGACCACCGCTTCATCGTGGCCGAGCAAATGCGCCAGATCGACGTGGAACCGGCGGCGATCCTGCTCGAACCGATTGGTCGTAACACCGCACCGGCCGTGGCGGTGGCAGCACTGCAGGCCACGGCCTGGGGCGAGGACCCACTGCTTTTGATCCTGGCCGCAGACCACGTGATCCGCGATGCCGCCCAATTCCGCCGCACCGTGGCCGCCGGCATGGCTGCCGCAGAAAACGGCCAACTGGTGACCTTTGGCATCGTGCCGACTGCCCCGGAAACGGGCTATGGCTACATCGAGGCGACCGAACCCCTCCCGACCGGCTCAGGCGACCAGGCCCCCATACCGATTGCCCGGTTCGTGGAAAAACCCGACCGCGCCACGGCCGAGCAGTTTTTGGCCAGCGGTCGCTTCACCTGGAACAGCGGCATGTTCCTGTTTAAGGCCAGCACCATCCTGGCGGAGCTGGAACGCCTGGTACCCGAGGTGGTGGGCGCCTGTCGGGCCGCCATCGCCAACGATTCGGCGGACCTGGAATTTTTAAGGCTGGAGCGGGAAGCCTTCGCCAACTGCCCCAACATCGCCATCGACGTGGCCGTGATGGAGCAGACCCAACTCGGTGCCGTGCTGCCCCTGGCCGCCGGCTGGAGTGATGTGGGCAGCTGGAGTGCCCTCTGGGAAACCGCCGACCAGGACGGCGAGGGCAACGTGCTGCGGGGCCGGGTAATCAGCGAAGGCAGCCGCAACTGCTACCTGCGCAGCGAACACCGGCTGGTAGTAGGCCTGGGCGTGGAGGATCTGGTGGTGGTCGAAACCGACGACGTGGTGCTGGTCGCCCACCGCGATCGGGCCCAGGAGATCAAGGGGATCGTCGGGCAGCTGGAGCGCAGCGGGGCACCGGAAAGCAAGGCCCATCGCCGCATCTACCGGCCCTGGGGCCACTACGACGGCGTCACCGAAGGGGAGCGCTGGCAGGTGAAAAAAATCGAGGTAAAGCCGGGTGCCAGCCTGTCGCTACAGATGCACCACCACCGGGCGGAGCACTGGATCGTGGTCAAGGGCACGGCGGTGGTGGAAAAAGATGGCTCCCAGGAGCTGGTGGGTGAAAACCAGAGCACCTACATCCCCCTGGGCTGCAAGCACCGGCTTTCAAACCCCGGCCAAATCCCCGTGCAGCTGATCGAGGTGCAGAGCGGCCCCTACCTGGGCGAAGACGACATCGTGCGCTTTGAGGATCGCTACGGCCGCACCGACCCAGTGCCTACTCCACGGTGACGCTCTTGGCCAGGTTGCGGGGTTGATCCACATCCAGGCCCCGATGGGCAGCGATGTGATAACTCAGCAGCTGCATTGGAATCACCGTCAGCAGGGGGCTCAAGAGCTCATCCACCACCGGCACCGGCAGCAGCTCATCAAACAAATCGGTGTCTGGGCCAACGGGAGCCACACCAATCAAACGGGCATCACGGGCCTTGGCCTCCTGGGCGTTGCTGAGCACCTTGTCGAAGACAGTGCCTGGCACCGCAATCGACACCACCGGCACTTTGGCATCGAGCAGGGCGATCGGACCATGCTTCATCTCACCGGCGGGATAGCCCTCGGCGTGGATGTAGCTGATTTCCTTGAGCTTTAGGGCCCCTTCCAGGGCAATCGGGAAGTTGATGCCCCGCCCCAGGAAGATCACATCCTGGGTGCCCTCAAATTGGTGGGCCAGCTGGGCGCAGCGGCGATCGCAATCCTGCACCAGTTGCTCGAGCTGTTGGGGGATCAGGCGTAGCTGGGCCACCAGGGAATGGAGTTGCCCAAGCCTGGCTGGGTCTTGCCCTTGGCGCCGCTCGGCAAAAGCCAGGGCCAGGGCGTAGAAGGCCAACAGTTGGCCCAGGAAGGTTTTGGTGGCGGCCACACCCACCTCAATGCCCGCTCCGATATCGAGGATGTGGGGCACCAGCCGGCCCAGGGAGCTCTCGGGGCGGTTGGTGATCCCCAGGAACCTGGGGGCAAAGGCGGGATCTGCCGCCCGCTGGCGGCGCTCCTGCTCCATGGCCAAGGCAGCCAGGGTGTCGGCCGTTTCTCCCGATTGGGTTACCCCGATCGTGAGGGTGTTGGGCGCCAGCGGCGGCGGCGAATAGCGAAATTCACTGGCGTAAAACACGCTGGTGGGGATGCCGGCCAGTTGCTCCAGCAGGTAGGCCCCCACCTGGGCCGCATGGCGACTGGTGCCACAGGCCAGGATCTGGATGCGCTCCACCCCCTCGTAAACCGACTCATCCAGCGGAAGGGCCACCAGGGCGTCTTCTGGCAGATGGCGGGCCACCCAAAGTGCCGCCGTTTCGGGCTGCTCGTGGATCTCCTTGAGCATGAAGTGGCGGAAACTGCGCTTGTCGGCCACATGCTCGGTGCCGCTGAGCAGGCTGGGGCTGCGCTGCACCCGCTCGCCTGCCGCGTCGTAGAGCTCAATCCCCAAGGGCGTCAGCAGGGCCACCTCGCCGTCCTCCATCGGCAGGATTGTGCGGGTGAATCCCGCCAGGGCGGGGGTGTCGCTGGCGCAGAGAAATTCACCCTCGCCAAGGCCAATCAGCAGCGGCGCCGCCCTGCGGGCCACCACCAGGGCCCCCGGGGCCCCAGCCCAAACCACCGCCAGGGCATAGGCCCCATGCAGCAGGGGCAACACCTCCTGCACCGCCTGCAATAGCAGGCTGCCGCCGCCAACCCTGCCGGCTGCCAGCCCGTCGCCGCCCTGGAGCCGGGCCAGCTGGCGGGCCAGGAGATGGGGAATCACCTCGGTGTCGGTCTCGGAGAGGAAAACCACCCCCTCCGCCTGCAGTTCTTCCCTGAGGCTGCGGTGGTTCTCGATGATTCCGTTCTGCACCACCGCCAACTGGCCGCTGCCATCTAGGTGGGGGTGGGCGTTGCGCTCTTCTGGTTTGCCGTGGGTGGCCCAGCGGGTATGGCCAATGCCGCAGTGGCCGGGGGCCCCATGGGCCTCGAAGCGGGCCGTGAGGTTTACGAGCTTGCCTTCGGCCTTGAGGCAATGGAGCTGGCCGGCGTTGCTGCCGGCTTGCAAATCAATGGTGGCGATGCCCGCGGAGTCGTAGCCCCGATATTCCAGCTGGCGCAGGCCCTCCAACAACTGGGGGGCCGCCTCCCGCGAACCAATTAGGGCAACGATGCCGCACATAGGGGGTATATCTACAAAAAAGCCCGGCACTGCGGCCGGGCTTGAGCTTATGGGAGCTTGGCGTTGAGTTCGCCAGATGGCCCGAATTAATAGGCGAGACCCATCGAGCGGCTGGTCTCGTCGCCGAGGTAGACGCGAATGCTGAGGAAGTCGGTGGGGCAGGCGGTTTCGCAGCGCTTGCAGCCCACACAGTCTTCGGTGCGGGGCGAAGAGGCGATCTGGCCCGCCTTACAGCCGTCCCAGGGCACCATTTCGAGCACGTCTAGGGGGCAAGCACGAACGCACTGGGTGCAGCCGATGCAGGTGTCGTAGATCTTGACGGCGTGGGACATGTGCCTCGGTACGGAGTTGCCGGGAACAGACGGCGAGGGTTCCAAATTACCGAGAGCGCCCACCTTCTATCTGCGGCCCAGCTGAGGCCGTCACCCTTGTTCATACGCCGGGGTGAACTGGACAGAACGACCCGTAGAGTGCATCGACTCTCACAGCGGCCATGTCCCAGGAAGCGATCTACGAGAAAGTGCGCTCGATCGTTGCCGAGCAGCTCAGCGTTGACGCTGAGGAAGTGAAGCCCGAATCAAACTTTCAGAATGACCTGGGTGCCGACTCCCTCGACACCGTCGAGCTGGTGATGGCCCTGGAAGAGGCTTTCGACATCGAAATCCCCGACGAAGCTGCTGAAGGCATCACCACCGTTGGTGACGCCGTCAAGTTCATCCAGGAAAAGCAGGCCTGAGCCGCTCCATGGTGCAGGGTCTCCACCGCGTCGTCGTCACTGGCCTGGGCGCGGTCACACCAATTGGCAACGACGTTTCCAGCTACTGGGAAGGGTTGAGCACGGGCCGCAATGGCGTGGCAGCGATCACCCTGTTCGACGCCTCCCGGCACGCCTGTCGCTTCGCCGCCGAAGTGAAGGGTTTTGATCCCTCGGGTTGGCTTGAACCCAAGGAAGCAAAGCGCTGGGATCGCTTCTGCCAGTTCGGGGTGGTGGCGGCCAAGCAGGCCATTGCCCACGCGGGCCTCACCATTGATGAGAGCAACCAGCACCGGGTAGGTACGGCCATCGGCTCGGGCGTGGGTGGGCTGTTGATGATGGAAACCCAGGCCCAGGTGATGAGCGAACGGGGGCCCGATCGGGTCAGCCCGTTCTGCGTGCCGATGATGATCCCCAACATGGCCACGGGCCTGGCCGCCATTGCCCTGGGGGCCAAGGGTCCCAGCAGCGCCGTGGCCACCGCCTGCGCCGCCGGCTCCAACGCCATCGGCGACGCCTTCCGGCTGATCCAGATGGGTTACGCCGATGTAATGGTCTGCGGGGGCGCCGAATCGGCGATCACGCCCTTGGGCGTGGCTGGGTTTGCCAGTGCCAAGGCCCTTTCCTTCCGCAACGACGACCCCGCCACGGCCAGCCGCCCCTTCGATGCGGAGCGCAATGGCTTTGTGATCGGTGAGGGCGCTGGAATTGTGGTGCTCGAAAGTCTGGAGCACGCCCAGGCCCGAGGCGCCCAGGTGCTTGCTGAGGTGGTGGGTTATGGCATGACCTGCGATGCCCACCACATCACCTCCCCCTCCCCCGGCGGCGTGGGTGGGGCTGAAGCAATGCGCCTGGCCATCCAGGACGCTGGCTTGGAAGCCAAGGACGTCGACTACGTCAACGCCCATGGCACCAGCACCCAGGCCAACGACAGCAACGAGAGCTCGGCGATCAAAAGCGCCCTGGGCGAGCGGGCTTACCAAATCCCGGTGAGTTCCACCAAGTCAATGACCGGCCACCTTCTCGGTGGCAGTGGCGGCATTGAGGCGGTTGCTGCCGTTCTGGCGATGGAGCACGGCCTTGTGCCGCCTACCATCAATTACCAAAATCCCGATCCCAACTGTGATCTGGATGTCGTTCCCAACCAGGCCCGGGAACACAAACTAAACGTGGTGCTCTCCAATTCCTTTGGTTTTGGTGGCCACAACGTCTGCCTGGCCTTCCGCCGCATGGCGTAAGCCAAGCCACTCCTTCCCCCTAACCCCGTCGTCCCATGGTTGCTGCCCCATCCACCTCTGTTGAGTCGCTCTGCGTCAACAGCATTCGCTTTCTGGCGATCGACGCCGTCAACAAGTCGAATTCGGGGCACCCGGGGCTGCCCATGGGTTGCGCACCCATGGCATTTGCCCTCTGGGACAAGGTTCTTCAGCACAACCCCAAGAACCCCAAGTGGTTCAACCGCGACCGCTTCGTGCTCTCGGCCGGCCACGGCTGCATGTTGCTCTACGCCCTGCTGCACCTGAGCGGCTATGACTCCGTCTCGATCGAGGACATCAAGCAGTTCCGCCAGTGGGGATCGGCCACCCCAGGCCACCCGGAAACATTTGAAACCGCGGGCGTCGAAGTAACCACAGGCCCCCTCGGCCAGGGCATCTCCAACGCCGTGGGCCTGGCCCTGGCGGAGGCCCACCTGGCCGCAAAATTCAACAAGCCTGGCCTCAAGCTCGTCGATCACCACACCTTCGTGATCATGGGTGACGGCTGTCATCAGGAGGGTGTTTCCAGTGAGGCCGCCTCCCTGGCCGGCCACCTGGGCCTGGGCAAGCTGATCGCCCTCTACGACGACAACCACATCACCATCGACGGAAACACCAACGTTTCCTTCACAGAGGATGTGCTCAAGCGCTACGACGCCTACGGCTGGCACACCATCCACGTGAAGGATGGCAACACCGATGTGGCCGCCATTGCCAAAGCCATCGAGGAAGCCAAGGCCGTCACCGATCGGCCCTCGATGATCAAGGTGACCACCACGATCGGCTACGGCTCCCCCAACAAAGCCAACACCGCCGGCGTCCACGGCGCCGCCCTCGGTGCTGAGGAAGCAGCCCTAACCCGTAAGGCCCTTGACTGGAACTACGGCGACTTTGAAGTACCCCAGGAGGCCTACGACCACTGGCGTCAGGCGATTAACCGCGGCGCAGCCCTTGAATCCGAGTGGAACCAAACCCTGGCTGATTACCGCAGCCAATATTCCGCGGAAGCCGCTGAATTCGAGCGCCAGCTGCGGGGCGAACTGCCCGCCAACTGGGACGCCAGCCTGCCCAGCTATGGCGCCGATGACAAGGGACTGGCCACCCGCCAGCACTCCTACAACTGCCTGAACGCCTTTGGTCCTGGCCTGCCGGAATTGATCGGCGGTTCCGCCGACCTCACCCACTCCAACCTGACCGACATCAAGGGGGAGAAGGGCTTCCAGAAGGGATCCGAGGCCAATCGCTACCTGCACTTCGGGGTGCGCGAGCACGCCATGGCGGCGATCATGAATGGCATCGCCTATCACGGCAGCGGCCTGATCCCCTACGGCGGCACCTTCGCCGTGTTCGCTGGCTACATGGTGGGCGCCATGCGTCTTTCCGCCCTCAGCGAACTGGGTGTGATCTATGTGCTCACCCACGACTCGATTGGCCTGGGTGAGGACGGCCCGACCCACCAGCCGATCGAAACCCTGGCCAGCCTGCGGGCGATCCCCAACATGCTGGTGATCCGCCCCGGTGATGGCAACGAAACCAGCGGCGCTTACCAGGTGGCAATCACCAACCGCAAGCGGCCCACGGTGATGTTCCTCAGCCGCCAGGCAATGGCCAACCAGGCCAACTCCAAGGCAGCCCATGTGGCCAAGGGTGGTTACATCCTGGAAGACAGCAACGGCAGCCCCGACCTGATCCTGATCGGCTCAGGCACGGAGCTGGAGCTCTGCACCAAGGCAGCAACCCAACTGCGCGCCGAAGGTAAAAACGTGCGGGTGGTTTCGATGCCCTGCGTTGAGCTGTTTGAAGAGCAGGATGCCGCCTACCGCGAAAGCGTGCTGCCCGCGGCCTGCCGCAAGCGCCTGGTGGTGGAGGCCTCCAGCTCCTTTGGCTGGCATAAGTACACCGGCTTCGATGGCGACACCGTCTCGATCGATCGCTTTGGTGCCTCTGCCCCAGGCCCCCTAGTGCTCGAGAAGTTCGGCTTCACCGTCGAAAACGTGGTGGCCAAGGCGAAAGCCCTGGGTTGAGCCCCGAGGCCAACAGCATCTCTTCCCCCACGCCGGAGAGCAACGGCTGGCACCGCAAGGTGCGCAGCCGTTTTTTCACATGGCGCCCCAGCGGAAGTGGTCGTAAACGGCGGTTTGGAGCCGCCGGCGTGGCCAACGTGCTGGTCACGAATCTGCTGCTGCAGCTGCTGCTCTGGGAGCACAGCCTGCCGGCCTGGCTATGCACCCTCACCAGCCAACTGGTGAACGGCGGCATCGGTTATGTGCTGTACGGCAAATGGGTGTTCAAGGCCAGCGGCCTACGCCAGAGCCAGCCAGCCCTGCGCTATGCGCTCAGCCAGGCCCTGCTCTGGCTGCTGAACTGGGCCCTGATCAGCGGCGGCCATCAGTTGGCACTCAATCGGAATTTTGCCGCGCTGCTGGCCGTGCCGCCGCTTGCCGTAATGTCGTACCTTATTCAGAAGCAGTGGATCTTCAGGAGCTGATGAAACTCAGCGTCATCATTCCCTGTTACAACGAGGTTCACACCATTGCGTCGCTGCTGCAGGCCGTTCGCCAGGCACCGGTGCAGGACATGGAGCTGGTGGTGGTCGACGATGGCTCCACCGATGGAACACGGGACATCCTGCAGGCCATGTCACAACGCCATGAACCCGACTTGCGCATCCTGTTTCATGCGATGAATCAGGGTAAAGGCGCAGCCTTGCGCACCGGCTTTCAAGCCGCCACAGGCGACATCTGCATCGTGCAGGATGCCGACCTGGAATATGACCCCCAGGAATTTCCCCTAGTGATCGGTCCCATCCTCGACAACAAAGCCGATGTGGTGTTCGGCAGTCGCTTCCAGGGTGGACGACCGCATCGCGTGGTCTACTTCTGGCACAGCATGGGCAATTCGTTCCTGACCCTGCTCAGCAACATGTTCACGGATCTGAATCTCACCGACATGGAGACCTGCTACAAGGCCTTCAGACGGGAAATCATTCAATCCATCCAAATCCGGGAGAACAGATTCGGGTTCGAACCGGAGGTCACCGCCAAGGTGGCAAAAATGCACTGCCGCATCTATGAAGTAGGCATCTCCTATTACGGCCGCACCTACGACGAAGGCAAGAAGATCGGCTGGAAAGATGGTGTTCGAGCTATTTGGTGCATTGTGAAATACAATCTTGGACGCTGACGATAAGCGGCAGTTGCTCAGACTGCCCCCCAAGCAGCTTTACGCATGGCTTGCCGGAATCCTGGGCTGCCTGTTCAGCTTTGGCTTGGGGGCCAGAGGCATCCTGGGTCGGCTGTTTACCTGGATTCCAGGTGATCAGGGTGATGCAGCACTGAACAATTGGATCCTGGAACGCAACCTGCAATACGGATTGCAGGGGGGCCAAGGGCTGAACCTCACGGCTCTGTTCACCACCAACACCTTCTGGCCCGAGACCAACACCCTGGCCTGGAGTGACAACTGGCTGGCCCTGACTCCGGTCTACAGCCTGCTGCGGTTGGCCGCACCTCCAGGTCAGGCTTTTGCGCTGCTGATCACCCTGTGCATCAGCGCCAATGTGGCCGCCTGCTACAGGCTCTGCCGACACGCCACATCGCGGAGCGGCGATCGCCTGCTCGCCGCCTGCCTGGCCGGCTTCAGTCTCACGATGCTGGCGCGTCTGGGACACGCTCAGTTGATGCCGGCCTTTGCCGGCGTCCTGGCCATCGATGCCGCCCTCGCCGCCATGAGCCGTGAAGCAGCAACAGGGAGGGTGGATCCGGCCTCCAACCCCAGCGCTGCCGCGCGCCGAACTGGCGCACCGCAATGGCGGCTCCTGATCCACGCGGATGGTGCTCTCACCGCCCTGTTGTGGCTGTTGCTGCAACTGGCGATCGGCTTCTACCAGGGGGTGTTCTTCGCCGTGGCGAGCGCCTGTCTGCTGGCAGCAGTCCTGTGCCAACCCTGGATGACGCGGTGCACGGTACTCCGATTCACATGGAGCGGCCTCACCCAGGCAGCCCAGCGCACCAACCTGGTGCTGCGCCTGGTGGGCCTGGGCGTGCTGGTGGGGCTGAACGGCGTCATCTACCGCCAATACCTCCTGTTCTCTCGGCAGGTGGGGCGCCGGCCCTGGGATGAAGTCGCCAGCATGATTCCCAAGGTGTGGTCCTTCGGGTTCAACAGCCTGTCGAATCCGAGCAGCGTGTCGTTGCCAGCGCCGATCCAATCGATCGATGGCACCAGCTACCCAGGTGCATTCTGGGAACACTCACTTTTTCCCGGCTACACCTATGCCCTATTGCTGGGCCTTGGCATCTGGCTGGGGTGGCGCAGCCTGAAGGCCAACGGAGAGGGCTGGCCGTGGCCGTTGATGCTGCTGGGTCAGACCTGCCTGCTGATGCTGGTGGTGAGCCTCGGGATCGGCGGGCGCCACCAGCTGATCACCGCCTGGGCCCTGCTCTACCAATGGATTCCCGGCTTCTCAGCCCTGCGGGCGGTCAGTCGGATCGGCCTGCCCCTGGTGCTGTTGGCAGCACCGATCCTGGCCTGGACCCTGGCTGAGCTGCAGAGCCGAGTCGATCGCCAGCGGCGGTTGGCCGTTCTGGCAACGCTGCTGGCCCTGTACGTGGCCGGCAACGTGATCACCCCAGGTGTTCCGCGCTTCGCCTCCAGGCCTTACGAAGCTCGGGTGAAGACTGTGAGCCAGCGGGTGAGCCGGCTGGTCCGCAAAGGCGACTGCCGTGCCTTTTATCTGGCTGCCAGCACGCAGACCCTGCCCGCGGCCCTGGATTCCCAGCTGATGGCGATGTGGGCCTCCCTGCGGACCGGCTATCCCACCGTCAGCGGCTACAGCGGCCACACACCGACTGACGGCTGGACCGCGCACATGAGCAAGGACGAGCTACGCAACTGGCTCCGTCAGCGGGGGCTCGACGACAGGGCCGTTGCCTCGGTGTGCTGGATTCCCGCGGACCGCGTCTTCGATCGGGGCGTCCGTCAACCGGACAGCCCCTGATCGCGATCGAACGCGGGGGGAGCGTCAGACCGCCGCCGCCTCCCCGGCCTTCTGCTCCGCCAACATCTTCTCCAAACCGAGTAGATCCTCATCGGTGATCTTGGTTTGCATCGGGCAGTGCTTGGGGCCGCACATCGAACAAAACTCGGCCTGCTTATAGATGTCGGCCGGCAGGGTTTCGTCGTGGTATTCCCGAGCCCGTTCGGGATCAAGCGACAGATCAAACTGCTTGTTCCAGTCGAAGGCGTAGCGGGCCCGGCTCAGTTCGTCGTCGCGGTCGCGGGCACCCGGGCGGTGGCGGGCAATGTCGGCGGCGTGGGCGGCGATCTTGTAGGCGATCAGGCCCTCCCGTACGTCTTCAGCATTGGGCAGACCCAGGTGCTCCTTGGGGGTCACGTAGCAAAGCATGGCCGTGCCGTACCAGCCGGCCATGGCCGCGCCGATGGCGCTGGTGATGTGGTCGTAGCCGGGGGCAATGTCGGTGACAAGGGGGCCGAGCACATAGAAGGGGGCCTCGCTGCACTCCTCCATCTGCTTCTTGACGTTGAACTCGATTTGGTCCATTGGCACATGGCCCGGACCCTCCACCATCACCTGGATGTCGTGCTCCCAGGCGCGGCGGGTTAGCTGGCCCAGGGTTTTCAGCTCAGCCAGCTGGGCGGCATCGGAGGCGTCGTGCTGGCAGCCGGGCCGCAGCGAATCGCCAAGGGAGAAGCTGCAGTCGTAGCGCTTGAAGATTTCGATGATGTCATCGAAATGGGTGAACAGGGGGTTTTGTTTGTGGTGATACAACATCCACTGGGCCAGGATGCCGCCGCCCCGGCTGACGATGCCAGTTAGGCGCCCCTTGACCAGGGGTAGGTGCTCGATCAGCAGGCCGGCGTGGATTGTCTGGTAGTCGACCCCCTGCTGGCAATGCTTTTCGATGATGTGCAGGAAGTCGTCGGCATCGAGCTTCTCGATCGAGCCATGCACGCTCTCGAGGGCCTGGTAGACGGGCACCGTGCCGATAGGTACCGGCGAGGCATTGATGATTGCCGTGCGCACCTCATCGAGGTTGACGCCGCCGGTGGAGAGGTCCATCACCGTGTCGGCGCCGTATTTCACCGCCAGGCGCAGCTTGGCCACCTCCTCATCCAAATCGGAAGCGTTGGGCGAGGCGCCAATGTTGGCGTTGACCTTGCACCTGCTGGCAATGCCGATCGCCATCGGCTTCAGGTTGGGGTGGTTGATGTTGGCCGGGATGATCATCCGGCCCCGGGCCACCTCCTCCATCACCAGGGATTCGGGCAGGTTTTCCAGCTTGGCCACAAAGGCCATTTCCTCAGTGACCACCCCCTTACGGGCGTAGTGCATCTGGGAGACATTGGCTTGGCCGCGACGCTTCTCGATCCAGGCGCTACGCATGACAGGGCTACAAAAAAGGCGGGGCGCAGCCTGAGATGTCTTCACATTCCTGATCCACTTCCCGGCGCCGGCATTACCCGGATCAGGTTCGGAGGGTGTGATCTCAGCCCAAGGCGAAAATTCGCCGGGCACCCCTAGTGACTTCCACAACTTAGCAAGGTTGGCCTGGGGCCGCCTAGGCCTGCAATCCGTTGAGGGCCGCCGCCACCACCCTGTGGTCGGAATCGCTTTGCATCGCTTGCAGGGCCAGACGGGCCTCGCCATGGCCGTTGTCGCGCACCAAGCGGCCAAGGATCTCGGTGCCCCCCACTCGCACGGTGCCATCGCCATCGGCGATGGCCATTTCGGCCAGCTCAAACAGCCAGGCGGCCTCAATCCCGGGCTGCTCCGCCAGGGCCGAAAGGATGCTGCAGCGCACCAGCCACTGCTCGTCGGCGGCAAACACATCCCGCACCAGGGGCCAGGAGCGCTCCAGGGAATGGCTCACCAGGGAATTGGCCGCCTCGGCGCGCACATTGGCGTCATCGTCATGCTGGAGGGCCCGCACCAGGGCCAGCCAGCCAACCTCGCTCTGCTTCACGCCCAGGCCCGCACAGCTCAGGGAGCGCACCATGAACTCCTGCTGCTCCAGCCCCAACAGCAGCAGGGGAATGGCCTGGGCCTCGGGCAGGGTTCGCAGACCAACCAAAGCGGGCATCGCTCGACTGGGGTCGCCGGAACCAATGGCGTCCCGCAGGGCATCGAGATCAGGGGAGGGATTCGCCATGGGGTTCCTGCTTGTCTTCATCCTGGCGGAGGGCGAGCAGCAACTCGCGGCGCCAGCGGCGGCGGTGCACCCCACTGCTGATCAAAAGGCCGGAGCCAATCAAAAGGGCCGGCAGCGCCTGGAGTTTGTCGACCCCCTGGCGCTGCAGCAGCACCACAACCGCCAGGGCAATCAACAGGGGCGAGGAGAGGGCCAGCAGGCCCTGGAGCAGGGGGCGTTGCTTCATGGCGCTGGCTCCGGCGCTGGTTGGCTGGACCCGGCCATCCAACGCAACAGGCTGGCAGTGAGCACCCTGATGCCCACGGCAATGGCAGCCTCGTCGGGGGCAAAGGTGTTGCTGTGTAAGGGGGTGCAGCCCTGGGGGCCGGCCACCCCCAGGCGAAACATCGTGCCGCGGGTGCCCTCGAGCAGGTGGGCAAAATCCTCGGCCCCCAAAGAGGGTTGATCCAGCCACTGCACCTGGCTGGCCCCCAGCACCTCAGTGGCTGCGGCAGCCACCAACTGGGTGAGCTCGGGATCGTTGTGCACCGGCGGCGAAATGCAGCGATAGCGCACCCGGGCCTGGCCGCCATGGCCTTGGCAAAGGGCCTGGACCGTGTCCTCAATCCAGGCCGGTAGCTGGGCATGGAGCTCGGTGTCGAGGCAGCGCACCGTGCCCAACAGGCGCACGTGGTCGGCAATCACATTGAAGGCCTTGCCGCCCTCAATGCGGCCAAAGCTCACCACCACGGGTTGCAGGGCATCCAGGCGGCGACTGATCGCCTCCTGCAAACCACTCACCACCCGGGCCGCAATCCAAATCGCATCGGTGGATTGGTGGGGTCTGGCGCCATGGCCGCCCTCGCCGATCACCTCCACCTCCAATTCACCCGCCGCCGCGGTCAAGCTGCCGCTGCGCACCCCAACCGTACCCACCGCCAAACTCGGAAAGACATGCACGCCAAATAGGGCGTCCACCCCATCCATCGCCCCGGCATCGCGCATCCAGCTGGCCCCCTGGGCCGTTTCCTCGGCCGGTTGAAACAGCAGCCGCACCCTGGCGCCGAGCTGGCCGAGCTGGCGTTGGTCCAGGTCCGCCAGGAGCTGGGCCACTCCCAGGCCCACCACCGTGTGTAGGTCGTGGCCACAGGCATGCATCAGGCCCTGGTGGATGGAGGCGTAATCCAAGCCACTGCGCTCCTCAATAGGCAGGGCATCCATGTCGACCCGCAGGGCCACCAAAGGAACCCCTTCGCCGCTCGGCCCCAGTTCCGCCACCACCCCCGTGCGGCCCACCCCTTCCTGGACCTGCCAGCCCCAGCGCCGCAACTCGCCGGCCACCAGGGCCGCGGTTTGCTGCTCATGGCCACTGAGTTCGGGGTGGCGGTGGAGATGGCGGCGCAGCTGGATCAAATCCGGCAAAGCCTCCTGGAGGCTCGCCTCAAGGCCAAGCTTTTCCAGTACGGGAGTTGCCAATCCGTTCATCACGCCTCCAGGGCCAGGAAATGGCCAAGGGCCTGCACCGGTTTAGGGGGCCAGCGCCGGGTCTGCAGTAACCATTCTCCCTGGCGATAGCGGGGATCGAGGCCCGAGGCCGCGGCCCAGTTGCTCTCCGCCTCTCCAAAGGCACCCTTTTGCCAGAGCAGGGCCGTCAGGGCAGCGCGAGCATCGGCAAACAGGGGATAGCGGCGGATCAGATTGCGAAGCTCCCTTTCGGCCGAATCCAGCTCCCCCAATTGAAAGGTGGCCAGGGCGAGGCTGGAGCGGGCCATGGCAAAACCGGGTCGCTCATCTGCCGCCGCCTGGAAGGCATCCCGGGCCGCTGGCCAATCGCCCAGGGAACCCTGGACGTTGCCGAGGTTGTAGAGGGCAGAGGCCCGCACTTCGCCGGCTTGTTCTGGCGGCAGGGCCAAAATCCAGCGGTAATCGGCTTCTGCCGCCTGCCACTGGCCCAGGGCCTCCTCGGCGGTGCCCCGGTTGAGGTGGGGGTCGGGGCTTTCGGGCTCCAGCCCAATAGCCTCGGTTTGGTCGGCAATTGCGGCCTCGGGGTCCCCCAGGGCGAGCTGCACATTGCCCCGGTTGCTCCAGGCCGCCGCATCCCTGGGGGCCACCTCGATCACCTGGTCCCAGAGCGCCAGGGCATCGGCAAAGCTGCCCTCGCGGCTGGCTGCCAGGGCCTGGTCAAAGAGCTGGGGGAGGGCCAGCTGGGTCGCCAGCTGCACCGCTAGAAGCATCGCCAAAAGGGAAGGAATCACGCCGCCGCCCAGCCCAGGTGCGCCCGGCCCGCGGGGGTGACGATCCGGCCCCGGGGAGTGCGCTGCAAAAAGCCCAATTGGAGCAGGTAGGGCTCCACCACCGCCTCCAGGGTGGAGGCGTCTTCCCCAAGGCCCGCCGCCAGGGTGTCGAGGCCCACCGGTCCGCCGCCATAGCCCTCAAGCACCAGGGTGAGTAGGCGCCGATCGCTGGCATCCAGGCCCCGCCCATCGACCCGGTGCAGGCTCAGGGCCTCATCCACCAGGGCCTGGCCAATCTGCTGATGGCCGCGCACGGAGGCCACGTCCCGCACCCGCCTAAGCAGGCGATTGGCGATGCGGGGGGTGCCGCGGCAACGGCGGGCCACCTCCAGGGCTGCCTCCTGCTCCAGCTGCAACTCCAAAATTCCGGCTGCCCGTTGCACGATCGCCTGCAGGTCGTCAAGTCCGTAGAACTCCAGCCGCTGGATCAGGCCAAAACGATCCCTGAGGGGCGAACTCAAGGAACCCGCCCGGGTGGTGGCGCCCACCAGGGTGAAGGGGGCCAGGGGCAGGCTGCGGGTGCGGGCCGTGGTGCCCTTGCCCACGGTTAGATCGAGGCGGAAATCCTCCATCGCGGGGTAGAGGATTTCCTCAGCCACCCTGTTAAGCCGGTGGATTTCGTCGATAAACAGCAGCTCCCGGGGCTGCAAATTGACCAGCAGACCCACGATGTCGCGGGGGCGCTCCAGGGCCGGGGCACTGGTTATGCGGCAACGGACCCCCAACTCCTCGGCGAGCACCAGGGCCATGGTGGTTTTGCCCAGGCCGGGGGGGCCATAGAGCAAAACATGGTCTAGGGCCTCTTCACGGCTGCGGGTGGCCTCAATCGCGATGGCCAATACCTGCTTCAACTCGGCCTGGCCGATGTAGTCGGCAAAGCGCTTGGGGCGCAGGCCGTCCTCCCGCTGAATCAACTCCGGATTTGCCCCTGGATTTTCTTCTGAAGCCCCTGGAGTCGGATTCGGATCCACCAGCCGCGGCGTCGGCTTGGCCGGCTCCCGGCCGGCGGTGGAGGAAACGATCGCCATCTAGCGAGGGTAACGGGGGCTCCCTAGGGTCGGAAGTGCAAGGGGACGCTTAGGAAGCAGCAATGGCAAAGGGGGGAGGCAAAAAAAGCGCTAAGGCCCTGCGCGATGCCGCCAACAAATTGCTTTCCGACAACCGGTTCGCGCGCCACCAATACGAGATCCTCGAAACCGTGGAATGCGGCCTGGAGTTGCTGGGCACCGAGGTGAAATCAATTCGGGCCGGCAGCGCCAACCTCCGCGACGGCTTTTGCCTGATCCGTAAGGGCGAGCTGCAACTGCACAACGTGCACATCTCCCCCCACAGCCAAGCTGGCGCCTTCTTCAACCACGAACCCCTGAGGGTGCGCAAGCTGCTGGCCCACCGCAAGGAAATCGACAAGCTGCGCATTGCCCTCGATCAAAAGGGCCTGACCCTGATCCCCCTAAACCTGCACCTGAAAGGTTCCTGGATCAAGGCCACCATCGGCCTGGGCAAGGGCCGAAAACTGCACGACAAGCGCAATGAGGAGCGCCACAAACAGGACATCAAGGACGCAAAGCAGGCAATCGCCAGGCTTTAACCCGGCGGTGCTGCTGGTGGTGCCACTGGTGGTGGTTCGTTGATCGGTGGCAACACCTCAGGCGTTACGGGCGCCACTGGCTGGATCCGGGGGGCTGGCGGATCGGCCCGCAAAGAAAGGGTGATCAGCCCAGGTGCCACCCCCTCATTGGTAACGAGCAGCTGCACCGGAGAGCGGGATTGGGCGCCCAGGCTCACCACCCGCAGCGGACCCTTGGCCTCCAGCAAGTTGCCTTCGGCGCCAAAGACACTCATCTGCATCAATGGGGACCCATTTACCCCCAACACCAACCGGTAACCGGCCGGCAGTCGCACGGGGAACAGGCGTGCTCCACCCGCATCCACCTGGGCCGAGAGAACCCGGGTTTCCAGGGGCTGGGCCTGAATCGCCTCGATCTGCACGTTGGCAAGGCTCTGCTCAGCCGCCGCAAACCAGAGCTGCCGGAAGGGTTCTGGGGGAATGTCTTCGCCGGGGCGCCCCGGTAACAGGTTTTGGGCACTGCCGGAAACCAGCTGGCGCAGCACCGCCGAACTAAGGCCCTGGCTGAGCAGGGAGCTTTGGCGCCGCTGCCAATCGCCTTCGCTATAGGTGCCAAGCCGCTGGCGAATGGCGAGGGGCAACTGCTCCACCCGCGCCAACCACTCCTCTGCCAGCTCGTTCCAAACCTTGCGCAGGGGGGCGTCGTCGAGGGAGTCGCTGGGCAAACGGCCACCCCGCTCGGGGAATTGGGCCAGCAAACCGGCATCCACCAATTTGAGGAACCAGGCCCGGTCGACCTGGAGTGCCCGTAGGCGGTTGAGCAATTGCTGGCGCTGGTCCACCTCCGCCGAGGGCAGGCTGCGGGGCAGCTGCAGGCCCGTTTGGGGGAGGGGCAGGGAAAACTTGCCGCGGCTCAACCACAGCCAACCGAGGGCCGTGCCCACGATCGCTGAGATCACCAGGGCGATAATCACCGGCCAAACCCCACCCTCGGCGGCCCTCTCCCGCTCTTCGCTGCGGCTCTGGTTGCGGCTGGATCTGCGGCTGGGGGCTGGTGCCGAAGCAGGCTCTGGAGAGGGAGCCGGTTCTGGCGGTGCTGCTGGTGCCGGTTCAGGCGCAGGGGTGCTGGCTTCGGGTTGCACCGCAACCGGTGGCACCAAAACCACCGTGCGATCGGCCCGGGGCACCGGACCAGTGCTCTCGGGCATCGGCAGGGTTTGGAAGGCCGCCAGGGCCTGGGCAGCAGAGCCAAAACGCTCGCCAGGATCCCGGCTCAACAGGCGCGCCAACAGGGGCTGGAGCTCCGGGCTCTCCTTCAAGGTGCCGGGCCAGCGCCACTCCAGGCTGAGGGGATCGAGCAGCTGGGCCGGAGCCTCGCCACTGAGCAACACCAAGCTGATCACCCCCAGGGCGTGGAGATCCATCCAGGGCTCCGGACTGCAGCCCCGGGCCAATTCCGGCGGCCCGTAGCCGGGCGTAACGCAGGCCAGGCCGCAAACCAGCCCGAAATCCAGCAGCACCGGCAGGCCATCGCGGTCGCGGCGCAGCAAATTGGCCGGGCAGAGATCGCCATGCACCAGCTCCTGGCCATGGAGCACGGTCAAAACGGGCAGGAGCTGGCGCAGCAGCAATAAAACCTCGCCGGCACCAAACACCAACTGGCGCTCGGATCGGGCCTCAAGCAACTGCTGATAGGTACGGCCCTCCTGCCATTCGCGCACCAACCAGAGCTGGTCTCCAGCAGTTATGGCAGCCCCCAGCCGGGGCACCTGGGGATGGAGCAACCCCTGCAGCCGACTCCACAGCTGCAGGGCCTGGCCCCGATCCTGGTTGGCCCCAAGTTGGCGCAGGGCCACGGGGGAATCACCAGCAAGGGTGTCGGTGGCGCGCCACAGCCTGCCCTGCACCCCGTCGCTGAGGCACTGCTCAAGCCGGTAGCGCTCGGCGATCAACTGGCCCGTCAACATCTCCACAGACAAATCCATCAGCCCGCCTCCAGCCCAAACCTTTGGGGTTGGCGCAGTCCCATGCCCGCCAGCCAGTCGCCGTCGTAGAGGCGGGAGCGGTAGCGATCACCGCTGTCGCAGAGCACGGTCACGATCGTGTGGCCAGGACCCAGGCGCCTGGCCGTTTCTACGGCCGCGGCCACATTGATGCCCACCGAGCCCCCCAAAAACAGCCCCTCCTGCCAGAGCAAGCCGTAGATGGTGTCGAGGGCGGATTGGTCGTCGATGCGCACGGCGTCGTCGATCGGGGCACCCTCCAGGTTGGCGGTGACCCGGCTGTTGCCAATCCCCTCGGTGATCGAACTTCCCGAAATGCTGAGGTCGCCAGACTTTGCCCAGCCATAGAGGCCGCTGCCATGGGGATCGGCCAGGACGCAGCGCACCTTGGGGTTCTGCTCCTTCAGGTAGAGGGCCACCCCGGCATAGGTGCCGCCGGTGCCGGTGGCGGCCACCCAGGCATCGACGCCGCCACCGGTTTGCCGCCAAATCTCCGGGCCGGTGCTGTTGTAGTGGGCGCGGCGGTTGGCCAGGTTGTCGAACTGGTTTGCCCAAACTGCACCGGGGGTTTCCTCGGCAATGCGGCCGGAGAGTTTTACGTAGTTGTTGGGGTCCCGGTAGGGCACTGCGGGCACCGTGCGCACCTCGGCACCGAGGCTGCGCAACAGGCCGATCTTCTCGGCCGACTGGGTCTCGGGGATCACGATCAGGGCCCTGTAGCCCCTGGCATTGCAGAGGTGGGTGAGGCCAATGCCGGTGTTGCCAGCCGTGCCCTCCACGATCGTGCCCCCCGGCTTCAGCAGCCCCTCCTGCTCGGCCTCCAACAGGATCCCCAGGGCCGCCCGATCCTTCACCGAACCGCCGGGGTTCATGAATTCGGCCTTGCCCAAAATCGTGCAACCGGTGAGCTCACTGGGCCCATGCAGCCGAATCAGCGGGGTATCGCCAACCGCGCCCACAAAACCATTGGTAATTCCGGAAGCGCTTTCGCCCATGGCGCTGGCCTGCATCAAACAATCTGGCTGTGGCGCGATCGTAGGCAAGCTCCCTAAGGTCGGGCCTTTGGTAGGGGATTGATGGCTGTGGCGACGGGCACCAGCACGGCCCCCCAAGAGCTGCTGGCTCGCCTGCAAATGGTGCGCCACCACAGCGTGGCGCTGATCGCCCCCCTCGGCCCGGAGGATCTCTGCCTGCAGGGGATGGCGGATGCCAGCCCACCCAAATGGCACCTGGGCCATACCACCTGGTTTTTTGAAACCTTCCTGCTGGAGGCAGCCTGTTTTAAGGCCCATTTCAGGGGGGCGTTGGCGGCATTTGAGGCGGCCGATCCCCGCTGGGGATTCCTGTTCAACAGCTACTACGACAGCGTTGGCGCCCGCCACCCCAGGCCGGAGCGCGGTCTATTGACCCGCCCGCCAATCGATGGGGTTTTGGCCTGGCGTAAGCGGGTGGATCGGGCCCTGGAGGCCGTTTTGGATGCTGCCCTGGCCGAGCCCAGCACTCCAGAGGCAGTCCGCTGGCTGCAGCTACTGGAATTGGGCCTGCAACACGAGCAGCAACACCAGGAACTGCTGCTAACAGACCTGCTCGATGGGTTCAGCCGCAACCCGCTCGAGCCCGCCTACGGAGGCGCCTACGAAAGCCATTACGAAAGCTTTTACCAACAGGACTGGGGCCCGGAGCCTGGCCCATGGCTAAACCATCCCGGCGGCTTGGTGAGCATCGGCCATGGTGGTTTGGCGAGCATCGGCAAAGACAGCGAAGCTTTCCATTTCGACAACGAAACCCCCCGGCACCGCCAGTGGCTGGAGCCCTTTGCCCTGGCCAGTCGGCTGGTTACCAATGGCGAGTACGCCAGCTTCATCGCCGACGGGGGCTACGAACGGCCCGAGCTGTGGATGAGCGAGGGCTGGGCCAGGGCGCAGCAGCAACAGTGGCAGGCACCCCGCTACTGGCGCGGGGAGTGGGAATTCAGCTTGGGTGGTCGCCAGGCACGGCAAGCCCAGGCACCGGTGCGCCACCTCAGCTGGTTTGAGGCCGATGCCTACGCCCGCTGGGCCGGGGCACGCCTACCAACGGAGGCCGAGTGGGAGGTGGCAGCTAGCCAAGCCCAATCGCCACTGGCCCAGGCAGAGCTTCCCCAGGCAAATGGACTGCTCTGGCAATGGACCGCCAGCCCCTACCGCCCTTACCCGGGCTTTGCTCCGGCAGCAGGGGCCGTCGGGGAATACAACGGCAAATTCATGAGTTCGCAGATGGTGCTTAGGGGTAGTTCCTTCCTCACACCGCCCGGCCATGCCCGGCCCAGCTACCGCAACTACTACCCTCCTGCATGCCGCTGGATGGCCTCCGGCCTGCGGCTCGCCAAAGACACCTGAACAGGGCCCTGCCAATTGCATGCTGATCGACCTGCACCCCCAACCGGCCGACGTGGCTCGGCTGGTCAGCCTGGGCATGGCCAAACGACCCAAGCAGCTGCCAGCCTGGCTGCTCTACGACGCCGAGGGTTCCAGGCTGTTTGAGGCGATCTGTGAGCAGCCGGAATACGGCCTGACCCGCACCGAAACAGCCCTGCTCGAGCGCCATGCCCCTGCCCTAGCCCAGGCCCTGGGCCCGGGGGTGTTGGTGGAATTTGGCGCCGGCAGCGCCCGCAAAGTCGGCCCCCTGCTCAGGTCGCTCAAACCGCCCGCCTACGTACCCCTCGACATCAGCGCCAAGCACCTAGCAAACGCCTGCGTCGAATTGCGCCAGCACTTCCCCCAGGTGCCCGTGCTGGGTATCTGCTGCGACTACAGCCAGCTGGACCAACTGCCGGCCCATCCCCTGCTGGAGGGCCAAGCCCGGCTGGGTTTCTACCCAGGCAGCTCCCTCGGCAATTTCACCCCAACGGATGCCCAGGCCCTGCTTTGCCAGCTCTCCAAGCTGCTGGGCCCCGGGGGGAAACTGTTGATCGGCATCGACCAACCCAAGGCCGTGGAGCGGCTCGAAGCGGCCTACAACGATGCGGCAGGGGTATCGGCGGCCTTTGCCAAAAACCTGTTGGTGCGACTCAACCGCGACCTGGCCGGCAATTTTGATCCCCAATTATTTAGCTATCGGGCCCGCTGGGAGGCGGAGCACAGCCGGATCGCCATGGCCCTGGTGAGTGCAAAGGAGCAATCGGTGCAACTGGCGGGCCAGGTCTGGAGCTTCGGCGCCGGCGAGGAATTGATCACCGAATACAGCTTCAAATACGACCCCGAGGCCTTTAGGGCCCTGGCCGCGGCCGCAGGCTGGAGCTGCAGCCAAAGCTGGAGTGATCCCCAGGGGGATTTGTCGTTGCACCTGCTGGTGCAAGCAGACCCCGCCATTGCGGGCAGACTCTGCTGAGGCAGCACGGAGCTAGGAATGGGCAGGGAAGAGCAGCGGGCGGCCATGCGCCAGGTGCGCGAAGGCTTGATTGACGAGCTCGAGGATCTCTACCGAGAAGCCTTTGATCGAATCAGCGAACAGGACCTCGGCGAAGGGGCCATCGCCCGCCTGACCCAGTTGCTGCTTCGCTCCAGGGAGGCCGCGATTACGCCCCTACTGGAGGAAATCGAAGCGCCCCTGATCACCCGCGCCCCGGAAAGCGCCTAAACCCTATTTCTTGGGTGCTGGGGGCACCAGGCTGACGCCTTCAGGGGGAGGGGTGGGATCGGGATCGGCGATCAGCATGTGCTGGAGCACAATCTCGGGGCGTTCACTGTCTCGCCAGCGAATCCGATAGGCGGGCATCTTGGTGCCGCGGCTGGTGGTTTGCTCCACCGGCTCCATCACCCAGCCGCGCCGCGAGCGACCCTGGGGGTTGCGCTTCACCACCGCATCAGCGTGTTTGAAGCGAAAACCGACGCGCTCACCGCTCATTGGTTAGAGGTTCCCGTGGTGGGACATGTCCTATTAAGGATCATTATCCCACTGCGCCCGGCCGCAACAGCGGGAAGGCAATCACATCGCGAATGGAGGGGCTGTCGGTGAGCAGCATCACCAGCCGATCAATGCCAATGCCCAGGCCGCCGGTGGGGGGCATCCCCACCTCCAGGGCCTGGATGAAGTCCTCGTCTACCCCCTGGGCCTCCAGGTCACCGGCTGCCCTGCGGGCCTGCTGGGACTCCAACCGCTGGCGCTGATCCACCGGATCAATCAACTCGCTAAATGCATTGGCGGTCTCGCGGCCCACGATGAACAACTCAAAACGCTCCACCATCCCGGGCTTACTGCGGTGGGCGCGGGCAAGGGGGGAGTTTTCCACCGGATAATCGATCACGAAGGTGGGCTGGATCAGATCCGCTTCCACCTTCTGCTCAAAGGCCTCCACCAACAGCCGTCCCACCGAATCAGCCAAGGCCGGCACCTCCAACCCCTGGGCCCCCATCGCTGCTGCTGCTTGATCGCGGCTGCCGAACTGGGTGAAATCAAGGCCAGTGGCGTCCTCGACAAGCTGGTGCATCGTGGCCCGCCGCCAGGGCGGAGCCAGATCGATCTCCGTGCCCTGGTAGGTGATCTGGGTGCTGCCGCACACCTGTAGGCAGACGTGGGCCAGCAGCTGCTCGGTGAGCTCCATCATGTCGGTGTAGTCGGCGTAGGCCTGGTAGACCTCCACGGAAGTGAATTCGGGGTTGTGGCGAGTGCTCACCCCCTCATTGCGGAAGATCCGGCCGAGCTCATAGACCCGCTCAAAACCTCCCACCACCAGCCTCTTGAGGTGCAACTCGGTGGCAATCCGCAGGGTGAGTGGCAGGTCGAGGGCGTTGTGGTGCGTTTCAAAGGGCCGGGCATCGGCACCGCCCGGCACGCTTTGCAGCACCGGCGTTTCGATCTCCAGGAAATCGCGATCGTCAAGCCAGCGGCGCATGGCACTCACCGCCTGGGCCCGGCGCCGGAAGGTTTCCCGGGTATGGGGTGAAACGATCAGGTCTAGATAGCGCTGGCGATAGCGCTTCTCCACATCGGCCAGGCCATGCCACTTATCCGGCAGGGGCTGGAGGCTCTTGCTGAGCATGGTCCAGCCCTTCACCTTCACCGAGAGCTCGCCCCGATCGGTGCGCCGCAGGCTGCCCTGCACCCCAATTAGGTCGCCCGCATCCACCAGGGAGGTGAGGTGGGCAAAGGCCTCGGGATCGTCCAGAATCTCGGCTTCGAGGGTGGCCTTCTCAATAAATAATTGGATTGGGCCGGTTTCATCGGCCAAGGTGAAAAAGGCGAGCTTGCCCATCACCCGACGGGTCATCACTCGGCCGGCCACGGAAACAGCCAGATCCCGCTCGGTGCCGTTGGCCAAGTCGGCATGGGCCTGCTGGAGCTGGGCCGTGCGGTGGCTGGGCTCAAAGCGCAGGGCATAGGGACCCTGACCCAAGGCCGATAGGGCTTCGGCTTTTTCAAGGCGGGTCTCGCGCAGATCCGACAAGGCAGGCAGCGATCAGCTGGGTCCATCCTGCAGGAGCACTCAGCCGGCGCTAGCCAGGGCCGCATCGCCCATGCGCTGGGAGGCGTAGCCGGTGCCACGCACGGTGAGGATCAACTCAGGATTGCGGGGATCGGGCTCGAGCTTGCCGCGCAGGCGGGCCACGTAAACATCCACGACCCGCAGGTCGGCGGCACGGCGCGGCGGATAGCCCCAAAGCTGCTCAAGGATTTCTGCCCTGGGAACCACCCGGCCTGGCTCGCGAAAGAGCAGCTCTAGCAGGCTGAATTCGGTATAGGTGAGGGCAATGCGCTCGCCATCGCGGGTCACCTGGCGGCGGTTGGTGTCGACCACCAGATCGCCAACCCGCAAAACACCACTGCCGGCAGGCACTTCCCTGGGCTCGTTGGCGGCGGAGCCCCGGCCCACCCGGCGCAGGATCGTGGCAATGCGGGCCTCCAGCTCCTTGGGGCTAAAGGGCTTGGGCAGGAAGTCATCGGCGCCTAGGTCGAGGCCAGAAACCCTTTCGGCAATGGCATCGAGGGCGGAGAGAAAAATGATCGGCACGCAGGATTCAGCCCGCAACCGCCGACAGACCGCAAAGCCATCGAGCTTGGGCAACATCACATCGAGCACCACCAGATCGGGCTGCTCCTGGTGGAAAAGGGTGAGGGCCTCCTCGCCGTCTTCTGCGCAAACCACCCGGTAACCAGCCAATTGCAGGCGCATCACCAGCACCCGGCGCACGGCCGCCTCGTCGTCGACCACCAGCACGGTTGCCTTGGCATCAGCACCCCCATCTGCCCCTGGAATCTGGCCCTGATTCAGCCTTTCCTCCAGGAGCATCTAGTCGGACCCGCGATTAAGAATCACAACATTAGCCTGCAGCCCCTCTTACGGTCATCCCCCAAAGCCTCTCCAGCAGAGGCGATCTAGGCAGATTTAAGGATTTCTTCAGGAACCGAACTGCCGATTCTTTGCTGTGATTTCCATTTAATTCACCAATTAATTCACCAGCGGGCGCTGGCATAGAGATTCCACTGGTGCTCCGCCGCGGCCAGGGCCGCATCACTGGAGAGCTCTCCCAACATTGCCCGCTGCAACTGGGTGTAGAGGATCGCCTGCAGGCGCTTCACCCCGGGGATGGAGGGCACCAGCACCTTGGCGTAACGCAGGGTTTGGGCAGAAAGCAGGCGCGCCTTTTGGACCAAAGGCCCCGATGAACCCGGCTGATCCAGATCCTTTTCGAGCTCCTCTAGGGCTGCCACTGCTGAGGGCAACACCCGGGCCTGCTGGGCAAAGGCGAGTTGGTTGGGGGCGTTGGTGAGCATCAGGCCAAAGCTGATCGCTTCAGGGGCCATGGCACTTTGCTTGGGCACCGCCAGGTTCATCATCGCCACGTTGGCGTCACCACTGGCACCCAAAAGCGGCGGATAGGGGGCCGTATGGGCGGCAACGCCGGGGGCATTGGTTTGCAGATTGGCGAGGAAATCCGGGCCCGTGGCCACCTGGGCCAGGTCCCCCGCTTGATAGAGCTCCACCGCCCGCCGATAGCCCTGGCTGACCACCTCCTTGGGCAGCAAACCGCGGCGGTAGAGATCACTCCAAAAACCAAAGGCCTGGCGCCCTGCCGGGCTGTTGAAGGCGGCTTGGTGGTCGCCATCCAGCAGCTGCACCCCCATCTGCACAAAGGTTTCCAGCAGCTCGGCCGAATCGTCGGGCACCACTGAGATGAAGAGGGCGTAGCGACCGGTGCGCTTGCGCATGACCTGGGCGTAGGCCGGCACCTGCTCCCAATGGCTAGGTGGCTGCTCCAAACCCGCCTGCTCCAGCAGGCGCCGGTTGGCCATGGTGATCCGGGTGGTGAGATACCAGGGCAGGGCGAATTGGGCGCCAGCCGCCTGGCCCGCCTGCCAGATCTGGGGCAAATAGGTGGAGGCTGCGCCGGAGGGGAGCAGGGGCATGAGATCCAACAGGCCGCCCTTGCTGGCCAGGTTGGCGGCAAAGGGGGGATTGAGGTTGACCAAATCGGGGGCAGTACGGGCAAACACCGCCGCCAGCAATTTGCGCTCGGCCGAGCCCCAGGGCACATCGGTCCAGCGCACCCGCACCCCGGGATTTTGGCTTTCCCAGGCCTGGATCACGCCATTGATGTAGCCGTTGAACTTGGGGGCCAGATCCAGGGTCCACACATTCAAGATGCGATTCCCGTCTGCTCCCGGGCCGGCCCCGTTACCACCCTTGCCCCGGCCACAACTGGCCAATGCCGCTGCCGCCGAGCCGCCGGCCAGCAGGGCCATTAATTGGCGCCTACTGAGACGTTGCACTTGCTGATTCATTGCTTAGGTAAGGGTGAACGGCGCCCACCCAGGCTCTTGCGGCGCCAGAACAGCAGCTGCAGGGAGCACAAAGGCGGGGCCAGTAGGGCCGTAAGCAGGGTTTGGGCAAACCAGGTGTAGGTGGTCTGGTGGAAAGCCTGACTGAAAAGCTGGCCAGGGGGTTGGCCGGCCCAGCAGAAGGCCACCAGCTCCTGAACCAGCACGCTGAAACCCAACAGCAAACTGCCCAGCAGGGCCAACAGACCCAGGCTGAAACTGCGCTCAATTGGCAAGCCCTTACTGCCCAAGCGACCCCACCACCAGCCCAGGAGTAGCAGCGCCGGCACCTGGCTGCTGAAGCCCAAGTGCAGGCCATCAAGCAGCAGGGCCAAACCCAGGCCCGCCAAGGCCCCCGCCAGCGGTCCGCCAACCAGGGCCCAAGGCAACAACCACAGCACCGACCAGGCCGGGGCCACACCCCCCAGCTTCAGCAGCCAGGGCGAGGCCAGGCTGAGAAAGGGCACCACCAGGGCCGTGGCCAGCCACCAGCCAGGCCCCTGGGCGATCCGGCCCCAGCCAGTCATCGCTCACCCACCAGCACCTTGACCCAATCGAGGGCATCGGAGCGCACCGCCAACTGCACAATCGCCTCTGGCGCCGGAGATGCCAGGCCGTTTACCGTTTGGACTACGCCAACGGCGATGTTGGGGGGCACCAGGCTGCTGGCCGGGGAGGTGAACACCAGATCACCGGGCCTCACGCCCGGATCCTTCTCCACAAAGTGCAGCACGGACCGGCCGCTGCCCACCCCCACCAGCAAACCCTGTTGGCGGGTGCGGGGCACCCAGACGCCCACATGGCTACGGCGATCGGTGAGCAGGGTGACGCTGGAGGTGGTGGGGGTCACGCTGGCCACACGGCCCACCAGGCCCCCGGGCGCCAGCACCGAATCGCCGGGGCTCACACCCTTCAGGGAGCCTTGGCCGATTAGCAGTTGCTGCCACCAGCCACCGCTATCCCTGGAAATCACCGGGGCCTCGAGGGAGCCATTTGCTGAGGATCGCAACTGAAGAACTGCCCTCAGCCGGTCGTTGTCGGCCTTGAGCTGTTGCAGCTGGCCCTGGTCCTCGAGGCGCTGGGCCTGCCTCACCCATTCACCCTGGGCCGTTCCTGGCCAAAAGGGGCGACTGAGCAGGGCATAGGCATCCAAAATCCCGGCCCCCTTGCTGAGCCGAATCCCCACCAAGGCCAGCAACAACACCGCCCAAGGCCAGGCCTGGCGGATCTGCCGCAGGGGCGGAAGGCGAAGCCTGCGGCCGGCCGGCATCAAATTCAGGTGGAATGGCGGGCGAAGTCAGGGGTATCGAGCACCCTCTGCAGCCGGACGTAGTCCTCTAGGACCATGCCGCAACCATTGACGACGCAAAGGAGGGGGTCTTCCGCCACATGGGTGAGGATCCCGGTCTCGTGGCTGATCAGGTCGCTGATGCCGCGAACGAGGGCACCACCGCCCGCCAGCATGATGCCGCGATCCACGATGTCGGCGGCCAACTCGGGTGGGGTGCGCTCCAGGGTCCGTTTCACCGCTTCGACGATCACGTTGAGGGGCTCGGCCATGGCCTCCCGGATGTCTCCGGCGCGCACGTTGATGGTGCGGGGTAGGCCCGAAAGCAGGTGCAGGCCCCTCACATCCATGGAGGTGTTGTCGTGGGCGTCGTCGCGGAAAGCGGAACCGATCCGGATCTTGATGTCTTCTGCAGTGCGCTCGCCCACTACCAGGTTGTGGACCTTCTTGAGATAGACGCCAATGGCATCACTGAGCTCATCGCCGGCAACCCGCACCGACTCACTCATCACCGTGCCACCCAGGCTGAGCACAGCCACTTCAGTGGTTCCGCCGCCGATGTCCACAATCATGGTGCCGACGGGCTCGGTGACGGGCAGGCCCGCCCCAATGGCTGCCGCCACGGGCTCATCGATCAGGTGCACCTCGCGGGCACCAGCCAGGCCTGCTTCACGCACGGCACGACGCTCGACGCCGGTGACCCCACTGGGGATGCCAATCACCAAGCGGGGGGCGACGATGCCGCGGCCCTCGTTGCCCTTCTGGATAAAGGCCTTAATCATCTGCTCGGCCGCATCGAAGTCGGCGATGACGCCATCGCGCAGGGGCCGAATGGCCCGGATATTGCCCGGAGTGCGGCCCAGCATCAACTTGGCCTCGTTGCCCACGGCCAAGGGCACGCCGCGCTCCAGATCCAAGGCCACCACTGAGGGCTCCTGCAGAACAATCCCCTTCCCTGACACGTACATCAGGGTGTTGGCCGTTCCCAGGTCGATACCGATATCGCGCGAGAACTGGAAACGACGGAAAAACACAGAAAACCTGGTCTGTAGCCCTAAATCATACGGCGGTGGTACAGCCGGGCTTAAGGGTGGAACTGATGTTGCGTGGCTCCCTAACCGGGTGCCGCATCATTAAGTCAATCGAACAGGAGACAACGCCATGGGCGTCAATTCCATCACCCTCGTGGGCCGAGCAGGCCGCGACCCCGAAGTGCGCTACTTCGAATCGGGAAGCATGGTCGCCAACCTCACCCTTGCGGTGAACCGCCGCAGCGCCAACGACGAACCGGACTGGTTCAACCTGGAGGTCTGGGGCAAGCAGGCCCAGGTAGCCGCGGACTATGTCCGCAAGGGCTCCCTGGTGGGGATCATCGGCAGCTTCAAGCTCGACCGCTGGACCGATCGGGCCAGCGGCGAAGAGCGCACCAAACCCGTGATTCGGGTTGATCGGCTCGAACTGCTGGGCTCCAAGCGCGATGCCGAAGCAGGCGGCGGCAGCGACGGCAATGCCGGTGGCTTTGGGGGCGGTGAGCCCAGCGAAGAAGAAGTGCCCTTCTGAACCAGTTAGGTGCTGGAGTTGCGCTGTTTCCAAAGGCGCAGCCCCAGCCAGGCCACCACAGCCAGAATCGCCAAAGCAATCAGCTTATTTACCAAGCCCTCCACAGGCTTGATCGCCAGGAGCACCTGTTGCCAGTTGCGGCCCAGGGCCCAGCCGGCAGTTGTCAGGGCCAAGTTCCAGACCAGACTGCCGGCCGTGGTCCAAAACAAAAAGGGGCCAAAGGGCATCAGCTCAACACCCGCTGGCACAGAAATCAGGGTGCGGATAGCTGGAATCAGCCGTCCCCAAAACACCACCGCAGCACCGTGGTTCTTGAACCAGACGCGGGATTTATCAAGATCCTCCACAGACAGGCCCA
The DNA here is from genome assembly GCF_024345375.1 of Cyanobium sp. WAJ14-Wanaka. Lineage (NCBI taxonomy): Bacteria > Bacillati > Cyanobacteriota > Cyanophyceae > Synechococcales > Prochlorococcaceae > Cyanobium > Cyanobium sp. WAJ14-Wanaka. Next base: position 470,339 of record NZ_JAGQAZ010000002.1, on the reverse strand, counting down.
CCCAGCGACCATGGCGGGCTGTCCATTGTTTGAGGCGTTCCTCATTCACCAGCCGGCCAATGCCATACCAGGGCAAGGTCCCAAGCACCGTGCCAAGTAGACCTGCTAGCACCACACCCACAAAATTGAGGTGCCCCTGGCCCACATAAAAGCCAGCCAGGGGCATGATCAGCTCCGATGGAATCGGAGGGATCACGTTCTCAAGCACCATCGCCGCAATGATTCCCAGGTAACCCCATTGGGTCACCAGTTGCCCCACAAAGCCATTGAGGTCATGAAGCATGGGATTGCTCAGTAGCGGTAGTGGTCCAGTTTGTAGGGACCGGCCACCGGCACGTTGATGTAGGCGGCCTGCTCGGAGCTGAGCTCGGTGAGCTTGGCGCCGATCTTCTCGAGGTGGAGGCGAGCCACCATCTCATCGAGCTGCTTGGGCAGCACGTAGACCTCCTTGGCGTATTGGTCGCCCTTGGTGAACAGCTCGATCTGGGCCAACACCTGGTTGGTGAAGGAGGCGCTCATCACGAAGCTGGGGTGGCCGGTGGCGCAACCCAGGTTCACCAGCCGGCCCTCGGCCAGCAGGATGATCTTGTTGCCGCTGGGCAGCACGATGTGGTCCACCTGGGGCTTGATGTTGTCCCAGGGGTACTGCTTGAGCGAAGCCACATCGATCTCGTTGTCGAAGTGGCCGATGTTGCAAACGATCGCCTGATCCTTCATCTGGATCAGGTGCTCGTGCTTGATCACCTTGAAGTTGCCGGTGGCGGTCACAAAGATGTCGACATCACCCACCACGTCGTCGAGGCGCACCACCCGGTAGCCCTCCATCGCCGCCTGCAGGGCGCAGATCGGATCGATCTCGGCAATCATCACGGTGGCGCCAAGGCCCCGCAGCGACTGGGCCGAACCCTTGCCCACGTCGCCGTAGCCCATCACCAGGGCCACCTTGCCCGCCACCATCACATCGGTGGCGCGCTTGATCGAATCCACCAGCGACTCACGGCAGCCGTAGAGGTTGTCGAACTTGCTCTTAGTGACTGAATCGTTGACGTTGATAGCGGGGAAAGGCAGTTCGCCGCTCTTCTGCATTTGATAGAGACGTGCCACACCAGTGGTGGTCTCCTCGGTGACGCCCTGGATGTTGGCGTAGATGCGGGAATAGAAGCCGGGCTGGGCAGCCAGCTTCTGGCGAATGCTGTTGAAGAGGGCGGTCTCCTCTTCGTTGGAGGGGTTGTTGAGAACGGAAGGATCCTTTTCAGCCTTGGTGCCAAGCACCACCAGGCCAGTGGCATCGCCGCCGTCGTCGAGGATCATGTTGGGCGTGCCGCCATCGCCCCACTCGAGGATGCGGTGGGTGAAGGCCCAGTACTCATCAAGGGTTTCACCCTTGTAGGCGAACACCGGAACGTTGGCGGCCGCAATCGCGGCGGCGGCGTGGTCCTGGGTGGAGAAGATGTTGCAGCTGGCCCAGCGCACCTCAGCACCGAGAACCGTGAGGGTCTCGATCAGAACGGCGGTCTGGATCGTCATGTGCAGGGAACCCGCGATGCGGGCGCCCTTGAGGGGTTGGCTGGCGCCGTATTTGGAGCGCAGGGCCATCAGGCCAGGCATCTCGGTTTCGGCAATTGCCATCTCCTTGCGGCCGAAATCGGCCAGGCCAAGGTCGGCGATCACATAGGTACTGGTGCTCTGCAGGGCAGGAGCAGTGGGGGAAGCCACCATGGTTTTTTTTAGGGGGGATCAACTCTCTCCCGGCTGGGAGGAGTGGGAAATATCTGCAGAGACGCCGAGGCTTCGGGCTCGCTTAAGGCCAATCTAACTTGGTGAATAGCGGCTAGCGCGAGCTGGATTCCCTGAAGCGCCACCTGGCCAATGCGGCGGCAACCCAGGCCCTGGGGGCCGAGCTGGCCCAGCTGCTGCCCGCTGGAGCCCTACTGCTGCTGTTTGGCGATCTTGGAGCCGGCAAAACCTGCCTGGTGCAGGGTCTGGCGGTGGGTTTGGGCATCGAGGAGCCGATCACCAGCCCGACCTTTGCCCTCGCCCAGCACTACCTGGCGCCCGATGGCGGTGGCGCCCTGGTGCACCTGGATCTCTACCGGCTGGAGCAGGCCGCCGCCGCCGACGAACTCTTTGCCCAGGAAGAGGAGGAGGCCCTGGCCCTTGGGGCCCTGCTGGCGGTGGAGTGGCCCGGACGGCTCAGCCGCCTGCCCCAGGCTTGCTGGAGGATCCAGCTCAGCCTGGCCGACGCCAATGATCCAGAAGCGGGCCGGGTGGCGGAATTAATTACCCCTTTTTAATTACCCCTAACTAAAAGCAGGGCCTCAATTATCTGGGCGTTGGCTGCTGGGAAGGGGTAATCGCCAAGCTGCTCAGGCCGCACCCAGCGCACCTGTTGGGATGCCAGGGGCTGGGGCTCACCGCTGAGCCAGGTGCACAGGTGAACCACAAAGCGCAGCTTCTTTGGGCCGTAGGCGTGCTCCACCACGATCAGTTGGGCGCCCACCGCCACCTCGATCGCCAGCTCTTCGGACAGCTCCCGGCGAATCGTCTCAGGGATTGCTTCTCCAGGCTCCTGCTTGCCGCCCGGAAATTCCCAGAGCCCACCCAGCAGGCCGCCTTCGAGGCGCTGGTCGATCAGCACCTCACCGGCCCGATTGAGCACCACCCCAACGCCGATCAGCCGATAGGTCACTGGAAATTGGGACTCAGCTGGCTACGTAGGCCTCAACCGCATCGCTAAGGCGACGCAAACCTGCCAGGCCATCACGCTCCAGGTTGCGAACCCGATCACGGCTAATGCCCAGGATGCGGCCAATGCCGGTGAGGCTCATCGGTTCTTCCAGGCCAATGCCAGCCGCTATGCCAGCCGCTATGCCGCCATTCATGCCGGCCGCACCAAGCTCACTGCCCGTATCGATCCCATAGCGCATCTTTAAAACCCTTCCCTGCAGCTCTGGCAGTTGCTCCAGCAACGCCCGCAGGTCTCCCTTCAGGCATTCACCGTTCAGTTGATCCTCTGGCAGTTCACCATCACCCGCCAGTAAATCCAGCAGTTCGGTGTCGTCGCCATCTCCCACCTTCGTTTCCAGGCTCACCGGTTGGCGCGCCCGGCACAGCAGGTCCTTCACCTCCTCCTCAGGCAGCTCCACGTAGCTCGCCAACTCCGTCACCGTTGGGGTACGGCCCAGCTCCTGGCTCAGTTCCCGTTGGCCCTTTTTCAGCTTGTTCAGGGTTTCGGTGATGTGGATCGGCAGGCGGATTGTTCTGCTCTTCTCAGCAATCGCCCTGGTGATCCCCTGGCGGATCCACCAGTAGGCATAGGTCGAAAACTTATAGCCACGGGTGGGGTCAAATTTCTCCACTCCCCTCACCAGGCCGATCGTTCCCTCCTGGATCAGATCCAGCAATTCCATATTCCGCTTGGTGTACTTCTTGGCCACACTCACCACCAGCCGCAAATTGGCAGCCACCATCCGCTCCTTGGCCCGGCGACCGCCCTTTAAACGCTTCTTTAAAAGGGCAGCCTCCATGCCCGCAGCAGCAGCCAGTTGGTCCTGGCTGGGCTTGGCACCAAGCTTCTGCTCCAAGTCCTGTTCGATCTCCTCAATCGACATGAGCTCCTGCACCTGGCGGCCCAGGGTGATCTCCTGCTCATGGCTGAGCAACGGCACACGGCCGATGTCACGCAAATAGGAGCGCACAAGGTCGCCATCGACATGGGGCATCTGGCGATCGGCTTTTAGAGGGGCTACGGCGACAACCACTGGACTGGCCCTTGAAGATGTGTGAAGCCTAACCTAAAGAAGTGTGAAGCTCTCTCATCTTGCCTCGGCTTTAAGCATATTTGCTCAAAAGCCAGGTGGCGGTCTGCAGATAGATGAATACCCCGGCCACGTCCGTGGCCGTGGCGATGAAGGGCGCCGACATCAGGGCCGGATCAAGGCCAATCCGATCAAAGAGCAGGGGCAGGGCCGATCCGGCGGTGGCCGCCAGGGTGGTGATGGCCACCAGGCTGAAGCCAGCGGCGCCGGCGACGATCCAGCTGTGGGACACATAAAAAGCCCAGGGCACCACCACCAACACCATCAAAAGGCCCAGCAGCGCCCCTGCCACCGACTCCCGCCAGATCACCTGCCAATGGCCCAGGGCCTGGATGCGCTGGGTACTCAAGCCCCTAATCACCACGGTGGAGCTCTGGGCGCCCACGTTGCCACCGGTGCCGATCAACAGGGGAATGAAGGCCGCCAGAAGCACCACCTGCTTGAGCACGTGGTCGTTGGAGGCAATTACTGCGGCGGTGCCGCTATTGGCCAATAGCAACACCAACAGCCACAACACCCGCCGGCGGGCAACGGTAAAAAGGTTGCTTTGGAAGTAGTCGTCATCGTCACCGGCCTGCACAGCACCGGCGGCGTAGAGGTCGCGGGTGGCCTCCTGCTCGATCACGTCAATCACGTCGTCGACGGTGACAATCCCCACCAAGCGCTCCTCGCGGTCCACCACCGGCACCGCCAGAAAGTCGTAGCGCTGGATTGCCCGGGCCACCTCCTCCTGGTCGGTTTCGGTGGAAACGCTCACCACCTCGCGGGTCATCACCGCACCGATGCGTTGGTCGGGTTCGGCCACCACCAGATCCCGCAGGGAAAGAATGCCCGTGAGGTGGCGGGAGGCATCGGTCACGTAGAGGCTGTAAACCGTTTCGGTTTCACGGGCCCTACAGCGCACGATCTCCAGGGCCTGGGCGGCGGTTTGCACCTCCTTGAGGTCGATGAATTCGGTGGTCATCAAGCGACCTGCCGTTTCGGCCTGGTAGCCCAAAAGCTCGGCCGTAATCCGCCGCTCCGCCGGGCTCAGCTCGGCCAACAGCCGCCGCACCACCTTGGCGGGCAACTCATCAAATAGACGCACCCGATCATCCGGCGACATCTCCTCGACCAGCTCAAGCACCTCGCCGGACCGGAGCCGTTCCAGCAGGCTCTGCTGGACAGAGGGCTCGAGGTATTCGTAGACGGCAATGGCCTCATCCTTGGGCAGCAGGCGAAAGGCCAGGGCCTGCAGGGTGCGCGGCAGGCTGCCGATCGCCTCTGCCGTATCGACCTCCTGCACCGGTTGGAGCAGCAGCTTTGCCCCGTCATAGTTGCCCACCTGCAGGAGGGCCTCCAGCTGCTGGGCCACCACCTCGGCGACCTGGGCCCCATTTGCTTCGCTCATCAGCCTGGTGCACCCGTAAGCACGAGTTTATGGAGCGGTGGCTAGGGTCGATTTTCCCAGAGCCGCGGCAGTTCCCCTGCCCCAACCCAGATGAGCAGCCTGCAAAACCCTGTTTCCGTAAGTGATGTGGCGGTGCGTGATGCCCAAGGGGCGGAACGCAAGCTCGGTGAATGGGGCGGCAAGGTGTTGTTGATCGTGAATGTGGCAAGCCGCTGCGGCTTCACCCGCCAATACGCCGGCCTGCAGGGCCTGCAGGAGAGCTACGGCCCCCAGGGATTTGAGGTGCTGGGCTTCCCCTGCAACGATTTTGGCGCCCAGGAGCCGGGAACCATGGCCGAGATCCAGCAGTTCTGCAGCACCACCTACGGCGCCAACTTCAGCCTGTTTGAAAAGGTGGAGATGACCGATGAGCCCTACACCACCCTGACCAAGGCCGAACCGGCCGGTGCCGTGGCATGGAACTTTGAGAAATTCCTGATCGGCAAGGACGGCAGCGTGCTGGGCCGCTACAAGAGCAATGTGGAGCCCGATTCCGCCGAACTGAAGGCCGCGATCGAAGCTGCCCTAGCTGGTTAGTTAGCTGCCTGGTTAGGCCCTTAAGCCGGCAACCAGCCGCGGCGGGCCAGGCCGGCCCGATCAGCCAGCTCGACCTGTAGCCAGCGCTCACCCCCTGGGGCCTGCCAATGCCGCAGCACCCTCAGGGGGGCGTCCGCCCCTATGGCCGCCAGGACGGGGGCCTGCTGGCGGGGAGCACAGAGGAGCTGGGCGGGGGCCTCGCTCAGCAGGGGTTCCATCGTCGATTGACGGCGCCGCACCTCAGGTTGGCGCCGATCGGCACCACCTGCGGGCAAGCCAGCCGGAGCCAACAGGGCAAAACCCAACAGGGCCACCCAGCGCCATGCCGGGATGGGCCGGAGCTGCAAAGGCCTCAAATGTCGAGCTGGGCGAGATCCAGCGAGGCACTGTGGGTTTCGATGAACTCGCGGCGGGGGGCCACCTTGTCGCCCATCAGGATTGTGAAGATCCGGTCGGCCTCGAGGGCATCTTCAATTTCCACCCGTTTCATCATGCGGGTGGTGGGATCCATGGTGGTTTCCCAGAGCTGCTTGGGCATCATTTCGCCGAGGCCCTTAAAGCGCTGGATCGTGTAGTTGGCCTTCTCGCCAAAACCCTCGATCGTCTTTTTTAGATCGCCTTCGTTGTAGCAATAGGTGTGGTTCTTACCGCGCTCAACCTTGTAAAGCGGCGGGCAGGCGATGTAGATGTAGCCGCCTTCCACCAAGGCCCGCTGGTAGCGGAAGAAGAAGGTAAGGATCAGGGTACGGATGTGGGCGCCGTCAACGTCGGCGTCGGTCATGATCACGATCCGGTGGTAGCGAAGACTCTTTTCATCGAATTCTTCGCCCTTAATGCCCAGGCCCAGTCCAGTGATTAGGGCCTGGATCTCGGTGTTTTTGTAGATCTTGGCGTCGTCGGTTTTCTCAATGTTGAGGATCTTGCCCCGCAGGGGGAGGATCGCCTGGAAGCGACGGTCGCGGCCCTGCTTAGCGGAGCCGCCAGCGGAGTCGCCCTCCACGATATAGATCTCAGATTCGCTTGGATCGCGGGAGCTGCAATCGGCCAACTTGCCCGGCAGGGTGGAGCTCTCCAGCACCGATTTGCGGCGCACCAATTCCCGGGCCCGGCGGGCGGCTTCAGCAGCATTGAAAGCCTGGATGGCCTTCTCAAGGATCAAATCAATTACGCCTGGATTGAATTCCAGGTATTCGGCCAGGGCCTCACCCACCAGGGTGTCAACAATGCCCCGCACTTCGGTGTTGCCCAGCTTGGTTTTGGTTTGGCCCTCAAATTCCGGATCCGGAACCTTGACCGACAACACGGCTGTGAGGCCTTCGCGGATGTTTTCACCGGCCAAGTTGCCATCGGCCTCCTTGCGCTTACCGCGCTTTTTGGCAAAGGTGTTGAGGGTGCGGGTTAGCACCGTTTTGAGGCCCTCAATGTGGGTGCCCCCATCCACGGTGCGGATGTTATTGGCAAAGCCTAGAATGCTGTCGGAGTAAGCATCAACGCACCACTGCAGGGCGGCCTCCACCTGCACGCCCTCCTTTTCGGAGTTCACATAGATGATGTCGGGATGGAGGGGATCCTTCTCGGCATTCATGTACGCCACGTATTCCTTGATGCCGCCCTCGTAGCAATAGATCTCCTCATGGGGAGAGCCATCGGCGCCGCGGGCGCTGGCTCGATTGTCCTGGAAGATGATCCGCACACCGCCATTGAGATAGGCGAGTTCCCGGAGGCGCGAAGAGAGGGTTTGGTAATCAAATTCAATGCCGACTGAGAAGATCTCGATATCGGGCTTAAAGCAAATAGAAGTACCAGTGCGGCCCTTGTCGCCGGGGGCGGATTTAAGGATGTCGATCGGTGCACCCCGCTCGAAGCGCTGGGTGTGCACCTGGTCTTGGCGGTGCACCGTGACCTCCACCCACTCACTAAGCGCGTTGACCACCGAGACGCCCACACCGTGCAGGCCGCCGGACACCTTGTAGCCACCGGATCCAAACTTGCCACCCGCGTGGAGCACGGTCAGCACCGTTTCCAGGGCGCTCTTGCCGGTGCGCGGGTGAATGTCGGTGGGGATGCCGCGGCCGTTGTCGGTAACTGCGCAGGATCCATCCTCGTTGAGGACCACCAGGATTTGGTCGCAATGGCCGGCTAGGGCTTCGTCGACGGAGTTGTCGACCACCTCATAGACCAGGTGGTGCAGACCGCGGGGACCGGTGGTACCGATGTACATCCCCGGCCGTTTACGGACCGGTTCCAGGCCCTCCAGCACCTGAATCTGCTCGGCGCCATAGGCGGCTTGGACTTTGCTGGCGTCGCTCATGCAGGAAGATTTCCCCAGGGATTTGGCATCAGGACAGCGAAATCCCGGGGCAGGACTAGCGAGGAATGGTTTTTCAGAACCTTCTTCGATGGCCAATTTACCACCGGCAAACACGTGCAGACCACCTCACCACTTGTGATCGTGCTGCTGGGGCCCACCGCCAGCGGCAAGACCGCCCTGGCCATCGAACTGGCCCAGGCCCTGGATCTGGCGGTGCTGAACGTGGATTCGCGCCAGCTCTACCGATATATGAATGTGGGCACGGCCAAGCCCAGCCCCGAGCAGCAGGCCCTGGTGCGCCACGAGCTGCTGGACCTGCGCGATCCAGACGCACCGATCAACCTGCAGGAATTTGCAGCCCTGGCCGGCCCCGCCATCGAGGCCGAGCTGCAGCGCAGGGGTATGGCCCTGCTGGCCGGCGGCAGTGGCCTGTATCTCAAAAGCCTGACCCAGGGGCTCCAACCGCCTGCGGTGCCCCCCCAGCCGGAACTGCGCCAGCAGCTCAGCATCCTGGGCCAGGCCAGCTGCCACCAACTGCTTTGCCAGGCCGATCCCGTCGCCGCCGCCCGGATTGGTGGCGCCGATGCGGTACGCACCCAACGGGCCCTGGAGGTGATCTATGCCACCGGCCGCAGCCTCAGCAGCCAGCAAACCCACCAGGCGCCGCCCTGGCGGGTGCTGGAACTGGGCCTAAATCCGGCAGACGGCCAGGGGCGCATCGCCCAGCGCACCAGGGCGATCTACGGCGAGGGGCTGTTGCCAGAAACCCAGGCCCTAATCAGCCGATTTGGGGCCGAGCTACCCCTGCTGGAAACGATTGGCTATGGCGAGGCCAAGCTAGTGCTTTCAGGGGATCTGGCCGAAAGCGAGGCGATTGCACTCACCGAGCAGCGCACCCGCCAATTAGCCAAGCGCCAGCGCACCTGGTTTCGCCGCCAACATCAGCCGATCTGGCTGGAGGGCGCAGAACCGAGCCAGCAGTGCAACCAATGCCTGCAAGAAATCGCACGCGTTCTAGGCTGAGTTGTTGCTACGTGGCTTTGTCGGCCACTTTTGTGGCGCAACAGCCAACCTTCGCCCCCCTGAATGCCTCCTCGTCCCCGGTTTGACCGTCGTGCTCCCGTGCGGGAGCTGCCCAACATCAACGACCGCATCAGCTACCCCAACCTGCGGGTGGTGGATGCAGACGGCAGCCAACTGGGGGTGATCACTCGGGAAGAGGCCCTTGAGGTCGCCAAGGACCGGGAACTGGATCTGGTGCTGGTGAGCGAAAAGGCCGATCCACCGGTTTGCCGGATCATGGATTACGGCAAATACAAGTTTGAGCAGGAAAAGAAGGCCAAGGAGGCCAAGAAAAAGTCGCACCAGACCGAGGTCAAGGAGGTCAAGATGCGCTACAAGATCGACTCGCACGACTATCAGGTGCGGATCGGTCAGGCAAGCCGCTTCCTCAAGGACGGCGACAAGGTGAAGTGCACGGTGATCTTCCGCGGCCGGGAAATCCAGCACACGGCCCTGGCCGAAGTGCTGCTGTACCGGATGGCCAAGGACCTCGAAGAAAACGCCGACGTCCAACAGACCCCCAAGCGGGAAGGTCGCAACATGATCATGTTCCTCAGCCCCCGCAAAGGCTCCGCCAGCAAGGCTGCGGCCGAATAGGGGCCAAAGCGGCAATTGTCACCAGGGCCGAAGCTTCGTATGGTGGCCACCAGCCCATCTGGCCCAACCCCGGCGTGCGATTCCACATCCAGCAGGAAAGCGACATTCCGGCGTCGACCCAGCTGTACAACCAAATCTGCTTCGCCATCGCTGCCAGGCACTACCCGCCCGGCCATCGCTTGCCCAGTACGCGCCAACTGGCGATGCAGACGGGCCTGCACCGCAACACGATCAGCAAGGTTTACCGGCAGCTGGAGACCGATGGCGTCGTGGAGGCGATGGCCGGCTCGGGCATCTACGTGCGCGACCAACAGAACCCGCGCGAACTAAAAGCCCCTCCAGGCCCCCGCAGCCGGGCCCTGCCAGACATCGACAAGGACGTGCGCCAAAGTGTGGATGGCCTGCTCAATGCGGGTTGCACCCTGCAGCAGGCCCGCGATCTATTCACCCGGGAAATCGATTGGCGACTGCGCTGTGGCGCCCGCATCCTGGTGAGTACCCCCAGGGAAGACATCGGCGCCTCGATGCTGATCGCAGAGGAGCTCACACCCCACCTGGAGGTGCCCGTGGAGGTGGTGCAGATGGAGGAGCTCGAGGCGGTGCTCCAGGCATCCAGCAACGGCACCGTGGTGACCAGCCGTTATTTTCTCCAGCCGGTGGAGGAGATCGCCAAGCGCCATGGGGTGCGGGCGGTGCCGGTGGACCTCAACGACTTCCGCCACGAGCTGGATTTACTCAAGGAACTGCGCGCTGGCAGCTGCGTGGGACTGGTGAGCATCAGCCCCGGCATCCTCAGGGCCGCGGAAGTGATCCTGCACAGCCTGCGGGGCAGCGAACTGTTGGTGATGACGGCCAGCCCCGATGGGGGCAGCCGCCTGCTGGCCCTACTGCGGGCCTCCAGCCACGTGCTCTGCGACAGGCCAAGCCTGGCCCTCGTGGAGCAAAGCCTGCGCCAAAACCGCAGCCAGCTGATGCGCATGCCCGTGGTGCACTGCGCCCAGAGCTACCTAGGGGAGGCCACCATTGATGCCCTGCGCAAGGAAATAGGGCTGCTGCAGGGGTAGGCCACACTCCAGACTCCTCACCATGTTCAATGCCCTGCGCGCCGATCTGGCGATCATCAAGCAACGGGATCCGGCCGCCCGCGGCACCCTGGAGATCCTGCTTTGCTATCCGGGGCTCCATGCCCTGTCGCTGCATCGCCTGAGCCATTGGCTGTGGGGCAGCCGCCTGCCCCTGCTGCCCCTAGCGGCCAGGCTGCTGGCCCAGTTGGGCCGATTTATCACGGGGATTGAGATCCACCCCGGGGCCCGGATCGGCCAGGGCGTGTTTATCGACCACGGCATGGGGGTGGTGATTGGTGAAACGGCGGTGATCGGTAACCAGTGCCTGCTGTACCAGGGGGTGAGCCTGGGGGGCACGGGCAAGGCCCACGGCAAGCGCCACCCAACCCTGGGGGAAAACGTGGTGGTAGGTGCCGGCGCCAAGGTGCTTGGCGCGATCAGCGTGGGGGCCAATACCCGCATTGGGGCCGGCTCGGTGGTGGTGAAGGATGTGGCCGCCGACAGCACGGTGGTGGGCATACCTGGCCGGGTAATCCACCAAAGCGGCGTGCGCATCGATCCCCTGGCCCACTCGGCCCTGCCCGATACGGAGGCCAATGTGATTCGCAACCTGATGGAGCGCATCGATGCCCTGGAAGGCGAGCTGGCCCGCACCCAAACCTGCCTGCGGGAGCTGGCGGCTGGCCGGCCACTAATGGAAGACTGCCGGGGCGCAGCCCAAAACCTCAAGGACCGGGAGATCCTTGAGTTTCTAGGCGACAATCAGGGCATTACGGGCTGAGGCTAAGCTTCAGCAATGAAGTACACCAAAATAAACATGGACGAATCTGCAATGGAAGCAACAATTAAAGTGTCAGTGTTAGTGGTATCACGGAGCACTGACCTGCTCAATCAAATGCTTAAAAGCCTAGAAGCAGGCTACACGGGCTCAGCCGACTCCATTGAGGTGATAATTTCATGGAATGGCACAGCAGAAGAGGAAGCCCTAATTAATTCAGGCCCATTTGGGGCAGAGATTGCCAACCGAAAGCCATACCACTTTGCTAGCAATATTAACACGCTGGCCCACAAAGCCACCGGCGATGTGCTGATCTTTGCCAATGATGATCTGATTATGGATCCAGGCTCAGTGGATGCGGCAATCAATCGCTTGAATACTCAACCTGAGGTGGGGATAGTTGGCGCTCGATTGCGCACAAGCTCAGGCCAGCTCGCCCATGCAGGAATCCATTTCACTTCCGACGGCCGCCCGTATCATCAGCTAGGGCTCTTGGTAAATGAACACCATCAAGCAAGCCAAAGGGAAAGACTGGTGCCAGCGGTTACCGGTGCATTCTTTGCCATGCGCAGAACTGAATTCCTGGGAATAAAACTCGATGAAAATTTCCAGGTTTGTGGAGAAGACGTTTTGCTCTGCCTGAAAACACGCACTCAGCTAAATAAAGACGTGCTTTATTGCCCTGCGATGGCCGGCATCCACGACGCAGAAACCACCCGCCGCCAACAAGCCGAGCAAGAAGCAAACCCGCTCGACATGCAGAAGATGAGGGAGGGCTGGCTAGAAATGGTTCAACTGGCCAGCAATAAAAGCCTGGGGATAGAATTAAAGGCCGCTCAGCATGAGGCAGAAGACCTTAGAAAACGCTGTTTAGGGCTAATGAAGTTAGAATCAGAGAATTTGCTTTTAAAAGCACAGATTAAAATCCAGAGCTGCCAACTAGAGGCCTTACATACAAAACAGTCGCTGGAGCTATCCCTAAAAGAGGGAGAAAGCAAACGTCTTCAATCCCGCATTCAGCAGCTTGAAAACCAGCTTGAGCACTCTGGCCGCCAATAATCAGGCCGTTGCTCCCTCAGGCGCCGCTGTCGGCGCCGGCTGGAACATGAACATCGAATAGATCACGTTGCGGCGCATCTGGGTCATCATCTCGAGGAACATGTCGTAGCCCTCATTTTTATATTCAATTAGGGGATCCTTCTGGCCATAGCCCCGCAGACCCACCGATTCGCGCAGGGCCTCCATCGCCTGGAGGTGCTCCCGCCAGAGGGTATCGATCTGCTGGAGAATGAAGAAGCGCTCGGCCTCGCGCATCAAGCCTGGGCGCTGCTGGTCTATTTGGCCTTCCTTGATGTCGTAGGCATTGCGCAGCTGCTCTTGGAGGAAGGCCTTTAGCTCCTCCATTTGCAAGCCCTGTACCTGGTCTGGGGTGAGATCTTCGAGGAGATAAACAAACTCCTTCACCTTCGACAAAAGATTGCCCAAATCCCACTCCTCTGGCGGCAGGTCGGGATTTACATAGGCCTCCACGATGTCTTCAATGGTGCGCTCGCCGTAGCCGATCACCTGCTGCTTGAGCTCGCGGCCCTCCAGCACCCGGCGGCGCTCGGTGTAAACGGCCTTGCGCTGGTTGTTCATCACTTCGTCGTACTCAAACACCTGCTTGCGGATGTCGTAGTAATAGGTTTCAACCTTTTTCTGGGCCCCCTCCAGGGAGCGGGTGAGCATGCCCGATTCGATCGGCATGTCTTCCTCCACCCGGAAGGCATTCATCAGGCCCGCCACCCGATCGCCGCCAAAGATGCGCAGGAGGTTGTCTTCTAGGGAAAGGAAAAAGCGGGTGGAGCCGGGGTCGCCTTGGCGGCCGGCCCGGCCCCGCAGTTGGTTATCAACCCGGCGGGATTCGTGGCGCTCCGTGCCGATCACATGCAGGCCGCCGGTTTCGCGTACGCGGCCATCTTCCTGTTTGACGACGGCGTCGTATTCCGCCTTCACCAGGGCAATCGATTCGCGCAGGGCCTGGATCTGGGGATCGTCGGTGGGGGCCTTTTCAGCCGCCTGGGCAATGCGATCCTCCAACTCCAGCAGGGTGAGGGCCCGATCACCCCAGGCCGCCACCAACTGCTTGGTCAAGGCCAGCAGGCCGGCACTTACTTCTTCGCTAAGCACACAGGGATAGAGACCTCCCATGGTCTTCGCCTCCTTGGCGGGGCGGCGGGCCGGGATCGGCCGATGTTCGTTTTCTGGGCGCACCAGCTGGGGCAGCAACTGCTCGCGCACCTTCAGGCGGGCCATGTAGTCGCTGTTGCCGCCGAGAATGATGTCGGTGCCCCGGCCAGCCATGTTGGTGGCGATGGTCACGGCGCCGGAGCGTCCGGCCTGGGCAATGATTTCGGCCTCCCGCTCCACGTTTTCCGGCTTGGCATTGAGCAGGTTGTGGGGGATTTCTTGCTCCGCCAGCAGGGCCGACAGCAGCTCGCTCTTCTCAACGCTGGTGGTGCCCACCAGCACGGGCCGGCCATCTTTGTGGATCGCGGCGGTTTCATTGGCCACCGCCTGCCACTTGGCGGGTTCGGTTTTGTACACCTGGTCGGTCCAATCGGCGCGGGAGCGCAGCCGGTTGGTGGGCACGATCGTGACCTCGAGCTTGTAGGTCTTCTCGAATTCCACCTCCTCGGTTTTGGCGGTGCCGGTCATGCCGGCCAGGCGCGGATAGAGCAGGAAGAAGTTTTGATAGGTGATCGAGGCGAGCGTCTGGGTTTCGGGCTGGATCGGCAGACTCTCCTTGGCCTCGATCGCCTGGTGCTGGCCATCACTCCAGCGGCGCCCGGGCATCACCCGCCCGGTGAATTCATCGACGATCACCGCATCGCTGCCGCGCACGATGTAGTTGACGTCCTTAACGAAAAGCTCCTTGGCCTTGAGGGCATTGGTGATGAAGTGGGCCCAGGGGTCGGCGGGATCAAACAGATCAAGTACGCCAATCAGCTGTTCGGCCTTGGCGTAGCCCTCATCGGTGAGGGTGCAGCTGCGCTGCTTTTCATCCACCTCGTAGTCGCCTTCCGGGTCGATGCCGTCCTTGCCCATCTCCTCAGAGCGCTGCAGGGCAGCCGCCACCTCCGCCGCCTTTTGGTATTTCTCCTGGGGCCGCTCGATTTGGCCGGAAATGATCAGGGGGGTGCGGGCCTCATCGATCAGGATCGAGTCGACTTCGTCGATCACGCAGTAGTTGGGCTGGCGCTGCACCACCTCGGCGATGTCGCTCGCCATGTTGTCGCGCAGGTAATCGAAGCCCAGTTCCGAGTTGGTGGCGTAGGTGATGTCGCAGTTGTAGTTGGTCCGCCGGGTGGCGGGGTCCATGTCCTGCTGGATCAGGCCCACCGAAAGGCCCAGGAAGCGATGCACCTGGCCCATCCACTCGGCGTCGCGGCGGGCCAGGTAGTCGTTGACCGTCACCACGTGCACACCCCGGCCCGAGAGGGCGTTGAGGTAGGCCGGCAGGGTGGCTACCAGGGTTTTGCCCTCGCCAGTCTTCATCTCGGCGATCTGGCCCTCGTGCAGCACCATGCCGCCGATCAGCTGCACATCGAAGTGGCGCATTCCAAGAACCCGCTTGCCGGCTTCCCGCACCACGGCAAAGGCCTGGGGCAGCAGCTCATCGAGCACCTTGCGCTCCCGCTCGAGGGTGGCCTCAGTGCCCAGACCCCGGTTTTGGCAATCCAGCTGCAGGGCGGCGAGCTTGCCGCGAAACTCCACGGTGAGGCCCCTCAGTTCGTCGTCTGAGAGGGGCGCGATCTCCTCCTCCAGCAGGCTGATGTCGGAAACCAGGGGCTGGTAACGCTTCAGCTTGCGGGCATTGGGATCACCCAGCAGGAGCTTGAGCATGGAGAGGGCAGAGGTGCGCTTTTGCCAGCCTACTGAGGGCGAGCTTCACAACTGCTGCTGGAGCCTCAGCCACCCCTGGAGCTTCTTGAAAGCGGATGAAGAGATTCGAACTCTCGACCCTCTCCTTGGCAAGGAGATGCTCTACCACTGAGCTACATCCGCAAACGTTGCAAGGATCCGGAGTATCCCGGGCTGCAACGCTGGTCGGCGAACATGCCGACAAGACGAGCATGCCCTACGGCCCGCCCCTGGGTCAACCGTCAGGGGAAAGGACAACAAGTAAGGTGTGATCAAACAAGTGTCTGCTTGCTGTGCCGGAGGAAGTTCAGCAGGAAAACTCCCCTTCTGCAGATCCGGCGCCGATGGGCCAGCCCCTGAGGGGTTTGAGGCTGCTGGTGACAGATCTGGATCTACAGCAGAGGGAGCATCGGGGCATTGCGGTTTTCAGCAAGGCCATGCTGAAGGCCCTAAAGGATTCTGGTGCTGAGATTTGGCTGCTCACGGACTTTGAGCCAAGGCTTGAGAAATCTGTCTACAAAAATCTGCCCAAGCGGGCCTGCGACCTGATCTATGCAGCTCGAGTAATGGAGGGCTTAATGGAGGGCCACAATTGGCTGCACAGCCCCTATTGGGAAACAAAGCTCAGCAAGTGGCAGGCCTTGGCAAGGCTGCACAAAAAATGGCTGAGACTCTTGGAGATCTTGGATTGGCTGGCGCACCGCAATTATGCCACTGACGCAATGGTGAAGGTAAATTTATTGGAGCAATTCGACAGCCCCTATTTCCGACAGGAAAAGCTGAGCTATTTTGGAAATCTCGATGGCATCCTGTGTGCCCGCTATCTCTACTTGAATGCCTCACGGCGAGCACTTGCCCGCCGCCCATCATCCCTACCAATCAAGTTGGGCAATGAATTTGATGGGCTAATCACCACCTGCCCGATCAACATCAGAGTTGAGGGAAAAGGCTGTCTTGTTCAAACTGTGCATGATTTGATTCCCCTCGAATATGTACAAACTAGTGATCATGTAGCTAATTTTGGCCAGCGGCTAAACAGCTGTCTACCGGCCAGAAAGTTGTATGTATCACAGGCAACCCGCAAGAAATTTGAACAGGCCTATGGATCCGCGAATGATGCTGGCGGCATAGTGATTCTACAGCCCCCATCGCTAAAATTTCCTGCAAAGGAGCACCGAGGGCTACTGGAACAAAAAGTTTTGAGACCATCGCTGCGAACAAAAAATCACCATGGCGAGTTGGTTCCATTTCGATATCTTCTATTTAATTCCTCAGTGGAGCCCAGGAAGAACCTCTTATTTGCGGTTAAGGCGTTCCGCATCTCAGGCCTGGCTGAACATGGAATCCGGCTCTGCGTGACTGGAATGCTTAAAAAAGACTCCTATAGCAGGGAAGTCGCAAAGCAAGCCGATGAATCTGTACTGCTAACTGGCTATATCGACGAAGCCACTAAATCAAATTTATTTTTACATGCCATGGCGGTCATCAGTCCTTCTTTGGTGGAGGGCTTCGGAATCCCAGTGCTCGATGGCGCCTGCATTGGTGCACCGGTCATCGCCAGCCCTTCTGTGGCCCACCGGGAAATCCAAGCAAGCCAAGATTTCAGGGAGCTGATTTGGCTGTGCGACACCCTCGATCCAACAACCTGGGCAGAAGCCATGGGGCAAATCGCCAAGGCTGAAATGGCAAGGATCGGCGATCCCCAGGCGGAAAGGCAAAGGCGACTTAGCCGCTACGACACCGTCTCTGCTGCAATCCTAGAAGACTTCCGCCGGAAAATCTGCGAGCAGGTTAAGCCTGATCAACTAAGCAAGTGATGAGCCAGTCGGGATTTCGCCGAGGGTAAGCAAATTTAGATTAAAAAAGGCAGGTGGCGCCGC
This sequence comes from Cyanobium sp. WAJ14-Wanaka, assembly GCF_024345375.1. Taxonomy (NCBI): domain Bacteria; kingdom Bacillati; phylum Cyanobacteriota; class Cyanophyceae; order Synechococcales; family Prochlorococcaceae; genus Cyanobium; species Cyanobium sp. WAJ14-Wanaka. Next base: position 452,960 of record NZ_JAGQAZ010000002.1, on the reverse strand, counting down.
TCCCGATTAAGCAGTGAGATGGCAAACCAAATACCAGCAAAGTTTATTAGAAGCAGGAGCAGATCAATCCAGCCTGGCGGTGAGCCCTCAATCAAACAGCGGCGCAAAGGATTTAACACTTGATAGAGCAAATTTAAATCGGCTGTCCAGGCCAGGGAGCCAAGATTTTTCTGCTCATACAGGATGGGGGAAAGAAGAAATACTAATTGCAAAACTATTGGGACAAGCTGATACAAATCCCTGTATCGGGCTCCCACAAGGCACAAAAATACCGGAAGCCAATACAAAAACAGCAGCAAATTAATCAAGGGCAGCCAGCCCACAAGTAGCAAATTAGGAATAAGGTTAATTTTAAAAAAAGAAAGACCTAACAAGACCAAGGCAAACGACTGGGCAAACGTTTGAACCTGGAAAGCCCATTCCTCAAGGGTATAGAAAATTGGATTGAGATTATTGTTATGCAAGTGGGCGGCATTATGTTCAAACAGATTTGGAGCAGTGCTAATTGCCGCAGCCAAGCTATTCCAGATCACTAGGCCAAGACCGAGATACACCACGTAGTGGTTGAAATCTTGGACCTTGAAAACAGTGCCGTATACCAGCGCAAGTACGGCAATGGACAGCAGATTGGAGAGGCCTAGCCAAAAACTACCCAGCAGGGTGCGGGCAAATCGAGCCTTAGTACGAGAAGTGGCCGTAAAAAGCCATACCCGACGCAGCGCCCAGCCATCTGATAGGGTTTGGAGCACTCTCATGGCCTAGGCCGATGGTAGTGCTCCAGGGCCTCCTCAAGATTGCCATCAAAGACAATCGAACCCTGCTCAAAAACCAATCCACGCACGCAAAACTGCCTGAGCAGGGCCTCTGAATGGGAGGCCAAAATCAAGGTGCCCGCAGATTCAATGAAAGCCTGAAGGCGCTGCTGGGCCTGCTCATAGAAGCTGGAATCTCCGGCGCCAAAACCCTCATCTATAGCCAGGCATTCATGGGTACAGGCAGTGAGCATCGAAAAAAGCAAACGGGATGCCATACCCTGGCTATAGGCCTTGACTGGTAAATGAATGAAATCACCCAATCCGGAAAATTCCACCACACCCTGGCAATAACTCTCAAAACCTTTGAGATTACCATTGACCATCAAATAGTGGGCCTTTATGGCCTGCAGGCCGCTGAGCTCACCACTGGTAATGAAGCTCTTATGAATCATCGGGAAAACCCGAATACGTTGCTCAAATCTTCCACAACTCGGCATATAGATGCCCGAGATCAGCTTTAGAAAAGTGGATTTACCTGCTCCATTATGACCAATCAGGGCAATGCGTTCACCTTCATGAATCTGACAATTCACATTGTGCAGTGCAGTGATCACCGCACCGCCACCCTGGCGGCGCAACTGACCTCCGGTGACTGAGCGCAGCAGGGCTGATTTAAGACTGCGGGTTTCGGAGCTGAATACGGGAATTTGCAGACCAATGCCCTCAAGCCGCAACACGGGCAAGTGCAACAGGGGGCTCAGGGCAATGGATCCCGGAGAAGGGAGTTGATCTCTCTTGCTTGGCGCTGGCTGGTGTGGGCCGCCGCGTTGAGAAGTCCCGCCTGAGAAAGCTGTCGCCAAAGGGCAGGATCGCGGTCGAGCCGCTGCAACTGATGAGCCATTGTATCGCCGCGATCATGGAGCTCAAACAGCAATGCCGCATCTTGATGCAGCTCCTGATGCACGGGAATGCGGCTGGCCAGGGTGGGCAGGCCCAGGGCCTGGGCCTCGAGCAGGGGGTAATCAAAACCCTCCATCAGGCTGGGGGAAACAAGGCAAAAAGCTTGGCGCAGCAGGGTTTCAAGGGGCTCTGGTGGCAGTGGAGATATCCAGCGCACCCTCTCGCCCAGACCAAGCTGCCGCTGCTGCCTGAACAGGGCAGATGTGCAGCGATCCGTGGCACCCACCACCAGCAACCGACCGGGCCAATCGGGGTTGCGCTTGAGCAGGGCCGCAAAACCGTTCAGAGCCAGGGCCAGATTTTTATTGCGGGCATGGCGGGCCAGCACGACGCAATCGTGGCTGGCGGGGGCCTGGATCGGATCGGCCACGGGCTCCACGCCATTGGGCACCACGGCAATGCGGCGAGCGGGCAGACCGGTTTGCACCAGTTGGTTGGCCACGCTTTGGCTAATGGCCACCACCAGGGCAGCCCGTTCAAAGTGGGCTGGCAGCAGCAGCCGGCTACGCCAATGGGCCCTGCAACTGCTGGGGAAGTGGAGGGGCGTGAGGTCGTGGCAGGTGATCACCTGGGGCACCTGGGGCAGGGCCCAGAGCCATTCGCTGTAGGGGCTGTAGATGCGATCGGGCCAGTGGTCCGCAAGCAACCGGCGCAGGGGTAGGGCGTGCTGGGCCAGGGCATAGCGCTGGAGCAAGCCCATGGGGCCAGTGCAGGGCTTTGTCGGCAAATGGGGGCTCTGGCTGAACTGGCCATGGCCTGGGGGTGCCAGGCGCAGCTGCCAGGGCAGGGATTCGCCGGGCCAGGCCGCCAACAGGCGCTCCACATAGCGGCTGAGACCGGTGGGTTCGGGCCGGTAGGGCAGCAGGTTGAACAGCAGGGGCAGCCTGGTCATGGGGCCAACCTGCGCGCCAGGGCCAGCAGGGCTAGGCCGATTAGGTCGGCATGGAGTGGGGCCAACCGTTTCTGGCGGCGGCAGGCCAGGTGGGGTTGGAGCCAGCCGCTGGTGGGATCGAGCAACAGGGCCAGCAGGGCCGCCAACTCGCCAGGGCGCTGGGGATGGAAGCGCAGGGCGGCCGAACCACCGGCCTCCCTAAGGCCCGGGCTATCGGCCACCAACACGGTGGCCCCGCTGGCGAGGGCCTCCACGGCGGGCAGGCCAAAACCCTCGGCGCGGCTAGGGATTACCACGGCCAAGGCGTGGTGATAAGCAAGGGCTAGCTCGAGATCGGTGAAACCGGCCGCCAGGCAGCGACCACCCAGGTGTGGGAAGCGCTGCTCCAGCTCCCGGCAGCGCTGCTCGGCAGCAATGCCACAGAGCACAAGCTGGAGGGGAGCCAGCTGGGGATCTGCCAGGGCCTCTGCCACCAGCTCGGGGTTTTTGTAGGAGCCGATGGCACTGGTGGCGGGCAAGAGCAAGTAGGGCTGCTGGAGGCCAGAGCGCTGGATGAGTTTGGCCCAGAGCCGATCGCCCCTAGGGCCCTGCAAAGGGGCACCAAATAGGGGGGCAGGGGCGGGGTGGCACCAGCTGAGGCTGCCCGTGGGGCGGCTAAGCAGCACCTCCAAATCGGCGGCCGTGGCAGCAGACACGGCCAGATGGGCGGTGGCACCCTTGAGCCAGCGCCGGCGCAACTGGGCCAGGGGCGCGGCAACGCCGTAGCGCTCGGGCAGGCAATCGTGGACTAGGGCCAGCTCGGGGCAAGAGGGGCGTTCTGGTCCAGAACTACTGATCCAGCTGGAGATAAACACATCGGCCCGCCAGCCCTTTAATAAAGCCGAGTTCTCTGGGGCCAGGGCAGCTACCGCCTCAGGATCTAGGGGATCGACGCCTGCGCCTTGAAGGTTTGGGAAGCTGGCGCTTAGGGCCAAATGGCTGTTGCGCTCAATCAAGGCCACAGGGGCCGAATTTGTAACCAGCCCCGGCAGGCTCCAGCAGTCCAAGATCTGCTCCCATACCCGGGAGATGCCGCCAAAGGGTCTGCAAAACCACAATCCATCCACCAGCAAGCGGGGTCCAGACCTGCCCTCAAGCCGAAGCGCCAATTCCGCCAGGAGGGGATCGGCGCTGGAGCCGCCCTGCTGCCGATCCTGCTTTGCCAGCTGGATTTTTAATTGTCGGGCCGCTGCGGCGGCGCCATCGCTGCGCCAGCAATCCAGCACGGCGCCACTGGCCCGCTGATCGCCCAGGCCTGGGGCCAGGGGGAGGGGGTCAGCCATCGGTGCAGAAAATCTGGGTCTGGCGGCGCCGCCAGATCGGATAGGCGAAATACTGGTCGTAGCGACGGCGGGCCTGGTGGCAAGCCAGGCGATGGCGCGGGGCATCGCTGAGCAGTTGCTGGATGGTGGCGGCCAATTCGCTGGGCCGGCCGCTCCAGCCAAGGGCGGGCAGATTGCTGACCCAAAACATGCCGGAGCGCGGCAAATCGAAGGCAAGGGAGGGGATGCCACTGGCCATCGCCTCTAGCTGGACAATGCCAAATGCTTCATTACAGCGATCGGCGGGCAGCACCAAAAGATCTGCAGTGGATAGGAGATCCAGCTTGGCCTGCTCCGCCAAACGGCCATGGAAAACCACCCGCTGACTGAGGCCCAGTTCGGAGGCCAGCGCTTCGAAACGACCCCGCAGCGGGCCATCACCCACCAAATCCAGCTGCCCTACGGCGGGGGCGAAGGCGATGGCCTGCAAGAGCCAATCAATGCGCTTGTAGCTGTCGAGCCGGCCAATGGAGATCAGCCGGCCAAGGGGCCTTGCCTCTGGCTGCTGGAGGCGGCACTGGTGGATCTGATTGCAGGCGGCTTCGATGGGGGGGGGCAGGCAGCAGGGAAGACAGGTCACCTGGGCCACTGGCAGGCCAGATTGGATGAGCTGGTGCCTGAGGGGAGGGGAGGTGGTGAGCACCGGAAAAAATCTGAGCAAGGCCAAGGCCAAGGCCTGATAGACAGCCTCCAACCAACCAGCGATGGTAGGCCTGGGCTCGATGAAGGCATGCCAATAGATATAAATATGACGGCGGGGGCGCAGCAGGCGGGCCACTAGCACCAGCAGCAGCACGGTGGGGCAGGGCAGGTGGCCAAGCAGGGGCTCTCGGCCAGCCAATAGTTGAAACAGGGCTTTGCTGGGCAAGGCCAGAAGCAACCGGCCAAGGGGCAAGGCGGGCAAGAGGACGCGGCGATAGGGCACCGGCAGGGGATCGGCTGCTGGTGGGGCGGGTGTTAGGGAGAAGGTGGTGTCGCCAGAGCCACCGGCAAGAGCCAGGCAGTGGGCCACCCTCTCCACGCCGCCGTAGCCCGGGGGCCATTCACGCAGCAGCTGCAGCATCAGCGGCGGCGATCCAGCAGGCGGCGATCCAGCAGGCGACGCAGCAGGGCGCTTAGCCACCTAAGCGGAGCAGTGATTTGCCAACTGCTGGAGCCACGTATGGCCCGGAGGGTCTCCTGATCCAACTCGCATTGGGTTGTGAGTTGCTCGCACTGGGTTTCGAGCTGGCTTAGGCGCTGCTGGAGGCTGGCCCCAGGGGCACAAAGCTGGTGCTTAGCGCAGAGCTGGAGGACCTCCAGGGGCAGGCTGGAGAAGGCAGATCTGTGGCCCCGAATACCGCATAGAGCTTGCTGGTATGTCGCCTCGACCAGCTCCACCAGCCGAGGATGGAGGCTGGCCATCGCGGGGCTGGCCGGCAGGGCTGCTACGGCCCGATTCAAGCCCGGATCCACCCGATTGGCCAGCATTTGCTGCCAGGCTTGGGCAGTGGGGGGCTGGTGGCCATGGCCCTCAAGAAATCCGCCAAGGGCCGCTAACAGCTGGCTAGCTAGCTGGCCGTTGGTGGGAGCGGCGATCAGTTCAGCCTGACTAATTAAAAGGTCAGCAGGCTGGAGGGTGGCTGCCAGGTGATGGTTGTAGATAAACCAGAGGGCCAGGCCCCGCTCCAGGGCAAAACCATTGCGGAGCTGGAGTGAACAGGCAACCTCTAGGGGATTGCGCAGGGCAACCACCACGGGCACCCGGCGTAATAGCAGGTGCTGAATGGCTGGCAGGGTGATGCAGAGCCGCGGATCCTTATCAAGCCAAGGGCCCTGCTCGCCATAGGCGGCAAAGCGATCGCGGGCCCCACTGATCAGATCCAACAGAGGTGGATCGCTCCAGCTAGGTGGCAAAAGTGGTGGAAGGCTCCAATCACCACCCAGGGCGTGGAGAAGCTCGTCGTTGAACTCGGTGAGCAGGCGGCTTTCAAAAAAACCGCGGGGGTTGTCAGGGCCAGGCGGCAGATCGTCGCCGCGTCGCTGGCCAAGGACATCCCCCAGCAGTGAGGCAAGTAGGGAGGTGCCGGAACGGTGGCAGCCGGTGACAAACACCAAGGCCTAAGCTGGAAGACCAGGATCCTAAGCAACAACCCGACTGATTAGTGCCAGTCCAAAAGCGGGTGGAATTCCTAGTGTGTGGCACCCAAAAAGCCGGCACTACCGCGTTGGCGGATTACCTGCGCAGCCATCCTAAATTATATATTCCAGCCCAAAAAGAATTGCACTTTTTTGACGAAGAATCCCAGGAATGGGATGGCAATGGCATGGCCACTGCTGGCCACGATGGCTACCACAAACATTTTGCTGCGGCCCCCAGGGACGCCATCTGGGGAGAAGCCACACCGATTTATATGTATTGGGATCCGGCACCAATGAGGATCTGGGCGTATAATTCAGCAATGCACATTATTGTAATTTTACGCAATCCGATTGAGCGGGCCTATTCCCACTGGGCCATGGAGCTGGGACGCGGCGCTGAGCAGCTCAGCTTCTGTGATGCATTGACTGAAGAAGCGGAACGATGCCGCAGTGCCCTGCCGGCACAGCATCGGGTTTATTCCTACACGGACAGGGGCTTTTATGCAAGCCAAATAAGGCGGTTATGGCGATTCTTTGGCCGTGATCGGGTGTTGGTGCTGCGCCAAGAGGAGCTGCGCCATTCCCCCCAAATCTGCCTGGATCGAGTGTGTAACTATTTAGGGATAGCGCCATTGACTGGAGTGGAAGCCAGGGATAGGCATGTGGGCAGCTACCAGCAGCCCATGGAACGCGCAGCCAGGCAAAGGCTCACCGAGATGTTTGAGCCGGAAATCCGCCAACTCGAGCAGATGCTGGGTTGGGATTGCAGCGGCTGGCTGGAGGGCTGAGGTGATGCGGGTGCTGCTGGCGATTCCCCACGTATTTGCCCCCAAGGATGGGTCGCTGTATTCATCGCAAACCGAATCGAAACGGGCCACCAAGCGCCTAGCCCTGGAGCAAGCCACCCTGGGCAACCTGCATCGCCATGGCGGGACGCACTGGATCCACGCATCCCTAGGCAAGGGCAAAGCGGTGGTGACCAGGGCCCTGGCCACCCAGGGAGGTGCCGAGATCACAATCCAACTCTACACACCAGCGGATGCAAGCCTGGCGGGGGAAATAAATACCGATCCTCGACTTGAGCTTGTGGATCCACAAGTAACAGATCCCACCCAGGTGCCACTGGTGGCATCGCGCCGGCTGCTGGAGCAGGCCCAGGATTACGACCTTGTGGGCTACCTGGAAGATGACCTACTAATAGAGGACCCACAATTTTTCGCCAAACTGCTTTATCTGGATCGCAATAGTGATGGCAGCTTCGCTTTCTTGCCCCATCGCTGCGAGCACATTCCAGGAAAGGGAGATGTGATCCTCTCTGGCGATCCGGATGGGGGAAGGCCCGATTTATTTTGGGATACGGGGGAGGAGCTGCGCATCCCCTGGCCCCTGGGGGATGTGGCATTTTACCGGGCCACCAATCCCCATTCTGGCTGTTACTTTCTCAGCCGCCGCCAGGCGATGCGAGTAGCCCACTATTGGCAAGAAAGGCAATGGCAATCAGATTTTCAGCTTTCCGGACCCCTAGAGCAGGCGGGCAGCGGCTTACTGCTGCCGGTGTTGAAGATAATGAAAACGCGGCCAGCCGATTACCGGTTTTTGATGGTGCGCCACCAGGACGAACTCTGGCGTAGGCATCCAATGGAAACAGCAAATCATGGCTGACTCAGATGCCCTGCCTGCACTACTGCGCTATCGCCAACAGCTCTGGCTAAGCCACTGTGGGCAGGTGCTGGAGTCAGTGTTACTACCACTAGCAGGTCGAGGCTTGCTCCACCGGGATAGAGGAGGCGACAAAGCGGCTGTACTAATTGAAAACCGAATTGATAATCAGTGGCTGTTCACGGTGCTAAATACGGCCCTGATGTGCCCATCGGGCACTAGCTTGTGCCTAATCTGCGATCGGGGCAGCCTGGCTGAAGCCCAGACCTGTCTGCAGGCCAGCGGAGCAGCCTTAGAGCCCTATTGGATGGTGGCTGAAGAGCTAGTTCCTGGCACCTGGTTGGGCGATGTCGCAAGTTTCAACAGGATGATGAAACAGGAGCCGTTTTGGGCGGCGATGCCCAACGAAAAGTTGTTGTTTATCCAAACAGATGCCCTACTGGCGGAGCCACTGCCGGAATGGTTCTTTAACTTCAGCTACCTGGGGGCGCCGTTCCTACCGCGGCAGCAAAGTGAATACTTCGAACGGCGCAACAGCCAGGGAGAACTGTGCGGATTTTTCAAGGTGGATACTGCAATCCACGGCTCACCAAACCCAGACGTTTATCCCCATCTACATGGCAATGGGGGTCTATCTATTCGTGATCGAAAGCTGATGCAACGGATCTGCTCGGACTCAGCAAGCACCAGCGGACCAGAAGAAATGGAGGATGTGTTCTTTAGCCGACACTTAAGCCGCCATGGGCAAGCAGCTCCCCTTGCTGTGGCGAGGGCCTTCGCCAGCGAGAGCACCTATTCAGCGGCAGCAATTGGCAGCCATGGTGCCTGGAAATACTTCAGCTCAGCTGAAATAGCCAAGCATCTGGAGCGGCACTGGAAGCAGGCCTGGGCGATGGCGCAAGCGATTGGGGGCAACGAGAGTTGTGATCGGCTCAATTAAGCAATTGGATCAAGCCGCCTGATCGGGCCGCAACCAACGACTGAAACGCACCAATCGACGCCCCCGCAACTGGGTCAGCTCGGCCTCGGCACGGACACGTTGCTGTTGCTCTTCTGCCAAGGTGCGGCCATAGAGGGCTTCTGCCCAGGCGAGCTGCTGGCAGATCACCTCGGGCATCATGCGCGGACGCTCTTCGCCGCGACTTTCCGCCAAAAGCCAGCCATGGAGCTGCATGGCCATTTGCAATAGGGGAGAGCTCTCGGTGGAGCTGGGCACACTGGGGACGGCAACAAGCGGGGACTGGGGTTGCTCACTTTCCCATTGCAGAAGCCGCTCATGGCTTCGTTCAGGCAACTGCAAATTCAGCTGGCGCTCCAGATGGTCGAGGGCGCCCTCAGGATCCCAATGCAACTGCTCCTGCTCCACAACCACCCGAGCAGCACCCCGACTGGAGGCTTCCATGGCCAAGGTGCTTTGCAGCCACACCAGCAGACCGCGATCACGGCTCCAGCCATGGCTTCGGCGCAGGGCTTCTGCCACCTCAAGTGGATGACGCAGCACCAACAGATAGGCGGGCTGCACAGGCAATTCGGCCAGGGCTAGCCGCCAAAGGGGCAATAGATGCTCAAGCCCACTGAGCTGCAGCACCCGTAGGCCCTGGGGTGGAAGCTGGGCCTGCAATGCACTCTGGAGCTCAGGCAGAAGGGCGTGGCTGGCTTCACTGGCAAACCAGCGACTGGGGATGGCTCGAGTGGCCTGCCAGGCGGCACCTGCTGCACCCAGGGCTTTGCGATGGATGGGCTCTAGAGCTGCCGAGAGAGACGGGGCCCCGCAAAGCTCAAGGGCTCGCTGCAGCGGTTCCAGGCCGGGATCTGGGCTGGAATCCTGAGAGGGTTCCGGCAAGCCGAGCACTACCAGCAATCGGGTTGACGGAGGATTCATGGCAGGCAAGCCAGCAGGCAGATAAACAGAAGGTATCTATTGAATGCGGGGATCGCAAGCCCAACCAGTCGGCATTCAAGGCATTGGATGCAAGGTAGCTTCGATGCAGACGAATCTGCCACTGGTTATATTTTAAGTTCAGATGGGGGGCTGTAAAATTTCGAATTTCCAACCCCAATTACCTCTGGATCGGCTTTCACGCCCTGGCGATCGGCAGAGTTCACACAGCACTGTCCAAGCTTTTGTACAGGCTGTACAGAATCGCGAAACGCAAAATTTCCACCACAAAAACTTCAGCCCGCCCAGATCTCCTCAATCCCCAACTGAAGTTCAGGAAACTCCGGTCCAGCCTCCAAAACACTGAGTCCTTCAAATCGCTGTTTATCGCCGCTGGAGGACCAGACCTCCACAGCCTGTTGGTGGGGAATCAACAACCAGCCGAGCCGGGCGCCGTTGGCCTGGTAGGCAGCCATCTTGCTGCGCAGGGCCGTGAGGGCGCGGGGGCCTTCGTCTGTAGGGCTGGCAAGTCCACCACCAGATCGGGGCAGAGGGGGGCGAAGCCGCGGCGTTGCTCGGGGGTGAGGTTCTGCCAGCGATCTAAACGCACCAGGGAGGCGTCGGGGCTGAGCACGGAGTCGTCGGGCAGGCGGAAGCCAGTGGAGCTATCAAACGCCTTCCAGGTGGTGCTTGATCTTGCAAAGCGCTGCAGCTGGAATGCAAGTTCGCTGTTACGCCCGCCAGTTTCACTGCCTGTGGGCGTCATTGCCAGCACCTGGCCATCGGCAGTGAGTTCAAGCACCGCCCCACTGTTCTCGGCACACAGAAGGCCAAACTGTTCTGGCGTGAGCTGCAGATCGACGGGTGTGACTGGTCTTGCAGAGAGGGCCATCACCCCAGGCCTGTGGACTATTTCAGATTAGGTCAGTTCGCTGGGCGTGGCCCATATGAGTTGCAGCAGTCGCCAGCGGGGATATCAGCGCACCACTGCCCAAGATTTTGTACAGGCTGTACGGAATCGGAAAACTCAAAATTTCCGCCACAAAAACTTCAACCAGGGCATTCAGGAGGCGATTCCAGGCCTTGGTAGGACGCGCCGACCTCGCCCGCGAAAGCCAACCTAATTCTTGGCTAAGCTAGCTTTGCCTGCTGATGAAGGCAGCCCTGGCCGGGGAGGAGGTAAATATCGCCAGCCACGGCAAAGCCCAGGTGAAGTTGGTGCCCTGCGCGACTGCCGTTGGCTTGACACGACCTGCAGCCCTGGGGGACTGGGCGGCAAACCTCGCGCAAGACCAGGTGGATGCGGCCTTCACTAAGGCTATGGATAAGGAGGTGGCGGAGCTATTTGGCTGCTGATGCGCCTGCTCCTCGACACCCAAATCATGCTCTGATGTGCCGAGAAGCTTGCGTGGTGTCGGTGGCCAGCATCTGGGGGGTGGCCATCAAGCACCGTCTCGGCAAGTTGGCGGTGTCACCAGCCGACTTTCGCGATCAGAGCCTGGCTGCTGGTGCATGCCGATCTCTTTGACCGACTGCTCATTGCCCAAGCGCGCGTGGAAGCCTTGATGGCCGTGTCGGCCGATGGGCATTGGCCTCGCTACGACGTTTCACTACATCGGTGTGGATCGACTTCTTCAATGGCGTGACCAGCGTCTACGGATGCTGGCCAAGATGGCTGCCGGGCATATCCGCGCGGCACTTTCAAGGCTTTTGTACAGCCTGTACGGAATCGCAAAGTGCAAAATTTTCCCTACCAAGACTTCAGGAAGGGCAGGCAGGGGCGATTCCAGCGATTGGGATGTGCTGACCGACCTACAAAACCAAGGCACCCCCATCGATCAGCTTGGGATTAGGAACCAACTAGATCGTCTCATATACTGCAAAGCTGTAGCCAGTACCTGGCCATGAAAGCCGTAATCCTCGCCGGCGGCCTCGGCACTCGTCTATCTGAAGAAACCCACCTAAAACCCAAGCCAATGGTGGAAGTGGGCGGCAAGCCAATCCTGTGGCACATTCTCAAGATCTATAGCTATTTTGGCATCAATGAGTTCATCATCTGCTGCGGCTATAAGGGCTATCTAATCAAGGAGTATTTCGCCAATTATTTTCTACACACCAGTGATGTCACCTTCCATATGGATAAAGACAACTACATGGAGGTGCATGAGCGAAAAAGTGAACCCTGGAAGGTGACGCTGGTGGACACCGGTGAAATGAGTAACACCGGAGGACGTCTGGGCCGGGTGCGCCCCTATCTAGATGGCAGCAGCTTCTGCTTCACCTATGGCGATGGCTTGGCAGATGTGGATGTTGGAGCCCTGATTGGCCATCACCAGAACCATGGCCGCCAGGCCACGCTTACGGCGGTGCAGCCGCCGGGGCGCTATGGGGCGCTGCATTTGGACGGTGATGCGGTGAGCCAGTTTCAGGAGAAGCCCGATGGCGATAACGCCTGGATCAACGGCGGTTTCTTTGTGCTGGAGCCAGAGGCGCTGGATCGAATCGCTGGCGATGCCACCAGCTGGGAAGGGGATGTGTTGCCCCAGCTGGCGGCGGCAAGCCAGCTGAGTGCCTACCGGCATAAAGGCTTCTGGCAACCGATGGACACCCTGCGCGACCGCACCCGCCTTGAGGAGCTCTGGGCCAATGGCCAGGCCCCCTGGAAGCTGTGGTGAATCTGAATCCAGCCTTTTGGCAAGGCCGGCGCGTGTTGCTCACGGGTCACACCGGCTTCAAGGGCAGCTGGCTGGCCCTCTGGCTCGCCCAGCTCGGAGCTGAGGTGCATGGGGTGGCACTGGCGCCAGAAACCACGCCAGGCCTATTTGATCAGCTCGATTTGGCCCCCCGGCTGGCGGGCCATCACCTGCTTGATCTGGCCGATGCTGCTGGCCTGGCGGCAATCGCTGCTGAGGTGCAGCCTGAAGTTGTGCTGCATCTGGCCGCCCAGCCCCTGGTGCGCCGCAGCTACGCCGATCCCTTGGGCACCTGGGCCACCAATGTGCAGGGTTCGCTGCACCTGCTCGAGGCCCTCAAACCGCTGCAGCATCCCTGCGTGGTGGTGATGGTGACCACCGACAAGGTGTACGCAAACCAGGAATGGGATTACGGCTATCGCGAGGATGATCGTCTCGGCGGCCATGATCCGTACAGCGCCAGCAAGGCTGCAGCTGAGATCGCCATCGCCAGCTGGCGGGCCAGTTTTTGCGGTGATGGCAGCCACCAAACCCCCCATCTGGCGATCGCCACAGCCCGGGCCGGCAACGTGATCGGCGGCGGCGATTGGGCAGACGACCGGATCGTGCCCGATGCCATGCGTGCACTTGCAGCGGGCGAGCCCATAGCGCTCCGCAACCCCCAGGCCACCCGACCCTGGCAGCACGTGCTCGAGCCCCTTGGTGCCTACCTGTTGCTGGCCGAGAAACTGGCCGGTCAATTGGCTGTGGCCCATGGGCCGGCCAACCCCTACACCAGTGCCTTCAACTTTGGTCCGGCGCTGGAGGCCAACCGCAGCGTGCAGGCCCTGATTGAGGAGGCCCTGCTGCATTGGCATGGCAGCTGGCGGGATTTCTCCGATCCCAATGCCCCCCATGAAGCTGGTCGCCTGCACCTGCAGATCGATAAAGCCCACCACCAACTCGGCTGGCGGCCCCACTGGACCTTTGCCATCACCGTGGCGCGCACGGTGAACTGGTATCGAGCCGTGCAGGAGGGGGCTAGTCCCCTGGAGTGTTGCCTGGCCGATTTAGAGACCTATCAAATGGACCGCGTCGATGGCCACTGAATCTCGCCCAACCCCCATCGCCGGTGTGATCGAGCTGGTGGGCCAGCCCTTCGCTGATCAACGTGGGGCCTTCCTCAATGCCTTCCGCGCCCAGGAGCCGGTCTTTGCCGAGGCCTGGGGCGATCGCGCCACTGCCCAGGTGAATATCAGCCGCACAGAAGCGGTGGGCAGTGTGCGGGGCCTACACCTGCAGGCCAATCCCCATGCAGAAGCCAAGCTGGTGCGCTGCCTGCGGGGCCGGGTGTGGGATGTGGCGGTGGATCTGCGGCCAGGCTCAGCCAGCTTTGGCCAATGGCATGGCGTGGAACTTTCTGCAGCCGCATCCAACGCCCTGCTTATCGCAGAGGGCTGTGCCCATGGCTTTCAGGTGCTGGAAGCCAGCAGTGAGTTGCTTTATCTGCATTCCGGAGCCTGGGTGCCAGAAGCTGAAACCGGCGTGCGCTTTGATGACGCCCAGTTGGCCATCAGTTGGCCGTTGCCGCCCCAGGGCATGAGCGAGCGGGATTTGCAGTTGCCAACCCTTAAATTTTTCCCATGAGCCAGCACCGCTGCCGCCATTGCGGCTCACCCCTAGGTCACACGGTGATCGACCTGGGCCACCAGCCGCCCAGCAACGCCTATTTGAGCCGGGAGCAGCTGGCACTGCCAGAGATTACCTATCCGCTGCAGGTGTTTGTGTGCACTAGCTGCTGGCTGGTGCAGCTGCCAGCCCATGCATCGGCCGAGGAGCTATTCACTGCCGACTACGCCTATTTTTCGAGCACATCTAGCAGTTGGTGCGCCCACGCCGAGCGGTTTGTGGAGGCTGCGGTGGCGCGGCTGGATCTGGGCCCCCAAAGCTTGGTGGTGGAGCTGGCCTCAAACGATGGCTACCTGCTCCAATACGTGCAGCAACGAGGTATCCCCTGCCTGGGCATCGAGCCCACCCAGGCCACGGCAGCAGCGGCCCGGGAGAAGGGGATCACCACCATTGAGCGGTTCTTTGGGGTGGAGCTGGCGAGCGACCTGAAGCAGGCCGATCTGGTGGTGGCCAACAACGTGCTGGCCCACGTGCCTGACATCAACGATTTTGTGGCCGGTATTGCCAGGATGCTGAAACCCAGCGGCCGCGCCTCCATTGAGTTTCCCCACCTGCTGCGGCTGCTGGCAGGCAACCAGTTCGACACGATCTACCACGAGCACTACAGCTACCTGAGCCTCAAGGTGGTGCAGCTGATCGCCGCAGCGCGCAGGCTGGAGGTGGTGGATGTGGAGCAGCTGGCCACCCATGGCGGCAGCCTGCGGGTGTGGCTGGCCTATGGGGGCACGGCGCAGCCAACTGCAGCGGTGGCGGAGGTTTTGGCACTTGAGGCGGAAGCCGGCCTGGAATCGATCGAGGCCTATGCCGGTTTCCAGCAGCGGGCCGAGGCGGCCAAGCACGGTCTGCTGGAGTTTCTGCTGCAGGCCAAACGCCAAGGAAAACGGGTGTTGGGTTATGGCGCAGCAGCTAAAGGCAACACCCTGCTCAACTACGCCGGTATCAGCTCAGACCTGCTAGCTGCCGTGGCTGATCGGGCCACCAGCAAGCAGAATAAATACCTACCTGGCAGCCATATTCCAGTGATAAGCCCAGAGCAACTGGCTGCTCAGAAAGCTGATGCCCTGCTGGTGTTACCCTGGAATCTGATAGAGGAGTTGCGAGAGCATCTTGCTGGGATTGAGCTGGTAACTGCAATTCCTGAACTGCAACATTGGGCTGGGTATCGCGGAGACGTGCACAAGGTAGATTCTCGGCGTTTGAACGAAAAGCCAATGATTACTGAGATGTAGCTATGACAACTATTCATCTTCTGGGTAGTGAAGGTTTCATAGGACGCGCCATTCAGCGTGAGGCGGCGGATACCTGCCTGCATTGTTGGAGTCATCTCAATTCAGATTCAGAGCACCATTTTGATCTGCTCGATCCCTCCACTTGGCAGACTTTGCTAAATCGACAGCCAACGCATGCCATCTTGTTGAGCTGGCCAGGCCTTCCTAATTATCAAGAACCTTTTCATGTAACCCGTAATTTGCCGGCTTGTCTCGATTTAATTGAGCAGCTGGTAGCGTCAGGCCTCCAGCGTCTTGTAGTAGCTGGAACGTGCTACGAATATGGGATGCAGAATGGACCTTTGAAAGAAGATCAGCTAACGGATCCTGTTAACTGCTACGCAATTGCAAAAGACAGCCTGCGCAGGGTCATTACTAGCCGCCTTAACAAACAAGAAGTTCAATGGTGTTGGATTCGCATTTTTTACCCTTTTGGCACAGGACAAAATCCCAATTCATTGCTGCCATCCTTACAGGGTGCAATTGATCAACACGATCCGGAATTTGCAATGAGCTCTGGTCGTCAAGTTCGTGATTTTGTTCCAGTAGATCAAGTTGCCAAGCTTCTCCTGAAGCTTTCTAATCATCCATATGCTCAAGGGATTTACAATTGCGGCTCAGGGAATCCAGTTTCATTGAGAGAATTAGCCGAAGAACAAATAACTAACTCTCTCTCTTCAATAGTTCTGAAGCTTGGAGGTTATCCTGATAGGCAAGATGAGCCCCTTGCCTATTGGGCAGATACAAGCAAAATCGACCTTTTAAGCTGATTGACAACTAGAAAACTCTATATCAAAGCACATGTGACTCATATACGAAATAAGAGCTCCGCCCAACCGAGACCTCACTTCCCATGCATACACACGCTAATGCCCGTCTGACGCAGAAGGGCAGGCTGCGATTGGTTTCTCAACACCTCAACGACCATCGCCCCCTGGCAGAACTGGCCGCAGAAGCAGGGATTTCTCTGCGCTGTGACTACAAGTGGCTGGCCCGCTACCGCTCTGGTGGTCAACCCTCGCTGGCGGATCGACGCAGTGTTCGCCGCACCCAGCGGCGGACGCTCGATCCGAACCGCCTCCAGCGCGCCGTGGAGCTGCGCCTTCAGCGGCTGCACCTGCGTCATATCGCCCAACTGCTGGTTACACCCCTCTCCACCGTGGCAAGGAGCCTGAACCGCCTGGGCCTGGGGCGGTTGCGGAACCTAGAGCCCAAACCTGTGGTGCAGCGTTATGAGCGCCAGACGCCGGGCGACCTGATTCACATCGACGTCAAGAAACTGGCCCGCTTCCGCAAGGTGGGTCACCGCATCACCGGCAACCGGCAGCAGGGGCGTTCCAAAGGCGTCGGCTACGATCCGATAGACGCGGTCATCGACGACGCCACGCGGCTCGCCTATGTGGAGGTTCTTGCTGATGAGCAGCAAGCCACTGCGATCGGCTTCCTGAGCCGCTCCGTGGCCTGGTTCACCGGCCAGGGCGTCGAGTGCCATCAGGTGATGAGCGACAACGGTTCGGCCTACATCTCCAAGAACTTTGGTAAGGCCTGCAGCGTCCTCAAGCTCAAGCACATCCGCACCAGGCCCTACACGCCTCGCACGAACGGCAGGCCGAGCGGTTTATCCAGACCCTCTGCAAGAAATGGGCCTATGCCATGCCGTTCCAGGACTCCCAGGAGCGGAACGCCTGGCTACCCGTTACCTATCGATCTAAAACCGGATCAGGAAACACTCAGCCCTCGGCAGCCGATCCCCTAAGCAGCGGCTCAACGAGCTGCTCTCCTGATCAACGTGGTGAGACACAACAGCTAAACCGGCATCTCAAAGAGCCAATCACACCAATTTGAACTGGTGAAACCAGGCACATATCCGAAAAGATTGACCTAGCTCTCTAGGCCTAGCTAGGCAAACCTCACAGGTTTACAGTAACCATGGGCATCAGCATACCCTAAACCCATTCTTTTTAACATGCTACAAAGCCAATGAAACAAGAAGTCTTGCAGGTGCTTCACCTTGCCCCACATATAGGAGGCGGAGTTGGATCGGTTCTCGTAGATTGGCTCAAAAATGCAAGGGATGATACTTCTACAAAACATACAATAGCATGCCTTGATACCTGCAAGCCAGCAACGGTTCAAACCCTAAACTCTGAAAAGATAACATATCACGACAACCTATGGAAACACAAGAAAGAAAAGCTTCGAGGAATAATTAATGCTGCAGACATAGTAATTCTGCACTACTGGAACCACCCACTCTTGAGTAGGTTGCTAATTGAGGATGGCTTACCAGCATCTCGTCTTATATGTTGGTGCCATATTTCCGGACTCTACGAACCATGCATCATCCCTGAATTTCTGATAGATATGTGCGATAAGGTAATTTTTAGCTCAAGTATATCCAAGAATGCCGCTACTCTCGCTGGCAAGATTTTGGTAAATCCCGAAAAGTTTGTTACAATTCATTCGTCACGAGATCTTCGACCGTATCTAAGAATGTTTCACAAGAGAAAATATCCTAAAATAGCACATCGACTTGTATATATCGGAACCGTTTCATTTTCAAAACTTCACCCAGATACAATAGAAATTATGTCACGGCTAAGCCGAATGGGCTTTGATTTAACAGTGATTGGAGGACCAGATCACGAATACATATCACGTCAAATTCCAAATGATGCCCATAGGATTAGATTCCTGGGACCAAAGGAAAACATTCATGATTATCTACTCAATTCAGATATATTTGTATATCCACTTTCGCCAAGTCACTATGGAACGGGAGAGCAATCTATACTGGAGGCAATGGCATCGGGAATGCCCGTGATAAGCTTTAGCAATCCTGCAGAATCTGCCATAATTATTGATCAAAGAACAGGCCGACTAGTTTCCAACGCAGATGAGTTCGTGGAATCAATTATACCCATTGCCCGATCTGCGTCATTACGTCAGTGGATGGGAGAAGCATCAGCGACTGAAATACAAAAAAGATTTTGTGAAGAAAAAAACAAAGATACTTTCAATTTAATACTCGAATCAGCAAGCAGACAACCAAAACAAAAAAGAAATGCGAAATTAATACAGTCTTGCAATATGGACATTTGTTTATTAGCATTTTTGCTCACTTCGTTTAGCTCGACCAAAGCCCTAAATTTTATCAAGGGCTCTAGCGAAGAGGAAGAAAGACTTCACAGCATATCAAACTATATAGCAGGAGAAATAGAAAACGGTAAAGCTATATGGAAGGCGCCAACCAAAGGTACTCCATTACATTACGAGAATTATTTTCCCAAATCAAGAAGCATAAATCTTCTTGTAAAAAAAATAACCCAAAACCTATGCGCAAAAACCTAAATTAAATTAAACCTGATAAACATGGGAGAGCCTATCAGCGCGATTAGTTTTAATTATTAAATATGGAGTTGATCCAAAAATTAAACTATTTTCCAAAATTAATTCATTGTTAACTAGTGATCCATTTGAAACACAAGTATTCTTGCCAATAACACTATTGCCAGTAATAGAACTATTTGGGTACATAAATAAAAACTCCCCAAGGTATGGCATTTCAAAAGAGCTGTTTGCTCCCACCGTACACCCGTGCATGACAACAAAATAATTACTGTAAGATGCCTTTCCAAGAACTATCCCAGTTCCATGAACAACAAGGAATATATCTGGAAGAATAGTGTCATACATACAGTGAAAAGAGTGCATAATTTTATTTAGATAAAAAAGTTTTTCAGCTAAATTTAGGTTACACAATTCAGAATATGCTACATTCGAACAAAAGTATATGAAAACTGTGTACTGGTCGGCATTTAGATGGTTAAAATAGAAAATACCTTGACGCCTATATGAAGAATAGATTATTTTTTCGAAGCAGAATTCAAGTCGTTCTAAAGCTCTTGGAATAATTCTACTAAGGGGAGGAGTTTCCTTGAAATCTGGAAAAAAATTAAATAATTGTGTTGAGAGATAGTTAGTTAACTGCTCACGACTGAGACTGCATTGCATGGACAACAATAGGGGAGGACATTGACTGAATCTTATCAGAAAAATAACCAAAATTCACCCCAATGGGAAGGAGACACATGGGGAAATTTACACTTAAATATTGGGGAAAAGGGAAGTCAATGAGAGTAATAGTCATTACAGCAATTTAAAATATAGAAAAGCTTACACAAGAGCCCCTTCTGCCAGCAAAGTCAACAAACCATACTATAATACAGTTGTAGCACAAACCAACCATTATTAACAAACTCAAGATGCAAATCAAGATTACCAACAATTTTAGCGAATGGGCAAGTCAGGATAAATATCTTGAAACACTGACGGTAACACGCCAGACAGTTAAAGATAAACACACAAAAAATCAAATCAGAGGGCTCCGCTCACTAGGAATGACAAGTAGTTCATTGGCACTCCTATATGGCATGATGCGGAATGACTATGAAACAGGGTACGCATTGTTTTCAAAAATAAGATTTCTATGCTGGTATTGGGATAATGGGGACAAAATTATTTTTCCGCTTAATAGCAGAAATATGCTGTACATAGGGAATGATTCAATTGATTGGTGTAGTCATTGGCCGTTTTTTAGGGAGATAGAAGAAAAAACTTATGAGTGTCAGCTAAGAGAATTTAATTATCATCTCAATTATGTCTCCGAATACCCGTTATTAGGGATAGGTGGTCAATCTCATTTTGGCCATTTTGTGGCCAATAAGGTTGCTGCACTTTATCAAAGCGCGCTAGCATACCCATATCTTTCATCCCTTGAAAGCCTGTTAGTTCCAGATGATTACATTGATCTACACAAATCCATATTAGAATCTGTCTTGAAGGGTAAAAAAAACCATTATGTGCTCCCTCGCATTAATGGCATACATTCTTTCCATAATATTGTAATACCCTGCATAGATGAGCATAGTAATGCAATTACAGGGCTAAAGGGAGTAATCGAAAAA
This sequence comes from Cyanobium sp. WAJ14-Wanaka, assembly GCF_024345375.1. Taxonomy (NCBI): domain Bacteria; kingdom Bacillati; phylum Cyanobacteriota; class Cyanophyceae; order Synechococcales; family Prochlorococcaceae; genus Cyanobium; species Cyanobium sp. WAJ14-Wanaka. Next base: position 432,737 of record NZ_JAGQAZ010000002.1, on the reverse strand, counting down.
CAAACTCTAGATCGGCAAACAGTTTCAGGGAAAAGAATATATATTACGAGGGCTGACGGCAAAAAAAATGATCGAATTATGGACTATGCCATTTTTTGTAATCGCCTCGCAGAGCTAGACTATCAAATAATAAATCCTTTAGGCCATAGCTTTGATGAGAGATTATCGCTAATTGGAGATAGTGAATTGATTCTTACTGATCCGGGTTCCTGTGCTCTAAATGGCCTATTATTTGGCAATATTAAAAGCATCCTAAAATGCATGATACCTAAAAGGGTTATAAGTTCTGTGCAATGCACTATAATAAACCAACTTTGCCTAGGATTTGACCAAGGCTTATCCAACCAATGGTTGCCGTTAGAAAGTTATAACCACAACCCATTCAATCCGTGGTATGATATATTAAAACCTCCAGCAAAAGAATATTTAGTGACACTTTCAAGCAGTGCTTGAGCACACTCCTATTTCAGGAGAGAAGAAGCCCCTTTCAATCGCACACAACAAGGCATTATGTGCAATAAATACCTTAATTAAATGAAGGCGTTGAAAACTTCCCTTTAGTGGCCAGCGTCTTATAAAACTATTGGGATGATTAAGGCGCTTGTAAATCCTTGGGAACATCTAGACAAGGGATACTTTGTCGGCGCCCTTCTTGGGCCAGAACACCAGTACCACTGAGTTCAACTCCGCTAACGAAGATCCATAAATAGCTTAGCGATATATGTGCTAGAGTGACGATGAACCGTAAGGGATTTGATGGAAAAGCAACTTTCGTTAAGAGCATTGTATGGATTCTCTCTAGTAGTGTATAATGATTAGGCACGTCGCTTTTGGGTGAATTCAAGTAATGACGACAGTTACTAATCTAACAACTCTTTAGAGCGGAATCTGCCCAACATACACTAACCACAAGAAGCATAGAATATTACTAATCTATAGCAACAGCTTTTGCGTCCATTCCAAAAATTAATCCTCAATGACTGAGCCAACCTTTAAGCCTAGAATTGATCTGAAAAATAGGACAAAGCTTGAAACTGTATTGCCATTATCAACTCCCTTTGTAATTTTTATTGATCCAAGCGATGCTTGTAACTTTAAGTGCAGCTTCTGCCCGACAGGAGATAGCGAATTGATGAAGGAAGTGGGACGACCTCTTAAGCAACTAGATTGGGAGCTATATGTTAAAATAATAGATGATTTACATTGCTTTGACGAAAAGGTAAAAGTTATAAGATTATACAAAGATGGAGAACCACTCCTCAACAAAAAACTTGCCAATATGGTCAAATACGCCAAAAATTCTGGATACTGCGATCGAGTTGACACAACCACAAATGCGTCTCTCCTTACAGCGGATGTGGGAATAGAACTCGCTGAAGCAGGCCTTGATCGAATTAATATTTCAATCGAGGGTATGAACGAAGAGCAGTATATGAAGTTTTCGGGATATCGCCTAACAAAGTTCCAAGACATCGTCGACAATGTTAGTAGTTTTTACAAATACAAAGAAAACTGCGAGGTAATTGTTAAAATCAACGGCGATGGGCTTAATGACTACCAGAAGAAAGAGTTTATAGATACTTTTGGACCAATAGCAGATGGAATCTGGATTGAGAGTGTTATGTCATGCTGGCCCGAGTTTGAACTTAGAAACGGTGTAACTACGAATCAAGACAGAGGTATTTATGGGCAGGCCATTAAAGAAGTTTCAACATGCCCTTACCCATTTTACTCGTTCTCAATAAATCCTGAAGGAACCGTAAGTCTCTGTTTTCTAGACTGGGGCAGAAAGCTGCTAATTGGGGATGTAAGAAAACAATCTGTTAAAGAAATCTGGAATAGTGACCAGATGAAACAATACCGCCTAATGTTTCTAAGAGGTGAGCGAAAAGCACATCCAGTATGTGGCGGCTGTGGACAAATGACACATGGCATGCCTGATGATATTGACTCCTACACGTCAGATCTGCTTTTAAAATATGAAAATAACTAACCTAGCTGATAGAACATTAGGGCTTCGGCCAAATCTTGGACCACAGCTACCGCTGGCACAGCCTCATGTACTCTTGATCGACCCTTCTAGCGCATGTAATTTGAGATGTAAATTCTGTCCAACTGGCGATCCAAAGCTTATCAAAAGCACAGGTAGATTTCAGGGTCAAATGACCATAAAGACATTTGAGAATATTATTGAAAATGTAAACAACTTCGACACTCCTCTTTCTATATTAAGATTATACAAAGAAGGCGAGCCTCTTCTTAATAAGAATTTATCTCAATTCATAACTATGGCTAAATCAGCCAACGTAGACCGAGTTGATACGACAACTAACGGGATACTACTTAACAAAGGGTTATCCGAGGATCTCATAGCATCTGGAATAGATCAAATAAATGTATCCCTTAACGGATTATCAGCTCTTCACTATAAGAAGTTCACGCAAACAGATATAAATGTTGATAAGGTCGTGGAGGAAATTAAGTACCTCTGCTCCATCAGTGGTAAAACCGTTATATATGTGAAGTGCATCAAGGAACACCTGAATATGGATGAGCAGAAGTTATTTATCGATTTATTTAGTGGTTTTGCTGATAAAGTATTCTTTGAGGGTTTGCAGCCAAACTGGCCTCAATTTCACTTTAATTATATTGACCCAGTTTACGAAGCCGGGCATTATGGTCAACAACTCATTCCAAGAGAAGTCTGTCCTTTCATCTTTTACATGATGGTTGTTAATTCAGATGGAACAGTAAGTGCTTGTGTACAGGACTGGAATCATTCGCTTATAATTGGCGATATTAATTCATCGTCACTTTTAGGGATATGGAATGGTTCGAGCATGAACGAACTAAGGCGCAATCATCTCAGTCATAATCGCAAAGTACATTGTAACTGTGCAAAATGTCCAGTACTAACTCACGGCTGTCTTGACAATATCGACTCATATGCTTTTGATCTGCTGCCAATGTATTGATGAAGTTTTTAATACTGGGAGGCAGCGGAAATCTCAGCTCGATAACGGTACGTCAATTATTGACCTGCTCCCATACAGTTCATTGCATCACTCGTGGGACCAATCCTTCGCTTGAGACCGAGCTCAGGCTAATCGGGGCTACTTTTATACATGTTAATGATCTAAGCAGGCTAAGTACAGACTTTTCTGATAAAATGTACGGCGGTTATGACTTTGTCATAGATTTTATTGCCTATACATCTAATGATATATCATCTCATCTGCATTGCTTATTTGGCCGTATTCGATATTGTTACGTCTATATTTCTACGACAGCTTTTTATGAGCGCAGTTTCACGCAAGACAGGCCTTATCGTGAGGATAGCATTAACATTTCCGATTCATGGGATTATGCAATTAATAAATATCGGGCCGAGCTGCGCTTGTGCAAATTATCTAATGATACTCCTTTTAAAACATTAGTAATTCGTTTGGGCCATACAATAGGATTATCAGTCCCAGTTTACTTGGGAAATCCTGGTAGGGCTTTTTTATCTTATATTACCGATGGCATGCCGATACCATTTTTGGGAGATATTGATCATCCTTGGTCGATAGGTAGTGGATATGGGCTTTCTACAATAATTTCGAGTCTTCCCAATGCAATAGCAGAGCTCCCACAATATTACCTATTCCATTATTCACAAATTCAGTCAACATGGCGTGAGATATACTCATGTTTATGCTCTGCTCTACAAATCAGCACTCCCTTGTATAAATGTCTTGCAGCAGAAGATGTTTCTCTGGTATCGCCGCATTGGCTGCCAAGCATAGTCAATCATAAGATATACTATGATTGCTATGATTTAACATTCATGTCGAAATACTTTTCCCCTATCACTGAAGAATCAACGAAGAACATAGTTTCTAAAGCATGCGATTTTACTTTATCACAGGGCGTAGATCAGGCGTATCATTCTGACAGGCAAAAATTATTGAGGCTTTCATGTTTAAATGGGTACACTTTTAGTCTATAGGATCATGTTTGCTTCGCCCCTCAAGAATGATCTCAGAATACCCTGCTCATTGAGCAGTATTTTTACGTTAGTTCACATCCGGCATGCGGCAAGCCTCCTGCTATGCATTGTAGTTTTTGGTTATCACTTCATTTTTGCAGGTAAGAGAGGGAATATACAAGTTGCTCAAATACATCGAATAATTTTTCTTTCTTATACATAAATGGGAATACTACTGAATCGGGTTCGTAATGCGCTCGACAAACGCTGGAGGCAACTTGCAAAGAATAGTCATGTTCCCACTTATTTTTACGCGCTATCTAGTCATAACCAAGGATGGGGTGTTGTCGTCCCAGAGATTCTTGGGGTACTTAAACACGCCTCTGTGCATGGCTATCGTATACAATTTATTGCTAAAGAAGGTACCCATACAACAACAATTAGGTTTTTTGACATAGGCGAAGAACTAGCTATATGGGACAGAGACCAGTTCATTTTTCAAGCTGGTCTTGAGCTGTATTCATCAATTCTTTCCCAGCGAGCTTGGAATAAACAGGAAATTTTAGCTAATTTTTCTCAGAATGTTGAGATTGTATCCCTACTTGATCAAAACCCTAATTTTAGGTGGCCGTTTTCGGATATCTTTAGAATTTTAGTTCATTCAACTGAGTATGTTCATCCTGCGTTTGCACAATCTCGCTCTATATATAGTATATTTGAAAGCTTAACAGTGAACGGCATGGTAGCGGGTGAAAATCCTATTAGCCTTACATCTCATAACAAGGTGCTTGCAAGAACAATTCTTGGAAATTATGTACAACCTCGCTTTGTGCTTTCAGTAAGAGAGGCACCTCTTCATCATGGTGGCACTGGAAGAAACACGACACTCGAAGACCTAGATCAAGTACTTTCTATTTTGTGCAAATTCACAAAATCAATTGATTTAATAGGTACTAGCCCAGGCAAAGTTTTAAGTAGCATTATTCAAAAATACTCTTCGCATTTTAAGATACAAGATTTTACACATGGCAATTACGAAACTTATCCAATTGACAATCTCTCACCCAAAAATATTGAAAGTCATTTGCTGCAAACTTATCTACTATCCACGCCTAATGTAAAACTACTTCCACAAAATGGGATTGCTGTGATTCCTTCTGCAACAGGCCAAATGGCTGGCATTTATGGCACCCCAAATATTTTTAATGCATGGATGAAAGATGTTTTACTTATGCCGCAGAGATTCAATTATGCACCTAATAAGTCACCTGTTAAGGCTTTCATTTATGGCTTGAATTGCAATTATGGAGAATCGTGGGCCTACGATCGTTTGCCTTGTGCATATGGTGTTCTCCAGGCTGGTATAGAGAATTTATTAGCACATCACCTGCCAGGAAGTGAGTATTGTATTCGCAAAAATGCATTTTTTGATTCAAAACTTCTTTTGGCTACTAGGCGGTCTATTAATCTTGTTCCAAATATCAAAGCTGATTTTGAGTTGGTTGATTTTGGCACTCACTTAATTCAGGATAGCTTTGGAAATCCAATTTGTTACACATGACCTGTGCATCAAAAACCACAAGCAAGAGCATCAAATCAACGTATAGGTGGTTTTGCATTGAACCTGGGTTAAATTATTCAGACATTCTTAAGACTACGTATGGCCTCCTGAAAAACGAAACAGCAAGCTGAGACAAAATTCACTCAAAAGGGAGGCCAGAGGGGGCAGCGGCTTGGCATTGACATCAAGTGCCGCCTATCTCCAAATTCATAACTGCTCGGGGAATATCACTCGCTCGCGGTGACTGCCAGCAAAGATGACGCCTCTGCTGCTGTTCATGCAGCTACGCCAAATTTAGCTGGATTGGTGTCGAGTTCTGGTGGTGGTGGATTGATCCAGACCACTTCCGGTTGACGCCAGCAACGCGCCGATCGTGACCACCGGCGTGGGTTTTGTTGGCACGCCTGCCCGAAGACCACAGCGCGGTGACGACAGATCTCCACGGCCTGACCGCTGTGGCGCTGCTGAGGCGTGACGAACTTGATGCCGCAATGGCGGTGCCGGTAGTTGTTCCAGTCAACAAATGACAGCAAACACTAGCAAGCGTCTTCTTGACTGGTGAACGGCCGGCTTGGGTAGTCGGACCGATCCCAAGGTTGATTCAAAGTCTGTCATGGGCATTCTTGCCAGTGCTGTCAGCATGAGTTGAGGACGGCGGAATCGCCTCCTCTCTGTGCTCAAAAGCGACTCTGCTGCAACCGATCTCGACCTGATCAGCTACCTCAAGGCGATTCCGGATGTACGGATGCGGCGGAGCGTGCGCATTCCGGCCTGGTACCTCCTGTTGGTGGCGGTGCTCGGGATACTGAGCCGCTGCCAGAGCCTGCGGGATCTGGAGCGCTTTGCCATCCGTCATCACAGCGTTCTGACAGAGGCGCTGGGCCTTGAGCTCAGGCGGCCGCCCTCGGATTCAGCCTTCCATTACTTTTTCCGCCAGGTTGACGTCGCTTCTCTGTGCGCCGCTATCTGCGACTAGACGATCACTCAGATCCCAGGTGGGGCGAGTGATCTCGACCAGCTGATCTGTGACGGCAAGACCTTGAGGGGTTCGATCGAGCCCACAGCTGGTGACGGCTAGGCATTCATTGCCCAGGTCACGCTGTACTCCGCCGCCTTGGGCGTGGCCATCAGCCAGGCCTGCTACGCCACCGGGCAGAACCATGAACGGGCGGTGCTGAGGCAGTTCCTTGGCGAGCTGGATCTTGAGGGCGTTCTGATCCAGGCGGATGCCTTGCATACCCAGCGTCCGTTTTTCGGCAGCTCCAGGAGCAGGGGGCCGACTTCCTCCTGACGGTCAAGAGCAACCAGAAGACGCTGCATCCCCAGATTAGATCCCAGTTCCAGGGAAAGCGTCACATCCATTTGTGGCAGTGGATCACGAGATCGGCCACGGCCGCAACATCACCTGGACTCTACGCGCCAAACAAGCCCCAGAGCACATTCGTGAGGCCTGGATTGTCACCGGCTGGATCGTGGAGATGACCGCCGATGGCATCCGTGATGCCAAGCCGTTTCGGGCGACCCATTTGTTCCTCACCAGCCTGCGCATCTACCCAGAAGCCCTGCTGCAACTGGTGCACGTCCACTGGAGCATTGAGGACTGGCATTGGATTCGCGACACACAGCGCCACGAGGACGCCCTCCGCTCCCGCGGCAACGGGCTGGGGCGATGGCCACACTGCGCACTGCAGCGATGAACCTGCTGCGGCTGGGCGGTTTTCAGTTAATTCGCGCCGGAATGCAGGCCGTGATGCACGACATCAAAGCGCTGCTGACGATGGTGGGGCAACAGCCACAACCAAACCCATGATGAGACTTTGAATCAGCCCTGGGGCAGGAGCATCATCAACGAAACATTCATAGCCTCTACTCACGGTAGTGGTAGTTTGATCAAGACAACCTCCAGCTGACGCGAACAGGGAGTCACTCTTAAGTATCACCTTGGAATGTACTTGTGAGCTTGTTATTAGACGACAGCACGGCGTCGACAGGTCTCTACAGCCTGGCCGCAGTTACGTTGCTCTGTCGTCACAAACTAGATGTCGCTTTAGCAGTACGGGTGCTAATTCCTGACAACAAATGACGCTACCCACTGACAGGACTCGTTCTTGCTAATTAACCGTTTACATGGGTAATCAAGCCCGTACTTCGCTGTGCAGATAAACGATTAAGAGTAGGGGTTATCATTGGATAACATCTACCTGTAGAAAAATTTTAGCACGCCAAGTTCCTTCAGCCAACATGCCAGTGTGGCGGCAAGCAGGGCATTAACATTGCCGTTATAAAGGATCAGCGGCAGCATGCGACCCCGACTGATTCGCTTGCGCAAGCAAAACATGCTCACGAGATCTGCTGTAATGGATGGAATTTCTCGTTCGGCGCCCCACCAAGCCATCCCCTTGCGGCTCCAGACGTCTATCACCACATAAAGATACAGCCAGATCCCAAGCAAGATAGTGGGAAGTTAGGTGATGTCACAGCTACACACTTAATTAGGACCTGCCACTCTTAGACTCTGCATTAGGCGTGGATCCTGGGATACTTGCCCGACCATGACGATGGGCCTGGCTGTAGGCATGTATTACCAGTTTAAAATGCGCGAAGAACTAAACATATAGTCCACAGTCCGAAAGCACTCGTACAATCTAACCTGGCGGTTGAGCCGCGAATCTAGTCTCGTTGTAGGCGAGTAAGATCCGCTGACGTTCTGATTTGGTAAGGCGGTTGACTACTTAGCGGTGACTGCAATTCTGCCGCTCAACACCACAACGACACCTGAGACTGGCTGTGCTAGTGCTGCAGCGTAGTGAGCCCCACACAGAGTGCCAGGCCAGCTCACTGACACGGTCACCATTGGCCATGCCCTCCCAGATAAACTACAAGGCCTTAATGAGGTCATCAGGCGAAGTCAAACTTCCACGACCTCTACCAAGAAGGTCTGATCATTTTTGAGGCAATCAGCAGTGCTGCCTCCTCCGCCTGCGCCATGTCCTTTCGGCGCAGCTCCTTTAGCAGCCGGATGTTCGCCCGCTGGTTCTCCTGGTGTAGGATTTGGAGTTATTGCATTCAATATGAGCACTAGCTTTTCGTTCGAATTCTGGGATGCCTGGCGCCAGCGGTCTAACTGCTCGGTAAATAAGATCCGCTCACGGCAATAGAAGCTGAGTTCAGTGGCAATCAACCCAACGGTCTTCAGCTCCACCGTGAACTTGTCGGTGGAATCTCAGACCTCGGATCCTTCTCCGATGCCGGCACTACGACCAACTGCAATCGCTAGGTCCTCGAGAAGTTATAGAAGGTGACTACATGAATGCCAAGTTCAGCTGAAATCCGGGCTACGCTCTACCGGTGCGACGTCGTCGTCAGCCTTCTAACATCAGCCTTGACCGCACAGCTGAAGGAACGTATTGCAGGGCTCCATCAAGTCCACAGGGGGAAAGTTGTAGGAATGGAGAGACGTTAACTTTCTTGGAAATGGGGCAAGTATGTATTCAACCAGGAAATTCAGGAAAATGAGTGTGTGACCTTCAATTGTCTGGTCGGATTGGAAATCGATTAACCAGACGTGGTGCGGGTAATCAGCACTTAATATCTCCACAGAGTAATCTGTGGGCCTTACATAATTCCGATTGTGTGGCAGAGGCCGCCTGGGCCACCTCCACCCAGATCAATTGCACCCGATTGTGATTGACGATATAGACATCAAATCCCGCCAGTAGGCCAGCTGCCGCCTAATCACACATGACAACAGACAAGATCAAGAATTAACTAGCGTTGATGCAGTAGCATCGACTCTTCGATGCAAACGAGGATAACGGACGCAACTTGCTTTTGGATTTGGGAAGTTGATCGGCAGGCTCGTCGATGCAAAACCAAGGATCTAGCCTGCATAAAAACAATGGCTCTAGATCGAAGATGCTTGCTTAAAAGTTTGCCTAGGCAAGCTCTTTGAACATGGCTTTGTCCAGTACAGCGGCTGCAATCAATCGCCTGATCGGGTGTTATCCAAGTCCAACTCCATGAGGCGTCTTGGCCACAGTTTGATTAATCCTGAATGCAAATAATGCCAGCAATGGTGTATAACTGCAGAGAATGCCAAAGCTGGACAGGCATCAGATAAGATCCAGGCTTGATTAATGACCTGATCAGAAGTAGATAGCTTGAAAATACTAAGATCGGGGCTGTAGCGTATCCTTTTGATAGGGCATCCACTGGCAAAACCTGGCCTATAAGGATGCCCTCATAAGGCTGCTTCAGTTTATTGGGCCCAAAACTTTAACAAATTTAGGCGACTGTGCTTGACTTCGCTATTGTAAGGGATGATGGCATCACCCATCAATCAAGAAAGGGAAGTGGCGCTAAGCGAGCTCCAGAGCACAATGGATCTGAAAGGGAAACCGAACAAGGTGGGTGCGCTTCGAACTAGGCAGGCATTTTTCTCTGGTGCCTCGAGTAGGTTGCCAGCGTCAACCTGAATGGCAAGAACAACCAGCCCACACTCTTCCCACGAACTTTCAGCCAGTTCGAGGAAAACGACAGATCCTTTTCACAGCAAAGGCTGAGGTGGAGCGTAAAAGGCTTGACACGAATTAAGAGCTCAGTGCCAGGACGTCCCGATCAAAAAAAGGGGAGCTGTCCGAACAGGGCCTGTAGCGTGGAACTGATCACTACAACGCTCCTTCACAAGGGTAGCGGAACGTAACTAGGTACCTGTCTATCAGCAGCATCCGCATAAATCGAGAAGGATTGCCAAAACAAATCCGCCTGCGGTGACCTATTGGGACAGGAGGGACTAAGACCGTGAGATTTAGCTCGCTAGGGAGGCCCAATGCCACTCAAACCAGCTCTTTACAGCAATATTTGCGGTCCTGCGGTCGGTGGTGAAAAGACTGCATAAACGATTCTGCATTCACTCGATCCGATGAGAATATGGGAGCTGATCAGGTGAAATTAAGCAAAGATGCCAATACTCTGCTGCCATTCAGGCGGGGTGGATGATAAAAAAGAAAAATCTAAATAATATTGAACAAGCAATCCCTGATGTCTACTGGAGAATGACTGGGCAGTCAAAAATATTTAATAACCATGGCCGAGAAAGACGCTAAGACAAATATCGAGAAAAACTATTTAGATAAAGCTTAAAGCTTAGAAATAGCGAACGCATCTGTGATGTTGGTTACGGTAATCAGGTTGCGAAATAGTATTGAAAGCCTTAGTGATAGAGCGCGGACAAGCAGCAGATACCTTGTAACCGTGGGAGAACGCAATGCGTGGGCACTCTGATTGACAAAATTTATGAACAGGCGAGATTGATTCTTCATGGGTTAGAAAGCGCCTAAGTTCGAGTGAGTAGATAGAACGAGGCACATAGACATCGTTGGTGTTGAGCCACGTAACGTGAGCCGAAGGATGGAAGTCAAGCCAAAGAATTGGTGTACCAAAGAGTGATGGAGGGAGCGTACCGCCACTTTGACTACCACAAAAAAAAGTAGAACGAACCCAAATATATAGTTGAAGAAGCTCATACTCACGCCTGGAGGTAGCAAGATCAGGTAGACATGTGACAAGGCCACCCAATGAACGAACAAGGTTATCCCGATATGACACTAGAAAGGGTTGGCCACCACTAGAAAGGATGTGATTAACTACTTGATTAATGCTTTGGATAGATGTATTCCGCAAAGACCTGCCATCTACTGCTGTTCGAAAGTGTAATCCAGCAAACCAATCAGCTTTTAGGTGGGGCCGAAAAAGCTGCTCAGCCTCCTCAAGCAAGGCTGGGTCGTACGGCAAGAACGAATCTGCATTAAATAAATCCGTCTCAATGCCTGGAATTTGGAAGTAATCCCGGGCCAGAATGGAAGAAGGAATTCCGTTAGAGACGGTTGGCCAAATTTCCAATTCGTGATCATAACATGAGTTATATGTTAAGTGCGGCGAGTCAAAAGAAAGCTGATCAAGTTTAATTGGAGAATTTTGACTGTAACTTAAAATAAGGTCAAATAAAAGTTGGTTAGGCAGGCAGGATGGAATATAGTAAAACACAAGTGTAAGGCCAGAAAACTGAAGAGATCCACGAATACAAGCCCTAAGATAGTAAAACAGGAGGCACATATGTCCAATAGCGAGAAAGTGTGAACATTCTCCATAGAAGCCTGGTGCTCTATTTAAGAGTTTATTAAGCCTATTCCTTGTAAGGATAAGAAGCTTATCAAGAGCAATGTAGTCTCCAACTAGTGTGAACGGATAAAGAAGTGATATACGATTATGGAGAAAGTCAATTTGGTTAAGAGAGACGGAGTCAAGGAGCGTCTCGAATACGCCAAGCTCAATTGCGTTTTCAGGTAAGGATGCGATTAAATAGGAAGCAGCAAGAAGGTCAGATTCTCTTAATGACTTTGATCGAAGAGACGCAAGGAAGATGGCTATGGATGAACGAAATGACCTAGGATGGATAGAATTATAAAATGCTTGGTTTACAAGAGGGATAATATGGGGGCTAGGAAATTTGTAGCAAAAGGGTATGATAGGTACGTAAGCAAAAAGTATACGCAAAAGATCGAAAAATTGCGTAAAAGAGTTATTGAGAAATAAACTAATGTTTTTTAAACCATATCTTAATTTTTTTTCATTCGCCTAGCCTAGTGAACGAATTATTGAGATAGCTTGTTCAATAGTGGAAAGATCTTGGTCAGGTCCGCAAGGTGGATGAAATACTCCATTAGCAAAAAGTTCACTATTCACAAGGTGAGGAGCATGGACATCAGGTAAATGAGATAAAGAATTGTGGTAGTTACAAGTTGGTATACCAGAAGCATTGAGTGCAGCTATATATTTACTACGGAAGGGCGTAAAGAGATCGATGAGCAAGGGGACTTCGCCAGCGGATAGATCGGAGGGTAATAGACGAACATTTTCAAGCCCATTAAGCCCAACTAAGTACATTTGATAGATTGATCTTAAACGTGCAAGACGCTCCTGATAACTATCTAGCATTCCTAGTGCAAATGCGGCGTGGAGGTTACTAGATTTAAAATTGTACGAGCGCGAATGATACTGCTCTATACCATCTACATATCGAACGCCATGCCACTTAATAACAGAGAGCTTGTCGTAGTCATCTGGTCGATTAGAAACTACAATGCCTCCATAAGCACCAGGCAAGGCGGAAATCATACCCAGTGAATAGCAGCCAAAAGATCCTGATGTACCAGAAGGGCGATTTGTAATCGGGGATGTTGAGAAAAGACTTTTACACGAATCCTCTATAACAACTGTATTCGGATATTTATCGATATATGGAGAAAGGTTAGGATGACGACCGTTATAGTTGACCGGCAGTAATACATCGTATTTTTGAATAATTTTGGAACAATCCAGGATCGGTAGGTCTTCCAGAACGTCAAAAATATGTGGCTTAGCTCCAGTGAGTTGTATTGCTTGTGGCGTTGCAACCCAGCCGATGCCAGATGTTGCCACTAAGGAGTCGCTCTTAACACCACTTGCAAAAAGAGCAATCGATAACGCGGATGTACCACTATTCGTATAAAGACACGTAGGAACTCCTAGAATAGTAGCAAGCTCCTTCTCGAGTGTTCTAGTATGAGGTCCAGATGTGACATAATTTTTCGAAAGCGCTTCTGAAACAAGCCGACGAGTAAGGTCAGTAATTGAAGTGTGAAACCACCCAAGTTGTGTCATGATGAAAAGTTCAAAACTCGTTGAGCTACAAAATACTGGTCAAGAAGTGATTCGCCTCCATCAGCAATTATGTTAGCACCGTTTAAGGAAGAGGATTGAGAGGAGAGGATAAATACAATTAGCTTGGCTAACTCAGAGACGTGAACTGGAGATTGACGAGGTATTGATGAACGCTGAAGGGCTACTTTCTGATCAGTAAGCGGGATTTGGTCTGACCGTCCTGGTATGAATACTACACCGGGTGAAATGATATTAAATCGTGCAGAGGAGGCTTCTCCATATTTGACAGCGCAAGAGCGAACAAAAGACTCCAAGGAAGACTTGATAATATTATATGAGAAATGCTGGGCAGAAACATAACTAGAGGCGATTGATGAGACAATTGCAAAACTTGGTGATTCAGTAATGATTCGATCATGCAGTGATTCAATAAGGTTTACTAGTGGGAATAGCTCCACATTAAAAGCTTCGTTGAGGAGATTTACAGAAGAGTTCTGAATGTGATGTCTAAAACGAACCGACCACAAGACAGAGGAAATGGTGGAAAGCTGATCAATGCGAGAAAGGATATCAAGCAGAAAAACATCATCAGTAAGGTCCCCGACCCAATTATCAGCTAGGAATATAGAAGGATGAGGATTAAGATCTATATTTACAATATCAACACTGTCAGTGAGGAGCTCAGAAATAACAGCGCTACCAATTCCAGAACTACCACCGAAAACTAAGTGTGTCATCTAGGCCTACCTTTCAAAAGCTAGCATAGGATAAATATTAGCAAATTGACGGGTCTGCAGCTCGTATTCAGCAAGGAGGCTCTGAAGTCGCAGTAACTGAACTTTACTATAGGTTTGAGATACGGAAAGGGATTCATGTAGTTGCGCTAGAGAACGACCACCGTGGATGGGGGAAATTGGTAACGGGTGAGAAAGAATATAGAGATAGGCAATCTCAAGCAAAGACAAATCATACTTATTAGCGAGATTCTTGAGAATGTCAAGCATCATTTGCTTATGTGATGTGAAACTATTTTTCACACGCAAGCTAGTATTGAAACGACTGGATAAATCCTCAAATACTTTAGATTGTGTATTAATAATACCTCTTGCCTGGATCCGGTTGGCAACATAAAATAAGGGTTGAGAGACTGATTCAATAGATGAAAAGTCTGACAGAAGGCGCTGCTCAAGAATATTTGCATGGATCTGGATGAAAGAAAAAAGATTATTTGATATTCGTTGAATTTGCAAATATTCATAAGCCTCAATGTTAGAAATACCCAGAAATATGTCGGGAAAAATACGTTGCATAGCAAAACAACAGCTAATCGCATTATCAATAGATGAAATATCTTCAGGAATAGTATGTAGCTGAAAAGAGTGAAGACGGCTAGCAGGAAACTTCTCAAGATAGCTAGAGAAGGTATTAAATAGTTCCGATTCCTTCCAATAACGTGGCCGAACGGAGAACTGACCGTCATAAAAAACGACCTCCAAGCCAAGTTTAAGACTTAGGAGTATATTTGACGGAAGATCTGGTAAAAGTTCAAGCAAGATCTTTAGAGAATTTCCAGCTGAATAGATGTCAGCAACGTCAATAACATATGTAGAAGATGGGGTTAAGGAAGTAAGAATCTCGTAAGTATCATTGATACAAAGATCACGTCCAAAGGGTAACCCACCAATCCAGCTTAAAGGGCTACGATTCAAGAGAAAACCTTACTTCGAGAGCTAGGCGGGTGGTGTTTAGTCCTATTATCTGCTCAGTATGAATAGTGTTCCAGTGAAAGACAATAAGGTCACCAGGTTTAGTCCGTAAACGCTTGAATGTATACCTATTCCAGTTTAAGAGACGCTTCTCTTCCTTGCAAAATCTGTTTCCAGATGGTAAGTATGAGGGATATTCTTGAAGATGGCTTCCAAATAAGAATCCCTGACTTTCGTACTCTGTGAAACCAATAAGAGGGATTGTCACAGAAAGAAGATTTCCACCTGGTCCCCAAGACTTGCGAGACGGTGGATAGCCATCCTCAAAGCCTGGCCTTACAAGGCGAAATGCAGAGGTGCCTAGGCCTTCATCCCAAGGAGCTAGGTAGGAAAATGGGAACAGAGGTTGAATCGCTGATTTAATAGAGGGAAAGAGATCAGTATCTCCCCAAGTTTGAGAGCTGAAGTGTCTGTTTGATGGCGATAAAGCATATGCTCGATAATTATCATAATCAGCAAACCAAGAGTGGTAACGAGACAAGTCGGAAGATATGGGGGCGGACAATAGGGATAGGATATGTAAATTTGTTCTACTAAGTAGTCGGGCGAATGTCGAGGCTGATAAAGAATTAAGGATAATAACGCCGTCTCTGTGGAAATCAGATAACATATGTGAGAAGCGAATGAACACAAAAGAAGCATAGGAAGAGTCTAGCGCTGATTAATGGAATGGAACAGAATCTTTGGAAGTAATGAAAACTGAACCTCCTCTGTGCGAAGTGGGAAGATCTGACAGGTATTTTACCTTTTTC
Organism: Cyanobium sp. WAJ14-Wanaka; assembly: GCF_024345375.1. NCBI lineage: Bacteria > Bacillati > Cyanobacteriota > Cyanophyceae > Synechococcales > Prochlorococcaceae > Cyanobium > Cyanobium sp. WAJ14-Wanaka. The sequence goes on along the minus strand of NZ_JAGQAZ010000002.1, from coordinate 416,987 downwards.
CAGCCACTTTTTTGAGAAAAAATATTAAAAGTTTGAGTACTTTTCATGTAATCAAACAAGAGCTGAGCGTTTGTATCAGTACTAATTTCCGCCATAATATCGAGAGTTTTGAAATATTCTGAAGGAATACGTGAGAGGATGCTGAATTCGGCTCCTTCGGCGTCAAGCTTAATAAAATCGATGTTGTTGAGGTGATCGGCAATATCTACACAATCAACCTGTAATTCAGAAAGTTTACCGTAAGGGTCTTTCTTCATACCTTGAATGTGACTTCCAGTTGTATTACCTTCAACACGCACAAAGGATAGATTAGAATTCTTATCGTAAACAGCCTTAGAAACAATCTCAACATTAGTAGCCTTGTTAAGAACCATGTTACGCATAAATACTTCACAATGTAGAGGGTCTGGTTCAAATGCGATGACATTCCAACCTATCTTACTCATGACAATGGAGTGCAAACCTATATTAGCACCAATGTCTAATACATTCTGATAGCGTGTCTTATTGCAGAGATAAAATGAAAAAAGAATCAACTCGTCGATGCCAAAAAGTGCCAGCGAGTCTAGATTGCCAAAATTATAGAGCGGAAATACAATTGATCCGAACTCACCAAATTCAACTGGTACATTTTCAGTTTTGGAGAAGGCGGTGGTAGGAACACAAGTACTGATTAGTTCACGCAATAATGAGTAGATGCTGGAGCAAGGTGAGTGCAGGCTCGAAATAGAGGCAAGAGCCTGAAAAAAAGTGGGTGTAAACATCTGGATTTTGAATCAAGTGATTATACTTATAGTGAAAACTAATTAAAGCAAGCTTTAGAGGAGATAGATATAAACCTTAAACAAGAACGACGGTGCGGAGTTTACCTAAAGAAGAAAATGATAAGAATCATGAGCTGGGATCAAAGCTATTGCCACTTCGGCGAAGCTTATACATCTCAGGATGACTTGATAATTCATTGTCAAGTTCCGGACTCCCCCATGAATCAAAAACAACACTGATATTGCGACCTCCGATAATAGCACGTGGCTGATTAAGTGCCCACTGGCAACAATCAACCACTCTTGACATTGGATTGCACTCATTACTAGAGAGCTTGTCAAGAGTTTTTTGATAATTACTACCTGCAAGAGCAGGGCCAGCATCGATTGTAGATTGGTGTATCTTGGTTTTGACCCATCCTGGTCCCAGTATTGTAAAGCGAGTATCCGTAACTTCGGCATCCAGGAGCTCGCAAGCCTTGACAAGAGCTATCTTAGAAAGAGTATACGAAGAATAATTAACGGTGGCACTATTGGTTCCTCCTCCTGCAAATAAGAGAACCGCTGAAGACCTTGATGCATCCTGTCGCCTAAATGGTAATAAAGAATGTATAATATTCATTTGACTAATAAAATTAATGTTTATTGACTCTCGCCACGAATCAAAGTTAGTCGCAAGGAAAGGTCCTACAGGGTCTTGAACTCCAGGACACAAGATGAGATTATCCCAGTCTGCAGATAGATCCTGAAGCTGAGCTATGGATTTGGACATATCTGGCGAGGAAAGGTCGCAATAAACGAGTTTGAGTCCAAGTTCCTGAAGAGAGTTTAGTTTTTTTGATTTTGTACGATAAGTACCAATAATTTCATGCTGCTTGTGGAGCCAAAAGTTTGTAAGTGCAAATCCGATATCACTGGAAGCAGAGATGATAATGGTCTTTTGAGTCATAGCCAATAATAAAGGTTAGTGAAGAATCGATGACATTAAGGAAAGCTGTCACTCCTAGGATGCCTTCAAGCAACCTCTATTAAGTGTAGCTCGTTAATGGAATACGCTCCTTTGCTTGCTTGTTGACAATACACCATGGGGCTGACTACAGCAGTGGGTATTCTGCTCAAGCGCGTTGGATTGGCACAGCGAACTGTTTGATAAACATCGCCATCCTACTGACAAATGTCCATGCCGTTGCAATTGTAACACGCATATGACATCAGGAGTTTGAAGCCGCTATGGCAGTGATGGTGGTGGTAAAAATTCACAAAAACTACGACTAACTGGCAGCCATCTTTATTGCTAGCAAATGCCGGCTGGGGTGGCCGGGCCAATATCTGACCTTTCGGAACAACGATTCGGAGTAGTAGTTGTAGTTTGAAACACGAGATAGTCAGCGTTGGCTAGCCTTCGGCGTTGCTTTGCCAGACGACTTAAAACTTTTGTCACAGGACCAACAAGGCAACTATTCTCCCTATTATGTAGTCTTTGTTCTGCAGCGCTCTATATAGAGCCTTGATTTCCCTTTGGTCTTAGACGCGGAGCATCTCGAGCTCCCTTTTACTTTTTCAAGATGAGCACAGGCTTTTAATCGGCATCATGGGAAGTCTGCAGCCACCTTTCAACCAGCTCAGGCAACAGGATTCGCTCATTGCAGTAGCAGCTGAACACATGCCTTTTAGGCCAGCCGTCTCCAACAGGAACATGTCTGCAGAATTCCAACATCTGGTTCCGTATCGGATGTAGGACCAACCTCCCCTGCAACCGCTAGGTCATCTCCCAGTTGTAGATAGTCACTACATGAGTGACCAGTTCCTTTTAAACCCGGAACACTTTCTGCCGCAATGAGAAGACTCACTCGCCGTCTCAAATTATCCCTTACACCCTAGCTATAACGACGGATACTCATTGTTACATGTCCTCGGGTGTACTGATCAAAGGGAAGCAACGTCCTCCCTAAGACAGGGAGCTCGAGGGGGAGAATCAAAAGAAATCACTAGTATCATTAATACATCTCCACTCCATAATAATTGCGGATTGGACAATAGAGATTACGAAAGATATTAGCGTATTAGTGAAACCACTTTTGAGTAAAGTGAAGTAGAAGAAAAACCTAGGCCTTCACAAATCTCGGAGTACTTACCGTATTTCCTGATAAAAAGATCTGGAATGCAATGGCAGTCAAACCTAAGAGATGGAACAGCTTTTACCGCAGCAAGAAGCGCTGTGGATGAAAGCCCTCCTGAATAAATATGTTCTTCAATTACAAAGAGTCTACCAGTCTTGGCAACTGACTCTGTAAGCGAAGCAACGTCAAAAGGTTTGTAAGTATGGCAATAAAGGACATCAGCGGTAAGTCCTTGAGATTCAAGCAGAGAAGAGAGTTCAAGTGCTGTCTTAAGCTGAGGCCCTGAGGCCAAAAGAGTTATGTCTTCGCCAGCTTTAACTAAGATATTCTTACCGAAAGAAACTTCCGCGAAGTTTACGCCATGCGATGCCCTGCTCATACGATAGTAAGTAAGCTTAGTGGAGTCATATCTCTGAGCAAGGAGCGAGACAAGTTCATTAGGCGAACTTGGGTAGCAGGCCTCAGTATTGGGGTAGGAAGACAATAGAGCAAGATCTGTATAGCAATGATGGGTACATCCTAGAGTTGAATAATCAAAAGCACTACCTACTGTAATAAGGTTTCCTGGGAGCGAATGATAGCAAAAGTCGAGCTTTATTTGCTCAAGGCTGCGCTCTGCGATAAATGGGGCAATAGTATGACCCAATGGTATATAGCCTTCTTTGGAAAGCCCAGCACAAACAGATACGAGAGTTGGCTCAAGAATGCCAAGATTATAATAACGGTTGGGGTATTCATTCGCAAATCCTTGTAAAGCGGAGTGGCCGATGTCACCAACAACCACAACTAGTTTGTCACTCAGTAAACCTATAGACTCGACTGCATATGGAAACGCAGATTTCATGTCGGTTGGGAATTGCTTCATTGTCCAAGTGCCTTCATAATAATTGTGAGTTCAGCCTCATTAGGTATTTTATAGTGCCATGGACCGTGGCCTTCGAGCATAGGGACACCGAAACCTTTTATTGTATTGAATAGTATCGCACGAGGCTTACTACATGAATCATTAACAGCTAGCGCAAGAGCGGTCGATATGGCATCAGTGTCATGACCGTCAGCCTCAAAGACCTTCCAGCCAAATGACTCGAACTGATCTAGCAAAGAGTTGTGAGGACAGATTTGATCAGACGACTTATTGTAGTCAATTAGTACAATAAGGTTATTTAACGATAGATTGTTGGCTACGATAGCCGACTCCCAGATAGTTCCTTCATGACACTCTCCGTCGCCTACTAATACGAAGTGAATTGCATTAGTGGATGCTATCTTAGAAGCGAGGGCACGTCCTACGGTGTAAGGAAGACCATGGCCTAATGAACCAGCCGAGGCTTCAGCTCCTGGCACCTTAGTACTATCGGGATGCCCCCCAAGAATGGAGTCATAATTAAGGTAGGAATTGAGATGCTCAGAGGTAAGATATCCATATTTATGCAATACACTGTATAAAGCGCAGGCTGCGTGACCTTTGCTCAGAGTAAAGGTATAGTGTAAACCATCGGCCGACGTAATATACCTAGAATAAACCAAATCAATTATATCAATAACGGAAAAGCTGCTCGGGATATGTCCGCCTCCTCCTGCACAAACCAACTGAACTATCCTTGACCTCAGGTCAGAATTTGGAGGAGTCATGAGACGAAAATTAGGTAATGTCGTGTGCTGTTAAATTTGATTCTAGAATGGTCCAATATAAAGAGGGTTAGGTTGATCGTGACTTGTCATGAAATCAGGCGCTGTAGGAACACGATAATCAGTAGTGCGGCCAAATGAGCTTAATACAGAATGAACAATATCTCGGGATGTGATATAATAGTTAATGGATAATTTATGAGATGTGGGGCAGGGATAAGCCGGAAAGCTTAGGCGCTTAGGAGGAGAAACAAGAGTCGAATATAGCGTTTCGGAAATGACAGAGATTATTTCTGAGCATATCCCGCATGTTGACTCAGCGTGATCAACCACTAAGAGCCTATGAGTTTTGGCCACAGATAGTGAGATTGCATCATAATCGATTGGATTCATGCTACGCATGTCAATTACCTCGGCACTAATATTATACTTAAAAAGCTCAGTCGCCGCTGCAAGGCACTCGATTGTACCATAGCTATGGCTGACAAGGGTAATATCTGTTCCGTAGGTTGCAATACGACACTTGCCAAGTTCAAGGCTATAGTGATTGACGGGTACCATTCCCTTAGTTGAATGAAGCCACCTGTTTTCCAAAAAAATAACAGGGCTGTCGTCTTCGATCGCCCCAATAAGAAGACCTTTGGCCTCATACGGTGTTGAAGGCATTACGACTTTTAAGCCAGGTATATGGGCAAACCATGCATGCAGGCTTTGGCTGTGCTGAGGACCCTGGCCCCAACCGCGTCCAATAATCATTCGAATAACAAAAGGCACACTCATTGCCCCATTAAACATGTAATGCCATTTTGCAGCTTGATTAACAATCTGATCAATGGAAACAAGGGCAAAGTCGAGGCGCTGATGTGTCAGGATAGGGCGCATTCCCGTAATAGCGCTGCCGATCGCTACACCAGTCATGGCATTCTCTGATAACGGAATATCAAAGACACGATCGCTTCCAAACTTTTCCTGCAGACCAATTGTTGTACCAAATATTCCTTTAGGATCGGGCACTCCAAGACCCATCAAGTAGCTATTTTCATACTTGGCTAAGCACATGTCTTGGGCTTCGCGCAGAGCTTCTGCGTATGTAATCTGACGATCACCTCGCGGTGGTGCTGGCTCGCAAGTATTTGGTGGTGCATAAACATGAAGGACTTCCGAATCAGGACTAGGAAACGGGTCGCTAATTGCCGCCTTAAAAGCTTCCTGGATTTCTCCATGAATCAAACTAATCTCCTCTGTCTTCAGCTCAACAGATGATTGGCGCCTGACTACTTGAAGCGGATCACGTAGCTTCCATTCCTGAAATTCATCTTCAGTGCGATAACCAATATTGTTGTCGTAACCTGGCCCACAGTGTTCCAGCCAGCGATAAGTAGAAAGTTCCATAAATACAGGCCCATTTCCTTTTCGAATCTCAGCAACGGCAGAGGCAGCCTTCGCGTAAATATTTTCAACATCATTTCCATCCAGCCGCACTGTATTAATGCCATGCCCAGCTGCAAGACCTGAAATAGACCTATGCTTGGGTTGCCTAACCTCTAGCGGTGAGTAGACGGAATACAAATTATTCTCACAGGCAAAAAGGATTGGTAGGCTTTTCAATGTAGCAAAATTTAGGCTTTCATGAACAACACCTGTCTCCATTGCACCATCGCCTAAAAATACAACCACAACCCTTCCCCTGCCCTCACGTTTAGCAGTAAGAGCAGCACCAACTGCAATCGGGACAGTGCTGCCTACTATTGGAGTGGCTCCAATAAATCCACAGGCTTGGTCGCTAAGGTGCATTGAACCGCCCCTGCCGCCACAGCAGCCGGTGGCTTTGCCATAAATCTCAGCCAACATAGCCTTGAGATTTCCACCTTTTGCCAAATAATGGGCATGATTGCGATGACCTGAAAATGCCCAGTCAGTTGGTTGAAGAGCAGAGCACATACCTACTGCTGCAGCTTCTTGACCAATACTTAAATGAACAGGGCAGCGCATTTCCTGCTCCGGATATCTTCTTGCTATTTCTTCTTCAACCATCCGGATCCGTGTCATGGCTCGAAGTAGCTCTATTGGAGTTTTCATAGGTTTCAAATTATTCCGAAGTGGTTCAATCATTTAGAATTGCAAATGCCGCATCCATTTCACGGTGTAGCACTGATCGCCATCAGGAAGCATATTTTGAGCAAAGGCTTCGGCGATTTCTTCAATCGCATCAGCCACGGAATGGGCTTGCTTGAAACCCGTGGCGATTAGCTTGCTGGAATCCTGGCGATAGGAACGGGGATCATTAGAAGCGCTAACCACAATTTCTGCGCCAATCTTACTTTTAACCTGCTCTGCAATATCAAGGATCGAGATATTTTCAAAACCAGCGTTGTAACAGCCACTTTCAATCCCAGAATTGGCCAGAAAATGGCGATATACATTGGCAATATCCTGAATATGGATATTGGGCCGGGTTTGGTCACCTCCAAATACCGTAATCTTGCCATTCTTGAGAGCCTGATAACTAAGCATGTTCACACTCACATCTAGCCTCATCCGAGGCGACACTCCGCATACGGTCGCCGGGCGAATGCAATGCACCTGCATTTGATCCCTATATGAGAGGAATACGCGCTCGGCCACCATTTTGGTTTTGTTGTAAACAGAGATCGGCACCAGCGGTAGATCCTCTGTCACATTTGGCTCGTCTTTGACCCCATACACGCTGCCGGAGCTGGCAAAAATAAACTGTTTTACGCCTGCACGCACCGCCCGATCGGCCAACTGCTGACCCGCCAGCACGTTCACCTCCCAGCTCAGGGTGGGGTTGAGCTCCACTGCAGGATCGTTGGCAATGTTGGCCAAGTGAATGATCGCCTCCACACCCTCAAGCGGGATAGCGTCTGTGTTGCGAATGTCTAGGCAGAGGTTGGTAAGGCCAGGATGATTTGGCAGATAGTTTCCAAACCACTGGGTATCCACGCTCACCACCTGATGGCCATCTGCCAGAAGCAGCGGCACCAGCACCGAACCTTTGTAGCCGCAGCCACCCGTAACTAGAAGTTTCATACTTTGTGTTGGTAGGTCCAGGGAAGGGTTTGGAGTTGGTCGAGGTGGGAATCCACCCAGGCCAGGGTTTCGCTGAAGCCCTCATCAAGCCTCACCTGATCGCTCCAGCCAAACTTTTCACGGATCGCAGTGCTGTCGAGCAGATAGCTTTGGTCTTTACCAAGTCTCTCACCACTCTCTTCCACCACGGAATCAAATGCCACGCCACAGCGCTGGCAGATCCGTTCCACCAAATCGCGGATGCTGATCGGCTCCTGGGTGGATAGGTGCCAAGTGCTGCCCGGCTCCGCTTCCAGAGCCAGCTGGAGGGTGGCCCTCACCACATCACTGATGTGGATGAAACAACGCTCGGAATAGCCGCCGCCATGGAGCTGCATTGGTTTGCCGGTGCGGGCGCTGAGCAAGGCCCTGGGGATGATCCGGTACAGCTGCTGGCCGGGGCCATACACATTCGCGGCCCGGGTGAATACCACCGGGAAACCATAGGCCTTCTGGAAGCTATGGAGATGTAGATCGCAGGCCGCCCTACTTACGGCATAGGGGGTGCTGGGGGCGAACTGATTGTGTTCCCGGATCCAGCCCCCATCGGTGCTGCCATACACCTCAGGGGTGGTCACGTGCAGGTATTTTTCCAAGAATGGCCGCTGCCTCAGGGCGTCATGCAGGGCAACCTGGCTCACCACATTGGTGCGATACCAGTGGGTTGGGTTAAACCAGCTTTCTGCCACCATCCCCTGGGCGGCAAAGTTCACCACATGGGATGGCTGCACCCGATCAACCAGCTCCAGCAGCTGGCTGAGCTGGCTGTTGAGATCGATCGCCTGAAAGCTGAAATTTGCCTGATTGGCCAGGGGCTCCCCTCTAGCCGGATCAAGCCAGAGATAGGGCAGGAAGACAGGATCTAGCTCCCTTGATCGGCTTGTGGCCCAAACCTGATGGCCTCCCCGCAGGGCTTCTGCCACAAAGTGGGAGCCACTGAAGCTGTTGCTGCCGATCACCAGGATCTTTTTGCTATTCATGGCTCCAATACCTCCTCCAGGTTGGCTTTTAGAGCACCGGCAGGAATTGGTGTATTTCCCATCGTTTGCACGGCTAAGGAAGCCATACAGCAAGCCAGTGCGGCCGTAGCCATCATCGCCTGGCCGCTGGCCAGGCCCGTGGCCATCACCGCCAACACCGAATCGCCCGCTCCTGCCACATCAAGGGGATTAACAGAAAGGGCCGGGAAAGGCTGGCTGGTCAACTTGCCCTGGGAGTCGCGGTCGTAGGCAATGAAGCCTTCGGCGGCAAGCTTCACTAACAATCGCTCGCAACTGGTGCTTTCCAGCAGCAGCTGGCTGAGGTTTTCAAGGCCACTGTCTTTGTCTTGGAGGGCTAGGCGCAGTTCCCGTTCATTGGGGCAGAGCAGGGAAAAGTGCTGGAAACGGCTAATCGAACCCACCTGGCTGCTGCATTGCAGATCGCCAAACAGCATCAGCCCATGGCGCTGGGCCAGATCCGCCACCACCTTCAGCACCATGGGTGTCACCACCCCATAGACAAAATCAGACACCACGATGCCCTGGGCCTGGGGCGCCAGGCTTTCCAACTGGGCGATCACCTGCTCTTCAATGGCTGAATCCAGGTTGTGCTGCTCCAGCCGGCTAACCCGGAACAACTTCTGGTTTTCCACCACATAGCGCTTCTTAAAGGTGGTGGGTCGAGATGGATCGCGGGTGAGGCCGTTGCCGATGCCCTGGGCCAGCAGCTCGCGCTGCACCAATTCAGCGGTGCTGTCTTGGCCCACCACCGACACCAAATCGCATTGGGCCCCAAGGGAGCGGATGTGCGCCGCCACCACGGCGGCCGCACCAATGAAGTTGCGTTTAGCCAGCTCGCGCACCACCACCACCGGTGCCTCAGCGCTCATGCCGATGGCTTCGCAGGCCACGTATTGATCCACAATCGTGTCCCCCAGCACGATCAGCCTGGTGTTGGGCCAGCACTGCATCGAGCTCAGCAGATCATCCCTGCTGAGCCCCTGGCGGCGGCAGGCTGCCTTGAATTGGACCTGGCGCTGGCGCTTTAGATCTTGCTCAGTGCTATTGAGCAGTTCGCTACTGGCGTATTGCACATCTCCGGCATGGAATTGCACCTTGCCGCCCTGGGCCCGCAAAAGAGCCAGGGGCTGCTCAAGCCTGGCTGAGCCCTCAAGCTCGGTGCCCAACACCAGCATTTCTGGCTGCAACTGCCTGATGGCAGCAGCGAGGTCATCACCCTCGAGCGGCACGATTAAATCGGCGATACCCAGCAGGCCCAGGGCTTCTGCTCGCTCGTGCTGACTAAATGGGTAGGAGTTGGGTTGGCCAGCTGATCCATCGCCGATCAAGGCCACCACAAGCTGTTTACCCAGGCTGCGAGCATGGCGCAGATAGCGGATATGGCCGGGATGGATGGTGCTGAAGTGGCCGTAGGCGAGCACACAGCCCTGCCATTCAGTCGCTTGAGCAAGCGGCAACATCGTGGTGCTCACAGCTCAATCATCACGCGGCCTGCGGTGGAGCCATTGCGCATCGCATCGATGGCCGTGTTGATCTCCTCCAGCGGATAACGGGCACTCACGAAGCGATCAAGCCTGAGGCGGCCCTGCTCCAGCAGACGCAGATAGCGGGGGATATCGCGGGCGGGCTCGCTCTCACCCCCATGGGAGCCCGTGAGCAGTTTGCCGAAATGCAGCGGCAGCGTATTGAGGTTTACGGCGCTGCCGGCCCGGGGCACCCCCACCAAAATCACCCGCCCCTGGCGGTGGGTGAGGCGATAACCAAGCTCAATCACCTCTGGCACGCCTGTGTTGTCGATAAAAACGTCAAGGGGCTGATCGCCCAGGGGCTGGCCTGCCAGAGCCTTACTGATTTCAGATTCGGGATCAACCTGGCTGCTATTGATGCAGTGGGTGGCTCCAAGCTCACTGGCTAGCTCCAGTCGGCTGTCGAAGCGATCAACTGCAATGATTGCAGAGGCTGATAGCAGCGCTGCAGCCTGCACGATGTTGAGGCCGATGCCGCCGGCACCAAACACCACCACTGATTCGCCCAGCTTCAACTGGGCATTGTTTTCCACTACGCCAAAACCGGTGGTGATGGCACAGCCAAACAGCGCTGCGGCATCGGGGTTGATGTGGGCTGGCACCTTCGTGCAGCGGTTTTCACTCACCACCGTATGACGATTGAAGGTGGTGACCCAGCCGGCATTAAGGGGCTCGCCGCGCCAACGATATTTAGGGGGGTCAGCCTGAATCCCAGCCCCAGGGCGCCAATGCAGCACCACCCTGTCGCCAGCGGCCACATGCTTCACCCCAGGGCCCACTGCCAAAACACTGCCGCAGCCCTCATGGCCCATTAGGTGGGGCAAGAAGCGATCAGCGCCCTTCACCCCATCGATCTCACCGAGCTGGGACCCACAGATGCCGCTCACCTGGATCTGCACAAACACCTGGCCCACATCAAGCTCAGCTGGCAGCTCGATGGTGTCCACCACCAGGGGCTGACGCTGGGCAACCAAGATCGCAGCCTTGGTTGTGGTTGGTATTTCCTTATTTGGCATTGCCCCAGTGCCCATGCTCACTCGAAATAAATAAAGGAGTGATCGCCGCTGTAGCAGGTTTGCTTAAACCACCAATGCCAAGCCTCTGGAGTGTTAAAGGCTTCGCAGGTTACCTGCCAATAAAGCAGATTGGCCTTCTCCGCCTGGTTGCGCCAGCTCTCAACACAAAGGTATTTGTGCTCTTTCCCTACTCGCTCCATCTCGCAAAGAGCTGGGTGCAAGTCTTGGGCATGCAGACAGTGAAGGGTATTAATTGAGATCACTAAGTCAAAATGATCATCAGGCCAAGGCAGCTGGGTTGCATTGCCCACCTGAAGCCGATCGCGAATCTCCTCCTTGCTATTGGCAATGGCATAGGGGGATAGATCAATTCCGTAGATCTCAGCACCCGGAATTACCTTCAGAAAGTCGTAAAGCAAAAATCCTTTACCACAGCCAATATCTAAAATCTTCGGATTTTCAGGTAGTTGGTAGTGATCCACCAAGGCCCGGGCCACTTTTTCCCAACGGCCTTCCATGTAGCGATAGCCGCCGTAGCAGATGCGTCGATCACCATCCCAGTAGTCGTGGTCGAATTGCTTGGCTAGCTCTGCTGCCTTTGCCTTTGGGTAATCCGGGTCATTCACTCGGGCCAAGTAGTCACGCTGGGTGCTTTTGTGCAGCACGCCCATGAAATCAATTTCTGCCATGCTTATCGCTCAATTTGGGAGGGCTTGTTGGTGTTTAGCCATTGCATACACAAATGACCCACCACCAGCTGGGTATCCTCTGCAATCTGCATATCTTCGATAGGGAAATGAATCGGCACATCAGCCAATTCCAGACATCGCCCCCCATTGAAGGCCAGGATAGCAAAACTTCTCATCTTTAATGTTTTAGCAGTCTCTAGGGCGCGCACCACATTTGCAGAATTGCCGCTACCTGAAAGCACAATAACCAGATCACCCTTGCGGGCTTTCACTTCAAGCTGATAACTATAAATGTTGGCATAGCCGGTGTCATTGGCCAGGCAGGTGATTACTCCAGCATTTGCAGGCAGTGCCTCCACCCTCAAGCCCGGCAGCTTGGGGCCAAGCCCGCAGGCGCCGATGCCGTAGATGAAATCGTTGGCTAGGTGCAGGGCATTGGCGGCGCTGCCGCCGTTGCCACAAATAAACACCTGGCGGCCCTCAATCCAGGCCAAGCGCAGCTCTCCTGCAAGGGTTTCAATGGCACCAAGCGTTTCCGCATTGAAACAGCCCTGCAGCCGCTGCAGGTAGCTGGTTGCCGCCTGGGCAAAGCTGGTTTGGGTGCTGGCAGCTATCACTGGGATCTCCATAGCTTCTGGGCTTGCTCGAGGGCTTCAAGGGTGCCGATATCGAGATAGGGCTGGTCAGTGGGGCAGGTTTGGATGCGGCCCATCAGAGCTGGAATCACCTCGGTACTGAAGTCGTTTGGTGTGGGAGCCATTAGAGAAAGCACGTCGAAGAAGGCGGGGTCAAAGGCATAGAGGGCCCCATTGGCAACGGAACCCGGTGGGTCCTGCACCTTCTCATGGAAAGCTACGACCACGCCTTGCCCGTTGGTCTGCACAATCCCGCAGCTGCTGGGCCGATCGCTCTGGAAGGTGAGCATGGTGAGCAGGCATTCGGGTTGGCGATTTTCGTGGGCAGTCAGAAATTCCGCCAAGCCCGCAGCCATGGCGTTATCGGCATGGATCAATAGCCCCGTTGCGCCTTCAAAAAAAGCCTGATGGGCAAGCAAGGTGCCAGCAGTGCCGAGCAGTTCGGGCTCGTGCACGGTGCGCACTGCCATCTTTGGGCTTTGCCAGCTCTGAAGATAGGCATCCACCTGCTCAGCTAGGTAATGGGTGTTGATCAAGGCCGCCTCGCAGCCCGCCTGCTCCAGCTTGCGCAGCCAAAGCCCCAGCAGGGGTTCACCACCAAGGGGCACCAAGCACTTAGGGGTTTGCAAGGTGAGGGGGCGCAGGCGAGTGCCAAGCCCTGCAGCCAACAACAGGGCGCGCAGGGGCTTACTCATGGCATGGCCATCTGGGATGCGGCCCCGTCGATAATTAGATCCGCGAGGGCGAAGCTGGCCGTAAAGGCCGGAGAAATGGCATTCAGCACATGGGTGCTGGCGGGGCCTGGCAGGCAGAGGAAGTCGTCCTCTAGGCGCTGGCTGCTGTGGTTGAACAGCTGGGAACGGATGCCTACCTTTTGGCTGATTTCCAGGTGCTCTGGGCGCACGGCCGGGATTAGCTGCTGCGCAGCACCCAGCAGCAGCGGTGGCAATGCAAGGAAGGCCTGCTCGTGCACGTAGCGGCGAAAACCGCCCCGGTTGGCCAGATATTGCCTAGCCAGAAGTGCCACGTTGGCCGCCGCCATGGCCGGTTCTACGGCCTGCAGGCCCCGGTAATTTTCGCGGCCCCAAGCGGGGGTAGCTGTGGGTCCAATGCTTACCAGCGGGGTCTGGTCAGCACTGGGGGTGAAGTGCACCCCGAGGAAGGGCACATCCAGATCGGGCACGGGATAAAGGTTGGCTCGGGGCTGGATCGGGCATCCAGGCTTGAGCTGCCAGTAGAGGCCCTTAAACGGCAGCAGACTGTATTGGCGGCCAACTCCAAATTGATGGGCCACGCGATCGGCCTGCAGACCAGAACAATTAAATAGGTGGCCATAACTGATCACGGAGCCGTCTTGCAGCTTCAGCTGCATGGCTTGAGGTTGCACCTGCCAATGCTGCTGCCCCCGCAGAATCCGTAGGCCTTGCTCCTGCAATTCCTGTTGTAGGCGCTGCACAACCTTGATCGGCTTAACAACGGCGGTATTTGGGCTCCAAAGGGCCCTACCGCTGGCGGTGCGGGCCTCAGGGATCAATTGGTGCAATTGCATTTCGTCCCAGAGCTCCAACTGGGCCCCATTGGCCAGGCCCCGCTTGGCGAGCAGATCGAGCTGGGGATCAAGTTCGGCCCTGGGCGGCACAATCACCTTGCCGCAGGGATTTATCGGCAGCTGGCGCTCCTCCACCCAGGCCCTGAGCCGGCGCGCCCCAGCCACACATACCTGGGCCTTGAGGGAGCCGGGTTTATAGTAGAGCCCCGCATGCAACACACCGCTATTTCTCCCAGAACTGTGCAGCCCCAATTCAGGCTCCTTATCAAGCAGTGTGATATTGCGGGAAATGCCGCGATCCAGCAGTTGATGGGCGATGCAGAGGCCCACCATGCCGCCGCCAAGAATCAGCACATCGCAGTGGCGGTTACTCATCCAGCATCGTTCAGCAGGTGAACAGGGAATTGATGGAGCGAATCAAGATAAGCAATCTCCACCAGACCATTATCTTCATTTGTATGAGGGTTTTCGGATGCCCAGCGCTCCACGGCTGGACGTTCAGTCTGGCCGTGACCGCTGCTGATGTGACCTAGCCAGCAGAGCCCTGCTGCAGCCCCGGCCTGGAGGTCGCAAAGGCGATCGCCAACCAGAAATGATGTGGCCAGATCAAGTTGCAAATCAACCGCCGCCGCCTGCAGCATGGCTGGGCTGGGTTTACGCCAGCTATGGGCCGGAGCATCGGGCCCATGACCATTGGCATAGATCGCGGCGATCGGGGCCGCTGGGCCCAGCAGCTCCAGCAGGCGTTCGGTGACTAGCTCATATGCCCGCCAATCGAACAATCCTCTAGCAATGCCCGATTGATTTGTGATCACCACCACCGGCCAGCCCCGCTGATGGGCCTGTTGCAGCAACGCCTTTGCCCCAGAGCAGAGCTGCACTTGGGCTGGATCGCAGAGGTGATGCCTGTCTTCAATCAGCACGCCATCGCGATCGAGGAACAGGGCCGGCCTGGTAATTGGCAAGGGTGGCCTGAAAAGGCGGCGCCGCTCGAGGAGAGGATGCATGAACTGATCTGCCGAGCAAAGTGGTGAGACACAACACCTAAGGCCGCAACTGCTTCGGCCGTCGTGCCATTTTTCACTTTGCCAGCAGGGCAAGTTGTGGTGGCAAGCCAAAATCCAGTTTGCTCTCAGCTGAAACGCGGCTTAGTTGCGATGGCACCTTCAACTGTGCTTTTCCACTACGGGACTTTTCAGGTGTTGTGGCAGAGGCCCGATCTCCTGCAGGCAGGCCTGGCGCTAGCGGATGGCTCCAACAGCCTCGCAGTGAAAAGTGCCGATACGGAAGCTGTTCAGCAAGCCTTCCAGAGGCGCGGGTTAACAGCTGCCTGCCCACTGATCCACTACACCGACCCCTTCCTGCTGCGCTCCCAGCCCCTGCGGGGCCTGCGCCAGTGGCAGGGCCCAAAGTTGCTGGTATGCGGAGACCTTCACCATGGGGAACGACCCGTCGATGTGCTCTCCGCCTACCTCGATGCCGAACCCCACGACGCGGTGCTGCTCACCTTCAACCCGGCCCTGCTGGCTGAGGTGCGCCAGCGGCTGCGGGTGCCGGTGCGCTGTCTGCCACCCACCTTTTTTCGCTACCCGGTAGCAGTGCCCGCGGCGCAGCCGCGGCAGGAGTTATTGCATGTGGGCAGCCTGGGGCCCCACCACCCCCGCCGGCGGGAGCTCGTGCTCGCCCTACAAGCGCGGGGGCGCATCCCCTTCCGCCATGCCACCACCTCCAGCGCAGAGGAAGCAGCCGCGCTCTACGCCCAGCACGCCCTGGTGCTCAACGTGCCCCTCAACCACGACCTTAACCATCGCTTCTTTGAGGTGATTGCCGCCGGCGTACCCCAGGTGGTATTCGGCGATCCAGCCCTAGTGGGCGAACACCGCCATCTGGCCGAACGGCCCGATGTGTTCTGGGCGTCGACGCTCGAGGAGCTGGAGGCCTTGGTGGCAAGGCTGCTGGCCGAGCCCGAGCGCCTGCGGGCAATCCCGGTGGCGCCGCCGCCCTACTGGGAGCTCAAGGATCTGCTCAAGGCGGCGTTGGCGCCCTGAGGGTGGGTGGGGCTGGTAAGCACACAGCCAAAGATGAGCGGCCCTTGCCCTAGATTCATCATTAAAATCAAAATAGTAAAGCGAGCCTGTAATGCCCCCCCTGAATCTTACGCAACAACAAGAGCAATATCTTCGCGATAACTTCCAGCTCAGCTATCACATCCCCTACCTAGATGTGTGCTCAAAAAAAATCTCCTTAAAAGATCTCGACGTTCTTGAAATCGGAGGTGCCCTGCCGGCCTCATTGGTGATTGAACATCTAGAATGCAATAGCTGGAGCGCAGTTGAAGCGCCCTCCTATGACATAGAGCTTGGTGAAGCCAATCAATTTCACCGAAACCACAAGGAGCAACAGAAACTCATTGATCTTGGCCACCGCTATCGCCACTTTTACTGCAATGCGGAAGATCTTGGCGACGAGCATCTAAATCAATATGACTTGATTTTCACCATCGCTTGTTTTGAGCACATAAACAGGCTGCCACTGGCTATTGAAAAAATGCTCCAGTACCTAAAGCCAGGTGGCAAGCTATTTACCATGCACTCGCCAATCTGGAGTGCCTTTGATGGCCACCATCTGCCCATTGGCATCCCCGAGCGCTTCGACACTCAGCTGCCTGACTCAAGTTACATTTTTCAGCCCTGGGGGCACTTGCTCCAGTCTCGCGCTGCGACATTCACTGATATCGCCAGCCGTTTCGACCGCGAGTTCGCGGAGGAAGTAATTTACAACACCTACAACAGCAATCACATCAATCGTTACTTCAGCGAAGATTATTGGGTTGTCTTTGAAGCCTCAGGATTTCTAATTGAGGAATATCAAATCACTTTTCCGCGAAACCCATCTCCTGAAATACAATCTGCGCTCGAAGGCATCTATCCCGGATACAAGCAGTTTGGCAATAATGGTATTTATGCAATCCTGCAAAAACCCTCTGCCAGCGTGGTTACTTTCTAAGCCCCCAGCTGCTTGAGTCTCCACGGGCTCCCTTAATGGCGTGAGGGTCTTGTTCGAGAAAGCATTTCCTCTCTGAATATGTCATGGGGCTTTTCTAGCTGCTGGGTTTCGGCCGACTACTAAATGCCTACTGCGGCTTGTGGGCGCCATCGAGCGGGGTGCGGCGCGCGGCTTGGAGGCCGGCTGCACGGCGAGGGCAGGGAGAATTGTTTTGGACTTTTCTGCCTGGGGCCTTTATGGGCGCACCTAGACGCTACATATGGTGTTTCGTAACTCCTGCACTCGCAGGCCTCTGAAAACCATTGAGGAAGGCGCCGCAGGTACTGATGTACTATTGCTGGAGTTGCATCTGATTTGGCGCGGTGACCGATCCAGCCGTTGAGTCTGCGCCAGAATCTGGGCAGTTCAAAGGTCCATTGATCTGCCTGGATCTCCAAGGATGGCTCCAGTCGATTGGTGGTTTTGTAGTTGCCCTGATTGCTGTTTTCACCTCCTATGACCACCTCAACCTCCCAGGACCAAGCAGCCCCTCTAGCTCCCATAGCTTCCCGATCAACCAGCAATGGGGCTTCTGGCTCATCCTTGCCTCGGTGGCGGTTGTTTTTGTCGACGCTCAATTGGCGACGCGATCCCGGCTACGAGCAGCGAATACAGCAGCTGAAGAGAGAGAACGCGCTGCTAATCGAGAAACTGCGCAACTTCGACGCGCTCGAGTTGAGGCAGAAGCACAGCGAGCCCAGCTCGCCTATCTCCTCGAACCATCCGCAGCCCATCGAGAGCAGCTCGAGCAAGTCCTAAGCAAACTCAACAGCCCAGAAGTGCGGGCCCTCTTTGACGATGAGTAGATCGTTTTGCGCAGAGCCTGCAACGGTCGACAGCTTGGTTGTTACAGCGGCCCGGACCCGACGTTCGGGCACCAGCCCTTGGTGGTGGTACGGGGCCCAGCACCGCCAGTTCTCTGCGGATGAATCACCTCTTTGAGCCTGCCGCGGCTTGTACGGCGAGTGCGGGGCGCCGCGCGGAGTTCGGCGAGGGAAGGGAGTGTTTTTTGGATCGTTCGACCTAGAGGCTTTTTGGGCGCGCCTAGACGCTACATATGGTGTTTGGTAACTCCTACGCCTGCAGCGCCCTGAAAACCATTGAGCCAGGTGCCGCAGGTATTGGTGAACTACTGCTGGAGTTGCAATGGATATAAGGCTGAGCCCAATCCTTACCCCATTACCCCCTCCAGCCACCCAATCACCTGCTCGGGTCCCACGGAGGCCATGCAGGGATGGCCGTCCACTAGGCAGTCGTCGTTGCGGAAGCGGTTGTCGCTGCAGGCCGAGCAACTGGCCATAGCAGTAGTGCGACTCACGTTTTCGCAGCGAGGCAGCCACAACCGCACTGGGCTGGCCCCCACACCGGCGCCATCATTCCCCACCACCGCCAGGGTCGGGGTACCCACTGCCGCAGCAATATGTAGGGGGCCAGCATCCACGCTGATCACCGCCCTGGCCCGCTGGGCCGCACCGGCCAACTCCATCAGGCTGGTGCGGCCCCGCAGATCCTCCAGTCCAGTGCTGGCAAGCAGATCCTCCTCCCCATCCCCAGCGTTGTAGGCCTCCCGCTGGGCCGCCGGCGGGCTGCCCACCAGCCCCACCCGCCAACCCCGCCCTGTGGCAAATTCCACCACTTGGCGCCAATGGCTGAAGGGCCAAAGCTTGGCCCCCCGGGCCGTGGTGCAGTGAATCAGCAACTCCGGCACCTCAAAGGGCGGATCCGAGGCCGGTAACTCGATGGCGGTTGGGTCGGCGTAGTCCGCCACAAAGGCCAGCCGGCAAAACAGCTCTGCGATGTAGTTGCTGGCAAACACCCCCCGGTAGCGATCCAAAAAAGCCGGGCTATCCCACTCCGGATCAGCCAAAAAGTGCTGCTGGGGCAGCTCACCCCAGGGCAACTGGCGGCGCAGGTTGGCCGTCAGGCTGCCTCCAGCCACAAAGCAGGGGTTCAGCCAGGGCACCAGGCTGCAGGTGACTGGATTGAAACCATCCAGGTTCACCGCCAACTGCACCGGCCCATGGCGCTGCTGCAGCTGCGCCAGCTCCTGCTGCAGCCGCAAGCCGGCACCGGGGGCAGGATCATCCCAGCTAAGGCGCCAATCGATCGCATCCAGGGCCGCCTCAAAATCAGCCGTGAGCTCACTGCCCACAAAACCCAGCACGGCCTTGGGAAAGCGGGCCTTAAGACCCCGTAGCACCGGGGTGCTCACCACAAAGTTGCCCACCTTGCAGGAGCCCAGCACCACGATATGGGGGGCTTCTCCAAGCTCCTCGCCGCCGTAGCGCTGCATGCCGGCCATGCTGGGCCCAACCAAACCGCCATCTTGAACGATCACCCCCTGCGCATAGAGGTGCTGGTCAACAGTCCAGGCCCCCACGACCAGGTGCGCATCCGCGAGCCGTTCAAGGCGCTTCAACAACAGGGCCTGGATTGCCGCATCCACGAACGGCCATTTCGCTTTAGTAGCTGTATCCGGCCCCACAGCCTGGTGATCTGGCAGAGGCCCCTGCCAGAAAGCCGCCAGCGCCAGTGGGAACACCTGCAATGGCTCAGGGAGCGAGGTTGCCTACTGCTCACCGAATGGGACGATCACCCCGACCTTTTTCCCGAACCGATCCAGACGCCGCTGCGGGCCATAGCCCTGGCGCCACTGCAGCTCTGCCACGCACTACACACCTCCAGCCCGCGGCTGGCGAATGCCCTCAGGCCCCTTCAACCGCTGGCCCTGGTGCTCGAAAACAGCATTGCCCAGCTGCCCCCCCTGGATTTAGCTAAACACACTCGCCCACCGCTGCGGCTGTTGATCGCCAACCAAAACCGCAGCGGCGAACACCAGGCCATCAGCCAGGCCCTGGCCGAATGGGCAAAGGCCGATCCCTCCTTGCAGCTGGTGGTGATCGGCGATCGGGCCCTGGCCCAGCGGCTGCCGGCCCACCAGCTGGAGTTTCACCCGACCCTGCCCTATCAGCACTACCGGGCCGTGCTGGCCAGCTGCCAAATCGCCCTACTGCCGCTCGAGGCCACGGAAGCAAACGCCTGCAAAACACCGATCAAGCTGCTCGAATGCGCTGCAGCATCCGTGGCCACAGTCTGCGGGCCCGGGCTCTATAGCCTCTGGGCCCCGGCAGGGGTAACCCGCCTGGTGACAGGGCTGGAGCAGGTGGTGCCAGAGGCCCGTTCCCTGGCCGAAAATCCGGCGGAACGCCGAGGGCTGGTGGCGCGAGCCCACAGCTGGGTGGGCCAGCAGTGGCAACTGCAGGGCCAACTGCCCTGGCGGCTCTGGCTCTACCAAGAGCTCTGGCGGCGGCGGCGGGCCGTGGATGCCCGGTTGGTTGAGCGTATAAACGCTTACCCCGCGCTCTAGGTCAAGATCTCTTCGATCTGCTGATCTGCCTGCTCCATCGCAGATCCCCAGCCATCCAAGTGGCTGCAGCGGGCAAGGCGCATGCTGCCGTAAAGGGGGGTGAACGCGCCCTGCTGGCCCCAGCGCCAATCCGCCGGCACCCCCAGCAGCAGGACACAGGGAATACCCATGGCTCCGGCCAAGTGAGCCACAGAAGTGTCCACACTCACCACCAGATCCAGCCCATCAAGGCATTGGGCCGTGGCCAACCAATCAGCACTCTGCAGGCCTGGCTGCAAAAGGCCCGCCCCCATCTGAGCCGCCACTGCTGGATGGTCGTGGCCCTCCAACTGGAGGCTAATTAGCTCAAGCCCATGCAACTGGCGCCAGCGCAAGGCATGGGTCCAGAGCTGATCAAACGGCACATCCCGCACCCGGGCACTGCGCTCTGGCTGGGGGGCTCTGTGGCGACCTGCGCTCCAGACCAAGCCAACTCGCCTAGAAGGCGAGGCTCCCCGAATCACCTGCCGACGGCGCAGCCAGGGGGGTCTCGCGGGGCTGTCCAGGCTGGGCCATTGCTTGAGGAGCATCGGCAGAAAAAACAAACCAAGCTGGGGAATTCCCTCACCCCATGGGTCAGCCTGCTCTGGCATTGGCTCCACACTCACATTGGCGGGAAGGTGCAGGCGCTCCTCCACCAAAGCCATCAGCTGCGGCCTTAGCCAAAGGCGCAGTTTCTGGCAGCGAGCTGCCGCATCTGGCAACCAGGCCAGATTTTGGATCGAATCGCCAAAACCTTGATCCTCCCAAACAAGCAAATCCCGCACAGGCTGACCACACCAACGACTTGCACAACGGCCTAAATCAAGCCAATCAGCAACATCGCTAAAGGTCGAGGCCATCAACAGATCCAGGCCCTGGCGATCATCTGGCTGCAGCAACAGCCGATAGATGCCCAGGTTCAGCAATATCAACTGCAGCTGGCAACTCTGCTGCAGGTCAGCAAGGCGCCTACCCACCAGGTCGGCCACAGGAAACAGCCGCCAGTCGGGTGCCACCTGACTGAGAAACAAATTGAGAGCTTGGTACTGATCCGCCAACGCCTGCTCCAACTGGCCCAGCCTGTGATGGCAGATTGCTCGGTTGGCCAAGGCCATCACCGATACACGACGCTCGAGCTGCCGCTGCACGTGCTCCAGGGCCCGCTTGGGTTTGAGCAGATATAGGTAAAGCTCACAGGCGCTGGCGTTTAGAAGCTCGGCTTCATCGTCGGTGAGGGCCGGCTGGCGCAAGCCCTCTTGCAACCAGAATTCGGCCTGGGCCCCATCTAGCCTCGCCAGCTCCAATAAAGCGAGATTGTTGTAGGTGCTCGGGCGCTGAGGATCCAGGGCTAGAGCCCGCAGGTAGGCCCGCCTGGCCTGCTCCGATGCCGCCAAACGCTGGTGAATCCTGCCAAGCCAATGCAGCAGCCCAGCATCCATCTCTGCCCCACTTCGCATCAGGAGCATGAGCTCCGCCAGGGCCTGGGGCCAAGCCCCCTCGGCCTCCAGGCGGGCGATTTGATCGCTGGACAGGGGCACAGCCATTGGCCGATCATTACAGCCTATGGCAAGCCATACACTGGCCCCAAAGGGCTAAAGAGATGCGAATTCTGCTGGTAAATCATGGCACCGCAGGCGATTGGGGCGGAGGCGACGGCGTGCAGATGCGCGAAACAGGCAAGCGGCTAATGCAACGCGGCCACAGCGTGGAATTGATAAATGCCGATCGATTTAACCCGGCCGGATTTGATCTGGTGCACATATTCAACTGCCGGGTACACCAAAGCTTTGAACAGCAGCTGCTCAGCTGCCACCAAGCCCAGATGCCGGTGGTTGTTTCACCAATCTGGGTATCGATCGCCCGGGCACTATGGGGAAGTCGCGGCAGCGTGGGGCTCCTAGAGAAAGCCGCAGAAGAAGGAGCTGGGGCCGCCCAGCCTCTTCTCGATCAATTGCGGGAACGCCGCCTTACGGTGATGCTCCCGAACGGCCACATCCAGGCCAGCGGAGATGGCAGCTGGGATCAATCTGGCCTAAGGCTGGTGGCCCATCTGCTTAAGGGGGTGGATGGTCTATTGCCAAACAGCTGGCTGGAGCTCCAGGCGGTTCGCAGCGATCTCCACTGGGATGGTGACTGCTTCGAGGTAGCGCATTACGGCGTAGATCCAAAACTATTTCTCGATGCTGACCCCTCGCCTTTTCGTGAACGTTTCGGCCTCACCCAGCCGTTTGTGTTGCAGGCGGGCCGCATCGAACCAGCCAAAAACCAAGCGATGCTCTGCTGGGCCTTACGGGAGACAAATCTACCAATCGTGTTGATCGGCAATGGTGACCACTGGCCCAGCTACCGAGAGCTCTGCCAGCGCATCTATGGCGAGAGGCTTCTGGTGATTGATCACCTGCCCCAAGAACAACTGGCATCTGCCTATGCGGCCGCTGCGGTTCATGTGCTGCCCAGTTGGATGGAAACCTGCGGTCTAGTGAGCCTGGAGGCAGCCCTCGCAGGCACTCCACTGGTGGGCAGCACCTTTGGCCATGAACTGGAGTATCTAGGCAAAGATGCCTGGTACGGAGATCCAGCAGACCCAACCAGCATTAAGCGAGCAGTGCTTGAGGCAATCAAGGCCGGCCCTCAAAGCCGCCAGGCCTTGAGCATGAAGAGAAAAGTGCTAGAAAAATTCAACTGGGAGAAAACCGTTGACGCTAGCGAGCGCCTATACCGCCGAGTATTACAGAAACGAAGCGCTAGCGAAAACGCTTAACACCATCTAACTGCTTAATGAACATATCGCTGAGCAGGGTAATGACTGGCCTAGAACGCAGCCTTATATTGGCAGTAACGCCCATACCACTCTGCAAATTCAACTTATTTTCCCCTGAAAATACGCCTTGCTGCCTTAAAGTAACAGTTGCAGGAAATCGGTATTGCTGGGACTTTGGATCAGGAGGAAGGGCGTCAGAGCCAATCTTAGTAAGCGTGCCATTTATGTAACCAAATTCTCCTGAGGGGAAAGAATCAATAGACACAGTTGCCGGCAGACCAAGCTTCATAAAGCCAATATCCGCATCACTAATTTCTACAGATGCCTGGAGGCGATTTGCAGGAACTAGCTTAAGCACTGTTTGATCTGCATTAATTACGGCGTATCTATAAAGCTTAGAATCAAAAACTTTTCCAGCAATTGGTGCTCGCACTGTGCGATAGGAAAGATTTTCTCGGGTAGCAACGAGCTCAGCCTTTAAATTGAGAAGTTGTCTATTAATTTCATTTAGCTGCCCAGCCGCCTGGCCAACACTTTTCACCCTTTCTTCCTCAAGGCTGATCACCTCTGTCCTGATTGCTTGAACCTGATCAAGCTGGGTAAGATACTGATTACGGGCTATACCACCATTTCGAAATAAAACCGTTAAGTCCTTGGCAATTCGCTCCTGAAGAAGCAGAGACTCTCTGCGACTGGCTAACCGCGCAGATATCTGGGAGAGCTGGGACCGCAATTGGGTGATTTGCTGACGAGCTGCACTAAGCTGGGAAAATAAAACAGGATTGTCAACCAAAGGAAGGGGGGGAATTGGCTTGAATTTGCGTGGATCACCCTCACTCTGCAGGATTCCCTTAATTCCTTGAGCCTGCAACTCCAATAGGCGAATAGTAGTAATGGTGGCCTGCCGACGGCTTGCCAGCCCCTTTGCCTCCACATCAAAAAGGGGGGTACCTACATTTACAATCTGGCCGTCCCTGACATATACCTTGCTAACAACGCCCCCACTGGGGGAATCCACCTCTCGGACACTGCCGGCTGGTTCTAGCCGCCCGCGCAGGGATACGGTTTGATCCAGTCTGGCCGTGAAGGCCCAAATCAAGCTGCCGCCCAAAAGCGCTGTACATAACCAAATCAAGGCGGAAGACCAATGGGTTCCCTGTTCTACATAGGAAGAACTTCCCTCCCAAAGTTGCAGCTGGGGGTTTGGGGTTTTTGGGTTGGTGTTGCCATCCGCAGGTGAGGGGTCAGTCAAGGTCGGCCTCCTGCTGGCTGTAAAGGGCAAAATAACGGCCCTGCTGGTCGAGCAGCTGTTGGTGGGTGCCCAACTCGACTAAGGCACCAGCCTCCATCATCAAGATCAAATCGGAGGAGCGTATTGTGCTGAGGCGATGGGTAATGAAAAACACGGTAGAACCTTCAAATACCTTCTTTAAATTGAGACATACTTGGCGTTCGGTAAGGTAATCAAGGGCACTAGTTGCTTCGTCCAAGATTAAAAGATCCGGGCGCTGAAGAACTGCGCGGGCAATGGCAATGCGCTGTCGCTGACCACCGGATAGGGCGCTACCCCTCTCACCAACCCGGCTTGCATAACCCTGGGGCAACTCCATGATGAAATCATGGGCACAGGCAACCTTGGCTGCAGCTGCTATTTCCTCACTGGTTGCATCTGGAGCAGTAAGGGCAATATTGTCGCGCACCGAGCCATCAAACAGCAGGCTGTCCTGGGGCACGATGCCAAGCTGGCGGCGAATTGAACCCAACTGCAACTTGGCGATGTCGTAGCCATCGATCAGGATTCGACCGGCCTCAGGTTCATAGAGGCGCGGCAACAATTTCATGATAGTGCTTTTGCCGCTGCCGCTCCGACCAACGATGCCCACAAAGGCTCCGGCAGGCACCTGAAAACTGACATTCTTCACCACCAACGGCGAGCCTTGGTTGAAGCGGAAATCGACATTCTGAAATACCACTTCTCCAGCAACAGGCGGAAGCGGTAGCTGATCAAGCTCCTCATCTGATCCCTCAGGAGCAGCATCCACCACATCGCTGAGGCGCTCGATCGAGAGGGCGACCCCTTGGAAACTCTGCCAACTAGTAGCTATATTTATCAAGGGGCCCACCACATAGCCTGAAATAATCCGAAAGGCAATCAATTGGCCGATGGTGAGCTGGCCCTTGATAACCAAAAAAGCACCTACCCAAAGGGTTATCAAACCACTCAACTGGCTGAGAAACTGACCGGCCGTACCCGTGGAAACTCCTATAAGCAAGGTACGAAAGCTTTCACTCATGAAAGAGGAATAGCTGCGCTGCCAACGCCAACGCACCGTATTTTCTGCATTCTGGGCCTTGATGGTTTGCACACCATTGAGGGCTTCCACCAACATGCTCTGGGTGGCGGCATTCTTCTCTGCCGCCTTCCTCAACTGGCTCTTGATAGCCGGAGAAGCCAAATATGTTAGCCCTAAAAACAGGGGGATTACACCCAGGCTTACGGCCGTTAGTACACCACTGTAAAAAACCATCACCGCCACGTAGATGATTGAAAAAACCCCATCCAGCGCCAGGGTCAGCAGGTTGCCAGTGAGAAAGTTGCGGATGTTGCCAAGCTCGCCCAGACGGGTTTGCAATTCCCCTACGGGCCGATGATCGAAATAGCGCAGGGGGAGGCGCAGCAGGTGCTGGATCACCTCGGCACCAAGCACGATATCAATCCTATTGGTAGTGTCTGCAAATAGGTAAGTGCGCACCGCACCCAGCAGGCCTTGGAATAGGCTAACAAATACTAAAACCAGGCCGAGGGTATAAAGAGTATCTAAATTCTGCTGGCCAATCACCTTGTCGAAAATCTGCTGCATCACCAGCGGCTGGGCCAAATTTAAAAGCTGCAGCACCAGGGATGCAACGAGCACTTCAATCAGACTGCGCCGATACTTACGAATTTGTGGGAAAAACCAAGAAAGACCCAGTTTTTTGCGTTGAGTATCGCGTCCAGGCTGTAATAGCAAGACCCGTGCCCCCCCACGATCTGAAGTGAGTTGACTGAGGGGCAACTTCACCCGGCCATATTCAGGTACAACTGCTTTTATCTCGCCCTTGCTGATTTCAAAGATGATCGCCGGCTGCTCCAACAGCAGGGCAAAGCAGGGGAAGGCTGCGCGGGACAGCTGGACCTCTGGCAGGTCAGCCATGGTGCCGGTGAATCCCATCAGGGTAGAGAGATTGCCAATCAACTCCAGACTTGCGGGCCGATCCTGAAGGGTGTCGCGGGCAGCCCGCTCGATCACATCCCTACGGAAGGGGGCGCCGTAAAATTGGGCCAGCATCTCGAGGCAGGCCATAGTTTGCCCTAGGGGGCCAGCCCCGGTGATTTCTGGCACCAAGCGGCCATTCAGCCGCAGGGGCTGGGCAGCGCCGTCTACTTGGGGTGCCGGTGCTGCAGCGGGCTGGGTAAGGTCTGCATAACGGTCGCCACTCCATAGGTCGGAGCTACTGGGCAGGGTCGCCAGTGTTGGTGATACAGGCGTCTCTACCAGCTCTTGCCACTGGGCGGATTCCACCCTCAACAACCGCAGGGGCTGTCCCACGGGGATGGCCGCCAACCGATCAGCGTCCACGGGCTCGCCTCTCGGCACGGACCCCTCCAGGGGCTGGGAATCCCAAAGCCAGATGGCCCCGTCCACGGGCAAGCTACGCAGCTGGGGGTCGGACACCACCCGAATGCCTGGCAACATGCGGCGCAGGACCTCCCGTTCATTGGGCTCGGCCTGGGCACGGGCCCGCAGAGCGGGCTGCAGCACTCCCATCAGCTCAGCGGGAGAATTAGAGCGAGCCAACCAGCTGCGAAATGCCTCGGATTCACCCTCAAGAGTGTAAAAATCTTCCGCAGCAAAGCCAATCAGTTTGAGCGGGGTGGCGGCAGTCAACCATTCACAGGGGTTGCGGCAAACCAGCCCAGCCCAGCCCACCAAATCTCCTGGCTGAGCGTAAGCCAGGGTCACCGGCCGGCGCAGACCTGGATCGTTATGCAGGAGGCGTCCTCGACCCTCCACGATGCAGAAGCATTGCTCGGGCATGCGGCCCGGGTGCAGCAGCTCCTGCCCCACCGTGCAATGGAAAGGTCGGGCCCGCTCGGCCAGCCAACGGAGCCAGTCTTCTCCCAGATCCTGGAATGCGGGGAAGCGACCGAGCAGCCCTTCAAAAGTGGCGGATGGGTTAGCAGTCATGCAGGTCGATCGTAATTGAGGGGGTCGAGGGGCTCCCCACGCAGATACCTCTGCACCCGATCTTCAAGCAGCTGATCCAACTTTTCCTGAAGCAGACGCTCACGCGTTACCTGATCAAAACGGGCAGGGGTGAGCTGCTCCAGGCGCAGCAAAATCTGCCATTGGCCAAACTGCTGAGGGGGGCTGAGCTGTCCTGGCCGAAGGCTGCGTAGCGAGGTGGCCAGCTCAGGGGGCTGCAGCCTGCCGATTTCCATGGGCCCCATCACCCCCTTGCGCTGGGCTTCAGGGCCCTCGCCAAATTGACTGGCCACTTCCGCAAAGGTGGTTTCCTGTTCCTCAAGGCGAATCCACAGTTCATGGGCCAGGGCCGCATCGCTCACCCGCAGGAGTGAGTAAATGACTTCATCACGGCTGCCCTGGCATGCCAAGAAGGCCTCCTCCAGGCCTGGCCCAAATAGCTGGCTCGCAAAGCGGCGCAGGGCTTCTGCCCGGCAGAGTTGCAAATCAAGATCAGTGGAGTGCCAGCCCTTTGCACGGAGATAGGCCTCCAAATCCTGGTCCCCCAATAGCTCCTGGCGCTGGGCATCTATCCAATCCTGGGGCAGGTCAACACAGTTAATGATTGCCTCCTCCTGCTGGCGTCGCACTAGTTGCGGCAAAAGCTCCATTCGCCTCACCAGGGCCAGGACCTCGTCATCCGCCAGGGGAGCGCTGGTTGTATTCAAAGTCGGCTACCTCTACTTTCAGCCACTAAGGCCCCCACATCCAAAAGCAGCATCTCATCTAGGGCAGCTTTGAGTTGCTCCACCACAGAGAACCAATCTCCATGGGCGGTTTGGCGAAAAAGCCGCATGGATGGATACCAGGGTGAATGCGAACGGCCCTTGAGCCATCGGAAATCTGCATTTTGAGGCAGCAGCAGCCAGATGGGGCGATTCAGGGCCCCGGCGAGATGGGCGACGGCCGTATCCACACTGATGATCAGATCAAGCTGTTGCAACACGTGGGCGGTATCGGAAAAATCACTGAGGCGATCACGCCAATCCGTGAGCCGAGGGTGGCCCAGCCATGGGCTCAGCTGCTCCGCATCGATGCCAAATTGGAGGCTATGGAGATCGATCAAATCGAGATCGGCAAGCTCAAGTAAGCGGGGTAGGAGCAGATCCGCGGGCAAGCTTTTGTTTTTATACATCGCCTTGTTATCCGGGTTTGAGGCCCATACCAGCCCTACTGCAAGCCCCCCTGGCGGGGGAGGTACCCGCAAATGATCCGGCGTGGGATCGTTGGCGCGCAGGTAGGGAACCTGGGCTGGCACCGAATGCAGCTCGGTGTTGTAGAGCATGGGCAGGCTCATCAGGGCCAAGTGGGGGCGCTGATCAGTGGCTGGATCGGTGCTCCCCAAGGGCAGTACCCGCTCACCCAAACCTGTCCAATCCTTAAACAGCTTGAGCATCTGGCGCCGAGCCAGAAACAAGTAGGGAACGCCAGATGCCTCCAGAAGGTTCAGATAGCGACAAAATTGAATTGAATCCCCCAAGCCCTGCTCGCTCCACACCACCACAGGCGGATCGCCGGCAAGGGGAAGCTGCTCAAACTGACGAATCTGAAGACCAGAAGTGGGGATCTGAACCTTTTCAAAATCCTTGCCGTTAAAACGGGCTTCGTAGTATTTCCAGCCCTCCTGGAAGCGGCCCAGCAGAAGGTATGCCAGAGCAAGATTCCAGAGGGAATTGGTAGAACTGGAATCCAGCTCCACACCCCTCTCCAGGAAGTGGATGGCCTGCTCTGGCTGCAAGACGCTGATCAGTGCATTGCCCAGATTTAGGTGGCTGGGGGCATGGTTGGCATCGAGACCAATGGTGAAGCGAAAGCAACGTTCTGCCTTCTCAAACTGCTCCAGGCCATAGAAAGCAAGGCCCAGGTTGCACCACACATCCGCCTCAGCCGGATCGAGCCGAAGGCTTGTGCGCAGGGGCGCTAGGGCCTCTTGGTGGCGGTTTTGGCTGCAGAGGGCAATGCCAAGGTTGTGCCAGCAGGCAGCTGCACAGGCATTAATGGTCAGGCTGCGGCGATAGCACTGTTCAGCCTCCTCGGGCTGGTCCTGCTTGAGCAGGTTGCCAAGGTTGTAGAGGGTGTCAGAACGATCGGGCTCCAGCTCGAGGGCACGGCGATAGGCCTGCAGGGCCCTGGCCTCCTGGCCAGGGAGCTGCCTTGCCACCATCCCGCAAATGTTATGATAATCCGCGATCGAAGCACAGGCCTCAATTGCGGAGGGCTGGACTAGGGCTTCAAGGGCTTCGCCGTAGCGCTGCTGAAACCAAAGGGCCAGAGCCTCGAGCATCGCCCAGCGGCCATCGCCTCCCGCAGCAAGGATTTTAGAGGCCTCGAGCTGGGCATCAATAGCCGTGAGTTTGCCCGCACAGAGATCCTCCATCCGCAGCAGGGGAGCAGGGTCCGCTCCATAGGATGCGGCTAGCTGTGGAGCCTGGGTGTCTAGCAATCCGGCGAAGGTAAGGGAAGAAGCCTGGCGAGCCCACAGCCAAGGGGATATGGCAACTGCGGAGCAGCATTACCGCGTGCTGCTGGAGCAGCATGCAGAAGTGGATGAGGCAGTGAATCTGGGGGCTCTGTTGCGGCAGGCCGGCAGAATTTCAGAAGCCAGTGCACATTATCACCACTGGCTCGGCCTATTTCCCGGCCACCAGGGCCTAGCCCTCAACGCCGTGAATTGCTGGCTGGAAAGCAAAGAGTTTGCCGCGGCCCAGGCCCTACTTGAACCCCTAATCCAGCAAAACCCTGGCGAACCAGCCCTTAGACAGGCCATGGCCCAAACCCTTTTGGCGGCTGGCCATCCCCAGCTGGCCGCCGACCTACTGAGGGTGCTGGTGCGGGAACAGCCCGACCGGTGTGAAGCCTGGATCAATCTGGGTATATGTCAGGCCCGACTGGGGCATCTGGGGGAAGCACTGGCCGCCTTTGAGCAGGCCCATGCCTTGGATCCAAGCGATGCCCGCATGGCTGCTAATCGCATCACCGTGCTGAAAGACCTCGGCAAACTCAAGGAGGCTGGCCAGCTCTGGAGCGAACTGCCATCGGAGCAACAAAACCAGGCGGACGTGCGGGGGGCCATGGCCGGGCTTTGGATGGCCCAGGCCAATTTTGAACAGGCAAGTCAACAATTAGCCCAGCTAGCCAAAGAGCAACCCCAGCAGGCGATCCATTGGCTCAACTGGGCGGCCTGCCTGAGGGGCCTAAAATTCAGCCTGGCTCCCCATCAGATCCTGCAAAGGGGCCTGCAATGGCAACCGGAAAACTCTGAATTGCAGCAGGCCCTCGGTCAGAGCCTGGCGGAACTTGGCCAACTGGCCGCCACCAGACGGCTCTGGGGGCTTTGGCCCCTCCAAGAAGACCAGCTCAAGGATGGGCAGCTATTTAGCCGCCAGTTTCTGGGGGCCAGCTATGACCTGATACAAGCGACAGCAAGGGCAGGACAAGCCCGCCAATGGGAAGATCGCCTGAAAAAAAAAGGAATCGGCAGGCTCTGGCCAGATTTGTTGTTGGAGCCGATTGAAGGCCGGCGGCTGAGGGTGGGCTACCTCTCCTCCGATTTTTGCAACCATCCAGTGGGCCGATTTCTGCTGCCGGTGCTGCAAAATCACCGCCAAGAGGAAGTGGAGCTATGGGCCCTGAGCTGCGGCCCCCATCAAGATTGGATCAGCGAACACCTACGCCACAGTGTCGAACACTGGCTGGATTTGCGCTTCCTCAACGACGGCCAGGCCGCCCGGCTGGTGGCTGATCAGCGGCTGGATGTGCTTGTGGAACTTGGCGGCTTCACCGGCCACAGCCGTTTGGGGCTGCTGGCCCAGCGCCCGGCACCAGTTCAGCTCAGCTACCTGGGTTATCCGGCCCCCACCTACCTAAGAGAAGTGGACGGCTGGCTGGGCGACAGCATCCTTTTCGGTGGACTAGGACCCACAGACAGCGAAGCCCATCGACTGTTGGAAATACCTGGCGGCTATATGGCCTTTGATCCCGGCGGTGAACTGCCGCTACCGGAGCGCTGCGACAGCCCAAAATTTCGCTTCGGCTGCTTTAACCACGCCCGCAAACTCACAGCGCCCACGATCGAACTGTTCTGCGCCGTAATGGCGGCGGTGCCCCAGGCCGAGCTGGTGATCAAGAGCATCAGCTTCCATGAGGAGGCTGAGCGGGATCGGATCCGCCGGCGCTTCGAAGCAGCTGGGCTGGTCCCAGAAAGATTACGGCTACTGCCCTGGGTAGAGGGAGGTCTGAACCACCTGCTGCGTTATAGCGAAATGGATGTGGCCCTCGATCCAATCCCCTATGGCGGAGCAACCACCACGGCGGAAGCCCTATGGATGGGAGTGCCGGTGGTGGCCCTAGCGGGTGCAGGCATGGTGGAGAGGCTGGCGGCCAGCCTGTTGGTGCATGGCAATCAGCCCCAGTGGCTTGCCCACAGTGAAGCTGAATATCTCCAGATCGCCCAAGAACTTGCCGCAGCGGGCCTGCGGCAGCGCAAACAAAGAATGGACCTTCGTCTAGAGCTACAGGCCTCACCCCTGGCTGATGGAGCCAGACTGGCCAGCCAACTCGAACAGCTCTACCGGCAAATGCGTCAGGAGGTTATCGGCCTGTGAGGGCCGCTACATGCATGGCGCTGAAGGCCTGCTCAAGGTGGTCCATCAGATCAACCGCATCCCCCAGGGGGCTCTCGGCAAGTCGACTGCGCCAGTGCTCCCGCCTGCTGCGCAGTTCCACCAGCCGAGCTGCCTGCTCCCGGGCCATCCGCACGTAATCAGCCTCGGAGGAGCAAACCCAGCTTCCCAAACCCGCCCCCCGCAGTACGGCGGTGCTCATGCGGCCCACGTAGGTGTGGCCCTCCAAGGTGATCACGGGCACCCCCATCCAGAGAGCTTCACAGGTGGTGGTGCAGCCCCCATTGGGCAGCGGATCCAAGGCGATATCGATGTGGCGGTATTGCTGGAGGTGCTCCTCCGGTGTAGGTGCTAACGGCAACCAGAGCACCCGTTCGGGATCCAGGCCAGCGCGCAACATGCGGCGTCGCAGCAGCTCCTGGGTGCTGTGGTCGCCTTTGGCGTTGGCCTTGAGCACCAGCTGGGCCCCAGGGACAGCCGAAAGCACTGCACCCCAGAGCCTCAGGGTGCGATCCGAGAGCTTGCGGTTGTGGTTGAAGCTGCCGAAATGCACCGGACCACCTGGCGGAGAGGCTATCTTCGCCATAGCCTCCGGCAAAGCGGCGGCGGGTTGCCAGGCCAGGAAGGGGCGAGGCAGGCGCCAGAGGGTTTCCGTATGCCACTCGCTGGGATTAGTTGGAAATAGCTCCCCATCCCCAAGCCAGTAATCCATCTCAGGAATGCCCGCAGAGGCGAAATAACCGAGGTAATTCACCTGCACCGGCGCCAAACGGGCAATAAAGCCAGCCATGAAATTGCCCCCGGTCCAGCCGGAAAGATCTATCGCCAAATCGGCCTGCAACTCGCGGATCGCCGCCACCCGCTCGTGATCACGCACGGATGAAACATCCACCAGCTCAAGATCCGGCAGAGCATGAAACAAATCGGCACAGGATTCGCTGCCATGGTCTGTCACGCTCACCACCTGATGGCTATGGCGGCGGCGGCCATTGGAGGCATCAAGGAAACCCAAAAGAAATCTGCTCACCGGGTGGGGGCAGAGATCGGCGGTGATCCAGGCGATGCGCAGGGGCCGATTAGTGTTCGCCACTGGGCATGGAAAACCGGGACCTGCATGACGGTGCTTGGCATAGGCCTCGGTGGGCTCGATCGCCGCCTGGATCCGGCACAAATGGGCTGGATAGCAAGGGGATTCAATGCTGGCCAGGTGCATGGCCAGGTTGCTGTGCAGTTGCAGATCGGCAAGAGGGTTTTCGGTGAACTTCGGTAGAAGGTGGGTCAACCAATCTGCATGGCCCATTTGCTCATAGGTGCTGATCTGGTTTGCCAGATTGATGGGGGTGGGCCGAACCGAAGCCCACGCCTGCTGAAGTAGGGCCGACCGGCGGGCCAAGCCAGGCTGACGTTGGTAAAGCTTCACGGTGGTGACATGGCATAGCAAATCAGGATGCTCGCCATGGCGTCCAATCGCTTCCCGGGCTAGGGGCACAACCAGGGGTGCCTCGCGGGCATCAATCACCAGCTCCAACAGCTGCCCCATCAGGGGGCGATGCTGGGGAACACGCTCCAGTAGGGGGCGCAACAGAGTCAGGGCACGGCGGTGCTCACCTTGCATGGCCAGGCTGCGGGCCTGCAGCATCATGGCCTCCATACTGGGCGGCTGGGGCAGCTGATCCAGGAGAGCTTGAGCCTCCCCAAAATGCAGCCGCTTGAGCAGCAGGGCGATGCGCGTGAGCCGCAACATCAAGGAGGAATCCTCCCCTGCCCAGATGGAAGATCCTGCAGCGTCAATTGAACTGAGATCACCCTGCTGCAGCCAGTGCTGTAACAGCAACCACCGGGTGTAAAGGGCCTGGGGGTGGGCCGCATTTAGGCGCTGCAGCAACAACTTAAAATTGCAGCGATCTCCCTGCTTAAAACGCAGCACGGCCAGCAGCGTTAGGGGTTCAAGGCCAGCCGGCTGCTGCCGCAGCCAATCGAGCAAATGCGTTTCAGCCACACTGGCCTCTCCGACTCGAACCAGCACTGCCAAGGACCGGAGCATCTCATGGGAAGGCTGAAGGGGCTTTGCCAAGGGTTCCCGGACCAGTTGATCTGGCCAGGCAAGCAGAATCGTTTCCAACAAAAAAGGGGCCCGAAGGCCCCCAAGTGTAATAAAGCGGGTGCAGTGGATCAGCCGAAGGCTGTGATCACACTGCTTGCAACAGTTGTGAAATTAATGTAAAGACCATTAACATTAGTGTTTCCGTTTGCACCACCAGTCATACCAGCAATGAAGATAGAACGCTGATCCGCACCAGAACCCATCGAAACCAATGAAGTACCAGCATTAAACGAGAAGGCTGAGGTTGACCCATAAGAGGAGTCAGCCGCAACTGTTAATACTAAGCCTGTACCAAAGGCATTTGTTGAAGCACCAGCCGTCCCAAACAAGAAGTTGAGAGTGTCGTTACCTGTATTAGAGCCAAAGTAGTAAGTTGCACCTGCCAAATTGTTTAGCGTAGACGAGCCCGTAATATTCGAGAAAGTAACACTATCGTTGCCAGCACCACCAACTATTGAGGTGTTTCCAGAAGCGAAATACGAAGATGTGCCAGCTGAAGCTACGCCACCAGAAATGAAGTTGAAACTATCACTACCGGCTCCACCTGTAAACAGGGATCCAGTAACTAGACCACCAAAGCTGAAGGTGTCGTTAGCAGTACCACCTATCAGCGAAGCCGCTGAGAAGGAGCCACTATTCGTGATCAACCCAGCTGTATCTGTGGAGCCATAGACGGAACTTGCGTTCACAGCAACACTGAAGGCCAAGGTGTCAGCACCAGCACCAGAGCGAATGGTGGAGTTGCTCACCGTTGCACCGAACTGGAGGGAGTCGATTCCAGCGCCTGAATCGATGGAAGCGCCTGTGACGCCGCCGCCGAAGGCAAAGGAGTCTGCACCAGCACCACCAAGCAATGTGCTGGCAGTGAAATTCGCACCACCGGATACAAAGTTTGCTCCTTCACCCATATCGACACGGCTACTACTTGCCGAAGTCACCAGGAGTACCGTGTCATCACCGGCTGCGCCATAAACGCTGGCTGCACTGATGGTGCCAAGGCTGATGGAGTCATTACCGCCAGCTGTATCGGTAGCGGATGTATCACCGAATACGCTGCCGCCCCAGAGCTGCTGGACCGTGATTAGGTCATTGCCAAGGCCAGCATAGAAGCCTGCAGAGGCATTGGCTCCAGCACCAGAACTATTGATGAAAATGGTGTCGTTACCGACTCCGGCATCAACAGTGCTACTTACAGCGGAGCCCTCAAAAAGCATGTAGTCATTACCAGCAAAACCAGAGACACTGGTCTGAATTATTTGACCAGTGGCACCAAAACCTACAAACAAAGTATCGGCACCTGCGCCACCAAAAATGCTTGAGGTTTGGATCGTGGAGTAACGAATATCGATTGAATCATCTCCGGTCAGAGTGCCGGTAGAATCACTACCATAAATCTGAGATCCAATAATAGTATTAGTACTACCGGACCCACCAAGTAGTATGGTGTCGGCGCCGAGGTTGCCCGAGATGGTGGAGGTGGCAATACTTGCGGAAACGGAAGAAGCAGCAGTGATCAGGTCGTTGCCCTGGCCGCCGTAAACCGAGCTCGCAAGCACACTCGAGGTGATGTTGATTTGGTCGTTACCGCCATTGCCCTGCACAAAGGAGGCCGTGACAGATCCAGCAATGGAGATGGTGTCTGATCCATCAGAGGATGTATCATCAATAGCACCGCCGTAAACAGTGGCAGCCCTGAGGTTGCTCAGGAAAGTCAGGGTGTCATTGCCCAGGTTTCCAGTAATGGTGGAAGAGCTGACGCTTGTAACTGCGCTGATCCAGTCGTTTCCTTGGCCGCCGTAAACGGCAGAGGCCCCAAGAATTTGACCGGCGACATAGAGCGTGTCAGCGCCGCCGTTGGCGTTGAACAGGGCTGCTGAGATCGATCCAGAAATGCTGATCGAATCAGCACCATCGGTGGAGGTGGCTGTGGAGTCACCGCCGTAGATCGTGCCGCCAATGAAATTGTTAGATACCTGAATCGTGTCGTTGCCGGCACCGCCAAAAAGGGCAGTGGCGGTGGGGGCAGAAGTAAGGAAAAGGGTGTCGTTACCATCGCCACCGCTCAGGGTGGAGGTGTTGAACGAAACAGTCAGACCGAGGGAGTCGTTGCCATCACCACCTAGCACTGATGCGGAGGTGGTGTCGGAAGTGAAGTTGACGGAGTCGTTGCCTGATCCGAGATTGACAATGTCGTTGGTGCCGCCACCGATCACAAGGTCGTCACCGGCTAAGGCAACAATGGAATCCGCTCCGGTTGCCCCCAACAGGGTATTGGCGGTGTCTGTTCCGAGAATGGTGTTGTAACTGGTGGTCATTTGCGTTTCGGTTGAATTTGGTGGGTGTTGTGGACTTGGGTCTCCTCACAACCGCACCCACCAAGGGGGCGGCGTGTGCGGCATGCAGACAGCACGCAGCAGCACATTTATACCTCATCAGCTTTCTAAAGAAAAGCTGAGTGGGCAGTTTGGTCACTGTTTAGAGACAAAAGCGCAGACCAAGAGGCCAGCCCCCCAATTGACGTGAATCCTAGCGCTGCCTGAGCCGCCCCCTTTGCGAGCCTCTCGCGTTGGGACTGGTCGTCGAGCAGCTCAGCAATGGCCTGGGCCTGGGCCTCGGGGCAAAAGAAATCAACCAACCTGGCACTCTTGCCATCAGTAAGCACCTCCTGCACCGGTGCGGTTGCACTCGCCACCAGGCAGCAGCCGGCTGCCATCGCTTCGATCAGGCTCCAACTCAGCACAAAGGGCACGGTGAGGTAAAGATGCACATCGCTGCAGGCAAGCAGCTGGTGATATTCCCCCTCCTGCAGGGGGCCTAGCCAATGGGTGCGGGCATCATCAAGGGGAAGCTCTTCACGGGCCCAGGCACCCCAGCTGCGCCCGTCGCTGCGACTGGCTCCATAGGCCACCTGGTCGGAGCCAGCGATCAATACGTGCAAGTTTGGCCTGCGCGCCTGGAGCAGGGCAATTGCCTGCATTGCCTGGGGAAAGCCGCGGTAATCCTCAAAACCCCGGCTTACGTAGGTGAGGATTTCCAAGGGAGAATCCTCAGGCAGGCAGGCAGGGCGGGGCAGCCCAGCGCTCCGCAGCTGGGAAAGCCTCTGAACGTCCACACCCTCGTGAATTACCTGCAGATGGCCACGAAGATGCTCGGGGAATTGTTGCCACTGCCATTGGGTTGGCACCACACCAATGTGGCAATGGGCTAACTCAAGCAGGATCTGGGCATTCCAGGTACGCAGGCGCATGGCCCGATCAGGTTCCACATCGCCGCGGCGAAGGAAATCCACATCGGCTCCATGGGAGTTGTAATACCACTCAAACAAGCCGATCCGGCGGGCTTGGGGGAATAGATCACTGAGGTAAAAGCCGTTACCAAAGCCCACATGGTTGAGAATGAAATCAGGCTGCCAACCTTCTTGGCTTAGGGCGTGGCAGGCGCGATAGGCGGCCTGACCCTGCAACACACAGGCCTCGAACCTTCTCAGATAGGGATGTAGGGCCTCAGAGCCACCGACCCGGTGGGGCTGGTAGGTGATCAGGCGCACTCCGGGCCCGGGGGCCTGGGCATGCCATTCCTGCTGTTGTGCCACAAATACCACCTCGTGGCCCTGTTCCGCCAGGGCAGGAGCCAGCCGGCGAAATTGGGATGGATAGTTGTTGTGGGATATCAGGATCCTCATGGCAGCTGCCCCAGCCCTCAGGCTTGGGCAGCCAAGGGCTGAACAAAAATTTCTTGATAGGGGCTAAGCAACCAACCAGGAATCTTCTGTTCCGCCCCGTCAACGCGCATGCTTCCAGGGGGAAAGAGCAACATCGCCGCCAGGAAAGCGTTGAGGCTGCCAGAGGTGCCAAAACCACCCCCTTGGCTAGGCTGCAGCCGCCCGGTGACCTGTTCCTTAATCCGCTCCTCCTCGGAGCCTAGGGCCTCATTCTGAACTCCCGATCGCACCATGGCCCAATAGCGATCACCCAGATCCGTGGCCCAGAGCTGCTCCAACTGGCCTTCAGAAGTGCGCAGAATGGAATTAATTAACTGCAGACGCAGCTGACGTAGTTCGTGGAGGATTTCCTGATCTTCGGGGTCGATGTAATAAAGGTTTGACAACCCCAGCATGCGATTGAGCTGGATCCGATTTCCCACCAATTCCTGCAAGGTTTCGGGAAAGCTGCCGAAATCTGGTTGGGGGAGCTGGGTGGCTGGTAACACCTGGCCGTCGCTGGCAGCTTGCTGAACAGGTGCTTGGGATCCCTGCCCCTCATAGAGTTCCAGATAGGCGGGCAGAAGCCAGGCGGGCAGGTTTTGCTGGGGGTTAGCGATCTTCATCAGGCCCGGTGCTGAATAGAGCCAGTTGGCCAGCAATAGCTGCAGGGCAAGGGGGGTCTGGAAACCTGCCTGCAGCCTTTCACCGATGGCATTACGCAATGCCACCTGCTCAGCAGTGAAGCTGCTCTGGGGGTGAAGCTGACGCACCAGTGCCTTTGTGGCTTCCCCTAGGGGGGAGGCCCAAAAACTGGGAAGAAGATCATCGGGAGCTGCCAGCCAAAAACTCGCCAAGGCGTCACGCTGATCCAGGGCTGCACAGCTGGTGGCAGACCAGGCCTGATGGGGTAGATGCACGTTTATGAAGCCGATATATCAAAGATAAATTATCGCCTGCGGCTGGTTCGAAATTCCTGTTCAGCCAGCCAAAAGGTCAGCAGGGCCATCAGCGCACCCATCAGCAGGGGTGCCAATAGCACCTGGGCCACCCAGTACAACCCCTTACTCAGCATCCAGGCCAGGCAAAGTAGGTAGGGCAGCAAGCACAGGCTGGGAAACCACCAGCGCTGCCAGCGGCTCAAAATCAGGCGATGGCGCAATCGCACAGGTAAGGGCAGATGGTTCATCGATGCTTCCGCCATAGGTCGTGCAAAAGAGCCGGTTGGTCGTGCTGGGAAGCGCTGGCTTGCAGCAAGCTCCATATGGGCTGGCGCTCCTGGCGCAAGGCCACCGGGAGGTCAGCAAGCATATTTTCATTGGCCCATCCGATCTCAGGTGGCGTCGTACTTGCATAGCCGCGGAAGGCCCGGACCGGATCCAGGGCCAAGGGAGGAGGCTGGGGGCTGCAATGGGCCACCTCCAGAAGCCGTCGATCGGCCAACTCCTCAAATAAGGCCTCGTATTGAGCCATCACCACTTGTTGGGCAAAGCTTTGTTCGGCCCGCTGGCGGGCGGCACGGCCCATGGCCGCCGCCATTGGCGCATCCTCAAGCAAGGAAAACAGCGCCGATTCAGCAGCCCGGCCATCCACCTGCACCAATTGGGCCAGGGCTCCGGCAACGGCAGGAAAACTCTGTAGGCCGGTGAACTGCTGCCAGGCCAGCTTGGTGGAAAGCGCCGGGGCGGAAGCCGCCCAACGGCATGGCACCAGAAAACCATCTAGCCCATCTCGCACTAGATCTCGATAACCATCCCAATTAGATGCCACCACAGGCAAACCCGCCGCCATGGCCTCAGCTACGGCTAAGCCGAAGGTTTCCTGGATGTTGTCCACCAGAGATAGGGCCACATCTGCGGCGGCCAGAGCCTGCCACTTCACGGCCTCCTCCACCGGCTGTTCTCCGCCAAGCCGCACAAACCGCACCCCAGGGCAGAGAGCCCGCAACTTTTCCAGCCCCGCCGCCGCGGGCTGGACATCATCTGGGCCGCACTCAATCAACACCAGGGGCCGTGCCAACCGACCCGCCAACCTCTCAAGCAAGGCATAGCTGGGCCAGGGGTCGAGCTTGGTGAGCCACGACAGCCGCCCTAGCCAGAGAATCACCGCGGCATTAGCCGGCAGATCGAGGGCGGCACGGCCAGCGGCACGGCTGGGGAGGTTGGCCCGCATCTGGCGAATCGGCAGGGGCAGGGGAATCACCGGCAATTGGGGTGAAATGGGCTCGCCGACGAGCTGACCCGGCGCCACACGGGAAGCCAACTGCTGCCAACGATCGTGGATTACGGCCCGCACGACCTCCCTGCCAGCGGTACTGCTGCAGATAAGGGCATCCCAGGGCTGGACAGGCTCGCTAACCAGATCCTGAAGATGGGCCTGGGCTGCGGGGGTGGAGAGCGTGTGGATCTGGCCAATAAGAGAGAAGGAGGCTGGGCCGGCCTGCTGCCGCCATTGGGCCCAACGGCCGATCGAGGGATCCGGCAGAAACAGGCCACCCCATGGGGCAATGGCTTGGGGTTCCAAAAGCCCCAGGCCATGCAGTTCACCGCTGAAGCCCGCCTGACGCAACATCGGCATCAGGCTCTGCAGGCTGCTGGGCTGGGCATGGGCAAGGGCCATTGGCCTTGCCCCAGATGCCTCGGCCCAGCCCAGGAGCAATTGCTGGCCCGCCCAACGGCGGCCATTGAGCAACCCACCCCCGGGCAAAAGATCTGCGCTGGTAATCAGCGCGGGCAGGGGCTGCAAAACATGAGATTTAATAGGTTATCGGGAAGCCTAAGGGGCCGTATTCGAGCGCATGGACCTACTGCTGATCACCAACCTCTATCCCCCCCAGGAGCTGGGGGGCTTTGGCCGCTGCATGGCCGATTTCTGCTGGGGACTCATGCAAAGGGGGCATCGGCTGCAGGTGATCAGCAGCGATGCCCCCTATTTGGGCCCCTCTAGCCATGGCCCCAGCGGCGAACCGGTGAACCGCTGCCTAACCCTCAAAGGAACCTTTGAAGGGGGGATGAGATTTTTGGGAGACCGGCCTAAATGCCTGAGCATTGACCATGACAATCAAAAACTGATCAAACATTGGCTGGGCCTCAAGGAATGGGATGGGATCCTTGTGGGCAATCTGGAAATGCTTGGCCCTGAGTTGCTTTTACCATTGGTATCGCAAGGCTGCTCTGTATTGCATCATGTTGGCTTCATAACCCCACCATATCCTGCGGAATTACAGCCAATTCACGCCAATTACTTACCTGTAGCCGCTAGTCGGTGCGTGCGCAAGAGCCTTGTTGCTTCAGGATTTAATCATCAACCGATTCCTGTGGTTTACCCGGGGGCTCGCGTTGGGCTATTCGAAACTTCCTTAACCACAAATGCCCTACCACCAAAGCCACTGGGAACAGCCGCATCCCCTCTAAAAGTTTGTTTCGCGGGGATCTTAATGTCCACAAAAGGAGTGCAAACCTTGGCAGACGCTATCGTCATTTTGCACAGACAAGGAATACGTGTACAGGCAAATTTTGCAGGAAAGCCTTACCAGAAAGGCCTCCAGCAGCTCTTGAGCGCAAACATGGCCGAGGGGGGGCTAGAGGAAAATTATTTTTTCGGAGAGCTCAGTAGAACCCAACTAGCCCGTTTTCTAAGAATTCACCATGTTTTAGTTTTCCCTTCGATTTACCCAGAAGCCTTCGGCATCGTGGCTGCTGAAGCAATGGCAAGTGGCCTGGCCCTGGTTAGCAGCGGCGTAGGCGGCGCCAGTGAACTGTTTGAAGACGGAGTAAGCGGCCTGCGCTTTGAGCCTGGCAACGCCCCCCATCTGGCCCAGCAATTGAAACGGCTGTTGGATGAGCCCGGGCTCCTGGAAAAGCTGCAAAGTGTAGGCAAAGCACGCGTGCATGAGCGCTTCAGCGTTACCCATTCTGCCCAACAATTGGAAAATCTGTTCATGCATTACGGCAAAGGGGATGCCGCCTCCACCAAGGCACCTAGCCTTGGGAGCGTTATCTTTTGATCCCAGGCCATGGAAGCCTGTCGAGCCCGCTGCCCCAGCTGATTGCGCAGGGTTGGATTGGCCAAAAGCTTAAGCACCGTTTGGCCAAGATTGTTTTGGTCCTGAATAGGAACCAGCAGTCCCTGTTGGCCGTTTTTAATCACTTCAGCCACCGGCATGCCCTCACTGCCAACGATGCAACAGCCACAGGCCATGGCTTCCAGTAGGCTCCAGCCGAGCACAAAGGGATAGCTCAGATATACATGCACCCAGCCGGCCTGGAGCAGGCGAATCAACACGGGGTGGGGCACCCGCCCTAGGAAATGGATGCGCTCAAGATCTAGCTGCCCCGCCAGCTCCTCCAATAACACCTGCTTGAGGGGTAAACCTGAACTGTGGGCTCCCCCATAGCCGCCTTCGTTATCCCCCACTATTAAGGCCCGTACGGTGGGGTGCTCCCTTTGAATCACAACTAGGGACCTAAGAAACTGATCAAATCCCCGTAATCGCTCCAAGTTGCGGTTTATAAAAGTGATTGTGGGGATATGGCGGTTGATCGCAATGCCCCGCACTTCGTAACTGGCCTGGGGATCCGGACAGGCCAACGCCGTGTCAATGCCTTCATGCACCACCTGCAGCCTGGCGCCTTGGAAGACAGCAGGAAAGCTGTTGGCCTGGTGCCTGGTGGGCAAAATCCACAGGCGGGCCTTAGCAAGCGCAGTGCGGGTAAGGGCATTGCGGCCAAGCTGGGCTAAATGTTCTTCCAACCCAGGCACTGGCAGCAGCGGATCATGACCATGGCCGCCATGGTGGGGTTGTACCCAGAGTTCGGGCCAGACGATCTGGGGCACATTCGGCCACACCTGATCAATGGCAATCGTTTCCCCCCAACCGCTGTGGGCCAGGATCCTGTCGGGCCGCCAGCCCTGGGCCTCCAACTGGGCACAAAGCCTTGCCACGGCAGCGGCTCGCTCCAGCCCCTCATGCCAGATCATGCTGCCCAAGGGCAACCCCGTAGGTTTGGCCGGCTCCTGATATCGCAATATCCTGCCCGTAAGAGCAACGGGCCGCTGGTGAGAACAAATCGCCACCAGCTCATGGCCCTGCTGGGCCAGGTATGGGGCCAGCTGCCGAAATTGGCCAGGGAAATTCTGATGCACCAGCAGCAATCTCACTGCCACCCCCGATGAACAGCTCCCATTCTCCCTGGCCCCTGTTCAGCAATGACCTGCCCCTGGCCCGGCAATGGCTCCAGCCCCAATTGGCGGCAATGCCTCCAAACATCCGCACAGGTCATGTGGCCCTGAATTTGGGGATGTACGGAGAGATCCGCACAATCCTCAACCAGCAGCAGCCCTTGGAAGCAGGTGCGGCCGCCCAATGGCGCTTCCGCCTGGCTCGCCACGACGGCCTTGCCAACCCCTATTGCCATCTTGTCCCTCCTGCGTGGCAGGAGCGGGCGGCCGGGGCAATAGCCCGGGCCATGGACCATGGGACGACCTTATTGGTAGCACTTAATGGTGGGCTAGGTGATCACTTGGAGGCCCTCAGCCTGGTGTTGCCTTGGGCCCAACAGAATCAAGTGCACCTCAAATTCAGCGCCAGCCAAGAGCGGCAGAGGCAATTCGCCGCTCTTGGCTGGCGGCAAGGCCCTTTGAAATGGAGCGAAGATCCCGCCGTGCCGGCGATGGCGATCCGCCATTGGCTTTTCAACCAATCTCCCGGCCCTGCCTACGGAAGCTGGATTGAACCAACGGCAACTGAACAGCTGGGGAAAAGGCCCCGATCAATGGGCCTGCTGTGTTGCTGGAGGGCCGCCGGGGCAGGAGATCGTCTCTCAGCCCATAGCCGCTCAGTGCCCTTTCAATTGGTGCGCCAGTTCTACAAACACACCCTGGCTAGGCAACCCGGATTGAGCATCACCGACATCAGCCTCTGGCAAGCATGGGAACAACAACAACTCTCTGGCCTGGGAGTCCAGCTGAAAAACCCCCAGCAGGGTGGCCTCCAGCAGCTTTCCGCGCTGATACATGCCAATCAAGTGCTCACAATCGATACCGCACTTGCCCACCTATGCGTGGCCCTTGGAGAAACTGGAATTGTGCTACTACCGCTGTTTTGTGATGAGCGATGGCAGGAATTAATGCAACCGCACAACAGCTACGCCAAGTTGCTGAGCATCAAACGCTCCACTCAATTTGGATCCTGGGATGAGCTGCTTGCCGGCCTAGATTGCAGCAAATTCTCATAGGCCTGCTCCAAAGACAGCGACTTCCCAATAAGGCCATGAAAGCTACGGCCCCAGTGCTGTAAATCCAACCAGGCCGCCTGCACCATCGCCGGCTTAAACAAACGAAATGTCTTGGAAATTCCCAAGGTGGCGGCGCTCTCTAAGGGAGACACCCAACTGCAATCTCCATCCTGCCAGCTGGGATGCTGAAGCCAATACTGAAGCTGGGCCGCACTTAGAAAAAAACAGCCAGCATGGGGATTGAGGGGAGACTCAAAAAAGATCCGTCCCCCCGGCCAATCAGCCGCCAGCGATGGTGCTGGATCTGCAATCACCTGCTGTAGTTCCAATTCATGCATTGGCCCATCAATATAAAATCTATCCACGGCATGGGGCTCATAATGCAATTCATAACGGTGGGGTAGCAATATGCAATCATCCCCTAGTTGGCTTCTAAACCAGTTGATCTTACGGAAAAACCAAGGGTCGTGAATCACCAGATCATCTTCCATATAACCATACATGTCATAACCTTGATCAAGGCGACTAACCAAAAACTTTTGGGCCTCAAATCCAAGATGCTTTGCTGTTTTGGGCTGGGTGATAACCATCTGAAATAGGCCCTTATATGGCTCAGCAACGCGATCCAGAACGTGGTGCTCACCATCGGTGATCACCTTGATATCTATTTGATGCTGCAGGGCCTGATTCGCTGGCTGCGCCTCCATGGCCGCAATGCTCAACTGCGCTTGCCTAGTGCCCAAGCGTTGCAAAGCCAACAATTGCTGC
This sequence comes from Cyanobium sp. WAJ14-Wanaka, assembly GCF_024345375.1. NCBI lineage: Bacteria > Bacillati > Cyanobacteriota > Cyanophyceae > Synechococcales > Prochlorococcaceae > Cyanobium > Cyanobium sp. WAJ14-Wanaka. The sequence goes on along the minus strand of NZ_JAGQAZ010000002.1, from coordinate 372,058 downwards.
TGAAAGGCTTCAATCCGCGGGCTGGGATCGGGTCTCAAAGAAGCATGTTCGCCGCTCCCCTCCGGATTCCAGTGGTGAACGATGGCCAGCAGGATGCGCATGGTCACGCCCAATACCAACTAAGAATCTCATGCCAAGCAAAGGCTGGGAGATGATTTGATCGGGGCCTGCCCCACCCATGGCAAGCATTGGCGTAATCGATGAGCTGGACACCCGCCGATTGGATCAACCGCGGCGGCGAACTGCTGGCCACAAATCCAGCCATGGCCCAGCGTTGGCTAGGGCGGGGTATCCAAGCTCTACCCGCTCAGGCAGTGGGCTACTACAACCTGGCCATTGGCCTTCACCAGCAGGGCCACATAGCCGCCGCCATCCGCGCCTACCAAATTTGCCTCCAGCTGCCTGGTGCACCACTGCAGGAGGCCCACAACAACCTCAGCCAGGATCTGCTGTTGGCCGGGCGCTGGGAGGAGGGATGGGCTCTATATCGCCAGCGCTTCCAACGCAAGCCAGGTAATTACCCCCATTTTCTTCGGCTATTTGGCCCACCCCATTGGGGGCCTCTCAAGCCTGATGGCACCATGCTGCTGATGGGTGAGCAGGGCCTGGGCGATACCCTCCAATTCTGCAGATTCGCCCTGGAATTGCAGGCCAAAGGCATCAAGCCGATCCTGCTCTGCCAGCCAACCCTGGTGCCCCTGCTGAGGGAAGGTAGCGATCTACAGCATGTGGAAGCGGCCCTAGACGCCGAAAAACTCCAACCAGAGCAGCCCAATTGGCTGCCTTTGTTAGACCTACCAGCATGTCTGGGCTGCAACCCAAGGGAAATTGCCCACAGCCAGGGCTACCTGCGAGCTGATCCTGGTCGCATATCCCGCTGGCACCGGCTACTGCAAAGACGACCTGGGCACCGACTAATTGCCCTGCACTGGCAGGGAAATCCAAGCCATGAAAAAAGCCTTTACTCCCGGGGCCGCTCAATGGACTTCCACCACTGGCTAGGGCTAGCCCCAGTGGAGGGAGTGGAGTTTGTGTCTATTCAAAAGGGGGCGGGCAGCGACCAGCTGCGGCTGGATGCGGGCCTGCCCTTCGTGGACGGCCAGGCAGCCGTAGATGCCTCAATGGATTTCCGCGATACCGCCGCCGTGCTGGCCAATTGTGATTTGCTGATCTCCGCCGACAGCGGTGTGGTGCATCTGGCCGGAGCCCTCGGCCTGCCCACCTGGGTGGCCCTGCGCAAGGTTCCTGAATGGCGCTGGGGCCCCAGCGGCGAGCACACCCCCTGGTACAGCAGCCTGCGCCTGTTCCGCCAGCCCAGCGATGGGGATTGGGCCAGCGTGGTGGCGCAGATGCGCAGCCAACTACTCAGCACTGCAGATGGCGCCAGGTCGCCGGATTCAGCCGTATCTGGGGGGTAGTCCAATTAACCAGGCGGGGATGCACCCACAGCTCGGCACCGGCGCTGCGCAGTTGACCATGGAAGGCCACATGCTCGGCACACTGCCAGCGGATCAGGCGCACCCCCCCATCGCCGGTTTCAATCCAGCGACTACGGCTGCCCACATAGGCCACCTCTGGCAGCCGCCGTAGCCAGGAACCCCGGTAGAAACCCAAACCTCCGAAGGCGGATTCCACCGCCAACGGCTTCCCATCCAAAGGCAGGCTGAATTGCCTGGGCGTCAATACCGCCTCCAGCAGATCCTGATCGCTGAGTTCGGGCCGCTCTAGGTGAAGCTCCAGCTGCCGCTCCCAGATGTCGTCGGGGCAGAGCTGCGGATGCCGCAGGGCCCAAAGGTCGTAATAGGGCCCTCGCTGGTTTGCAAATACCGCCGCCGCCTGGGGCTTACCGGCAAACCATTGCAATACCTCAGCCACGGCCTCCAGCGACCAGGGGTCGGCATTCACCTCATCAAGATCCAGAATCATCAGCAGCGAATTTTCCGCCAGCAGCCCCCTTTGTCGCAGCCAGGCCAGGCCGCCGTTGCGCAGATGGGCTAAACGCTCCGTTTTTATAGGCAGGCGATCGGCTAATCCCGGCAGGGAAAAGGCGTGGTTGCCGGATCCGCCGCGGGCATAGGCCCGCAACACCTCGGCAGTGGCATCTTTGCTGTCGTTTTCCAGGATCAGCAGACCGGAGTTATCAAACCAGGGCCGCAGTCGATCAATGTTGGCCAGCACCGCTGGTAGCGCAGCGGCGCAGTTTTGGGCACAACCAAGCACCCACAAATCAGACCACGGCAACTGGATCACCATCGGCAGGGGATTCTCTCCATCAAATTCAGCATCCCCCTGGCGTAATGACCCCAGCTGCGCAGCGGGCGCTGGCGCACCTGCCCCTGGAGCTGGGCTAGCAGCTGCGGTTGGCGCTGCAGCTCGGCCAGGGCCAGGGCTAGCTCCTGCCAGGCCGTAGTACTCACCACCAGGCAGCCCCCGGGCATGGCCTGTTCCTGCAGGGCCGGCGCCTGCCCGACCAGACAGGGCTTACCCAGCCAGAGGCTCTCAAGCACCGGTAAGCCAAAGCCTTCCTCCAGGGAGGGATAAACGCTCAAATCACAGCGCTGGTAATAGGCCCGCAGGGCATGGTCATCGGCCTCGGCATCCCATGTAATCGGCAAGCCCAAGCCCTGGGCTCGCCGCACCAACTGCACCACACGGGGATCATTGGCCCATCCCACCAGTTGAAGCTCAAAACGCCCCGGACCCTGGGCCTGCAGCCAGGCCAAGGCCTGCAGCAGGCGGCGGTGATTCTTGCGGGGCTCTAGGGAGCCCACACTCAACAATCTCAAGGTTGATCTGGAGCCAGCATCTTCCAGCTGCTGGGGCCAGCGGCGGGGCACCCCAGGCAACTCGGCAGCCAAGGGCAGGATCTCTAGCCGGGCATATACCACCAAACCTTGGGCACGCCAAAACCCCTGCAACTGGCCGTGGCTGTATTCAGAAGTGGCGAAGACCAGGTCGTAGGAAGCCAACCCTTCCATGTAGGCCCCATGGCAGGCGGCCGCCTCTCCGCCCCAGGCCAGGGGGATTGCATCGTGGAAAACCGCCGCCAGCCGCCAGCAATAGCGCCTGGCGAGCTGCTGCAGCCAGGCCTGGCTGGGTTGGTGGGGTCCGCTGACCAGCTCCACAACCACCAGCCAACTGCCGGGGGCTAGGGGCTCCATGGTCCAGGAATCTGCCGGAGGACCATGCCAACTAGCTAAATGGGTCAGGGCTTCCGCCGAGGCCAGGGCCAGGCCATTTTTCTCCTCGCTCCACAGCAAAGGCACAATTGCTTCACCCGCATCAAGCAGCCCACGGGCCGTAGCCCTAAGGCAGCGCTGAATGCCCGTATTGCGCTGAAAGCGGCTGGTGTGGTGGCAATAGATCCCGATCATGGCGATCCACTACGCCCAACTACCCTCAGGGCCAGGCGCATCTCAGAACCACAACCGCCTGCCCAGCCGAAAACGGGCCATGGTTTGGGTCGGATGGCCGAAATCAGGCATCAAACTCATCCGATAGCCAGCCTGGCTAGCTACCGCTGCCAGCAAGGCTGGGGGGTAGTGGTAAGGATCTTGATGGGGGAAGGTGTCAAAAGCCTGACCCCACTTGTTCCGGCCCAGAGGTTGTAGCCAATTGGCGCCAGCCTCCAGGGAAAAGAAGGTGGAGTAATACACCCCACCAGGCACCAACACCTCCCGCAGCCTCAGCAGGCAAGTATGAATTGAGTTGAGATTTAGGTGGCTAAACAGGGAGTTAGAAAAGGCGATCTGAATCGGTCGATTTACGGCTGCGAGATCAAATTGATCAGAAGCAATCAAAGTATAATTTGAATCTGCGCCTATACCCACCTGCCGCAAGACTTCTTCTCCATAAACGAGGGTTTCCGGATTGAGATCCTGGCCGAAATACCAGCCGTTTTTAAGCAGCGGAATCAAAGCTGACCCCAGCCGCATTGGCCCACAGCCCAAATCCAAAACATTTGAACCAGGCCCCAAACCATGGCGCCTGAGGAACTGAAGCTGCATGCCCTGGTGCTCATGCCAAATCTTCTGGCTTTGCCGATCATCCAGGTGGCGCAAGTGATCTAGGAACACATGCTCCTGATAATCATTTTCCTGGTGGCTGCCCATGGGTTGGTTCATACAGGTTTTTGGCTAGGTAGCCAACGCACAAGTCCCATCTTTGCCAGCCAGCTCACCCCCATCGCCATGGCCTGATGGCGGTCAGGCTCTGCAGTAGCCAATAACTGACCAAGGGAACAGGGGCCCCTCCGGCCAAGATCCTCGAGCAACCGCTCCAATTCAGAACGTTGGCAATGGCAGCCTTCATAGCAGCGATCTAGGGCAGTGGGTCGGTCCAAGACCACTAGGGCCGCCTCAAGCTCCACTGCCAAGGCCAATGTGGTTGCGGGTGATAACTGGCTGCTGCCAAATCCGGCGAAGTCTTTGAAGGGATTGCCGCGCAGGGGATTGGGGCCGCTCTTTTGGGCCGCCGCCCCATGCCTGAGCTCATCAAGCTGCCCAAACAACTCCAAATACTGATTCACCACCACGGGCCAATCAAAGCGCTCCCGCACGCTTTGTCTGCCCGATTGACCCATGCGCCTGCGCAATTCAGGATCGACCGCCAAGGTGGCAATTGCCGCTGCCGCCGCCTCAACGTCCACCGCCGTGTGCTGGGCGACGGCCCCCACATAGTCCTGATAGCTGAATAGGCCTAGGCCATGGCGGGCTGCCAACTCATCGCCAATGCCCCCCTCCACTCCAGCAAGGGTGGGGATCCGAAACCCATCCAGGCCATCGCGCACGGTGTATTGGTAACCATCCCAGTCGCTAACAACCACGGCAATGCCACTGGCCATGGCCTCGATGGGGGAGAGGCCGAAGGTTTCCTGTGGATTATCAACTAAGGATAAAAACAAATCAGCTCCAGCCCAGCACCGATCTAACACCGCCTGGTTCCGACCATCCAAAAAATGCACTGGCACCGCAGGGCAATAACGCTCAGCAGACTCCCGATAGCGCTCTTGATCCTTTTCTCCCCCAGGAAACCAACCGGCCATCGCGAAATGAAGCCTCTGCCCCGCCGCCGCAGCCCTTTCCAGGGCTAAAAACATGGGCTGGGGAAAAGCCTTTTCATAATAGGAAAGCCTGCCCACCCAAAGCACCAACACATCCTGATCTGCCACTCCCAGCTGGTGGCGCAATTCCCGCCGATAATCCACATTGTCAGCGACTTTTTTAATGCCCTCAAGGTTTACACCAAGGGGTATCAGGGGTAGCTGGGGCCGGGGGAAAGTCCTAGCCCCAAGCCGCTGTTGAAGATGGAGTTCCCACTGGTCAAACATTGCCTCAAGGGCATTTTTGACACTCGGAGAGGTACAAATCAAGGCGTCCCAGGGTTGCACGGGGGCAATTGTGGTCGCACCAATTTGTTCACGAACTGCCGGTGGTGCCAGGGTGTGAATCAAGCCCACCAAGCTATAGGCCCCATGGCTACGAAATGCACTCCTCATCCACGCCAATTCAGCCAAATAGGGCTGCCCCCTAAGCAACAATCCACTTTGGCAAGGTGCGTAAAGATCCAGCAAATCCGAGCTGGCAAGCCTGGTACTACTGCCCACAGGTAAGTAGGCGCTCTCTAGATCTTCTCTGTCTAATGATTGGGCAGAAAGCCAATGGACGGACGAAAATTTTCCATGCTGGACCAGCGCTCGAAACAGGCCCAAATTTGCCACATCTTTGCCAAATGCTTCCCTTGGAAGCTCAAGGCCCAATGATGGAGCGTAAATAGTTAGCTTGGTACAACCAGCTAGAGATTGAGCAGGATTATTAGGCAACTGTTTTAGACGCCCCTAAGCTTAAGCAATGTCTTTAAAGTTTTGAAGAATATTAGTAGATCTAGGCTTAAATTCCAGTTGCGCAGGTAATAGAGGTCGTAGCTCAGCTTTAGCTCAGACTCATCAGTGGTGGATGGATAGGCCGGACCGCACACCTGGGCCCAACCACTCAACCCTGGCAACATCCAGTAGCGCTTGCGGTAATGGGGAATCTGCTCGGCCAGCTGATCGTCCAGCCGAGGCTGCTCGGGCCTTGGACCTATCAAACTCATTTCGCCCCGCAGCACATTGATGAGCTGGGGCAATTCATCCAGGCGCGTGCGTCGCATCCAGGCGCCCACATTGGTAACCCTGAGATCTCCCTTTGTGGTCCAGGGAGTAGCCGCATTAGCCCCTGCTACCCGCATGGTGCGCAGCTTAAAAAGATCAAAACTCTGGCCCATCCAGCCAGTACGCTTCTGCACATACAGAATTGGCCCCCTATCTTCGAGCCAAATAGCAAAGCTAAGTATCAAAAAGATTGGCATGCTAATCAACAGCATCGGCATAGCAAGGGCCACATCCGCAGTTCGCTTCAGCTTGCGCTGAAAGCTCAATTCATTGGTCCAGGGAAGATCAGAGAGATCTAGCCATTCCTCTGGAAGCAATCTGGGTGGAATCCGCTCAAGCTGCCGCTGGGCAAGATCTTCAATTGTTGTAACTACAACTCCCTGGGAGCGCAAAGTACCAATTTGGCTGCGCTGATGATCGCTCAAATCAATGTCGTGGGCCACCGCTAGGGAAAAAGGGCGGCGTAATACCGAAGAATCTAGCGAGGAGGAATTGGTTAGTTTTCTAGGATTTAGGAGTTTTGGAGGGCGTACGAAGGGATTACGTTGCCACTCCCGCAACACATCATTCTGGTGATGGGGGGCAGCCATCAGCTGCCAGACCGGCCTGGAAAGGCTACGGCTAATTATTCTCAAAATAAGCCTTATAAAAAGCGCAAAAGCGGATTGCAATCCAAGCAGCTCAACCAAAACGATACGATCTAATAAAATAAAGGAATATCGATCAAGGTCAAGCATCCATCCCAGCAAAATCAAGCTAGATAATGTGGCCAGGCCTGTAATTAAAAGCCTTTGTATTACAAGCCTTAAGCGCAGCCAGGGCCAGCGCAGAAGTGTATATCCCCCAAGCAGCCAAGAAAACAGCACATAGGTGCTCCCCACGGCAAAAATTAGCCAGGAAGGCTGCAATAGATTCGGCCCATGGAGCAGATTGAGCAATAAAGCTGCAAAGCCCATCGCCACAAGGTCCAGACCTGCGCAGAGAAACAACAATTTTCTCGGGCTACGCCAGGGCAAAAACGGCTCTCGCAACTCGTCAAATCTTAAGCTCCGCCGCTGGTTTTAGAAACCGCGTTGCCGCAGCTGATCTGCTGGCACAGGCAATTTCTCAGTTGCCGTGATACTCCAGATACCAACGCAAGGTGGCTTCCAGCCCCTGCTCGAAGCTGTGGCCAGGCCTCCAGCCCAGCTCCGCCGTGATCTTGCTGGCATCGATGGCATAGCGGCGATCGTGGCCGGCCCTGTCTTTCACCGGCGTTATCAACCTTGAGTGGGGCGCCCCCTCGGGCCGCAGCTGGTCCATCAGTGCACAGATCGCCTGCACCACCTCAGTGTTTGTGCGCTCACTGGGCATACCGTGATCGCCTGCGCCTCCCACGCAGTAGCTCTCCCCCAGCCGGCCGCGCGTAGCAGCCAGCAACAGGGCCTCCACGTGGTCTTCCACATAGAGCCAATCACGCACGTTCTGGCCGTCGCCATAGAGCGGTATCGGCTCACCGGCAGCTGCCTTGAGGATCACCACCGGGATCAGCTTCTCGGGGAACTGCCAGGGGCCGTAATTGTTGGAGCAGTTGGTGAGAACCACCGGCAAGCCGTAGGTGTGGTGCCAGGCACTCACCAGATGGTCGCTGGCCGCCTTGCTGGCGGAATAGGGGCTGCGGGGGTCATAGGGGGTGGTTTCCGAGAAGCGACCCTCGGGCCCCAGGGAGCCAAACACCTCATCGGTGCTGATGTGATGAAAGCGGAAGCCGGCTTGGCGCTCCTCTGGCAGCTGCTCCCAGTGGGCCCGCACCGCCTGGAGCAAGTTGAAGGTGCCGTTGATATTGTTCTCGATAAAGGCGCCAGGGCCTGTAATCGAGCGATCCACGTGGCTTTCCGCTGCCAGGTGCATCACCAGATCTGGATCAGCCTGCTTCAATGCCGCGGCCGTTGCCTCGGCATCCGTGAGATCCACCCTTAGGAGTTGGTGGCGGCAATCTCCACTGGCAGTGAAACCCCTTTGCTCCAGCTCGGCGAGACTGAGCTCAATGCTGCTGAGATCACTGGCGTAGCCGAGCTTGTCGAGGTTGAACACCAGCGCTTCGCTGCCAGTCAGCAGGCGGCGCACCACCGCCCCACCGATAAAACCGGCACCACCGGTAACCAACACCCGCTGGATGCAGGGGGGAAGGAGAGCTGCGTCCACAGCGACCTGATCAGTCGTCCCAGCCTATGGGCTTGCAGGGGCGTTAATGAAGTTGGTCAATTGACCAAATTGCTGGAGAGAAGCGAGATAGACGGCTTTGTCGTCCTGCGTACGGGAGAACCCCAATTTCGCCGAAGCCACTGGCTGGTAAGCGCCTAGGCCACAACTTGATCCGCAACCTGGGTCAAAACCTCCTGCAATGCCTGACGCCAATGCAAAGCCTCCAGCCCCAGGGCCGCACGGCTGGCGGTGCAATCGAGCAGGGAGTAACTGGGCCGCTGGGCGGGGGTGGGATATTCGGCGGTGGTGAGCGGTTGCACCTGGGCCGCATGGTCCAGCAGCCCTGCCGTCACGCCTAGTTCACCAATGGCGAGCGCGAAGTCGTACCAACTGGCGGCACCGGCATCGCTCCAATGCAGGACCTGCGGCAAAGCAGCTGCCGCAGCAGGCTCCAGGCCCACCCCCAGCGCCCGCCAACCGGCCGCAGCAAAGGTCAGGGTGCTGGTGGGGCAGCCCACCTGGTCGGCAATAACGCCAAGGGCATCGCCAGCCGCGGCCTTGAGGCGATGCAGCCGCAGCATCGTGAGGCAAAAGTTTTTACCCACTGGCCCATACACCCAGCCCGTACGCAACACCCGCGCCCCCGGCAGCTGCAGCGCCGCCGTTTCCCCCGCCGCCTTGCTGGCGCCGTACACCCCCAGGGGATCCAAGGCTTGCCCTGGCTTGTAGGGGCTGCCCTGGGCGCCGTTAAACACAAAATCGGTGCTCACCTGCAGCAGCCGGCCAGTTTTGCCATCAGCCAGGGAAAGCTCAGCCAGGGCAGAGGCAAAGGCCGCCGGGGCTCCGGCATTAACTGCCATTGCTAGCTCGGGCTCGCTTTCTGCCCTATCCACTGCCGTGCAGGCGCCAGCATTCAGCACCCAATCGGGCCTGTGCTGCAGCACGGCCTCTCTGCAGGCGGCGGCGTCCGCCAAATCCAACGCCACCAAGCCATCGCCCCCATTGCGGCTCGTCGCAACCAAATCAACCCCTGGGGGCCTGGAGGCGATCAGGGCCCTCCCCAGTTGGCCAGCAGCTCCAGTGAGCAGCACCTTCATGGCTGGAGCAGGGCTAGGCGAATTGCAATTGTGGCAGCCGAGAAGCCAGCTCCCCACGGCACCAGCAGTGCCAGAATGGCGCTGAAAACTCCATTTCAGCAGCGGAAATGGCGATTGTTACGCGCTTTTTGCGACCCCCCGCCGGGAGCTTCTTTCTGTTTGGCCCACGCGGCACAGGCAAATCGACCTGGCTGCAGCAGGTTTTTCCAACGGCATTGCGACTCGACCTGTTGGCCCCGGAGATCCTGCGGGCCTATCAGGCACGGCCAGAGCGCCTACGGGAACGGGTGGATGCAGTGATCGGCCAGGGCAATGGACCGACCACCGTGGTGATCGATGAAATTCAGAAGGCACCGGAGCTGCTCAACGTGGTGCACGCACTGGTGGAGGCGCAACCTGGATTGCGCTTCGTACTGACGGGTTCAAGTGCCCGCAAGCTGCGCCATGGCGCAGCCAATTTGCTGGGTGGTCGACTGGTGGCCGCCCACATGCCGCCCTTCCTGGCCGCCGAACTTGAGGATGAATTCAACCTTGAACGGGCATTGCAAATCGGATTAGTGCCCCTGGTCTGGCAGGCCCCAGACCCCCAGGCCACTCTCGCCGCCTACGCCGCGCTCTATCTCCAGGAAGAAGTGCAGGCTGAAGCTTTGGTGCGCCAGATCGGCGCCTTCGCGAGATTTCTCGAAGTAATCAGCTTTTCCCATGGCAGCCAGCTGAATTTGGCAGAACTGGCCCGAGAAGCCGAGATCCCCCGTAAACGGGCGGAAAGTTACCTGGGCGTCCTGGAGGATCTACTGCTGGGATACCGCCTGCCCGTGTTCCAGCGCCGGGCACAACGCCAATTGGTGCAACACCAAAAATTCTTTTTTTTCGATGCCGGTGTATTCCGCTCACTGCGCCCCCGCGGCCCGCTCGATTCACCTGCAGAAATTGATGGCCTGGCCCTTGAAGGCCTAGTGGCCCAGCATCTCCAGGCCCTCTGCCAACTGCGTCAGGGGGGAGCAAAGCTCTGCTTTTGGCGCACCCGTGCAGGCCTGGAAGTGGATTTCGTGGTGTACGGCCCCGACATCTTTCTGGCGGTGGAGGTGAAACGCAGCAGCAGGATTGATCGGCGTGATCTCACCGGCCTCAAGGCGTTTGGCGTCGACTATCCAGAAGCCGAGCGGGTGCTGCTTTCGTTCATGCCAGAACCACTGCTAATCGATGGCATTCGCTGCGAACCAATCGGCCCGTGGCTAATCACACTCAAGCCGTAACAACTCCATAACCCGCCTCAGCCAACAGGGGCGCTTCCGCATCCTTAGCCGAGAGCTGCGGCTCAATCAACCAGCCCTCAGCCCCAAGGGGCCAGTCGATCGCCAGTTGGGGATCGTCCCAGCGGATCGCCCGCTCGCAGTCCTTGCTCCAGAAGTCGGTGGTCTTGTAGAGCACTTCGGCCTGCTCACTCAGGGTGAGAAAGCCATGGGCAAATCCGGCCGGCACCCACAGCTGCTGGTGGTTGGCCTCACTGAGGCGGGCCCCCACCCACTGGCCAAAACTCGCCGAATCACGGCGAATATCCACCGCCACATCGAAGATTTCACCGATCACACATCGCACCAACTTGCCCTGGGGGTGGGGCGGCAGCTGGAAATGCAGGCCCCGCAGCACCCCACGGCTGGAGCGGGAGTGGTTGTCTTGCACGAACTCAGGCGCCGGCTGGCCATCAGCCACCAGGGCCTCAGCAAAAACCTGCTGGTTCCAACTCTCAAAGAAGAAGCCCCGCCCGTCGCCAAAAACCTTCGGCGTAATCAACAACGGCCCCTGCATAAGGGCACCACTGCCATTGGCGCCGGCAGTGGAGCTGGTAAGCCGTTCAGCCCGCATTGGGATTCTCCAGCAATTGCAGTAGATAGTCGCCGTAGCCACTTTTACGTAGGGGGGTCGCCAAGGCCCCTAGCTCAGCAGCCGTAATCCACCCCATGCGCCAGGCCACCTCCTCGGGGCAGCCCACCTTCAGACCCTGGCGGTGCTCCAGGGTGCGGATGTAACTGCCGGCCTCGTGCAGCGAGTCGCAGGTGCCCGTATCCAGCCAGGCCATGCCCCGGCCCATCAGCTCCACCTGCAGTAACCCTTCATCCAGATACTGCTGATTGAGGTCGGTGATCTCCAGCTCACCGCGGGCCGAAGGAACCACCCGCCGGGCCCGCTCCACCACTGAATCGTCGTAGAAGTAGAGGCCCGTCACCGCATAGCGCGACTTGGGCCGAGTGGGTTTTTCCTCCAGGCTCAGCACCCGCCCATCGGCTGCAAACTCCACCACCCCGTAGCGCTCGGGATCACGCACTGGATAGGCAAACACCGTGGCGCCACTGCTATCGCCATTACAGAACTGCAGTTGGGGGCTCAGATCATGGCCATGGAACAGGTTGTCTCCCAGCACCAAGGCCGCGGCCGCCCCGGCCAAAAAGTCTGCTCCGATCAAAAAGGCCTGGGCCAATCCGTCGGGGCTGGGTTGGATGGCGTATTGAATTGCCATGCCCCAGTTGCTGCCATCTCCCAGCAAGCGCTCAAATGCCTGCCGATCTTCCGGGGTGGTGATGATCAGCACTTCCCGGATCCCCGCCAGCATCAACGTGGTGAGCGGGTAATAGATCATTGGCTTGTCGTAGACAGGCAGCAACTGCTTGCTCACCGCCCGGGTGATCGGGTGCAAGCGGGTGCCGCTGCCCCCGGCCAAGACGATGCCCTTGCGACCTTGCAGTTGAGGCTCTCTCCACTGAGAGAATGCTGCCATGGCAGCGGTACAACTACTGATCCATGCCCCCGGAGCTCCCGGTCTGCGCTGGCTAGGCCTGGGCCCCGGGCTGCTTCCCACCCGGGGCCTGTGGAAGCTCCAACGGCTACTTGATCAGCACACCTTCTGGGCCCAGGGGCGAAGCCGCAGCCAGCTCCGCCAGATGCTGGCCGGCAGTGCAGCGGTGGCGAGTCTCTGGCGCGGTAAACGGCTGGTGGGTTTCGGCAGGGCCAGTAGCGACGGCGTATTTCGGGCCGTGCTTTGGGATGTGGTGATCCCGGAAGACCTCCAGGGCCAGGGCCTGGGCCGCCAGCTTGTGGAGGCCCTGCTGCAGTCGCCCAAGCTGCGCGCCGTTGAAAGGATTTATCTAATGACAACCAACAGCGCCAACTTCTATGGCCAACTGGGCTTTCAAAATGCCGGCCAACAGCGACTGCTCTTGAAGCCAGGCCCCTCCGCGGGATAGCCCAGCGCCACAGTTGAGGGTGGATAGGGCGGGTGCGGCTTAGGAGGGTGGTTGGCGTGTCTTAGGGAAGTTGGTCAATTGACCAATCTCCTTAAGCGTCTTGAAAACCACCAAGCACCCACCAACTAGTTCCCCACCCCGATCACATCACCAAACCAGCTCAACCTGGAAGCGCCTTCATCAAGCTGCCCATCTCCAGGGCCTGGAGGCCGTAGCTCCAGCCGAGGTTGCTCTTGATGCCTGCGCGCTCCAGGGCCTGCTGCATGGTGTCTGTGGTGAGTACCCCAAAAATCACCGGCACGCCGGAGGCGCGGGAAACCGCTGCCACACCCTTACTCACCTCTGCGACCACCACATCAAAATGGGGGGTGTCGCCGCGAATTACGGCTCCGAGGGTGATCACGGCCTGGTAGCGGCCGCTGGCCGCCATGCGCTGGGCCACCAGGGGAATTTCAAAACTGCCGGGCACCCAAGCCACGTCCACCTGGCTGCTGGTGTCAGAGGTGTCGATGCCGTGGCGCGATAGGCAATCAAGGCAAGCACTCAGGAGCTTGGCCGTTACCAAATCGTTGAAGCGGGCCACCACCACGCCAATGCGCAGGCTTGAGGCCTCCGTGAACCGTCCTTCAAAAATCGCCACGGCTGGAAGGGTCTGCTGGGGGAGGTTGGCGCCCTAAAGCACCTCAGGTATCAAGCCTAGCCAGCCACACCCCTGGGCCCCTTCAGACCACGAAAAAGCTCATGCCCCAGTTGACCAGCACCAGAGCCACCCAGGCGATGCCGCCCAGCAGGATCAGGCGGTTGGAGCGGCCGGAATCTTCGCTGCTGGCGTAGAGCACGGGCACGGCCACGATCAACGCAAACGACATCACCACTAGGGCGAGAACGGTGAGGGTATTGAGGATCTGCATCGGGCCATTTCAGGCAGTGGCAGGATTCTCACATGGGGGCAAGGCCATAGGCGACCGGTGCTGCGGATGCTTCACAAGTTGTGGGGCTGGCAAGGAACCATCGGTGACAACAGGGCAACTCACCTAAGCTTCAGCCCCCTCCAAGTTCTCCAGCCGTGGCCGCGCCAGTCGAGCAGCAGCCTGAGCTGGCCATGCAGGGCAGCCTGTTTGGCGAACCGGAGCCACCCGGCAAACAACCCGGCAGCCCGCCCCCCCCAAATTCGATTCCAGAGCTGGATGAGCAGGCACTGCTCAGAGATGCAGCCCAAAGGCCCCGTGAGAGACCGCGCCAGAGACCACATCCAAAGCCTCTACAAAAACCCAGCCAAGAGCTCCCTTCAGAAGAAGCCATTCCCGCCGAGACCAGCACCAACGACCTGCCCCCCTGGCACCACCACGGCCTGGTGCAAGCAGAACAACTCACGCCGATGCTGCGCCACTACGTGGAGCTCAAGGCAGCCCATCCGGAGCGGGTGTTGCTCTATCGGCTGGGTGACTTTTTTGAGTGTTTCTTCGAAGACGCCATCACCCTCTCGCGGCTACTGGAGTTAACCCTCACCGGCAAGGAAGCGGGCAAGGCGATTGGTCGGGTGCCGATGGCGGGCATTCCCCACCATGCAGCTGAGCGCTATTGCGCTGAATTGGTGCGCCGCGGCCTCAGCGTGGCGCTATGCGATCAGCTCGAAGAAGCCGGCAGCAGAAACCCAGCCAAAGGTGAGCTGCTCAAGCGGGGCATCACCCGGGTAATCACCCCCGGCACGGTGCTCGAAGAGGAAATGCTCAGCGCCCGCCGCAACAACTGGCTTTGCGCCGTGGTGCTGGCGCCCCAGGGCCTGGGGGGCCGCTGGGGTTTGGCCGTGGCCGATGTGAGTACGGGGGAATTTCGAATAACGGAAAGGGAAGGCTCAGACCTGCTGCACCAGGAGCTGCTGCAGGTGGAGGCCGCAGAAGTGCTCTGGCCGGAAAAATTGGGTCTTCCGGCGGAAGCGGCTCAAGGCGCTGCCAATAGCAAGCCCGCCTGGTGCCCGGAAGGCCTGCACCTCACCCACCTACCCCGGACTCCGTTTGAAACTCCCGAGGCCAGCGCCACCTTGAAAGGACGCTTTGGCCTGGCCAGCCTCGATGGCCTGGGGCTTGGTGAATTGCCCCTGGGCCTTAGGGCCGCAGGGGGGTTGGTGGCCTACCTCGATGCCACCCAGAGCTCGGGCGAAGCAACTCCCGCCCAACAGGTGCCCCTGGATCTGCCAATCACCTGGCATGCCGGCGATCAACTGGTGATTGATGCCCAAACCCGCCGCAACCTGGAGCTCACCAAAACCCAGGTCGGTGGCCAGATCCACGGCTCCCTGCTCTGGGCCCTCGATCGCACCTGCACCGCCATGGGTGGCCGTTGCCTCAGACGCTGGATCGAAGCGCCCCTGATCGACCTCGAAGCAATCCTCAACCGCCAGGCGGGGGTGAGCGAACTGGTGGCGGGCCGGCAGCTGCGCCAGGCGCTGCGCAGGCTGCTTAGGCCCATGGGGGATTTGGAGCGCCTGGCCGGGCGGGCCGGTGCTGGCACCGCGTCCGCCCGGGATCTGGTGAGCCTGGCCGATGGCCTGGAGCGATTGCCCCCATTGGCTGGCCTGGTGGCCAAGAGCGTTAGTCCGCCGCTAAGGGCCCTGGCCCAACCCTGGCCCGAGCTCGCCAGCCTCGCGACCCTGCTGCGCCACACCCTGGTGGAGTCGCCGCCGATGGGCCTAAGCGAAGGCGGCCTAATCCACGACGGCGTGGACCCCCAACTCGACGGCCTGCGCAACCAGCTCGACGACCAGGAGGCCTGGCTGGGTCAGCAGGAAACCCTGGAGCGCCAAATCAGCGGCATTTCAACCCTCAAACTCCAGTACCACCGCACCTTTGGCTACTTCCTGGCGGTCTCAAAGGCCAAGGCGGCCTCGGTGCCCGAGCACTGGATGCGGCGCCAAACCCTGGCCAATGAGGAGCGCTTCGTTACGCCGGATCTCAAGGCCCGTGAGGGCAAGATCCTCCAGCTCAAGGCCCGAACTGCCCAGCGCGAATACGAACTGTTCGGCCAGCTGCGCGCCCAAGTAGGAGAGCAGGCCAGCTCCATTCGGGTGGCGGCGCGGCTTGTGGCCGAACTAGATGGGGTCACCTGTCTGGCCGAAGTGGCCGCCACCGGGGGCTACTGCTGCCCCGAAATCAGCGAAGGCCGCGAACTGCTGATCGAGGGGGGTCGCCACCCGGTGGTCGAGCAGCTGCTGGTGGAGAAAGGCTTCACCGCCAACGACCTGGCCCTGGGTTCAGGGCCCATCAGTAGCGCAGGTCATCCAGATTTGATCGTGCTGACCGGCCCCAATGCCAGCGGCAAAAGTTGCTATCTACGCCAGGCGGGCCTGCTGCAACTGATGGCCCAAATGGGCAGCTGGATCCCTGCCAAAGCAGCGCGGATCGGCATTGCCGATCGAATTTTCACCAGGGTTGGCGCCGGAGACGACCTCGCCGCAGGCCAATCCACCTTCATGGTCGAAATGGCCGAAACCGCCAACATCCTTCACCACGCCAGCGAACGCTCCCTGGTGTTGCTCGATGAGATCGGTCGGGGCACCGCCACCTTCGATGGCCTCTCGATTGCCTGGGCCGTGGCCGAACACCTGGCCAGCCCAGAACTCAGAGCCCGCAGTGTGTTTGCCACCCACTACCACGAACTAAACGAGCTGGCCGCACTCCTACCCAACGTGGCCAACGCCCAGGTGCTGGTGGAGGAAACGGGGGAAGAGCTGCTGTTCTTGCACCGGGTAGTGCCCGGTGGAGCCAGCCGCAGCTACGGCATTGAGGCCGCCCGCCTGGCGGGGGTGCCCCCCTCGGTGGTGCTGCGAGCCCGGCAGGTGCTCAGCCGCATCGAGGCCAACAGCCATGTGGCCGTGGGAATCCAGCCCGAAAGCCAGCAACCCGCCAAATCGCAAAGGCACGCCAAATCGCAAATGGTTGCCTAGACGAGCTCAAGATCTGCTTTAGGCCTGCTCTGCCGCCGCCAAAAACCCGTGGCGCAGCAGGGCATTACAGGCAGCAGCCACCAATCCGGCTCCGCCCTTGGAGCCCCCGAGCCCCAGGTGCACTAGGCCACTGGCGCCCAGGTGACGCTTGCTCTGTTCCACCCCCACAAACCCCACGGGCATGCCCACCACCAGGGCCGGCGACGGACAGGCCCCAGCTGCCACCAACTCCAGCAGTCGCTCCAAGGCAGTGGGAGCACTGCCAATCAACACAACAACGCCAGTGCCGCCTAATCGAACCTGACCTAGATCCGCCAGGGCCAGCGCCATCCCCGCAGCCGTTCTGGTGCTGCCGGCTGGGGGTTGGGCAGGGGCCCAATCGAGCACGCTGGCCACCCGATTAGCGAAGGTGCGCCGTGCCATTGGAGCCACCGCCGCCGCCGCCATGGCCGTGTCGGTGAGGATCACTGCGCCGGCTGAAAGGGCCGCCGCTCCGGCTTCGCAGGCCCCAGGGGAAAACTGGAGATCATTCGCCAGGCTGAGGTCGCCACTGCTATGGATCAATCGCAGCAGCACATCACTTTCCAATGGGGAAAGCGGAGAAAGCAGATCCACCGGCTCCTGGGCCAAAGCTGAGCGGATCAAGGCGATGCTTTCACTAAAAATCGGATGGTCGAAAGCCTGGGGTACCACTGCCTGGGGTGACGGTGAAGGATCAGGTAACTGATCGGGCAACTGATCAGAAAATTGATCGGGCAGACGGTGGACTGACAACGGCCCTAGCCACTTCAAAGCTGTTTACCAATTCTGTACATCCTGTAGGCCTTACATAAGCTGTACAGCCTGTACATAATTTCCATAGGCTTCAAAAAAGACCCAACCAAGCCCTAAAGGAAAACCAAAAAGCAAGCTAAAAAGCAAATCAAAAAACAAGACCTCCCAACAAAACCTCAAACCAAAAACCAAGCAAACCCCCCTGGGCCCTGCCATCACCATGAATCCGACTCCCCAGCCCCAGCCCAAGTGCCAACCAAGCTCAGCCTTTGAAATGGCTGACAGTGTCGGTGTGGAGGCCGCACGACGTCGCCTACCGGAGCTGCTTGACCGCGCCGCAGGCGGGGAACGGATATTGATCAAAAGACATCACAAACCCGTTGCCGCCCTGGTACCCCTCGCCGATCAACCGCCGGCGGATCCGATCCGTCGTCAACGGCAGATCCAATCACTCTTGGGCCTGCAGGGCAGCGGTCGTCACTGCTGGAACCGCGATTCACCACGTCCCGCCCGGCCCGTACCCGCAACCCCGGCCTATGTGCAGTCCGTGCAACGGGACCAGGCCTTTGCACCCCACCTGCTGCGTCGCGGCTCGAAGGTGGCCCTCGATGGCAGTGCCCTAGTGGCCTACATCTGTGATGCCAAGGGCACTGGCAAATATCTCGGGCCCCTAATCGAAGGGATCGCCCAGGGCTATTGGCTGGGGGTGTTGAGCACGGTCAGCCTGATGCGCGTGCTGGAAGGTCCCCTGGCCTGCGGCGATGAAGCCCTGGTCCAGCGCTACAGCCAGGCCTTTGCCGATGGTCGCCACTGGCAACTGATCAGTCCTGATGCGGCCATGGCTGCGGCCGCCGTTCGTCTGCGCCGCCAGGAACCACAGCTCGATGAAATCGGCGCCATCGAGCTGGCCACGGCCATCCAAAGCGGTGCGGCCGTGCTGGTGACCGATCACCCCGCCCTGGCCCACACTGGCCAGCACCCGGTGCTGAGCGCCCTGCGGATCTGAGGCCCAAGCCCATGCCGATTCACCTCTACTGGGGCGACGATGAAGCCGCCCGGCAGAGGGCCGTCGATGGCCTGATCGCCCAGCTGGTGGATCCGGCCTGGAGCAGCATCAACCTCAGTCGCCTCGATGGCAACGACGCCGGCCAGGCGGCCCAGGCCCTGGGTGAAGTCCGCACGCCCCCCTTTGGCAGAGGTGCCCGGGTGGTGGTGCTGCAGCGCAGCCCCTTTTGCAACCAATGTCCGACAGAACTGGCCGAGCAGTGGGAGGCAAATTTGGAGCTCGTGGCCGAGCAATGCCACCTGGTTTTGGTCAATCCCGGCAAGCCCGATGCCCGGTTGCGCACCACCAAAAGCTTGCAAAAACTGATTAAGTCTGGGGAAGCTTTCGAAAAATCCTTCCCATTGCCGGCCATTTGGGATGGGGCCGGCCAGGTGGAGTTGGTGCAACGCACGGCCAGGGAGCTTGGCCTATCAATCGAGCCAGAAGCCGCTGAAGCCCTTTCCGAGGCAATCGGCAGCGATAGCGCCCGCCTAGCAAGCGAGCTGGAAAAACTCTCGCTCTATGCCAATGGCAAAAGCATCAAAGCAGAAGCGGTAGCAGCCCTAATCGGCAGCCAAGCCACCAACAGTCTGGCGGTGGGCGATGCCCTGCTGGCTGGCCAACCGGCCAAGGCCATTGCCCTGGTGGATGCCCTGCTGGAGGCCAATGAACCTGCCCTGCGAATCGTGGCTGCCCTATCGAGCCAAATCCGAGGCTGGCTCTGGGTGAGCCTGCTGGAAAAGGCCGGGGAACAGGACGTGGCCGTAATTGCCAAGGCAGCAGGCATCGGCAACCCCAAACGCATCTACGTGATGCGCAAGCAAATTCGAGCCAAGCCAGCCAAGCTTTTTCTCCAACTCCTGGGCCAGGTGCTGGATGTGGAGGCAGCCCTGAAGCGGGGCACCGACGGGGGCGATGCCTTCCGCGATGGCTTTTTACTGGCCGGCTCCCGCCAATCTGACCCTGGCAGCCAGCAATAATCAGCCCTTACTGCGCGCACGCAGCCACCCATGGCCCTGCTGGTTCAGAAGTTCGGGGGCACCTCGGTGGCCGATGCGGCGCGTATCCAGGCGGTGGCTAAACGCATCGTCCGCTGCCGCGATCAGGGCAACGACCTGGTGGTGGTGGTCTCCGCCATGGGCCACACCACCGACGAGCTCACCGGACTAGCAGCCGCCATCAACCCCAATCCTCCCCAACGGGAGATGGACATGCTGCTCGCCACCGGCGAACAGGTCTCGATTGCCCTTTTGGCGATGGCCCTCCATCGCGAGGGGGTGCCGGCGGTATCGATGACCGGTACCCAGGCAGGGATCATCACCGAATCTGCCCATGGTCGGGCCCGCATTCTCGAGATCCGCACCGAGCGAATTCAGCGGCTACTGGCCGATGGTCAGGTGGTGGTGGTGGCCGGATTCCAGGGCACCAGCTCGGGAGCTGCAGGCACCCCCGAAATCACCACCCTGGGCCGGGGCGGCTCCGACACCTCAGCGGTGGCCCTGGCTGCAGCTCTTGGGGCCAGCGCCTGCGAGATCTATACCGATGTGCCCGGGGTGCTGACCACCGATCCGCGCAAGGTGGCAGATGCCCAATTGATGGAGCAGGTGAGTTGCGACGAAATGCTGGAGCTAGCCAGCCTGGGGGCGGCGGTGCTCCATCCCCGCGCCGTGGAGATTGCCCGCAACTACGGCGTGCCCCTGGTGGTGCGTTCCAGCTGGGGCGAAGGGCCCGGCACCCTGCTCACCAGCAACCGCCGCCAGCCCCTGGGTCATGGGGGCCTGGAGCTGACCAAACCCGTCGATGGGGCAGAGCTGGAGAGCAACCAGGCCCTAATCGCCCTGGCCCATGTACCCGATAGCCCCGGGGTGGCGGCCCAACTGTTTGAAGCCCTCGGCAGCGCTGGGCTGAATGTGGACCTGATAGTGCAGGCCACCCACGAAGGCAGCACCAACGACATTGCCTTCACCCTGGCCGCAGATCAATTGGACCGGGCCCAGTTGGTGTGCCGGGAAGTGTTGGCGGCCTTGGGTGCTGATCCGGAAGAGGGGGGCGCCCAACTGAGCGCTGAGTCGGGGCTGGCCAAATTGAGCATCTCCGGAGCCGGCATTCTTGGTCGCCCTGGCGTGGCGGCGCGCCTATTCGACACCCTGGCCAAAAGTGGCATCAACCTGCGCCTAATTGCCACCAGTGAGGTGAAGGTGAGCTGCCTGGTGGCCGGCCATCAGGGGCAGAAGGCGCTGCGCGCAGCAGCTGAAGTATTTGAGCTGGGCGAAAACCAATTGCGCCACAACCCCGCCCCCTCCAAGTTGGGTGAACCGGCCGTGCGCGGCGTGGCCCTCGATCGTGACCAGGCCCAGGTCGCAGTGCGGCGGCTACCGGATCGGCCTGGCACTGCAGCAGCCGTTTGCCGAGCCATGGCCGATGCACAAATCAGCCTCGATGCGATTGTTCAATCGGAACGCACCCATGGCAGCGGCGAGCAACTCAGCCGCGACATGAGCTTCACCCTACGCAAGGAAGATCTGAGCCGAGCCGAAGTTGCCCTCAAGGCCCTTCTCAAGCAATGGCCCGGTGCCCGCTTTGAGCCGGGGGCAGCTATCGCCAGGATCAGTGCCGTCGGAGCGGGAATGCCCTGCACTCCAGGTACGGCCGCCAAGATGTTTAAGGCCCTGGCTGCAGAAAAAATCAACATCGAGCTAATCGCCACAAGCGAAATTCGCACCAGTTGTGTGGTGCCAGAGGCCGACGGCGTTAGGGCCCTCCAGGCAGTGCATGAAGCCTTTGGCCTAGGTGGGGCAATCCAGCACCACGCCAAGGGCTCTGAATCACCCCTCGAGCAAACCGCCTAGTAGATCCTGCCTATTTGGTGGCTGGCTGGTTAGCTCCTGCCAGCTGGGGACTGACATCCACCAGCACCATGCCATCACGGCCCCAGCCGGAAGCCGGCAACAGGCTGGGGGCACCTGGAGCGGGGGCAGCCTGGGAGCCGGCGGCAAAGGTGCCATTGACCCAAGCCAAAATCAGGGGCGCCAACACGGGCAGCTTGGTTGGTTGGGATGGGGTGCTGGTCTTCGGGCCAGTGGTGGAAGAACTCTTGGCGGCCGGAGCCCGCAGGTTGAAATGATCGCCACCTTGTACTAGCACCAGGCGATGACCAAGGGCCGGAGACTGGGAAAAGACTGCCAGGGCCTCTGGATCGGGCGGCACCACCCAATCCTTGCTGCCGCTAACTAGCAACACCCGGGCCTGGATCTCCTTGGCCGCATCCGGATCAAACAACAAGCCAATGGGGGGGCTCACCGCAATCACCGATGTGACCCGTGGATCCGCCTGGGAAGGCGAATCAGCCACGGAGACAAAGCTGCACTGGAGGATCCAGCTGAAGTTGCGATCGGAGCCGGTTAGATCACCACAGTTCTTTTGCAAGGGCTCTGCCCTAGAACGCCCGCCAGCCAATTGCAGGGCAGTGATTGCCCCCCAGGAGTGGCCCACCACCACGGTGGATTTCACCTGAACCCCATTCAAGCCAGGCAGTTTCCCCCCCTGAATTGCATCGAGCACCGCGCTCACATCCATCGGCCGCAGGCGCAACTCCTGGGGCGTGGGGGGCGGCGATTCGCCGGCGAGCATGGCCCGTTGCTGATCCTGATCACTGCCGGGATGTTCGGGCAGCACCACGGTGTAGCCATAGCTGGCCAGGTGGCGAGCCCAACCCTCAAAGTTCTTCGGTGAATCCCAGAGCCCGTGGGAAATCACCACCAACCTGCCATTGGGAGATTTAGTCGGCTGGATCACCACTAAAGAGAGCGGAACAGATCGATGGCTAACCACCAGTTCCAACTCCCGGCGCTCCACGGATGCAGGCCCAGGCTTGCTGAACCCGGGTGCAGCCGCCACAGAAGGCAGGCTTGCCAACAATTTATTGGTGAGCTCCCGCTGCTGGGCATTGCGGTTTATCGCCCGCACAACCAGGGGCAAATTGATGCGAATTGCCTGGCCCGGCAGCGCCTGTAGCAGGGAATAAAATGTAATCTTACCGTCTACTGATGCCTTGTCAATAACATTTGCCAACACATCCGCTGAAATATCCTTAGTCTTAAAACCTTCCAGCTCCCCCAGGGAGGAAAGCACCAAAATCACCTGCTGCAACAGGGGCGAACCTGAATCCTTATCAAAAGCACCCTCACTGAGGGGCAGGGGATTGTGGAGAACCTGAATCAACTGCCTGCCAATCGAGCCATCTAGGGCCCGATCTAAATCGGCAAGATCGCTTTTACCCGCAAGCAACGCCTTGGGATCGGCCAATTCCGAAAGGGCAATTGAGTGGGTCTCCCCTGAAAATGGAGCCACCAAATCAACCCTCTCAACGGCCCGCCCGGGCCTTGCCAGGGGAGCAATCGCAAGCGCTGCCAATAGACCCGGCAAGGCAAGCAAAGCTCCTGCCGAACAGGCGGCCGAAAGGCGATTCGGTTTGCGATTAAGCTTGCGACTGAGTTTGCGATCAAGTTTTTGCACTGCGGTGCCGCCATGCCGAAAGAACTTATCTCCCAATTTTAGCACTTGCCAACTAATTTTTGGCGCAGTGTTTTGATTTTGTCGCGCAGATTCGCCGCATCCTCAAACTCTAGATTCTTGGCGGCAGCCTTCATCTTCTCCTCCAACTGTTGGATTAGCTCGGGCAGGGCATCCAGGGGCACCAGGTTGTATTCGGCCTTATCGACCACTGGCTCAATCTGCTCGTCGTTGAGGCGGCGGGAAACCTCCAAAAACGACAAAATTGAATTGCCCGCCCGCTTGCCCGCTGGGCTTGGGGTGATGCCGTGCTTGACGTTGTAGGCATGCTGAATTGCCCGGCGGCGCTCCGTTTCTGAAATCGCCTTGGCCATCGAATCGGTGAGGTTGTCGCCATAGAGCAGGGCCTTGCCATCAACGTGGCGGGCAGCACGGCCAATCGTTTGGATTAGGGAGCGTTCGGCCCGCAGAAAACCTTCCTTATCCGCATCCAGAATCGCCACCAGCGAAACCTCGGGCAAGTCCAGGCCTTCACGCAGCAGGTTCACACCCACCAGCACGTCGTATTCACCATTGCGTAGATCCTGAATAATCTCAATTCGCTCCAGTGAATGAATTTCAGAGTGCAAGTAACGCACCCTCACCCCATTTTCCGCCAGGTAGTCGGTGAGGTCTTCCGCCATGCGCTTGGTCAGGGTCGTCACCAAAACCCGCTCCTGCCTATCAGAGCGCTCACGGATTTCACCGAGCAGGTCGTCGACCTGGCCATCGGTGGGGCGCACCTCCACAATCGGATCCAGCACCCCGGTGGGCCTAATCACCTGCTCCACTATCTGGCCCTTACTCTGCGCCATCTCCCAATTACCAGGGGTAGCGCTCACAAAGATTGTCTGACCAGCTTTTTGCCAAAATTCATCACCTTTTAAGGGCCGATTATCCGCCGCACTGGGTAAACGGAAACCGTGCTCAATCAGCACCCCCTTGCGGGATTGGTCGCCGTTGTACATCGCCTGCAATTGGGAGCAGGTGACATGGCTTTCATCCACCACCAAAAGCCAATCCTTAGGGAAATAATCAATCAAACATTCCGGTGGCGTGCCAGCTTCCCTGCCCGTCAAATGGCGGGCGTAGTTTTCAACCCCATTGCAATAGCCCACCTGTTCCAACATTTCGAGGTCGTAGGTGGTGCGCTGCTCCAGTCGTTGGGCCTCCAGCAGGCGCCCCTGGCCCTGGAGCAGTTCTAGGCGCGCCTTGAGCTCTGAGCGGATCGCCTTAATGGCATCACCCAGCCGCTCCTTGGGGGTCACAAAGTGCTTGGCCGGGTAAATATTGATGGCATCCATACTCTGCAGAATTTCGCCGGTGGTGGGGTCCACGTAGCGAATCGCCTCAACCTCATCGCCAAAGAGCTCAATGCGCACCAGCCGATCTTCATAGGCCGGGCCAATCTCGAGCACATCCCCCCGCACCCGAAAACGGCCCCGAGTGATCTCCAGATCATTGCGAGAGTATTGATTATTGACTAAATCCCTGAGGGAGCCCCGCAGATTTAGGGTGGATCCCACCTCAAATTTGACCGCAGCTTTTAGGTATTCCGAAGGAATTCCTAAGCCGTATATACAACTGATTGAGGCCACCACAATCACATCCTTACGCTCAAATAACGACCGCGTCGCCGAGTGGCGCAGCATGTCTATTTCTTCGTTGATTGAAGCTGTTTTAGCGATATAGGTGTCCGAGACGGGCACATAGGCCTCGGGCTGGTAGTAGTCGTAGTAGGAAATAAAATATTCAACGGCATTGTTTGGGAAAAATTCCCGCAGCTCATTGCAGAGCTGGGCCGCCAGGGTTTTGTTGTGGGCCAAGACCAAGGTGGGGCGCCCGGTTTGGGCGATCACATTGGCAATCGAAAAGGTCTTGCCAGTGCCCGTTGCACCCAAAAGCGTTTGGTAGCGCTCGCCTTGATTGACGCCAGCAACCATCGCCTTAATGGCGCTGGGCTGGTCGCCCTTGGGCTCGTAGGGGGCGTGGAGTTGGAAGGGGACCATGGCCCCCATTCTCATGGGGCCACAGCCACCATGCGAGGCAGGGATTCCCGCAGCCCACGCACCACCGCCAGCATCGCCAATTCATCCTGGAGGCGGTTCACCGCCGAACCCACGCCCACGCCAGCAGCGCCGGAGGCAATCGCCATCGGTGCCGTGACAGCCGAGAGGCCGGAAGCACAGAGCACCGGATTGGCCAGATCGGCGGCCCGCAGGGCAGAACTAATGGCATGGGATGCCGCCAAGGTGGGGGCTGCCTTCTCAATCAGGCCCAGGCTGCCGGCGCTGAAGGGTTTGGCACTGGTGCCGCCCTCCGTTTGGATGATGTCGGCACCGGCCTGGATCAGGTCGATCGCCAACTGCTCCTGCTGATCGAGGGGCAGCACGTGGGGCACGGTCACGCTGAGCACCACTTCGGGCAGGAGCTCCCGGGTGCGGCGGGTAATGGCCAACACCTCTGGGGCATCGAAGATGCGACCGAGGGGATAGAAGGCGTCGTAATTGCCGATTTCCACCAGGGCAGCGCCAGCAGCCACCGCTGCAGGGAATAGCTCGGGATCCACCGCTGACACGCAGATCGGCAGGCCACTCTCAGCCGCAGCCAAACGAACCAGCTCGGGGTCACAGGCCACGTCGATCAGGTCTGCCCCACCAAGCCCTGCCGCCCGGCTAATCCGCTGCACAGAAGAGGCCTCAAAATTGGTGAGGCCGGCAATCACCTTGAGCAGGCGGCGCTCAGCCAGGGCGGCTTGCAACTGGCTGGAGAGGCGATCAAAGCGCGACATGGAAGGCCTGCATTAATGAATTGATTCTCCCATTGGATGGGGTTAATCAAAACTGCCGGCAAAGATGCATCGATGATGGAAAGCATTCCCGATCCGGCCACCCTGGAGCGATGAGCGCCCGCTGGAGCCCCGATCACCTGCGTCTGCACCGGCTCTTGCTGCGCCGCCCCAAGCTCTTGCCCCAGGGGGCCCGGCTACTGGTGGCCGTTTCCGGCGGCCAGGATTCGATGGCCCTAACCGCCCTACTGCAAGACCTCAGGCGTCTCCATGGCTGGGAGCTGGGCCTTTGGCATGGCGACCATCGCTGGCGGCCCCAATCAAGGGAAGTTGCAGCCGAATTGGCCCTCTGGGCCCAAGGGCAAGGGCTGCCCCTCGAAATCGATGGCTGGGCCGCACCCCAGCTAAATGAATCCGCAGCCCGCAACTGGCGCTACGGCTGCCTGGCCAGGCGCGCCCAGGCCTGGAGATGCGGCCATGTGCTGACGGCCCACACCGCCAGCGATCGGGCCGAAACCCTGCTGATGCACGCCTCCAGGGGCAGTCATCGCCGCGGCCTGGCCAGCCTGGGCTGGTGCAGGGAGCTGGTGCCAGCCCAAGCCCAGGGCCAAGCCAACCCCAACGCGGCCAGGATTTGCCTGGTGAGACCGCTGCTGCACTTTTCGCGGCAAGACACAGCACGCATCTGCCAGGAGCTGGCCCTGCCGATCTGGTTAGATCCCTCCAATGACGATCTAACCCTGAGCCGCAATCGAATTCGCAGCCAGGTGTTGCCCGTGCTCGAAGCGCTCCACCCAGGCGCCAGCCAACGGATCAGTGCCCTAGGCGAGCGAATCGCGGAAGAGCAAATCTGCACAACGGAGTTGGTTGGGCTGGCCCTAGCCAGCCTGCGGGCCCCCACAGGCATTGCCCTGCTGCGCCGGCAGCTCACCCAACTGGCACCAGCCACCCAGCGCCAGCTGTTGCAACATTGGCTGGAAAGCCATAGCGGCCATGGCCTGAGCGCTTCCCAGCTCAGCGAGCTGGTGCTTCGCCTCGCGCCAGGGCGGGGGCCAGGCCAACTGGATTTGCAGGGGGGCTGGCAATTGGCCTGGAACCGGGAGCAGCTGGACCTGGCGCCTCCAGGACCTGCCTAAACCCCCTAGTCATGGTTTTAATTAATCCCATAATCCCTCCGGCACCAGCGAGGAGCAGCCCTTCGTGGAGATCAACCAGCAGCGCTATGCCCAGTTGGAGAAGCTCTACAGCTCGGGCCAATGGGCCGAGCTTGAGGCCTCTGTTGGGGAGTGGCTGCAGGAAAAAGATCTGGCCAGTTGGCGCCCAAGGCTCCTGCTGCTGATGGGTCACAGCCGGCTCTATGGCAGCCAGGATCCTGCTGGCGCAGCCGATTTCTACGACCAGGTTTTAGCCAGCTCCAGTGGCGAACAAGCCAGCCTTTGGCGGGAGATCGCCACAGCCGGCCTAAGCGACTGCCAAAAAGCCATGCCAGTTCCAAAAGCAGATGGCCTGGCCCCAATTAGCCAGCCAAATCCAAACGAAACAGACGAGTTGGCAAAGGGGCTACTGCGGGTGGTGATTGAGGCCAACCCCCCGCAGCAACAGCTCCCCAATTAACCAGCTGCAGCTGAGCGGCGGCGCCGGATGCGACCGGCGGGCTCGAGCTCGGGTTCGGGCTCTGGTGCCTGTTTGGCCACCACAGGAGCCGCCACCACCACAGGGGCAGGCGGAGCAATCACGGCAGTGGCAGCTGCACCGTTGGAAAGGGGGACAGCATCTGAAGTTGCTGAAGCCGCTTGCCTTTGGGGTGCGGCGGGCCGGCCGTTGTCATCGCGAACCGCATCGCGGCCGCCATCCCTGCCGCCGCGACCCCGGGGTGCGGGGCGGCTATCGGGCTCAGCATCGGCACGGCCCTTGTAGGCCGGGGTGCCGGCGGGGGCAGGCTGCACCAGACAAATAATCAAAGGCTCCACTTGCAGCTCACGCCGCAACCGGCGTTGGAGGCCCACCTCCACTTCCCGTTGGACTCCCACCCAATCCACATCGGGGGCCTTGCCACCGGTGTTGCGGCAAAGCTGGCTCCAGCGATTTTCGAGCACCCAGCCAATTTCCCGCTCGGCCCAGAGCGAGAGCTTGCGGGCATCGGCGCTGGTGACCACACCCCGCAGGTTCACCCGGGGCGGGGCGGCCATCACGCCATCGGTGCTGATCACCGCCAACAGGGTGATCACGCCATCTTCCGCCAGTTGCTGGCGCTCCTTGAGCACCCTGGCGTCAACGATGCCGTTGCGGGATGCATCAAGCAGCTCAATACCGGCCTTAACCGGATCGCCCTTGGTGATCGAATCGGGGCTGAGCTCGACCACATCGCCGTTGTCGATGATCAGGATGTTGTCTGCAGGCACGCCCAGGGATTGGGCGGTTTTGCTGTGGGCCACGAGCATGCGGTGCTCGCCGTGCACCGGCACGAAGTACTTGGGCTTGGTGAGGGCCAGCATCAACTTCTGGTCTTCCTGGAAGCCATGGCCTGAAACGTGGATGCCCTCGCCCTTGCCATAGACAACCTTGGCGCCGAGCATCATCAGGCGATCGATCGTGTTCACCACCGAGATGGTGTTCCCGGGGATCGGGCTGGCCGAGAAGATGATCGTGTCGGTGGATTTCACCTGCACCTGGGGGTGCTCGCCACGGGAAATCCGGCTCAGGGCCGCCAGCGGTTCACCCTGGCTGCCGGTCATTAGCAACAGGGTCTCGCGGTCGGGCAGGTCCCGGATCTGCTTGATCGGCACAAATAGGTCGTCAGGGGCACGCATGTAACCCAACTCCCGTGCCTTGGCGATCACGTTGAGCATTGAGCGGCCCAAGAGGCCCACCTTGCGGCCGTTCTTAAGCGCCAACTCGAGGATCATCGCCACGCGATGGATCGAGCTGGCAAAGGTGGTGATGATCACCCGGCCCTCAGCCTGGGAGATGTGGCGATCCAGGCAGGGGAACACCGAGCGCTCCGGCGGGCAGAAGCCAGGTACTTCCGAGTTGGTGGAGTCGGAGAACAGGCACAGCACCCCCTGTTCGCCGTAATGGGCCAGGCGGG
Organism: Cyanobium sp. WAJ14-Wanaka; assembly: GCF_024345375.1. Classification (NCBI taxonomy): domain Bacteria; kingdom Bacillati; phylum Cyanobacteriota; class Cyanophyceae; order Synechococcales; family Prochlorococcaceae; genus Cyanobium; species Cyanobium sp. WAJ14-Wanaka. Next base: position 343,195 of record NZ_JAGQAZ010000002.1, on the reverse strand, counting down.
CCATGTCGAAGTATTCGCCATCGACCGGGGTGTGGTCGAACTTGAAGTCACCGGTGAAGATCACCGTTCCCACTGGGGTGGTGATGGCCAGCGAGAAGCTGTCGGCCATCGAGTGGGTGTTGCGGATGAACTCCACGGAAAAGTGCTGGCCCACCTTCACCACATCGCGGGGTGCGACGGTTTGGAGGATGGTGCGATCCATCACACCGGCCTCCTCCATTTTTCCGGTGAGCATCGCCAGGGCCAGGCGGGGCCCATGGATCACGGGGATGCTGAAGTTCTTGAGGTGGTGGGCAATGCCACCGATGTGATCTTCGTGACCGTGGGTCACGATCATGCCGCGAATGCGCTTCTGGTTCTCGCGCAGGTAGCTGGTGTCGGGCATCACGACGTTTACGCCGTGCATGCCATCACTGGGGAAAGCCAGGCCGGCATCCACCAGCATGATGTCGTCGCCGTACTCGAACACACAGGTGTTCTTGCCGATCTCATGCAGGCCGCCGAGGGGAATGACCCTTAGGGCAGGTTTCTTGGTGATGGCGTTGGAACTGGTCATGAAGGGGGGGTAAAAAAGGGAAAAATCTCGGAGCTTTAAAAAACAGACCGTCGAAAGACAGTCAGGACAACAGCCTTGGCGTCATGTGGGACGCAGGGCGGCCAGGGTGGAGGTCAGTCGTTTTCTCACGTCGGCTTCGGCAGAAATCAAGGGAAGACGGGGGGCACCCACCGGCCAGCCACTGAGCTCGAGGGCTGCTTTCACAGGGATCGGGTTGGTAGTACAAAACAGGGCCTTGCCCAGGGGCAGCAACTGCTCATGCAGGGCTAGGGCGCCAGCCAGGTCGCCGGCGAAAAAGGCAGCAACCATGGCGCTGATCTGGGGCCCCACCAGGTGGCTGGCCACGCTGACCACACCGACGGCACCCACGGCCAGCATCGGCAGGGTGAGGGCGTCATCACCGCTGTAAATCGCCAGGCGATCGCCACAGAGGGCCCGCAAGGCGCTCACTTCCTCGGTGGTGCCGCTGGCTGCCTTGAAGCTGACCACATTGGGACAGTCGAGCAGGCGGGCGGTCGTTTCTGGGGCCAGGCTGGCGCCGGTGCGGCCAGGAATGTTGTAGAGCATCAGCGACAAGCCAGGGGCTGCCTCGGCGATGGCTCGGAAATGGGCCTCCAGGCCTGCCTGGGGAGGCTTGTTGTAGTAGGGCACCACCACCAGGGCACCATCGGCCCCCAGGGAAGCCGCCTTCTGGGTGGCCTCCACCGCCTCTGCGGTGCAGTTGCTGCCGCTGCCCGCCACCAACTTGGCCCGACTGCCCACGGCCCCCTTCACAGCGGCAAACAGCTCGTGTTGCTCCTGCCAGCTGAGGGTGGGCGATTCGCCAGTGGTGCCGCAAAGCACCAGGCCATCGGAACCGTTGTCGACCAAATGGACAGCCAGCCGGGCCGCCAAATCGAGATCCAGGGATCCATCGGCAGCGAAGGGGGTCACCATGGCGGTGACTACCCGGCCAAAGGGGGCGTTTAGCCAGGGCTGTTGGCTGGCGCTACTCAAGCGACACCTCCGGCGGCTGGCGGCCCTGCGATCAACAGTTCGGCAATTTGGATGGCGTTTAGGGCCGCACCCTTGCGGATCTGGTCGCCGCAGAGCCAGAGCTCCAGGGCATTGGGGTCACTGAGGTCCTGGCGGATCCGACCCACGGCCACCGGATCGCGGCCGGTCACGTCGGTGGGCATCGGAAAGCGGTTGGCTTCGAAGTCATCGCGCAACTCGACACCCGGGGCCTGGGCCAATAGGGCCCGAGCTTCTGAAACCGGGAAGGGCTCCTCAAATTCAATATTTACTGCTTCCGAATGGGCCCGCAGCACCGGCACCCGCACGCAGGTGGCCGATAGCCGCAATTCGGGCAGCCCCATGATCTTGCGGGTTTCATGGAGCATCTTGAGCTCCTCCTCGCAGTAGCCATTGGGCTGCAGGGGCGAGTTGTGCAGAAACAGGTTGAAGGCCAGGGAATGGGGCAGCACTGTGCTGATCGGTTCACCGCCATCGAGCACGGTGCGGCTAAGGCTGCGCAGCTCCTCCATTGCCCTTGCTCCAGCCCCACTGGCCGACTGATAGGTACTCACCACCACTCGCCGGATCGCCCGCCTGGCGGCAAGGGGCGCCAGGGCCAAGGTGAGCAGGATTGTCGTGCAGTTGGGGTTGGCAATGATGCCGCCGTGGCCAAAGGCGGCCTCCGGGTTCACCTCAGGCACCACCAGGGGCACCGCCGGATCCATCCGAAAGGCACTGGAGTTGTCGATCACCACGGCACCGGCCTGGGCCGCAATCGGGGCCCACTGCTTGGAGGCCGCCCCACCAGCGGAGGCCAGCACCAGATCAACCCCCACAAATAGGGCCTGGTCGGCCACCTGCAGGGTGAACTCCTGGCCCTGCCAGGCCAGCTTTTGGCCGGCCGAGCGTGGAGAGGCCAGGGGAATCAATTCCGCCACGGGAAAGCTGCGCTCTGCCAGCAGCTCCAACAACTCCTGGCCCACCGCACCGGTGGCACCAAGGATGGCCACCCGCAGGGGTCGCTTAGGCAGGGTTGTGGATAGGGGGGAAGGGGCGGTCTGGGCGGCGGTCAAGGGGAGTGAAAGGAAATCAAAGCTTTGGTTTAGGGGCGGGCCATGGAACCTGGATGGAAAACGGACTTTGCATCTTGCCCGTTTCAACAGCTAATTGGTACCTATTGCCTTCTTTCTGCGCCAAGCAAACCTTAGCCGAGCCCAGGCTGGTCAAAGGGGTGGAACGGTCACTTTCTAGGATCGGGGGCTGACTACCTATGCCCATGAGCCCTGCTGCCGCCAAATCCACCGCCAAGACTGCCAGTTTGGCCAAAACTGCCAGTTTGAAGGTGAAGGCCAGCTCCCGTCCGGGCAGCCGCATGGCCCTTGAAGTGGCGATTCCGGGTGAGCGCAGCCAGGCCAGCTACGAGGCGGCAGTCGCAAAATTGAGCCGCAGCGTCAAGTTGCCAGGTTTTCGCCAGGGCAAGGTGCCCAAGGCGGTGCTGCTGCAGCAAATCGGCCCCCTGCGGATTCGGGCCACCGCCCTGGAAGACCTGGTGGATGAGGCGTGCCGCGATGCCCTCGCACAGGAAACCGTGGCAGCGATCGGCCGGCCCGAGCTGAGCGAAGGATTTGATGTGGTATTGGAGCGCTTTGCCCCCGGCAGCGACCTCACCATCACCCTGGAGCTCGATGTCGAGCCCACACCCAAGCTGAAGACCACCAAGGGGCTTAAGGCCGAGGCCGAAGGCGTTAACTACGACCCTGCCAAAGTTGATGAACTGATCGAGCAATCCCGCAAACAAATGGCGGCCCTGGTGCCCGTGGAGGGCAGGCCCGCCCAGGCCGCCGACGTGGCGGTGCTCAGCTTCAGCGGCACTTATTTAGATACGAAAGAAGCCATCAGCGGTGGCAGCAGCGACGCCATGGAAGTGGAGCTGGAGGAAGGCCGGATGATCCCTGGCTTCGTGGAGGGGGTAATCGGCATGGCGATTGGCGACAACAAAACAATCGAATGCGAATTCCCCGAGAGCTACCCCCAGGAGGAGTCGGCCGGCCGCAAGGCCAGCTTTGAGATCAGCCTCAAGGAACTCAAGGCCCGGGAACTGCCAGCCCTCGACGACGCCTTTGCCCAACAGGCCAGCGACAAGGCCAGCCTGGCCGAACTGCGCACCGACCTGGAGGCCCGCCTCAAGGACGACAGCGAGCGCCGCGCCAAGACCAACCGCCACGACGCCCTGCTCAACGCCCTGGTGGAGGAGCTGGAGGTGGAGCTGCCCGAGACCCTGGTGCAGCAAGAAATCCGCAACCTGATCGAACAAACCGCTGGCCAAATTGCCCAGCAGGGCATGGATGTGAAAAAACTGTTCACCCCCGACCTGGTGCGCAGCCTGATGGACACCTCCCGCCCCGAGGCTGAGCAGCGTCTCAAGCGCAGCTTGGCCCTCAAGGCCCTGGCCAGCGCCGAAAAAATCGAGGTGGATGCCAAGGATCTGGAGGCCAAGATCAAGGAGGTCAGCCGCGGCATCAGCAAGGAGGGCAACATCGACCCTGAGCGCCTGAGGCTGGCCGTGGCCGACGACCTGCTGCAGGAGAAATTGCTGGATTGGCTGGAAGCCAACAGCACCATCACCGAAAAGGCTCCCGCCAATAGATTGGAGTCACAACCAAGCATCAGCGCGTGATCGAAGCCAACTCGCCCACGGCACTGCGCCACCATCCGATCCACAACCACTGGAGTCCCAGTGGTAGCCCGGGGATCCTGCCCACGGTGGTGGAGCAATCGGGCAAGGGTGACCGGGCCTTTGATATCTATTCGCGCCTGCTGCGCGAGCGGATCATCTTTATGGGCACCGGCATCGACGACGCCGTGGCCGATGCCGTGGTGGCCCAGCTGCTTTTTCTCGAGGCTGAAGATCCCGAGAAGGACATCCAGATCTACATCAACTCACCCGGTGGCTCTGTAACCGCCGGGCTGGCGATCTACGACACCATGCAGCAGGTCGCCCCTGACGTGGTGACCATCTGCTACGGCCTGGCGGCCAGCATGGGCGCCTTCCTGCTTTCAGGAGGCACAAAGGGCAAGCGCCTGGCCCTGCCCAACGCCCGGATCATGATCCACCAGCCCCTTGGCGGGGCCCAGGGCCAGGCCGTTGACATCGAAATCCAGGCCAAGGAAATCCTCTACCTAAAAGACACCCTTAATGGGCTGATGGCGGAGCACACCGGCCAACCCCTGGACAAAATTGCAGATGACACCGACCGCGACTACTTCCTTTCTCCGGCAGAAGCGGTTGAATACGGCCTGATCGACCAAGTGGTGACCGACACCTCTCCGGTTTGATCGTTAAGGACGGCTGACGAACCCCAGGTTTGGGTCGATCCTGATCACAACGATCCTGATCTCCTGGCTCACCTGCCCCGCAGCCCCCGCCGATGGCCAAATTTGACGCCCACCTGAAATGCTCGTTCTGCGGCAAATCGCAGGAACAGGTGCGCAAATTGATTGCGGGCCCTGGGGTTTATATCTGCGATGAATGCATCGATCTCTGCAACGAGATCCTGGATGAGGAGTTGGTAGACGGCCAAGCAAACACCGGCTCCAGCGGCCGCACCCAGGCGGAACAGGGCCGCAGCAAGGCCCCCACCAAGAAAGTTTCCAAGCCGGCTCCAACCCTGGCCGAAGTGCCCAAACCCCAAGCTATTAAGGCCTTCCTTGACCGCCAGGTGGTAGGTCAGGAGGAGGCCAAGAAAAGCCTCTCCGTTGCGGTCTATAACCACTACAAACGCCTGGCCTGGCAGGGGGATGGCAAGGGGGAAACCGACCAAACGGCGACCCGGCTGCACAAGTCCAACATCCTGTTGATCGGTCCGACGGGCTGCGGCAAAACCCTGCTGGCCCAAACCCTGGCCGAAATGCTCGACGTGCCCTTCGCGGTGGCCGATGCCACCACCCTCACGGAAGCGGGTTACGTGGGCGAAGACGTGGAAAACATCCTGCTGCGCCTGCTCCAAAAGGCCGACATGGATGTGGAGCAAGCCCAGCGGGGAATCATCTACATCGACGAAATCGACAAGATCGCCCGCAAGAGCGAAAACCCATCCATCACCCGTGATGTTTCAGGGGAAGGGGTCCAGCAGGCCCTGCTGAAGATGCTGGAAGGCACCGTGGCCAATGTGCCCCCCCAGGGCGGCCGCAAGCACCCCTACCAGGACTGCATCCAGATCGACACCAGCCAGATTTTGTTCATCTGTGGCGGTGCCTTTGTGGGCCTCGAGGACCTGGTGCAAAAACGGATGGGCCGCAACTCGATCGGCTTCATCAGCGCCGATGGCAGCAGCAGGCCCCGCAGCGCCAAGAACAAACACGCCGCCGATGTGTTGCGCAACCTGGAGCCCGACGATCTGGTGCGCTATGGCCTGATCCCCGAGTTCATTGGTCGCCTGCCGGTCAGTGCGGTGCTGGAGCCCCTAGACACCCAGGCCCTGGAATCGATTCTCACCGAACCCCGCGATGCCCTGGTCAAGCAGTTCCAGACCCTGCTGAGCATGGACAATGTGCGCCTGGAATTTGAAACTGGCGCCATTGAGGCCATCGCCATCGAGGCCCATCGGCGCAAAACCGGCGCCCGGGCCCTGCGCGGCATCGTGGAGGAGCTGATGCTCGATTTGATGTACGACCTGCCCTCCCGCAAGGACGTCAAGAGCTTCACCATCACCCGAGATCTGGTGGACCAACGCAGCAAGGCCCAGGTGTTGACCCATCCCAGCTCGCTGGAACTGGAGCGGCAAGAATCGGCCTAATCGCCGGTAACCTGCGGGTTCAGTTCCGGTGCGTCCTACGGCATACCAGCCGCTCCACCACAAATACCGGCCCCAGCGTTTTGACCAGCTGGTGGGCCAGGAGGCGATTGCGGCCACCCTGGGCAATGCCCTGCGCCAAAACCGAATCGCGCCGGCCTACCTGTTCAGTGGCCCCCGGGGCACCGGCAAGACCTCCAGCGCCAGAATTCTGGCCCGCTCGCTGAACTGCATCGGTTCAGACGGGCCCACGCCAGAGCCCTGCGGCACCTGTGAACTCTGCAAATCGATTGCATCAGGCCAGGCCCTGGATGTGATCGAAATTGATGCCGCCTCCAACACCGGCGTCGACAACATCCGCGAACTGATCGAGCGCTCCCGCTTTGCGCCGGTTCAGGCCCGCTGGAAGGTGTATGTGATCGACGAGTGCCACATGCTCTCGACCGCAGCCTTCAACGCCCTGCTCAAAACCCTTGAGGAACCGCCGCCGCGGGTGGTCTTTGTGCTGGCCACCACCGACCCCCAGCGGGTGCTGCCCACGATCCTGAGTCGCTGCCAGCGCTTTGATTTCCGCCGGATCCCCATGGCGGCCCTCGAGCAGCACCTCGGCTGGATCGCCGAACAGGAACAGATCGGCATCACGGCCGAAGCCCTTTACGTGGTGGCCCAGCGGGCCCAAGGGGGGCTGCGCGACGCCGAAAGCCTGCTCGACCAGCTGAGCCTCCTGCCTAGCCCGATTGAGGCGGCGGCGGTTTGGGAACTGCTGGGGGTGGTGCCGGAGCAGGAATTGCTGAATCTCGCCAGTGCCATGGCCGCCAGCGAACCCCTGACCCTGCTGGAGGCCAGCCGAGAACTGCTGGAAAGGGGCCGTGAACCCGGGGCTGTGCTCCAGGGGCTGGCCAGCCTGTTGAGGGATTTGGTGCTGGCTGGCACGGCCCCAGATCGGCTCGAGTTGACGAGCGTTTCACCCCAATTCCGCAGCGAACTGCCCGAACTGGCCCGCCGCATTGGCAAGGCCAAGTTGCTCCACTGGCAGGCCCAGCTCAAGGGCAGCGAGCAACAACTGCGCCACAGCGTCAACCCCAGGCTTTGGCTGGAGGTGCTGCTGCTGGGTCTGCTGGCAGAAGCCCAGGTAGCCGCCCCGGCCATGCCGGCAAAAGTTGCCCCCCAGGCTCCCCAAGCACCCCACCAAACCCCGCTCGCCCAGACCGCACCAACGACACCCACCGCTGCTACTACCCCTGCAGCTGCCCCTGCCGCTCCCACCGCCCCCGCAACTCCCCCAGCCCCAATTGCTGGGCAGAGTCCACCTGGGGAAAGCCCGCCTGAAGTGGGCACAGTTGAACCCAACACCGCCAACCTGCCGGAGCTCTGGCAGCAGGTGTTGGCGGGGCTGGAGCTGCCCTCGACCCGAATGCTCCTATCCCAGCAAGCCCAGTTGGTGCGGCTGGATGGCAAACGGGCCGTGGTCAGCGTGGCGGGCAATTGGATGGCCATGGTCCAAAGCCGGCTGCCCCTGCTGGAAAAGGCCATGACCCAGGCCCTCGGCAACCCCCGCCAGTTGACGCTGGAAAGTGGCGGCGAAGTTCCCCAAGCCCAACCATCAGCACCAGCTCTACCGGTAATCCCAGCGGCGCCAGTGGCCCGGGCGGCCGTCCAGGCAATCCCAGCACCAGTGCCGGTGGTTCCCCGCCCAGGGCCCACCACCACTGCTACAACCACCACTGCGGCAACCAACCCAGCGCCCATTCAGCAGGCCCCAGTTACGCAGAGCCCAATTCAGCAGGCCCCAGCTCCCCTGGAAGCCCGTCCCCTGGAAACCCGTCAGCAAGCACCCCTCGATGAAAAAGCCAAGCGCCTGGCGGATTTCTTCAACGGCGAAGTGATTGAGCTGGATGGGGGCTTGGAAGGGCCAGACGAACCGGCTGACATCGACGCCGCCTAAGCCAAGGCCAAAAACTCAGGCCCAAAATCAGGCCGGCAGCTCCTCGCCCACCTCACCCAGGTGCATGGTTTTTGCCCATACAAGCCGCTTCGGCAGCAGGGCCATGCGCAGGCTCGTCCAGGGGATGACCACAAACCAATGACCCAGGTAGGCGATGCCAAGGGCCAGGGAGATGGGGTTAATGGCAGGTAGGGGAGGCCCCTCACTGGGGCGGCGGCAACCCACCGCAATCGAAGCCCCAGAAAGGCCAAAGGCCACAAAAGAGAGGGGCCAAATCAAGGGCAGCGTGGCCGTGATCAAGGCCCCAAGCAAATCCGCAATCGCCACCATGGGCAGGGCGTACTGGAGCAGAAAAAAGCAAGCCAAATCCAGCTTTTGGGCTCCCGTGAGTCGATCCGAAAGCAGCTGGGGGCCGTAGTCGAAAAAGCGCTGCAGCCCCCCCTCTGCCCAGCGCTGGCGCTGGCGCCACAGGGCTTTCCAGCTCAAAACCGCCTCCTCCTGCACCGGTGGATCCCAAAGCACGCCTATCGGCTGCTGGTTGACCAACAAACGGAAGCTGAGGTCGAGGTCGTCAGTCACCGTGGCCTCGTTGAAGCCGCCGCAAAGATCAATGGCATCACGGCGCAACAGCTGCCCGTTGCCCCGCAGTTCGGCCACACCAGCAGTGGCAAGGCGGCCCTCCTGAATCACCGCATCCAGGGCCATCTCCATCGCCTGGAGCCTGGTGAGCCAATTTACCGAGGCATTGACCTCGGCCTTACGCAATTGCACAGCCGCCCAGGCACCGGTCTCGGCGAATGGGATCAACCGCTCCAGGGTGTCGGCCTGCAGATCGGCATCGGCATCGAGCACCAACATCCAGCGGGCCTGCAGCTGCTTCAGCACCTCATTGAGGGCTCCGGATTTGCCGCCACCGGCATCCGGGCTGCGCCGCAACACCTGCAACAGGGGAAAGCGCAGCTGCAGCTCGCCCAACCGCTCCGGGGTGCGGTCGGTGCTGCCGTCATCGACTACCCAAAGTTTGATCAGGTCGGTCGGATAGCTCAACTGGGCAATGCGCTCCACAAGCCGGCCGATTACGGCTTCCTCATCCCGGGCCGCAACCACCACATCCACCGCTGGCCAATCAAAGGCGAATAAATCTGCCGCCATGGCTGGCTGGCCTCCATCACCTGGCTGGGCAGATTGCCCAGACCTATTCCTCATCACGGACGACAGCACCGTGCGCATGCTGTAGCCCCCCAACAGCACGGCCAAGGCAATGGCGGGGATCAGGTTGAAGGGCGTATGCAACCAATGGGGGGCCATGCCAGCCCAACCACAACTGACCACAAACAGCACTGACTTGCCGCGACGTGGCTGGTGGGCGGTTTCGGTAGTACTGCCGCCCGCAGCCATGGACTTCCAAGAATTGAGCAAACTCTAAAGCGAACCCAACGGCCGCAAGCTGGCCCCAGGGAAGTAATGCTCAAGGATCCGCTGCAAACTCCAGCCCCGGGCCGCCAAATCAATGGCCCCAGCCTGGGATAGGCCCGCCCCATGGCCAAAGCCACCACCTTCTAATTGCCAGCGACCTGGACCCGCGGGCTGCACCACAAACAGGGTGCTGGGCAAGGTTTTAAGCCGGCGGCGGATGGCGTCGAGGCGCAGCAGCTCCACACCCTTGGGGCCCTCAATCCTCAGGACAAGCACCCGGCCACTGGGACCCCGCTCCAGCACCTCCAGGTGCTTGGCCTCAATCAGACGACTCCAGCGATAGCGGGGATGGTCGGCGCCATAGGCCTGGGCCCCCGGGCTGCTGGATCCAGGGGCCAGCCACCTTTCGAGGGCGCCGCTCTGGAGCGGCAAGGGGAACTGTTTTTGGAGGCCCAAGGAAGCATCTAATGCCGGCTTGAGATAGGGCAGGGGCCCGCCACCCCAGCCCTCCTCAAAAGCGGCAGCAACTCCGCCATTGGTTGCGTGATAGACGGCGTGGATCGGTTTTCCCTGCCAGCTGAGCACCTGGCCTGCAGTCGCTGCAATCGCTTTGGCCACAGATGCATTGGCCGCCCTGGGATCCCCATAGACCTGGCACTGGGTATCGGCGCAAAGGTGGTAGCCATCCACCTCAAAACGCTGCTGGTTGCGCACCGCCCAGGTGCGCGCCAAGACGGCCTGGGCCTGGAGGGCGGCCACCGGGGCACCCGCACCAATTTCAAAGGGCACAACCCCATGCAGATAGCGCTCTAGGGGTACCTGCTCCACCAGGGTCCAACGGTCGGTCGCGTCGCTTTGGAGCCGAAACGGCCCGGCATAGACCCCGCCCTGCCAGCGCAGGCCCCCCGGAGCCTCTATGCGGGCGGGCGCATCCAAAACCAGCGTCTGGGGGGTGCTGAAGCCAGGGGCGGGTCCGCGCACCACAAGCACCGAGCGCTGGCCCAGCTTTTGCTGCCAGAGCCGCAGGGGGGGATCCCCTGGCCGGGTGTCCGGCAGCGGCCCATTGGCCTGGGCCCAGACCTCCCAATCCGCCGGATGGGCAATCTTGGTGCTCACCCCCAGGCGCTGCCAGCGCTCGGAGGCCGCCTGGGCACTCTCGTAGCTGGCGAAGGGTCCCCAAACCTGGCGCCGCAGTTCGAGGGGTTGGCGCAGGGGCTGTTGCTGCCAGCGAAATACCAGTTCGGGGGCGATCAGCCGCTGGCCCGAAACACTGATAAGGCTGATTGATCCCTTGGCGCTGCGCAAGACCAGCGGTTCAGGCGGATGCAGGTGGGCAGCCAGGGCCAACCAAAGCCGGGGATCCCGCTTGGCAAGCGGCTGGGGGGCGGCCACTGGCCAATGCAGGGCGGCGCCGGGCTGCTGGGGGGGCTGGAACCCTTGCACCTCGGCACGGCAACCGCCGGTGAATAGGCCCCAGGCTGCCCAAAGAGCACTCCAAGCAAGCGATTTGGGGAATCGCATCGAGGCCTCAGCCATTGGAAGCGGTGGGGGTATTGGTGAAAAGCATGCCCGCGTCGTACTCTGCTTGTTTGCGCACGCGCCAGGAGACATGCCGAAGCTCAAGACCCGCAAAGCAGCCGCCAAGCGGTTCAAGGCGACCGGCACTGGCAAATTCATGCGTCGTCGGGCGTTCCGCAGCCACCTGCTAGACCACAAGAGCCCTAAGCGCAAGCGCTACCTGGGCACCATGGCCGTTGTTGATGAGCGCGATGCGGACAATGTGAGCGCCATGCTCCCCTACGCCTAGGTCCCACCTGGCTGACCAGCCACCTTCATAACCACAGAAATTTCCAGCTATGGCTCGCGTAAAGAGGGGCAACGTCGCCCGTAAACGCCGTAACAAAATCCTTCGCCTAGCCCGAGGTTTTCGGGGTGGTAACGGCTCCCTCTTCCGCACCGCCAACCAGCGGGTGATGAAGGCGCTCTGTAACGCCTATCGCGATCGTCGCCGCCGCAAGCGTGATTTCCGTCGTCTCTGGATTGCCCGGATCAACGCCGCAGCCCGCCTGAATGGCTTGAGCTACAGCCGTTTGATGGGTGGCCTCAAGAAGGTGGACGTTCGCATCAACCGCAAGATGCTTGCCCAGCTAGCTGTGGTCGATCCCGCCAGCTTCACCAGTGTGGTTGGTGCCGCTAAAAACTGAGTTAACCCCTTCGTAGGCCCCCTTGGACGCCCTCCTTCCCCAGGCCTACCTAATTGGTCTTGTCGTGCTGCTGGGGGCCGCCGCCGTGGTGGTGGCCCGCCAGATTTGGCGCGTGCGGGGCGATGAGCTAACCCTCGCCAAGTTGGAAAACAGTGGCGAAGGCAAGCCTTCGGATGCAGCAACCCTCTACGAACTGGCCTCCGTACAACTGCGTAAGCGGCTCTACGGCCAGGCCGCTGAGAACCTGAAGCTGGCCCAAAAACGGGCTGAAGCGGCAAAGGAACCCGCTGAGGCCAGGGCCCTAATCCAAAACGCCCTGGGCTTTTCCCTAGCCGCCCAGACCAACTACAAAACTGCCATTCGCCACTACCGGCTCGCCCTCGAGGCCAAGCCGGACTACCCGGTGGCCCTCAACAACCTGGCATTTGCCCTGGAAAAACAGCTCAAACAGGAGGAGGCAAAGGCCACCTACGAACGGGTATTGGCCCTAGACGGCGCCAATAAGACGGCCAGCAAGCGTCTCAAATTGCTCGAAAGGCAACTGGGAACTGGCAAATAAGTGAACTAGAAACGAACTAGGAGCAAACCAAAAAACCGCCTACTTCTGGCCAGGCTTCCAGAGCGGGCGGATTGGCACAGCTTTGCTGGAGCCCTGGGGTGCCAGGGCCAACTTGCCTCCCATGTCGGTGAGGCGATCGGCGTTCCAACCACTGAGGGCGATGCCCTGCAGACCCTGGAAGGAACCGCCTGCGTTCAAGCCCCCGCCGAGTTTGCCCGCCAAGGGCAGCAGATCCAGCTGGTCGGATTGGGCGTTGAGATTGCCCTGGACCGGAGTGGCTTGGCCGGCAATGGTCATGCTGCCGCGCAAAACCACCATGGCGCCAACGGCATTGACAGACTCAAAATTGAGGAGCACCGGCACCGGGGCACTGCCCCCAAAGGCCTGATAGGTGCCGCTCCAGCGCCGGGGCATTTCCTTGGCGATCGCCTGGGCCCGGGCCCCAGGGTCAAACATCTGCACCGGCCCGAGCTCGGTATCGGTGGCGGAGTCGAACCTGGCGGCTGCCCCAGTGGGCTGCTGGAAGGGCACAAACGCCCCACCGGGCAACTGCGCTACCTCTACTGGGGCTGGAGGCAAGGGGACGGGCACGACAGGGGAGGGTCTATTGGATGGGAGGCTAGTCGGACTGAGCCTCGACGACCGGTTTACCCGTGTCAGAAACACCCCTGTCCGCAAACAACTTCGGCGAAGCAAACCCTGGGGAGTCAGCCCTAGCTGGGGGCAGCTGCCAAGACCCCCTGTGGATTGGGGGCCGCTGCTTTCGTAGCCGCCTGATGACCGGCACTGGCAAGTACCCCAGCCTGGCCGCCATGCAGGCCTCCCTAGCCAGCAGCAACTGCGAGATCGTCACGGTGGCAGTAAGGCGGGTGCAAAGCCTGGCCGCAGGCCACGAGGGCCTAATCGAAGCAATCGACTGGTCGAAAATTTGGATGTTGCCCAACACTGCTGGTTGCGCCACCGCAGAGGAAGCAATCCGGGTGGCGAGGCTGGGGCGCGAACTGGCCAAGCTGGCCGGCCAAGAGGACAACAGCTTCGTGAAGCTGGAGGTGATTCCCGACGGCAAATATCTGCTGCCTGATCCGATTGGCACCCTCAAGGCGGCCGAGCAACTGGTGAAGGAGGGCTTCACGGTGCTGCCCTACATCAATGCCGATCCCTTGCTGGCCAAGCACCTAGAAGAGGCAGGTTGCGCCACGGTGATGCCCCTGGGCTCGCCGATCGGCTCTGGCCAGGGGATCCGCAATGCCGCCAACATTGCCCTGATCATCGAAAACGCCACGGTGCCCGTGGTGGTAGATGCGGGCATTGGCGTGCCCAGCGAAGCGGCCCAGGCCATGGAAATGGGGGCTGACGCCCTGCTGATCAACAGCGCGATTGCCCTGGCAGGTGATCCCCCAGCCATGGCAAGGGCCATGGCCATGGCCGCCGTGGCCGGTCGTAGCGCTTTCCAGGCCGGCCGACTGCCGATACGGGCCGAGGCCAGCCCCAGTTCGCCCACCGGCGGCAGGATCGGCAGCTGAATCGGCGGGAAGCCACAGCAAAAATCGGCAGCGCCAATGTTCAACAATCCGTGAAGTTCCATGCCAGCTGGATGGGCCAATCCCGCTGGGCTCCATAGGTTTGCCCGCAAATCCAAATCGATGTGATGCAGGTCACCGAAGAAGACGGCGGACGCCTCAATGCCTTTGCCAAGGAACCCCGCATGGTGCTGATGGAGGAGGGCGAAAACAGTGTCAGCGACAGCAAAGTGCTGCTGATTGGTGGGGCCCTGTTTGTGGCAGCCCTGGTGGCAGTGGCGGCGGGAATCAGCTGAACGCCTGTAGTAACTTGCGCAGAGGAGCATTCCGCTCGTACCGCTGGAGTTTGGAGTGAAGGTTTTCGTTCTCGGTGGCGACGGCTTTTGCGGTTGGCCCTGTGCTGTGAATCTCGCCGACGCTGGCCACGAGGTGGTGATCGTCGACAACCTCAGTCGCCGCAAGATCGACATCGACCTGGAGGTCGAGTCGCTTACTCCTATCGCCACCATGGGCGACCGGCTCAAGGCCTGGGAGGAGGTGGGCGGCAAGCCGATGCGCTTTGTCCACCTAGACATCGCCCAGGAATACGACCGGCTGGTAGACCTGCTGCAGACGGAGAGGCCAGGGGCGGTGGTCCATTTCGCCGAACAGCGGGCAGCGCCCTATTCGATGAAGAGCAGCGCCACCAAGCGCTACACCGTGGACAACAACGTCAACGGCACCCACAACCTGCTCGCCGCGATCGTGGAAAGCGGCCTCGACACCCACATCGTGCACCTCGGCACCATGGGGGTCTACGGCTACGGATCCCACCGAGGCGCCACGATCCCCGAGGGCTACCTGAAGGTGGAGGTGCCCCAACCTGACGGCAGCCGTTTTGAGGAGGAAATCCTCCATCCGGCCAGCCCAGGCAGCGTGTATCACATGACTAAGACGCTCGACCAGCTGCTTTTCCTCTACTACAACAAAAACGACCGGATCCGCATCACCGACCTGCACCAAGGCATCGTCTGGGGCACCAACACCGCGGCCACTGAGCGGGATCCCCGGCTCACAAACCGCTTCGACTACGACGGCGATTACGGCACCGTGCTCAACCGCTTTCTGATGCAGGCGGCCATTGGCTATCCGCTGACGGTCCACGGCACCGGTGGCCAAACCAGGGCCTTTATCCACATTCGCGACTCGGTCAAATGCGTGGAGCTGGCCCTGGAGAATCCTCCGGCCAAGGGGGAGCGGGTGAAGATCTTCAACCAGATGACCGAAAGCCACCAGGTGGGCGAACTAGCCCAAAAGGTGGCTGCCCTGACGGGTGCCCAAATCAACAACCTGCCCAACCCCCGCAACGAAGCAGTCGAAAACGACCTGATCGTCGACAACCGCTGCTTCATTGAGCTGGGCCTCAAGCCCACCACCCTTGATGACGGCCTTCTGGCCGAAGTGGTGGACGTGGCACGGCGCTGGGCCGACCGCTGCGACCGCAGCCGGATTCCCTGCGTGTCGGCCTGGACCCAGGACCAGGCCCAGGCCATCGCCAAGCCCTAATTCAGGCGAATCCATTGAAGATCGCCTTTTTTACTGAGACCTTCCTGCCCAAGGTCGACGGCATCGTCACCCGCCTGACCAAAACGGTGCCGCACCTGGTAGCGGCTGGCGATGAGGTGCTGATCTTCTGTCCCGAAGGTGCTCCAGACAACTACCTGGGGGCCCAGGTGGTGGGCGTGCCCGCCATGCCCCTGCCCCTCTATCCAGAACTAAAACTTGCCCTGCCGCGGCCCGCCGTGGCCGAAGCCCTCGATCGCTTTGATCCCGACCTAATCCATGTGGTGAATCCGGCCGTGCTCGGCCTGGGCGGTATCTGGCTGGCCAAGACCAAGGGCTATCCCCTGGTGGCGAGTTACCACACTCACCTGCCCAAATACCTGGAGCACTACGGCATGGGCATGCTGGAGCCGCTCCTCTGGGAGCTGCTCAAGGCCGCCCACAACCAGGCCAGTCTCAATCTCTGCACCTCCACCGCCATGGTGGGCGAGCTCAGTGACAAGGGCATCCAACACACCGCCCTGTGGCAGCGGGGCGTGGATACGGAGTTGTTCCGGCCGGCACTGCGCTCCGATGCCATGCGTGAGCGCCTGCTGGGAGGCCGCAGCGACACCGGCAGACTGCTGCTCTACATCGGCCGGCTATCGGCCGAAAAGCAAATCGAGCGGATCAAGCCGGTGCTCGATGCCCTGCCCGATGCCCGGCTTGCCCTGGTGGGTGATGGCCCCTATCGCCAGCAGCTCGAAAAGATCTTTGCCGGCACCGCCACCAATTTCGTAGGTTACCTGGGCGGCGAAGAGCTGGCCTCCGCCTATGCCAGTGGCGACGCCTTCCTATTCCCCTCCAGCACCGAAACCCTCGGCCTGGTGCTGCTGGAAGCGATGGCTGCCGGCTGCCCCGTGGTGGGAGCCAACCGGGGGGGCATCCCGGACATCGTCACCGATGGAATGAACGGCTGTCTCTATGACCCCGAGGGCAGTGATGGCGGCGCTGCCAGCCTTATTGCCGCCGTCAGTCGCCTGCTGGGGGATCCGGCCCAACACCAAACCCTGCGCCTCAACGCCCGCGAAGAAGCCGAGCGCTGGGGCTGGGCTGGCGCCACCGATCAGCTGCGGAGCTACTACCGCAATTTGCTTGCCAAGCCAGAACTGCAGTTGGTTGCCTAAGTCTGGATTGGCTTGGTCGGGGCCTTGTATCCCCTAAACCAGGTGGTCATCAGGGCGCGCACCATCGGTGCGGCAACGGTGCCGCCATAGCCGCCGGAATTTTCACCAAAGGCGACGATCACCAAGGTGGGCTTGCTGTTGGCGGGGGCGTAGCCCCCAAACCAAGCATGGTCGGGGCGGGGCGGATCCTCTCCAGTACCGGTTTTACCAGCCACCGGCGGCAGGTTGGGATCGTTGAGCACCTTGCCGGTACCGATGGTCACCACCTGGCGCAGGCCCTGGTGCAACACCTGCAGGGTGACCGGTTTGAGGCCCAGCCAGCGGCGCTGGGTTGGACGCTCCACCAGGTGCGGAGTCACCAGCCAGCCGCCATTGGCCACTGCTGCATAGAGCCGGGCCATCTGAATAGGCGTCACCTGCAGGGCCCCCTGGCCAATCGCCGAGGTGATCGTGTCGACCGGCGTCCAGGGTTCACCCAGGGCCTTCTTTTTCCAGGCGGGATCTCCCAAAAGGCCCGGCGTTTCCTCGTCGTGCAATTCCAAACCCGTGGCACTGCCATAGCCCAGGCGCCTCGCCGCCTCGAACAGGGCAGTCGGGCCCACCTTCAAGCCCACTTGATAAAAAAAGGTATTGCTGCTGGCCGCCAAGGCCAGGGGAAAGCCAATCACCCCCAAAGCCCCATGGTCGCCGTAGCAGAGCCCTGCGTAGCAAAAGGAATGCATGGTCATCAGCTTGGAATCCGCCGTGAACTTGCCCGACTCCAAGGCTGCAATGGTGGTCACCAACTTGAAGGTGCTGGCTGGAGGGAAACCCTGAAAAGCTCGATTCAAGAGGGGTGCATCTACTCCGTTTAACCGGGCCCACTGGCTGGTGCTGGGGCCATCGGCGAAGACATTGGGATCAAAGGTTGGTCGACTGGCAATGGCCCGAATCGCTCCGGTTTGGGGGTCCATCGCCACAATTGCCCCCTTGCGCACGCCATCGAGGGCTCGCTCGGCCGCCCGTTGCAGGGGTAAATCAAGGCTTAGGCGCAGATCCTGGCCCTGTTTGGCCGGTTTATCGCCAAGGATTTGCTGCACCTGGCCGGCCGCATCCACCTCCACCTGCTGGCCGCCCCACTGGCCCCTCAAGATCGACTCATAGGCACGCTCAACCCCGCTGCGGCCAATTCGATCGCGAAGGCGGTAACCCTTGCCCTCCAGCTCCTGATATTCCGCCTCGGTGATGCCGCTGGTATAGCCCAACACGTGGGCCCCCAGTCGCCCATTGGGATAGCTGCGAAGCACGTCCACATCCACCTCGGCCCCCCGGAGGGCATCGGCCTGCTCCCTAAACCTCAACACCTGCTCGGGCTTGAGCTCCATCGCCAGGGCAATGCGAAAACCCTCCGGATTGGCCCCATCGCGGCGCTGCTGCTCCAGGGTTGCGGCCGGAATGGCCAGGATCACCGCCAAGCGATCCCGCAGCTGGGGCCATTGGCCAGGCTCCAGCTGGTTGGGCTTGAGATAGAGGTTGTAGGTAAGGCGGCTAGTCGCCAGCACCTGACCGTGGCGATCGAGGATGCGGCCACGAATCGGATTGCGGGGCATCAGCCGAATCCGGTTGTCGTCGGCACGGGCCCTGTTTGCAGGGCCCTGCAGCAATTGCAACCAGGCAAGCCGCGCCACCATCGCGCCACTGGCAAGCAACACCAGGGCCAGCAGCAAAACGGGCTGCTGACCCATGCCGCTGCGGCGAACCGTACCTTGCCCCGGCAGCATGCCTAGGGCGCCCCCAGCCTTTGCTCCAGGAGCTGCAGACGCTCACCGATCTGCTGCAGACGCTCCTGCAGCTCGGTAGGGGGGGCAGGGGCTTGCTCCGGCGGCACATCCCGCACGCTCACCTTCATCACCGGGTTGCCCAGGCCCGGACTTAGCCGATCGAGCTGTTCACGTACCTGGGATGCCGCTACTTCACCTTCCTGGCGCAACTGCTCGAGGGGATTGCCATCACCACCTTGGAAGGCAGCCACCACATCCTTAGCTCCTCCCTTGCGGGCCCGACCAGCCATGGCAAGCCCCACCGGCAGCACGTCCTGCATCAACTTCAGGCGCAGGGAGTCAAGGGGATCTACGGCCATGGACCTGTTGATGGCACTGAGATAGGCAGTCTGACCCTTGACGAATGGTTCTGGGCCCTAGGGCGCGGGCCGTTGCAGGGCGGGTTGCACCCCTGGATCCAAAATCACCTGGCGGCAATTCTGCTGACTGCCCCACCACCAGCCTGCGGCCACCGCCACGGCCAGCAATCCAGCCAGGGGCAAGACCGCTTGGCGGGTCACGTCTAAAGCACCCCACTCCAGCCAGGCCCGCATGTTGCGCTCGCGGTCAAAGCGGCGCCGGATCTTTGCCTCCGCCCTTTCGCGCCTCTTCAGTGATCTGACCACCCAGCGCTCGAAGGCCCGCTTCTTGGTGACCGCCATCTTGCGCTCAACCTCGAGCAGGTGGCCAGCGCTCAACTCGGGATTAAACGTGCTGATCAGCTCGAGGCTTTTGAGAAACATCTCAACGGCCCCATCCTTGGCGGCCGCCTCCTGATCATCCAGCAACTGCCAATCCAGCTCCGGATAGAAGCGGCTGCGGTTACTGATGATCTGGTCTTCCTGGAGTTGGCCGGGCTCCCGCAGCCAGCGGTCGGTATTGGCATCAAAGCGGCGCCAATACAGGAAAGGATTGAGGTAAATAACCTTGCCGCCCAGCAAAATACTGTCCTGCTGGAGCCGACGTTGCAGCTCCTGTTCGTTGGGCTGGGAGCTAGTGGGCTCGGGGGCGGCAGTCACGACAGGAGGCCTGGGAGCCGATGGTATCGAACTTGCCTAGCCGGAGCTACTCCCACTCAATAGTGCCTGGGGGCTTGCTGGTGATATCGAGCACAACCCGGTTAACCCCCTTCACCTCATTGACGATCCGGTTCGAGATGGTCTCGAGCAGGTCGTAGGGAAGGCGCGACCAGTCGGCGGTCATGCCGTCTTCGGAGGAAACGCAACGCACCACCACCGGGAAGGCATAGGTGCGCTTGTCACCCATCACGCCCACGCTGCGCACGGGTAGGAGCACGGCGAAGGCCTGCCAAATTTCGTCGTAAAGACCGGCATCTCGCACTTCCTCACGCACGATCAAATCCGCATCCCGCAGGATATTCAGCTTCTCGGCGGTAACTTCGCCCAAGATGCGAATTGCCAGGCCTGGGCCCGGGAAGGGATGGCGACCGACAATTTCCTGGGGCAGGCCCAGGTTGCGGCCCACCCTGCGCACCTCATCCTTGAACAGGCGCCGCAGTGGCTCCACCAATTTAAATTGGAGATCCTTAGGTAGGCCGCCAACGTTGTGGTGGCTCTTAATTTTGACGGCAACCCGCTCACCGGTTTTGGGGTCAATGCCGGTACCGGCACTCTCAATCACATCCGGATAAAGGGTGCCCTGGGCGAGGTAATCAAAGGGCCCAAGTCGCTTGCTCTCCTCCTCAAACACCCGAATAAATTCGGTGCCGATCAACTTTCGTTTTTCCTCTGGATCGGTAATGCCGGCGAGCTTGTTGATGAAGCGCTCGCGGGCGTTGATGTATTCCACATTGATGTGGAATCGTTTATCAAAAAACTCCACCAAAAACTCAGGCTCGCCCTTACGCATAAAACCCTGGTCGATAAACATGCAGGTCAGCTGATCGCCAATCGCCCTATGCAGCAGGAAGGCAAGGGTGGAGGAATCAACACCCCCTGAAAGGGCAAGCAGCACCCGTTTATCACCCACCTGGGCTTGCACATCTGCCACCGCTTCTTCGATGAATGCGGCGGTGGTCCAATCAGCCTCACAACCACAGATGTGGTACACGAAGTTGCGCAGCATCGCCATGCCGCCAATGGAATGGACCACCTCAGGATGGAACTGGACCCCATATAGCCGGCGCCCAGGATTAGCTACTACCGCCTCAGGTGTGTTTTCGGTATGGGCAAGACGCACAAAATCTTGGGGTAGCTGCTCGACGGAATCGCCGTGGCTCATCCACATCGTTGATCCGGTCTCCACATTGGTGAGCAGATCAATCGGGTCGTCAACAAATAAAGGTGCCTTGCCATATTCAGCGCGGCCTGCGGCCACCACCGAACCGCCCAGCTGCTGCACCATCAACTGCATGCCGTAGCAAACCCCGAGCACCGGAATACCCAGATCCCAAATGGCTGGATCGCAAACCGGAGCATCAGGCTCATAAACCGAATTTGGGCCGCCACTGAGAATGATTCCCTTCGGCGCAATGGTCCGCAACTCTTCAGCGGTGGTGGTGTAACCCATTACCAGGGAGAACACCTCCGTTTCCCGCACCCGCCGAGCAATTAATTCGGAATATTGGGAACCAAAATCCAATATCACAATCGCCGGATAGCGGGACGATTGGGAGGTTTGATCGAAAACAGCTACTGAAGACATCCGCGGCACTTGGCCCGAAGCATTCGATCAAGCCTAGGTGTCGCCCCCAACCTTTCCACCCAAATCCCTGCCACCCCAATCCCTAAAGAAGCGCTCACCCACAGGACCCTGGCCGCAAATTGTCCGAGAGCGATCAAAGAGCACTGCCCCCACCGCCAGCTGGAGCTGGCCGTAGCGGGCCAGATAGGCCATGGAACGCTCCTCCACGGCCCTGGCCAGGCGCCGCCGCAGGCGCTCTGCCATAGCTGGATCACTGGTTGCCAACTCCGCCAAGCCCTGCTCCACCGTGGCCGCCCGATATAGGTCCTGGAGGGCATCACCGGCCATACCCTCCAGGGCAGCCAGGGAGGTGAGCACCTCGGCCCGCCCATCCGCCAGATGGTGGTGGGTATGGAAAATGCCACCCGCAAGCTTTATCAACTTGCCCTGGTAGCCAAACAGCAGCAGGCGGGCTACCCCAGCTTCAGCGGCGGCCACCAACACAGGGCCCAGCCAGTTGCCTGCCTTTAGCAGCAGCTCTGGGGCCAGGCCCAGCTGGGGGGCGAGATCGAGGCCGTTTTCGCCGATCACCACCACCAGATCCCCGCCAAATCCTGGCCTGGCCGCCCGCTGGCGCAGCTCCAGGAGCACCCGCTCCAACTGGTCGGGGGTGGCGCTTTGCTGCACCTCCGCCTGGGTGCCTATCAGGGCCAGCCCCTCCACCACCCCAAAGGCGGCGTTGCTGGTGCGCTCCGCCAGGGCCCGACCGGAGGGGAAAACCACCCGCACCGCCAGGGCCTGGCCTGGCTCCACCAGGGGGCCCAGGTTTACCTCCAAAAGTTCACGGGCAAAAGCAGAAAGACAAATCTCACCGGTTTGGGAGTGCACCCCCACCCCTTCACCAGCCTCCAGCTGCAACCAGCCCTCGCTGGGCGTCAGCTCAGGCATCCAACGCACCTCCACCCAGATCACCAGCCCGCGGGTGAGGTCGAGCCCATCGCCGGGCTCACAGCGGGCCACCGCCAGGGCCCGGCCTTCACCAAGGGGAGCCGCCGCAACCACCGGCACCTCGGCCAGCTGCTGCTGTTTAGCCAGGGGATCGAGCAGCAATGGCTGGCTAGCCAGGAAGGGCTCTCCCCTAAGGGCCAACATCGCCGCCCGGGCAGCCGCTGCCACCCAGACGGGCAGGGTGTAGCCGGGGGGTGAAGGTGGCACCAAGACGGACCAATCAGGGTCGTTTTTTATGGTGGTCGATAACCAGCCCTTGGCGTGCTTTGAGCGCCCCCTAATTTTCATGCAGGACAAGCTCACCCTGATGATCCCTGGCCCCACCCCGGTGCCGGAAAGCGTGCTGATGGCCATGGGCCGCCATCCGATTGGTCACCGCAGCGCCGATTTCCAAAAAATCGTCAAGCGCACCACGGAGCAGCTCCAATGGCTGCACCAAACCAAGGAATCGGTTTTGGTGCTGGCGGGCAGTGGCACCGCTGCCATGGAAGCCGGAATCATCAACGTGCTCAGCAAGGGTGACAGGGTGCTCTGCGGCGACAACGGCAAATTTGGGGAGCGCTGGGTAAAAGTTGCCAAGGCCTATGGCCTTGACGTGCAGGTGATTAAGGCTGAGTGGGGCCAACCGCTGGATCCGGAAGCCTTCCGAACCGCCCTCGAAGCAGATGGCGCCAAGGCGATCAAGGCCGTGATCCTCACCCACTCGGAAACCTCCACTGGGGTGATCAACGACCTTGAAACCATTGCCAAATATGTGCGCGCCCACGGCACAGCCCTGACCATTGCCGACTGCGTCACCAGCCTGGGCGCCTGCAATGTGCCTATGGACGCCTGGGGCCTGGACGTGGTGGGTTCCGGCTCCCAGAAGGGCTACATGATGCCGCCGGGCTTGGCTTTTGTGGCCATGGGCGAGCGGGCCTGGGCAGCCCACGCCAAATCCGACCTTCCCAAGTTTTATTTGGATCTGGGTAAGTACAAAAAAGCGGCGGCAGACAACAGCAACCCCTTCACTCCCCCGATCAACCTCTACTTCGCCCTCGAGACAGCCCTCGAGATGATGCAGAACGAGGGGCTGGAGGCAATTTTTAGCCGCCATGGGCGCCATCGCCGCGCAGCCCAGGCCGGCATGAAGGCCATTGGCATGGCCCTCTATGCCGCCGAAGGCCATGGCAGCCCCGCAATCACGGCGGTGGCTCCAGATGGAATCGATGCGGAAAGTCTGCGCAAGCAGGTCAAGGAGCGCTTCGACATCCTTTTGGCCGGTGGTCAGGACCACCTCAAGGGCAAGGTGTTCAGGATTGGCCACCTCGGCTTTGTTTGCGACCGCGATGTGCTCACCGCCGTGGCCGCCATCGAAGCGACAGTGCAGGCCCTCGGCCTCGCCAAGACGCCAATCGGCTCCGGGGTGGCCGCAGCTGCCACGGAGCTGGCCCGCTAGGATCGAGGGCATGCGGGTGTAATTCAGTGGTAGAATGTCAGCTTCCCAAGCTGAACGTCGCCGGTTCGAGTCCGGTCACCCGCTTGTTTAAAAATGCCTCGCTTCAAGCCCGTGGCTTGATTAATTGGAGCATCTGGGGGCCAGAGGCTGCCATGCGCCGCTCGCAATCGAGGCCAGCCAAGATTGCCTTAGCTGATTCAGTTATCTCACCCTGCTCGGCAGCCTGCTTGGCCTGCTCTTCAAATCGCAGAGCCGAAAGGCTCAAGCTGTGCCTCTGCCCCGCCTGGGCTGGCTGTGGATTGGAAATCTGAAGGATGGCGGCAGTCATTAACGGCTAGCGAAACAAAAACAAGAGAAACAAAGCAACAGTCAAACTACGCGCGAAATGAGAGGGCGTGTAAAGCTGATGATCAACGCACGAATCTCGAAGCATTCCCACCAAAAATGGCAGGAAAGTTCCTATCGAATAATCATACTAAACAACCAACTACATCTTTCCCCGTGGCCAAGGAGGCTGGGGGAATGGATCGAAAGTTAGGGCTAGGTTCCCGGTTCTTCCTGATTGCCTCCCAGGGCAGCAATTTGGGTTCGCAGTTGTTGGGAGCGCTGCAGATCACCCCGGGTGAGGGCAACCGCCAGGGCAAATTCCAATTTTTCAAGCTTGTGCTCACCCTCTAGGGGCGCAACAACCGGAAAAGTGCCCGGGCGGTGGCTCGCACCGGATACGCCACTCTCCTGGGGTTGCTGGGGGCGGTGCTGGGAAGGAGGAAAGGCCATGGCAGGCTTTCTCCCCATTCTGGCACCGCTGCCAATAGCGGCGCGGGCTTCGGGAGTTCTTAGGCGGCCTCAGCCAGCTGCTGGGGGGCGATCTCCAGCAGATTGCGGCAATCGTTGAGCAGGCGCTCCACATTGTCGAGGCTGGCCAGATCGGGGGGCTCCTCCTGGTTGCGGTGATCTAGCTGGATTTCCAGGGCAGCCAAACGCTGCTCGAGTTTGACGAGGCGATGGGAGAGGGCATGGATGGTTTCAGCCAAATCCTCCGCATTGCGGGTGATCCGAAAGGAGACCGACTCGGGGGCCATGGTGGCAGTGGCAATGGAGCCGATCACAACACAAATCCACCCCTTGAGCAAAGCCAATTGGCCCGATAGCGTTGGTCACCCTTTCCACCAGCCCCCACAAGGACATGGCCCTGCTCAAACGCTGCACCTTGCGTTGCACCTTGGGCCGGCTAGCCGTGTTCCTGGCCCTGGGCCTAAGCCCAGCGGCGGTAAGGGCCCAGGTGAGCGAAAGCGCTGTGCAAACCACGGAAGGCAATGTGATGGTCACGCCTGGGGCCAAGGGAGCCCAGATGTATTGCTACCTGCGCGCCAACGGCAACAGCTACCAGGTGAGCTGGAATGCGGCCTACGCCCTGGTCAAGCGCCAGAAAGACAGTCCCTTCAAAACCTCGGAGGAACATGCATCGGTGATGATTTCCGAGGCTGTCGTCCAAAATCCTGCCAAATTCCCCGATTGCGGCCGCTACCTGGGTGACCTATTTACTAAGGGCGAAGCCAAGACCGAGAGCCCAACCGAAACCAAGGCTGGCAGCGGCAGCGGCGCTACCAATCGCAAGTAGCCGCGCCGTTCCACCCTTGGCCATCAGGGCCCTGGGAACCCTGCTGCTGGGGGGCCTGCTGCTGACGGGCTGCAGCGAACAGCCCCTGCCCGAGCGGCAAATGCGCAGTGATGATTGCCTACGCCAACTCACCTTCGACCAGCTCGCAGAGCAACTAAAGCGCTGCGACGAAGTGGTCAAGGCATTCCCCAACAACCCCGGACCACTCAACGACCGCTACCTGCTGCGCAGCCTGATCGAGCCACGCCAAAACAAAGCCGCCTGCCAGGACATTCGTCGGGCCAACGCCCTGGCCAAGCAGGCCAAGGCGGGAAGCCTTGGCATAACCATGCAGAACGAACTGAAGCTGCGGCTGGAGCTTTGCAACACGCCCCTGCCCCGCCCAGCCCCAGCCCCAGCCCCAGCCCCAGCCCCAGCCCCAGCCAAGGGCTAATCACCACTCCTGCATCAATTGCCGCACCATCGCCGGCAGGCTGCGCCGTTGCAAGAGCCGCTCCTGGCTGTTGAGCAACAGGGAAATCCGCTCGGCCTTACTGGCAATCAGGCCATCCACCAGCTGGTCGGCCACACCGAGCTGGAGCCAATGGCTGGTTAGGGCACGCCCCATGCCGATGCGATGACAACGGTCTTCCGCCTGCTCCGTATCGCCAGGGGTCCAGGGCCGCTCGACCAGCACCACGTGACTGGCGCGGTGCAAGGTGAAACCCAGGCCACCGGTGCCATAGGTGGCAATCAGCAGGGAGCTGCTGCCGCGCTGGAAACCATCCACCTGGCGCTGCCGCTCGGCGGGGGCTACGGCACCGGTGAGCAAGGACCCCTGGGCCAGGGCCTGGTGCAGCAATTGGGCCGTGGCCACAAAGGAGGTGAAGACCACCACCGCCTCCCCCTGCTCCAGCAGGGGAGCAACCAGATCCCTGGCCGCCGCCAATTTGTATTCGGAGCCGATTTGGCGCATGGCCGTGAAAATTGCCAGAACTGCCGCATCTCGGCGCACCTCGCCGCGGTCGGCCCGGCGGCGGTAGGCCTCCACCTTGCGCTGCAAACGGTGGTCAAACCCCTGGCCAGCGGCAGGGTCCAGTTCCACGGGCCAGCAGCGGCGCAGCTTGGGCGGCAGATCCAGGCAATCCTGCTTGCGGCGATGCAGGAGCAGGGGGCGGGTGAGCCTTTGGAGCTCGGCCAAGCGCGTGGCGCCCGAGGCCTGCCAGACCCGCTGACCAGCCTGTTCACGCCAATGGCCCAAACAAAACAATTCCTCGTATTGGCGCTGATCCCGGGCTAGGGGGTGGCCAATGGCGGCCAACAGGGGAAAAAGCTGGGCGGGTCGGCCATTTTTCATCGGTGTGCCCGTAAGCAGCCAAATGGCCCGCAGCCGGGGATGGCGCGCCAGGCGCAAAAGGGCACGACTGCGGGTGGTCTGGCCGTTCTGGGCAAAATGGGCCTCATCGGCAATCAATACCGTGCCGGCTGGGGGCAATTCGGCCGGCAGCTTGGCCCAGCTGTGCAGCTCCAAATGCAGGCCCAGGGCCACCGCCTCAGCCCCCCAATGGGCGTGCAGCCCCACCGGGGCAATCACCATGATTCGACAGTCGGCCAGGCGTCCCAGGGCCCTTGCCGCCACCAGGGCGGTGAGGGTTTTGCCCAAACCCATGGCATCGGCCAGCACTGCCCCCCGCCGGGCCAACAACCAGCGCACCCCGGCCTTCTGGTGGGCGAAGAGGCTGCGGCCATCGGGCAAGGGATTTTGTAATTCAGCTGCGGCCACCATTTGCCGGTGCGGGGGCAAAGGGGGCAGGGGCTGCTCCATCCAGGCCAGCCACTGGGCCAGCTCAGGCTCCAAAGGGAAGCGGCCGGCCAAGGCCTGCTGCAGGGCCGCTGAAGCCTCCAGGGGAAATTGCCAGCAGCGACGCTTGCTTAACCACTGCCCCCTGGGGCGAATCGCCCGGAGCTGGGCCTGGGTTACCGCATCAAACGGGCTAACCACCTCGATTTGCCCCGTTGCCCCCAGCCGCAGCAAACAGCGCATTCGCGAAACTGCAGTCTTCGACACATTGACAGCCAGGGCAATAGCGTCAAACTGCCGCCAACCGAGTCGCGCTGATGCAGGCCAGGGATGCAGTTTTCCTCGAGGATCTCTGTCCCAAGCTCCGTGTCAGACGATGGCGCCAGTCGCTCCACCAATTCACCGATCAGAGCTGCATCTACTGCGGCAAGCGCTCTGAATCGATTGATCACGTGCACCCCCAGAGCTTGGGTGGCCTGAGCGTCACCGAGAACTGTGTGCCCGCCTGCCTGGCCTGCAACGGCCACAAGGGGGATTCCGATGCCTTCAGCTGGTATCGCCGCCAGAGCTTCTATGACCCCCGGCGGGCCATGGCCATCCGCGCCTGGACCGATGGGGACCTGCGACTAGCCCTGCGCCTGTTGCAGTGGGCCAATCCCAGCCCCGCCACTGAGGAAATCCCGCAGCTGCAGCCGGTGGCCAATCACCAAACCTTGCAGGCATCGACGCCGTTGTGGCGCTGGCAGATGGCGGCCTGATCACTGGGGCGCTCCGGCGCCACCACCACCGCCACCAGGCACAAAACCGCCGCCAGCAGGGCCGGTCCAGCCACCGGAGCGATCCGCTGCCGCCGGGCGTGATGCTGAACTGAAGGGCGAGGAACCGGGGCAAAGGTGGGAGTGAAAGCTGAGGCCGTCATGCCAACAAGATCTAACTAATACAGATGTACTCATGACCAGGGCTGCTGTCAACCCCCCTCTCCAGTTGCTGGTTATTGGCGGGGGCTACACCGGCCAGCGGTTTGCCCGGGCCTGGCGCCAACTCGGCAACGGGGCCTTACTCACAAGCCGCCAGGCGAAGGCCCCCAGCTACCCAGGAAGCTGGCTGGTGTTTGACCCGGAAATCGGGGCCATCCCAACCCTGGAGGAGCTGGCAGGCACCACCCACGTGCTGGTGAGCCTGCCGCCCAGGGCCAATGGCGAAGATCCTGCCCTGCTGCACCTTGGCGAGCTACTGCGCCACCTACCCCTGGCCTGGCTGGGCTACCTATCGACAACGGGCGTCTACGGAGACAGCGGGGGAGCCTGGGTGGACGAAAGCACGCCGGTGGCAGCAGCCCAAGGCCGCAGCAGGGCCAGACAGCAGGCAGAAGAGAGTTGGCTGGAATCAGGCCTGCCTGTGCAAATTTTTCGCCTACCAGCTATCTACGGCCCCCACCGCTCCCCCTTCAAAGCCTTGTTGGCGGGAGAAAGCAGGCTGATTCACAAGCCCCAGCAGGTTTTCTCCCGGGTGCATGTCGACGACATCGTTGGCTCCCTGCTGCATTGCCAGAAGCAAACGGCAAGCGAACGGCCAAAGCTGATAAACGTCTGCGACGACTATCCCTGCCCCTCCAGCGAAACCCTGGGCTTCGCGGCCCATCTGCTCAACTGCCCCTTGCCCAGGGCCGAAAGATTTGGGGAGATTGCCCCCAGTCTCAGTGCCATGGCCCGCAGCTTTTGGGCCGAAAACCGGCGCGCCTCCAATCACCTGCTCTGCCAAAGGCTGGGTTACAAACTCCGCTACCCGAGCTACCGCCAGGGCTATCTGGCCTGCCTGGCAGAAGAACGGGGCGCCGACTGGTTCGGCAAAGGCGAGCTCGGCGCGGCACAGTCGGAGAAGCCTTCCAGATCAGTCACGTAGGGCAAGCCCAATTCTTGGAGCATGCGACCCCAACGCAGCACAATCCAACCCTGACGCAGGCCCGTTCCCAGGCCAAACAACAGCAAGCCGATCACCAACCAGCGCAGCATGGGCACAAGCTTGAGCCAGGCCCCATCCAACCCCAAGCAACTGCGCCTGGCCATTGCCCTCGGTGATCCCGCCGGCATTGGGGCGGAAGTGACCCTCAAGGCCCTCGCCCAGGGGGCGGCAAGCGAACAGCCCCCCCTGCTGGTGGGCTGCCGCCGCTGGCTTGAAGGTCAGTACGAAATGCTGCGGCAAATCAGCCCCGAACCCCTAGTAGATCCGGCCCAGCTGGAGATGCTGGACCTACCCCTGACAGAACCGGTCAAGCCGGGGCAGGGCAGCACCGGCAGCGGCCATGACAGCTTTCTCTGGCTCACCGCCGCCACCCAGGCAGTGCAAAAGGGCCAATGCCAGGCATTGGTGACCGCTCCAATCTGTAAGGCCAGCTGGCATGCCGCAGGCCACCGTTATCCAGGCCAAACCGAGCGCCTGGCCGAATTGGCCGGCTGCGCCCATGCCTCGATGCTCTTCACCGCCAAAGCCCCCGGCGGCCACTGGCGCATGAACACCCTGCTCGCCACCACCCACATCCCCCTAGCCGAGGTGCCCCGCCAGCTGAATGGGGAGCTCGTGCAAGCCAAACTCGATCTGCTGAACGGGTTTTGCCGGCGCTTTACGGCCCGCCCCCATCTGCTGGTAGCGGGGCTAAATCCCCATGCCGGCGAAGGGGGCCAACTGGGCCTGGAGGAAAGCCAATGGCTGGAAGCCAGCTTGGCCAGCTGGCAACGGGCCCATCCAGAGGTTCGCCTGGAGGGACCCCTACCGCCAGACACCTGCTGGCTTGGGGCTGCGGAGGCCTGGAGAAGCTCCGCCCCTGGCCCAAACGGCTATCTGGCCCTGTATCACGACCAAGGCCTGATCCCGGTGAAACTGCTGGCCTTCGACGCCGCCGTGAACACCACCCTGGGGCTGCCTTTTCTGCGGACCTCACCAGACCACGGCACGGGATTTGGGATCGCCGGCATGGGCGTCGCCCGGGCCTTGAGCATGGCGGCGGCCATCGAAACCGCCGGGGAACTCAGCCGGGCTTGACCCGCATCAAAACCTGGCCAAATTCGACTGGGGTGCCATTTTCCACCAGTATTTCCACCACCTCTCCACCCACTTCGGCTTCGAGCTCATTCATGAGCTTCATCGCCTCAAGGATGCAGATTGTTTGACCCACGCTGATGCGGGAGCCCACTTCGATGAAGGGGGCCTCTCCGGGGGCCGAGGAGCGGTAGAAGGTCGCGACCATCGGGGCCGTGATCTCCAAGAGGTCAGTGCGGCTAGCGGCAGCGGCCGGGGGTGGCGGGGAGGGCGTCGCCGGCAGTCCCCCAGCAGCTGGTGCCATCTGCATCGCAGCAGCCATTGGGGCGGCCTGGACCATGGCCACTGGGGCTGCCCCAGGCAGATTGCGGCGCACCTCGAGGCGGAAATCGTCGCCCTCAAGCTTCAGTTCCTGGATGTCGCTCTCGCCAATCAGGTCGAGGAGCTGGCGGAGTTGGTCGTGACTTAACTGCATGGCGATCAGTTCTCCCTACCCAGGTAGCTATCGGTGCGGGTATCAATCTTGATCCTCTCGCCGATTGAGAGGAACAGGGGAACCATCACCTGGGCACCTGTCTCCACAATGGCGGGCTTGGTGCCACCTGTGGCCGTATCACCCTTAACCCCAGGGTCGGTCTGGGTTATCTGCAGCACCACGGAATTGGGCAGTTCCACCTCCAAGGGCTTGCCATTCCAGTAGATGACGCTGACCTCCATGCCCTCATTGAGGTACTTGCGGGTATCGCCAATCTGTTTGGCGGTCAGACGGGTCTCCTCGTAGGAAGCCATGTCCATAAAGACGTAGTCATCACCCTCCATGTAGGTGTGCTGGAGGGTGGCCTTCTCGAGCACCGCCTGGGGCATGGTCTCGCCAGCCCG
Organism: Cyanobium sp. WAJ14-Wanaka; assembly: GCF_024345375.1. NCBI lineage: Bacteria > Bacillati > Cyanobacteriota > Cyanophyceae > Synechococcales > Prochlorococcaceae > Cyanobium > Cyanobium sp. WAJ14-Wanaka. The sequence continues at coordinate 312,294 of NZ_JAGQAZ010000002.1, read as the reverse complement.
GAAAGTCTTCTCCACCACGTTGCCGCTTTGCACCGCCTTGAGCTTGGTGCGCACAAAAGCAGAACCCTTGCCGGGTTTTACGTGCAGAAATTCAACGACACGCCAGACCTGGCCATCCAGCTCAATCGTGGTGCCCGTACGAAAGTCGTTGCTGGAGATCATTCCGGCGGTTCGGATCTGGCGGATTGTACGGCTGGCTACAGGGGCAGCCCCAGCCAGCCCCCAACAATGGACGGTTTCGTTATGCCAAAGTCCAGGCAGCGACACAAAAGGGCATGGCAAAAGGCCAAAACTGGTGGGCCTGGGCAATGTCCCTATTGCTCGGATTACTGGTGGCCCTGCCACCTGCCTGGGCCGCGCTGCCCCAGGGCAATGCGGTAACCGATCCAGCAGCCCTGCTGCGCAACGCCCTGCCGATCGATGCCCCAGATCTGCAGAACCTCCAACACAAAATTGAGGGCACCAGCGACGATCTACGGGCCAAGCGCTGGCCAGCCCTAGAAAACTCCGTTCGCAAGAGCCAAGCGCTGCTGACCACCCGCCAGGGCCCGATCCTGGCCAGCTTTAAGCAACAGGACCACGTCACAGCTGATGAGCTGCTGGGCCAGCTCAATGGACAGCTACAAACCCTGGCCGCCGCCGCCGAAGCCCAGGACCGCGACCGCTTTCTAGAAGCTCGCCGCACTGCCCTAACCACGATTGGCACAGCCGAAGACCTGTTGGTCGGTCCCTTCCCCTATACCCTTCCAGCCGAATACGACGACCTGCCCAGGCTGCTGGGCCGCGCCACCGTGCAACTCACCACCACCAAAGGCGATCTGACCGCCGTGGTGGACGGCTACAACGCCCCCCTGACTGCTGGCGCCTTTGTGGACCTGGTGCAGCGGGGTTTCTATGACGGGCTGCCCTTCATCAGGGCCGAAGACTTCTACGTCCTGCAAACGGGGGACCCCAAGGGCCCCGAAGAGGGCTTTATCGATCCCCAAACCAAGCTGGAGCGCAAGGTGCCACTAGAAATCAAGGTGCCGGGCCAGGAAACCCCCTTCTACAACCAGACATTCGAAGACCTGGGCATGTTCAAGGCAGCGCCGGAACTGCCCTTCTCCACCAAGGGAACCCTGGGCTGGGCCCACTCCGACGAGGGGCTTGCCGATGGTTCATCCCAGTTCTTCCTCTTTCTGTTTGAGCCAGAACTAACTCCGGCCGGGCTAAACCTGATCGATGGGCGCTATGCCGCCTTTGGCTACGTGGTGGATGGCTTTGATGTGCTCGAAGAGCTCACGGCCGATGACGGCATCGTCAAAGCCAAGGTTGTCGAGGGTGGATCAAACCTCCAGCCCCACGCCTAACCCCATCGGGACTAGGCAAATAGACAAAAAAAACCGCCCCGTTCGGGGCGGCCTGGAAGATCACTTCCATTGTTTGGCAACTATCTCAGCGAGATCAACAACGCGCTGGCTGTAGCCCCACTCGTTGTCGTACCAGCAGATCACCTTCAGCATGTTGCCGCCCATCACCAGGGTGAGTTCGGAGTCGATGATGGTGCTCTCATCGGTGCCGGCGTGGTCGCTTGATACCAGGGGCAAATCGCAGTACTTGATGATGCCCTTCATCGAGCCCTCGGAAGAGGCCTTGAGCAGGGCGTTTACCTCTTCTTTGGTCGTGTCGCGGCTGATGTCGAGGACGATGTCAACGACGGACACGTTGGGGGTCGGAACGCGCATGGCGATGCCACTCAACTTGCCCTTCATCGGCGGATAGACCAAGGCAACTGCCTGGGCAGCACCGGTGCTGGTGGGCACAATGTTGACGGCTGCGGCCCTTGCCCGGCGCAGGTCGCGGTGGGCGGAATCCAGGATACGCTGGTCACCGGTGTAGCTGTGGGTGGTCGTCATGGTGCCCTTGACGATGCCGAACTCCTGATCCAGCACCTTCACCACCGGAGCCATGCAGTTGGTGGTGCAGCTGGCGTTGCTGAGGATGTCCCAATCTTCGTGGCGGTACTGGTCAGCGTTAACACCCACCACAAAGGTTCCAACCTTTGCGCCTTTACCGGGGGCCGTGAGGATGACCTTCTTGGCGCCAGCCTCAAAGTGCTTGCTGGCACCAACATCGTCGTTGAAAACACCGGTGGACTCAATTACCAAATCCACGCCCCACTCCTTCCAGGGCAGGTTGGCTGGATTGCGATCGCAGAAGGTCTTGATCTCTTTTCCGTTGACAATAATTGTGTCTTCGGTATAGGTCACCTCCGCATTGCGGAGGGGGCCAAGCATGGTGTCGTACTTGAGCAGGTGGGCATTAGTTTTCATATCGCCCGAACCATTGAGACCAACAATCTCAATGTTTGTGTCTGCACCTCTACTCAGCCAGCAGCGCATGAAGTTGCGTCCGATTCGTCCGAATCCGTTAATTGCAACGCGCAAGGTCATGGCAAACCGCAGCAAAGCCGCGAGAAGAGGGGTTTTGGCTGCAGATCATACAGAAACAGTTTTGCCGAACCCTCTTGCGGCGGAGGCGATCAGGCAGGACCATGCCAAAACGCGCAGCAACTCTTTGCAGAGTTCTGGGCCCCGCCGGCCTAATTTCAGACTGGCCACCATCCCGGATTGGAGTTGCCCTTGGCCCCGTTGCTTGATCGCCACCAGCCTGTCCACTTCATCGGTGTTGGTGGCATCGGCATGTCAGCCATAGCCGAAATCCTTGCCCTCAGGGGCTTTGTCGTCAGCGGCTCCGATGCCCGCGACAACGAAGTTCTCGACAACCTGCGACGCAATGGGGTGCGGGTTTTCCGTCAGCAAAGCGCTGCCACGGTGGCCGCAATCCGCAGCGGCACCTCCCGCCAACCACTGGTGGTAATCAGTTCGGCCGTACCGGAAACGAACCCCGAACTGCGGGAAGCCCGGCGCCTGGGCCTGAGCATCTGCCATCGATCGGATGTGTTGGCCGCGCTGATCAATGCCCAACCTTCCATTGCGGTGGCAGGTAGCCACGGCAAAACCACCACCAGCACCCTGATCGCCACCCTGCTGGCGGCCACCAACCACGATCCCACCGCCGTAATTGGCGGGATCGTTCCCGCCTTTGGCAGCAATGGGCGTTCTGGAGCTGGCCGGCTTTTGGTGGCCGAGGCCGATGAATCGGATGGCTCCCTGGTGAAATTTCAACCCGAATGGGGGGTCCTTACCAATGTGGAGCTCGATCACACCGACCACTACCCAAACCTGGAGGCCCTGATCAGCACCCTGCAGCGCTTTGCCAAGCGCTCCAAGGGGCTCCTGGCCAATAGGGATTGCCCGGTACTGAAGGAGCACTTCAAGGCCCGCCACTGGTGGTCAAACGAAAATCCCGCCCAGGTGAGCTTCGCCGCCATCGCCACCGATGAGCGCGGCGATGGCACCAGTGCCGACTTCTATGAAAAGGGCGAAAAGGTCGGCTCCTTTGAGCTGCCCCTGCCGGGACGCCACAACCTCAGCAACGCCACGGCAGCCATGGCGGCCTGCCGCCTGGTGGGGGTTTCCTTTGCTGAATTGCGGCTGGCCGTAGCCGCCCTTAAGCCGCCAGGCAGGCGCTTTGATTTCCGCGGCGATTGGCACGGCCGCCTAATCGTGGACGACTACGCCCACCACCCCAGCGAGGTGGCCGCCACCCTGGCAATGGCCCAGTTGATGCTCAGCAGTGGCCGCAGCACCCTGCCGATTAATCCGAAGCGGCTGGTGGCCGTGTTCCAGCCCCACCGCTACAGCCGCACCGCCCAATTCCTCGAGGGTTTTGCCCAGGCCCTCAGCCAGGCGGACCTCGTGATAATCGCCCCCCTTTATGGCGCCGGTGAGGCCCCGATTCCGGGGATCAGCAGTGCGGCCCTGGGCCAATCAATTAAGAAGTTGGCGCCCAAGAGCCAGGTGCACGTTGCCGGCAGCATTAAGGAATTGGCCCAGCTGGTGGCCGAGATCAGCCTGGCCGGCGACCTGGTGCTGGCCATGGGGGCAGGCGATGTGAACAACCTCTGGGACCGGCTTCTGAAGGTCAAGTTGCCCAGCGAGCAGGCCACCAACGTGGCCATGGCGGCCTAGGGCCTTGGCGGCCTTGCCTAACCACCCGCCCCTGGGCCTGCAGCGGGCCGTCCGCTTGGATGCCTTCACCACCTGGAAAGTGGGGGGTGAGGCGCAATGGTTTGGCGAACCGGCAACCGGGGCGGAGCTATGGGCCCTGGTCCGTTGGGCCCAACTGCAAAAGCTTCCCTTGCATTGCATCGGGGCCGGCTCCAACCTGCTGATCGCCGATGGGGGCTTGGGGGGCCTCACCCTTTGCCATCGCCGCCTCCAGGGCAGCCAGCTGGATGGCTCGAGCGGATTGGTGGAGGCCGAAGCTGGCGAGCCGATCCCAACCCTGGCCCGCAAGGCCGCCCGGGCCGGCCTCAGCGGCCTGGAGTGGGCCGTGGGCATCCCAGGCACGGTTGGTGGGGCGGTGGTGATGAACGCCGGCGCCCAAGGGGGATGCACGGCCGAATGGCTGCATTCAGTGACGCTTCTCAATCCCCTTCAACCAGAAAAACCAATCGAGTTACTTGCCGCTGAACTCGCCTTCGGATACAGGCAGAGCCTTCTGCAACAGGAACCATGGATTGTGCTTTCGGCCCGCTTTCAACTTGAAAGCGGCCATGACCCAGCTGCAATTACGGAACGCACCAGCGCCAATTTGCACAGCCGCACCAGCAGCCAGCCCTATCAACAGCCCAGTTGCGGCAGCGTTTTTCGCAACCCCGAACCCCACAAGGCGGGGCAATTGATTGAGGCCCTTGGGCTCAAGGGCCGCCAGGTGGGTGGGGCCCAAATTTCGCCCATGCATGCCAATTTCATCGTCAACAGCGGTGGCGCCACGGCCGCAGATATCGAGGCCCTGATTGCCGAAGTTCAGGACCAGGTGCAGTTGGCCCATGGCATGCGCCTGCACACCGAGGTGAGGCGCCTGGGCGATTAGCCTGCAACCAATAACCCACCCCATATGGCTGGCTTCGGACTACCCAATTTTGGCCAGCTGACCGAAGCCTTCAAAAAGGCCCAAGAACTGCAGCAAAACGCCCAAAAGCTCCAGGAGGAGCTCGATGCCATGGAGCTGGAGGGCCAAAGCAGCGATGGCCGCGCCAGCGTCTGGCTATCGGGCAACCAGCAACCCCTCAAGGTGCGGCTGGATCCAGCCCTATTGGCGCAGGGCCAGGAGACGGCCGAGGCCGCCGTCCTGGAGGCCCTAAAGGCCGCCTATGCCGAATCGACCGGCACGATGAAAGGTCGCATGGAAGAGCTCACCGGTGGTCTCAATTTGAACCTGCCTGGCCTGGGCGGTTAATCCGCCTCCGGTTCACCCTGGCGCTGGCGCCGCCTGGAGGCCTGCCGCAGGCTGGGATCCAACCGGAGCTCCAGGCGCCCGCCCCGCTGCCTGAGGCCGGGCTGGGGCCTAACCGTGGCCACTGCCAGCCGCTCCGACACCGCGATCACCTCAGCCAAGCACTGGCCGTAGAGGCCGTAGCGGTCCCAATCTGTGCCGATCGCGCAGCCGGGATCACCCTGGTGCAAACAATTACTGAAGCGGCATTCACCCAGGGCCAGGCCCTGGCGCAACTCTGGAAACAGAGCTGCCAAGGCCGAGGGATCTGAGGGCCATTCGGGTCGGTTGAAACCGGGGGTATCGGCCACCAACGCCCCCGCTGCCAATGCAAAGAGTTCCACGTGGCGGGTGGTGTGTCGACCCCGCTGCAGACGTCCAGAAACTGCCCCGACCCGCAACTCCAAATCAGGCTTCAGGCAATTGAGCAGGCTGCTCTTACCAACCCCAGAGGGGCCACTCAAGACGCTGATTCCAGGCTTTGCCAACAGCGCCCGCAACTCCGGCAGGCCCGCACCTGAATGGGTGGAGATCGCTTGGACCCCATAGCCCCAAGAGCTAATCCGTGCCAGCCAGCCAGCCAACTCCTGGGGGGGCACTAAATCCGCCTTGGAAAGCACCAACAGCACCTCCTGGCCACTGGCCTCAGCAGTGATCAAAAAGCGACAGAGCTGAAAGGGATCCAGGGCCGGCTCTGCCATGGCCACCACCACGACCACCCGGTTCACATTTGCCACGGCCGGGCGCTGCAGCAGGGAGCGCCGCGGATCCACCGCAGACACCGCAGCACGGGCCTGCACCCAGTCGATGCCCTCCACCCTCACCCGATCCCCCACCCAGACCGTTTGCCCCCCCTTGGCCAGCCTGGTGCGGCGCGTGCAGAGCAGCCGTTCCACCCCGCCTGGGCCCTGTTGATCCAATTGCACCCAACAAAAATTGGCCACCAGGGCCACCACCAAACCCGACAGCCCCTCAGCCGCCATGGCGGGTAATCAACAGACGCACGGCGGAGCCATCGCTGGGATGGGGCAGGGCGCTAAGGGCATGGCCTTCGCCGCGGAGACCTTCAGCCACCGTTTGTTCCGGCTCACCCCGGTCGAGATCCACTTCCAATAGGGCGCCGACGGGGATTTTTTCGAGGGCCAGGCGGGTGCGAATGAAGTTCATCGGGCAGGGCGTGCCCCGCAAATCCAGCCTTACAGCAGGGCTTACCCCCACTAGCCGAACAAACCGCCAAAAAGCCCACTTTTATGGGGATGCTTTTGGCCCTTGTTGCTGTGGTGACCTGCCAGTTGCTGCAACAGCTCCCGCTCCTCAGAGTTGAGCTTGGTGGGCAACTGCACCTTGACGCTAAAGAGGTGGTTGCCCCGGGCCACGGGATTGCCCAATTTCGGCACCCCCTTGCCCTGGAGCGTCAGTACGGCACCGGGTTGGGTGCCAGCCGGAATCGGCAGTTGTTCGAGGCCATCCACGGTTTCCACCTCGATGGTGTCGCCGAGAATCGCCTGGAGATAATTCAGGTTGATCTCCGAGCCGATGTTGATCCCATCACGGCGCAGCTGGCCATGGGATTGCACGCTCAAAAACACATAGAGATCGCCCGCCGGGCCGCCCCTTTGGCCCGCATTGCCCTCATTGGCCACCCTTAGCCGGGTGCCGGTATCTACCCCGGCGGGAATATTGATCCGCAGTTTTTTACGCACCTGCTGGAGACCCTGGCCGCCACAGGCTCCGCAGGGATCGGCAATCACCTGACCGCTGCCCTCACAGCTGGGGCATGGGGCCACCTGGGTGAAGTTCCCAAAGGGGGTCCGGGTGGCCCTACGCACCTGGCCCTGGCCCCCACAGGTGCCACAGCTGGTGGGACCACTGCCGGCCTTGGCGCCGGTTCCCTGGCAGGTGCCACAGGTCTCCAGGTGGCGGATCTGCACCTCCTTTTCGATTCCAAAGACCGCCTCCTGAAAGCTGATCGTCAGATCAAGCCGAAGGTCATCGCCCTGGCGGGGGCCCCTACGGCGCTGTCCCGCACCAGCCTGCTGGGCCCCACCAAAGCCACTGAAAAAAGTTTCAAACAGGTCGGCAAAGCCGCCCATGTCGCCCATGTCGGGCGCACCGCCGCCACCGCCCAGGCCGGCTTCCCCAAACTGGTCATAACGGGCCCGGCTTTGGGGATCGCTCAGCACCTCATAGGCGCGTCCCACCTCCTTGAATTTGTCTTCCGCACCGGGGTCCTTGTTGACATCGGGGTGGTACTGGCGCGCCAGACGCCGGTAGGCCCGCTTGAGGGTGTCTGGGTCGGAATCCCGGGCGACTCCGAGCAGGTCGTAGTAATCGGCCATCAGCCGTCCTGGTGGTCCACGGGACCGGCCCCAGCAGCTGGGGATTGGCCGTCTGCCGGCCCAGGACCCATCGACACCTTGACCAGGGCATGGCGCAGCACCCGGCCATTTAGGTGATAGCCCCGCTGCAATTCCTCGATCACCACATCCTCCGGATGGGTTTCGCTGGGCTCCCGCAAAACCGCCTCATGGAGGCTGGGATCAAAGGATTCGCCCTCAACCCGCATCGGCGAAACCCCGAGCTGTTTAAAAACATCCACCAGCTGCTTGTAGAGGCCCTGGTAGCTGCGATGGAGGGCCTGGGCCTCCTCGTGCTGGGGATTGAGCTGCTGGCGGGCCCGGTCGAAGTTGTCGACGACCGGCAGGATTTCGCTGAGGGTGGTGCAGGTGATCTGCAGGCGCTGGTCCTCGCTATCCCGGCTCTGACGCTTGCGGAAGTTGTCGAAATCAGCCGCCAGGCGCATGTACTGGCCGTTGAGCGCTTCGTTCTGCTCCCTAAGGCTGGCTAGCTCGGCCTCCAGATTGACCGGGCTCTCGCCAGTTTCCTGGGAAGTAATTGGCTCTTCCCCTGGTTGTTCAGGGTCAACAGCAGCAGGTTGTTCGCCTGCAAGGGGGGTGGTTTCACCCTCTAAAGCCTGTTCTGGCGCGCCCTGGGGGCTGCCCTCGAAATTGCTCTCACCGCTCATGGAGGAGTCGCCGCTCATGGCTGACGGGGGCACAAATCAGATCTAGACATGTTGGAGGCAGATGGGCACCTCCCACAAGCGGCGGAAGCCCGCACCTTTTGTTCCGATGATTTTTCCCTCCGGCCTTCCCATACCCGAAGCCCGCATCCTCGAGCAACAGCGCCTGGAGGCGGAACTGCTGCTGCAAAAACCGGTGTTGACCCCAGGGGAACTGGGCCAGGCCGATGCAACCCTCCTGGGGGGAGCAGGCGCCAGTTTGGAGATTTGGCGGAGCTGGGGGGCCATGCCCCTGCAGCAGGAGGGCCAGATCCTGAGGGTGGCCATTCCCTGCAACTGGGGCCCCGAGCAGCGCCAGCAACTCCTCCACCAGCTGGGCCGGCCAGCAGAAGAAACCCAATTCCAACTCGCTTTGGCGGCGGACATCAACAGGGCCCTGGAGCAACAAGTAACCCCTGCGCCGATGGTCCGCACCCGATCGCTCACCGAGGGCCTCACCCTGCCCGCAACCGACAGGGCCCTCCAGGAGGGGGGTAATCCGGAGGATCTCGAAACTTCAGCCGCCAACAACGGTTCACCAGTGGTGAGCCTGGTGGATCGCATCATGATCGAGGCCCTCGAGAGTGGGGCCAGCGATATCCATGTGGAGCCCCAGGAGACGGGGCTGGCAATCCGCTTTCGCCTCGATGGGGTTCTCCAGAAGCAACTGGATGACCTGCCCAAACACCTGGTGCCCGCCATCACCTCCAGGCTGAAAATCATGGCCGACCTGGATATCGCCGAGCGGCGCCTACCCCAAGACGGCCGGATTCGACGCAATTACCGCGGCCGAACCATGGATTTCCGGGTGAGCACCCTGCCCAGTCGCCACGGCGAAAAGGTGTGTCTAAGGCTCCTAGATAGCGGTGCCACCCAGCTTGGGCTCGACAGCCTGATCACGGATCCCGATGCCCGCCAGGCCCTGCGGGCCCTGGGCTCCAAGCCCTTCGGCATGATCCTGGTGACAGGCCCCACCGGCTCAGGGAAATCCACCACCCTCTACGCCCTGCTCTCGGAGCGCAATGGGCCGGGCATCAACATTTCGACGGTGGAAGACCCGATCGAATACTGCCTGCAGGGCATCACCCAGACCCAGGTGAATCGCGAAAAGGGCTTCGACTTCAGCACCGCCCTACGGGCCTTCATGCGCCAGGACCCAGACGTGCTGCTGGTGGGGGAAACCCGGGATACCGAAACTGCCAAAACGGCCCTGGAGGCTGCCCTGACCGGTCACCTGGTGCTTACCACCCTGCACTGCAACGACGCCGCCAGCGCCATCGCCCGCCTGGATGAGATGGGGGTGGAGCCGTTCATGGTGAGCGCATCCCTATTGGGGATCGTGTCGCAGCGTTTATTGAGACGGGTATGCCGCCATTGCCGAATCCCCTACCAGCCCAGCAGTGAGGAACTGGGGCGCTTTGGCCTACTGGCCAGCCATGAAACAGCGGTCAGTTTTTACAGGGCCCAGACCTCCGCCAGGGCTCAGCACTCCGCCAGGGCTCAGCAGGGCAACCCCACGGCAGATAGCTGCCCCCACTGCCTGGGCAATGGCTATAGGGGACGGATTGGTGTCTACGAGATCCTGCGGATGAATGAAACCATCGCCGCGGCCGTGGCCAAACGCTCCAGCACCGATGCGTTGCGGCGCCTGGCCCTGGAAAGCGGCATGAAAACCCTGCTGGGCTACGGCCTCGACCTGGTGCGCCAGGGCCACACCACCCTGGAGGAGGTGGAGCGGATGTTGCTGACCGATGCGGGCCTGGAATCGGAGCGTCGAGCCCGCTCCCTGGCCGCCTTGAGTTGCGGCAGCTGCGGGGCGGGACTGCGGGACGAATGGCTGGAATGTCCTTACTGTCTGACCGCAAGGAACTGAGTTGCGGCGGAGCTAGGGGCCATGGAGCCTTATCTCGAAGACCTAATGACCAGGCTGGTGCAGGCGGGCGGAAGCGACCTGCACCTGGGCGCGGGCCAACCCCCCTACGGACGCTTCAACGGCCAACTCAAAGCCATGGCAGCAGAAGCCCTTGATGGGGAGAGCTGCAACAGGCTGGTCTTGGCGCTGCTTAACAACACCCAGCGCAAACAACTGGAGCAAACTTGGGAGTTGGACTGCTCCTACGAACTGCAGGGGGTCTCGCGCTTCCGGGTGAACGTATATCGCCAACGGGGCGGTTACGCCGCCTGCCTGAGGGCGCTGGGTCAGCAGATTCCCAGCCTGGAAGCCCTGGGCCTGCCCCCGGTGATCGAAGCCATGGCCCGTAAACCCAAGGGTTTACTGCTGGTAACAGGGCCCACTGGCTCCGGCAAAACCACAACCCTGGCGGCCCTGGTTGAGCACATCAATCAAAGCCGGGTGGAACACATCCTGACGATCGAAGATCCGATTGAGTTCACCTACACCAGTGCCCGCAGCCTGATTCACCAAAGGGAGGTAAACGAAGACACCCGCAGCTTTGCCAATGCCCTGCGCTCTGCCCTACGGGAAGACCCCGACGTAATCCTGGTGGGAGAACTGAGGGATCTGGAAACCATCCAATTGGCCATCAGCGCTGCCGAAACCGGCCATTTAGTACTCGGCACCTTGCACACCAGCTCAGCCGCCCAAACCGTTGATCGGATGGTGGATGTCTTCCCCGCCAGCCAACAGACCCAAATTCGGGTGCAACTCAGCAACAGCCTGGTGGCGGTGTTCTGCCAAACCCTTTGCCGGCGAAGTCAGGCCGGGCCGGAGCAACAGGGCAGGGTGATGGCCCAGGAAATCATGGTCAACACCCCCGCCATCGCCAACCTGATTCGCGAGGGCAAAACGGCCCAGCTCTACTCCCAGATCCAAACGGGAGGGCAATTTGCGATGCAAACCCTGGAAAAGGCGCTGGCAAACCTGGTGCAGGCGGGCACGGTAAACCTGGAGGAAGCCCTCAACAAAACCGGCAAACCGGAGGAACTACAAAGGCTGCTGGAGCGCCCCTAGGCCGTGGCGCGCTTTGTAAGTACCTACGTCGGCAAAAACGGCGAACCCCGCCAACTGCGGGTTGAGGCGGTTGATTGGTTTGATGCCAAAAGGCAACTGAGGCGGCGGGGAATCCGGGCCAGCCAACTGGAGCTCCTAACTGCCTCCCAACCTCCAGGCCCTGACATTTCAGGGAGCTCAGGCGGCTTTATGCAGCTTGAAAGACTGCTTGAGGCCAGGCCTGGGATCAGGGAGAAGGCCCTCTTTGCCAACAAATTGGCCGCCATGGTGGATGCCGGTGTGCCCATCGTGCGCAGCCTGGATTTGCTGGCAGCCCAGCAAAAAATGCCCCTGTTCAAGCGGTCCCTGGTGAGCCTTTGCCGTGAGGTGAACGAAGGCAGCAGCTTGGGAGCCGCGATGCGGGCATGGCCCCAGGTATTTGACCGGCTCACGGTTGCCATGGTGGAAGCGGGCGAGGCCGGCGGGGTAATGGATGAATCCCTAAAGCGCCTGGCCAAACTGCTGGAAGACAACGCCAAATTGCAAAATCAAATCAAGGGGGCATTGGGCTATCCAATGGCGGTGCTTTTAATTGCAGTTTTAGTTTTCCTAGGTATGACAATATTTTTAATCCCCACCTTTTCAGGAATCTTCGAAGATTTAGGAGCCCAGCTGCCCCCATTCACCCAACTAATGGTGACCCTAAGCCAGCTGCTGCGCTCGATCTTTTCCCTCTTTGCGGCTGCCGCCCTATTGCTGGGGGGTTGGCTATTTAGCCGCTATTACGCCAGCGCCCATGGCCGGCGCCGCATAGATGGCTGGCTACTGAAACTGCCCCTATTTGGAGATCTGCTGCAAAAAACAGCCACAGCCCAGTTCTGCAGAGCCTTCAGCTCCCTAACCCGGGCAGGTGTTCCGATCCTCTATTCCCTAGAAATAGTGCGCGAAATAGCTGGCAACATCCTGATTGCCGATGCGATCACAGCCTCCCGCAACGAAGTGCAGGAGGGAATGCCCCTCAGCCTGGCCCTATCGCGCAAAAAGGTATTTCCAGAGATGGCCCTGAGCATGCTTGCCATTGGCGAAGAAACCGGTGGCATGGACACCATGCTCTCAAAGGTGGCCGACTTCTACGAAGACGAGGTGGGGGCTGCCGTAAAAGCGATCACGGCCATGCTCGAACCGGCGATGATCGTGGTTGTGGGCGGGATTGTGGGATCGATCCTGCTGGCGATGTATTTGCCAATGTTTTCGATCTTTGATCAGATCAAGTAGCCCTGGCGAGCGGCAATCGCCTGCCCCACCAGCCAACCGGAACTCCAGCAGTGTTGGAAGTTGAACCCACCGGTGATTCCATCGACATCGAGTAGCTCACCGGCCAGATAAAGCCCGCTGCTAATCCGACTTTCCATCGTGGCCAAGCTCAATTCCGCCAAGGGCACGCCACCGGCGGTTACAAACTCCTCGCCAAAGGGTCCCCTGCCGGTAACTTCGTAGCGGCTGGCCCGCAGGGCCTGAATCAGGCCGATCTGATGGACCTTGGAGAGATCGGCCCAGCGCCGCTCTGGATCGGCCCCCACCTGAACCAAAAGATGCCCCCAAAGGCGGCGACTCAGCTCGGGCCAGGGACGCCAATTAGTCAATTGGCGCTTGGCCTGGTGGCTGCGGGCCTCGGCAAACCAACCCTCCAGCTGGGCCTGGGAGCGGCCGCCGCTCCAATCCAGCTTCAAGACGGCGCGATAGCCCACCTGCTTCAAGGCGCGGGCGGCAAAGGCCGTCAGCCGCAGGGTTGCCGGCCCACTTAGGCCCCAGTGGGTAATCAGCACCGGACCCTGTTGGCAAAAACGTTTTGTGCCAACTGCCCTATCGCCGGTTGCCAAGTCGGCGGAAAGTTCCAGCTCCATTGCCACCGGATCCATCGCCACCCCCGCCAGCTGCCGCAGGGGGTCAGCGGCGAGGGCCAGGGTGAACAGCGAGGGCACGGGCGCCACCAGGGTGTGGCCCAGGCCAGCGGCCAACTGCCTGCCGCTTGGGTGACTACCCGTGGCCAAGACAAGCTGACCGGCCTGCATGGCCGCACTGCGGGAACCATCGGGCCCCGGACAGCGCAGCTTCAGCTCAAAGCCCTCCCCAGGAGCGCCAATTGGCACTGCCGTTTGAAGGGCGGTGCCGAGGTGGAGCTCTACCCCGGCCAACTGGGCCGCCCGGCGCAGGGTCTTAATTACCGATTCCGAGCGATTGGAGCGGGGAAACATCCGCCCATCGCCTTCCTCAACCAGCTCCAGGCCGTGGTCGTCAAACCAGGCGACGGCATCGCCCGTGGCAAAACGGCTAAAGGGGCCGCGTAGGGCCTGGGATCCCCGGGGGTAATGGCCTACCAAAACCCTGGGATCCCAACAGGCATGGGTGACGTTGCAGCGGCCACCGCCACTGATTCGCACCTTGGCCAGGGGTTCGGGGGTCGCCTCCAGCAGATGGACATCCCTAGCTCCGGCTTCGGCCGCGGCAATTGCGGCCATAAATCCCGCCGCCCCGCCGCCGGCCACCACCACGGCGGCACGGGTGGGCAGCATGGGGGAATGGAGCACGTCGACGGGAGTAGCTATCGCTTCAGTGTGGCTCCAATGATGGACTACACGGATCGGCACTTCCGGGTGTCGATGCGCCAAATAACCAAGCGCAGCCTGCTCTACACCGAAATGGTGGTGGCCCAGGCCCTGCACCATGCCCGCAAACTGCCGGAGGCCAGCCAGCCCGGTGGCCGCCTGGAGCGCCTGATCGGCTTTGATCCAAGCGAACACCCGCTGGCCCTCCAGGTGGGCGGTGACGATCCGGTCCTGCTGGCGGAGGCTGCAGCCCTGGCGGCCGATTGGGGCTACGACGAGGTCAATCTCAACGTGGGCTGCCCCAGCGAAAAGGTGCAGAAAGGCAGGTTTGGGGCCTGCCTGATGGCCGAACCCGACCAGGTGGCCCGCTGCATTGCCGCCATGGCCGCCGCCAGTGCCCTGCCCGTAACGGTGAAACACCGCATCGGCATCGACGAGCGCGATTCCTATGGGGAGTTGCTGCAATTTGTTGACACGGTGGCCGCCGCCGGAGCAAGCCGCTTCAGCGTGCACGCCCGCAAGGCCTGGCTGGAGGGCCTCGATCCCAAGCAAAACCGCACGATCCCTCCCCTGCGCTACGAGTTGGTGCACCAACTAAAGATCGATCGGCCTGACCTCAGGATCGAAATCAACGGGGGGCTCCAGACCCTGGCTGCCTGCCAGGAACAACTGACCCTGGTGGATGGGGCGATGGTGGGCAGGGCCGTGTACGACCACCCCCTGCGCTGGGCTGGGGTCGACCGGGACATTTTTGGCGACAGCCAAGCTGCGCCGATCAAAGCCTCAACAGTGGTGCGGGGTCTGATTCCCTATGCCGAGGGTTGGCTCCAGCGGGGCAATCGGCTTTGGTCCATCGCCCGCCATTTGGTTCATGTGGTGGAAGGGGTAAACGGCGCCCGGGCCTGGCGACACCAGCTCGGTGTGGCCGCTGGCCAAAAAGACGCCGGCACGGAGGTGCTGGACCAGGCTGCCCGGGCCCTGGAAGAGCGGGGTTACTAGGCCCAAACCCTGGGCTAGCCGTCAGGCCTCGCTGCTGCCGCTACGGCGGCGACGGGTGCGGCCCGCATCAAAGCTGTCTCCAGCAGGCGCTCCACTGCCATAGCTGCGGTCCTCCCATCCCTTGGCGCCCGATCCCCGTTCAGGGGCTGATCCACGCTCAGCACCGCCGCCATAGGCGCCACGACCAGCGCCATAGCCCCCACCCCCACCAGCTCCTGAGTAGCTGCCCCCGCCATAGCCGCCCTCGTTGCGGCGGGGGGCCCCACCGCCGCCACCGCCAGCACTGCGGGGTTCCGCCTTGTTGATCCGCAGGGGGCGACCCATCAATTCCACACCCTGAAGGGCATCAATTGCCTTCAGTTCGGCGGCGTCATCGACCATTTCCACAAAGGCAAAACCGCGCTTGCGCCCGGTATCGCGCTCCAGGGGCAGGGCGCAATTCGCAACTTCACCAAAAGGTGCAAACAACTCAGCCACGTCTTCCTGCTCTGCGCGGAAGGGGAGATTGCCAACAAAAATGCTCACGAACCAAGGTCGGCCCCGGGGCCGCTGAAATGTGGGCCCAAGGGCCTCTAACCAAGCAAGCCTAAATCGCCTAATTACATCTGGCCGGGCCTAGCAAGCCAAGCGGCTGCGCATTCGTTGCAGCTGTTGATCCACCTGCTCGAAGCCAGTACCACCCTCACTGCGGCGGGCCGCCACAACCTGGCGGGGGGCAATGGCCGCATAAATGTCGGCTTCAAAGGAGGGATGAAGCTCTTTCCAGCGATCGAGGCGAAGGTCCTTGAGCAGGAGCCCCTCCGCCAAGGAACTTTTCACCAGGCCACCCACCAGTTGGTAGGCCTCCCGAAAGGGCACCCCCTTGGCCACCAAATAATCGGCCACATCAGTGGCATTGGAGAAGTCGGCAGCCACTGCTGCCTCCAGGCGTTGGGGGCGAAACTCGAGGCCCTCCTCAAACAAAATTGCCATCGCTTCTAGGCAATCCAGGCAGGTGCGCACGCCGTCGAAAAGGGCCTCCTTGTCTTCCTGGAAATCCTTGTTGTAGGCAAGGGGTAGGCCCTTAATCATGGTGAGCAGGCCCACCAGATGACCAAACACCCGGCCGCTCTTGCCGCGCACCAATTCGGGCACATCTGGGTTCTTTTTCTGGGGCATCAGGCTGCTGCCGGTGGCACAGCGGTCGGTCAGGCCGATAAAGCCAAATTCCTCACTGGCCCAGAGAATCACCTCCTCACTTAGGCGGCTGAGGTGCACCAACACCAAACTCGCCGCCGCCATGAATTCCACGGCGAAATCACGATCGCTTACGGCATCCAGGCTGTTGGCATAGATCTCGGCGAAGCCCAATTCGCTGGCCGTTTGCCTGCGATCAATCGGCACGGGCGTTCCGGCCAGGGCCGCCGCCCCCAGGGGACAGATATTGACCCTGCCGCGCACATCGGCCAGACGACAGCGATCCCGCTCGGCCATCTCGATGTAGGCCAGCAGATGGTGGGCCAGGCAGACAGGCTGGGCCCGCTGCAGGTGGGTGTAGCCAGGGATCAAGGTGCTGCGGTGGGTTTCCGCCTGGCTCAAGAGGGCCCTTTCGTAGCGAATCAGGGCAGCATCGATGGCATCGATCTGGCCGCGCAACCAGAGCCGCACATCGGTGCCCACCTGGTCGTTGCGGGAGCGACCGGTATGCAGTTTTTTGCCCAGGGGTCCGAGCAATTCAATGAGGCGGTGCTCAACGGCAAAGTGCACGTCTTCCGCCTCCAGGCCAGGGTTGAACTGGCCGGCCGCCGCCTCGGAGCGCACCGTCTCCAGGCCCCCAATCAACTGGGAAGCCTCCTGCTCGGAAATCACCCCACAGGAGCCCAACATGCGGGCATGGGCCACGGATCCATCGATGTCCTGCTGGAGCAGGGCAATGTCGAAGCCGATCGAAGCGTTAAAACGCTCAATGGCGGGGTTGAGGCCCTCCTCAAAGCGATCACTCCAGGTGCTGGCCGGAATCGAAGAAGCGGAATTGGGCTCGGCGGCCATTGGGCGCTGCTGGCTGGAAGCGAGCCCTCAGCTTGGCAGGAAGGTCAAGGGATGCCCCCTTCCACCTTCAGCACCACCATCGAGGCGTCATCTTCGAGCTGGTGATCTACCCCCACAAAGCGATCGAGGCGGGCAAAGACCTCATCGAGGATGCCCTGGGCCCCCAGACCCGATGCGCAGACAGTCTGGAGATGGGCTAGCAGGCGTTGCTCAGCAAAGCGTTCGCCGTTTAAGCCCGTGGCCTCCGTAACCCCATCGGTGTAATAGAGCAGCACATCGCCTGGCTCCAGCACGATCTGCCCTAATCCGTAATTCACATCCAGCTGGAGACCAATTAATAACCCCGGTGCATCGAGGCGCTCGATCCGCCGGCGGGCTTGGCGCCAGAGCAGGGGGGGGTTGTGGGCCGCATTCGCATAGCGCAGCAGACGGGTGCGGGGATCGAAATCGGAATAGAAGAGGGTCACAAAGCGGTGGGAATGGTCCAGGTCCTCCTGGGCCAGCTGGTTGAGATCGTGGAGAATCCGATCCGGGCGATGGCCGCTTAAAACCTCTGCCCGCAACATGCCGCGCAACAGGGTCATCAACAGACCAGCGGGCACCCCCTTACCCATCACATCCCCCATCACAAGGGCCCAGCGGCTGGCCTGCCGCCGGCGCCCCGTCAGCTGGGGCCTAGTGGGAATGAAGTCGTAATAGTCGCCGCCAACGGCAAAGGCCGAGCGACATCGGGCAGCTAGATCAACCCCCTCAATCACCGGGCAACGGTCCGGCAGGAGCTGGGCTTGAATCTCTGCGCCAATGCTCATTTGGCGATCTAGCCGCTCGTGGCGCTGCTTCGCCTGCAGGAGGCTCTCACTTTCCAAGGCCACCCCGGTGAGATCGGCGACCAACTGGAGATGGCGGCGATGAATCCCACTCCAGGGCAAACCGTGGGAGTTGCCAAAAACGTACAAACGTCCGCGCTGGCGGTTGCGGGCCACCACGGAAGTGGCGACCACCTCGACCTCCCCCAAAAGTCGCCCCACCAATCCATCGAGCAGGGCCACCAGCGATTGGTGATCGCTGCAGGCAGCTAAATCAGCATCAGGTAAGGCGGCAAGCTGGCGCAACAGCTCGGCGCAACGATCAGCTGGGGTGGCCTGTAGCTGGTCGTGCCAGAGGCGTCCGTCGTCATGGAAGACCAGCAAAATCGCACCCTCGGCATTCACCAGCCGGCTGGTGAGCAGGGGCACCAACTCGAGAAAGCGGCTGAGGTTGGTGAAACTGCGCAGGGCAAATGCCAGGGAGGCCAGCAGCTCCTGGTTGTGGCGTTGCTCCTGGCTGAGGCTGTCGAGCAACTGGCTTAAAGACGCCGAAGCCGAGAAAACGGAGCCATTGGGCGGCATGGTGCTCACCAAACGGCCTCAAGAGACCCGAAAGATAGCGACCTAACTGGCCAGGAGCGCTTCCACAAACTCAAAACTGTTGAACGGTCGCAGATCGCGAATCCCCTCTCCCGCGCCCACAAAACGAATCGGCAGACCCGCCTCGGAGGCCACCGCCAGGGCCACACCCCCGCGGGCACTGCCATCGAGCTTGGTGATCACAACCCCAGTCAAACCAGCGGCCTTGGCAAAGGCCATGGCCTGCCTCAGGCCGTTTTGACCCTGGCTGGCATCAAGCACCAACAACGACTCCACGGCCGCCTCCGGCGCCAATTTGTCGACGATCCGGCGCACCTTGGCCAGCTCCTCCATCAGGTTGTGCTTGGTCTGCAGGCGCCCAGCCGTATCGACAAGCACCAGCTCGGTGCCCTTGGCCTTGGCAGCCCCAATTGCATCAAAAACGACCGCCGCTGGATCGGCATTAGCAGTGGTGTTGGCAATCACCGGCACGTCGCTGCGATCACCCCAAACCTGCACCTGTTGGACGGCCGCGGCCCGAAAAGTATCCGCAGCCGCAATCAGGCAGCTGTAGCCACTGCGCACTGCCAGGTTGGCCAACTTGCCCAGGGTGGTGGTTTTACCTACCCCGTTCACCCCCACCATCAGCCAAACATTGAGGCGATCCCGCTGGGGGGCCAAAAGGTCTTGGCCGCTCTCCTTAATCGGGCCCTGCAGCACCTGCCGCAGCTGGTCCTTGAGGAAGCGAATCCCCTCCGTGGGATCCACCACCTCCTCGTTAAGACGCTTGCGTAGGGCATCGAGCACCCGGTCGGTGGCCTGAACCCCCACATCGGCCCGCAATAGGGCCCCTTCTAGGTCGTCAAGGATTTCAGGGGTGAGGGGATCGTCACCGAGGTTGTCGAGCAACTGGGTGACAAAACCCTGGCGGGTTTTCTCCAACCCCTGGCGCAGGCGAGACAGCCAATCGATCTCCTCTAGGGAAATCTGATCAACCCGCTTGCCCTGGGCTGCGAGCACCTCGGCCGACCAGGTGAAGGTCTCGTCAAATTCCCCCAACTGGGGCTCGGCGCTGGCCCGCGCCGGCCCAGAAGCATCAGCTAGGGCGCCAACTTCTGCCGGAGCGACAACTTCTGCATGGGCGGCGATGCTCTGTTGGCGCTGGACCCGCTCGGCTGCGGCCTGCTCCAGCAGCGAAAGACCCTGCACCGGAGCGGGGGTTTCGGGGGCTGTTGTTGGGGGGGCTGCTGTTTGGGGGTCCGCTAATGGCTGTTGTTGTGCAGGTTCCGCAGGGACTACTTGCTCTTGAACTGGATCGGGCTGGGGTGCATGCTGCTCTTTGGCGGTTTCCTGTATGGCAGCTTCCTCCTTGGCCGCCTGCTGCTGGGCCTTTAGACGCGCATAGGCCTGCTTCGCCCACTCCAGGGCCTCAGCATTGGGATCTACGGGGGCCGCCTGTTCGGCGGCGGGGGTCTCTTCCTGGGGAGCCTGGCCCCCTTCGCCAGTGCGGTTAAACCAGTCGTAAACCATGGCTAAATCAGGCCTCCCCGCTTGTCAGAACCTGGCTGGGGATATGGCCAGCCGCCTTGGCGGCGGTGTAACGGCGCAGCACCCCATTGATCATGCGCCGGCCCTGCTCATCGCTGTAGCGGTTGGCCAACTCCACCGCCTCATTGCAGGCCACGGCCGCCGGAGTGGCGAACTGGCCCAAATCGACTACGGCCAGGCGCAGGATGTCGCGATCAATCCTGGGCAAACGACCCAAACGCCATCCCTCCATCACCCCATCCAATTCAACGTCGATGGTTTCCCTTTGGGCCAAAACCGCCCGGGACCGCTGAATGGCCCCCATCCGCACGCTCTCCTGATCGGCCAGGAGCAAAAGACGGGGCAATTCCAGGCTGGCTGAGAGGCGATTAAGGGCCTGCTCGGCCGATTCCAGGCCGGCTTGGAGGTGCTTTCGAACCCGCGGCAATTGCTGGTCACCCTGCTCCTGCAACTCACTGTCGAGCAGTTGCTGCTGGGCCGTTTGCAGATTTTCGGCCGATAGGTCCAAGGCCTCGCGCACATGCTGCTGAAGGGTGGATAGGGCCTGTTGCAGCAGGACATCCATGGCCCCATCGGCCAAGCTCTTCGGGCCCGGACCCCGGTCACTGGTCTGACCCAACATCAGCAGGGCCAGTTCACGGGAAAGGGTGCGGCTCTGCATCAAGACATCTGGGGGGCGCGCAGCTGGGCCAGCAAGCTGGAAAAGCTGCGATTGGGGGTTTCACGCTCATCGGGGTTGACGATGCCCGCGGAAATGATCGTGCGGAAGGCATCCTCCACGGAGAGATCAAGATCCTTAACGGAGCGCTCTGGCACAACGGTGTACCAGCCGGTGGTTGGGTTAGGGGCGGTGGGAATAAACACGCTGAGCATCGGTTCGGTAAATCCAGCCTGCATGGCTGATCCCAGCACGCCCGTGACAAAACCAAGGGCAAATAGACCCTCCCTGGGATATTCCACCATCACAACCCGGCGAAACTTGCTTGAACTGCCCTGAAGAAAGGTCTCAAGCAGCTGCTTGAGGGTTTTGTAAACCGAACCAGCCACGGGAATCCGCAGCAGGGTGCCCTCCCCAAACTCGAGCAACCAACGGCCGACAATGTTGCGGGCCATCAAGCCAATCAGCAGGATCCCGAGCAGGGGAACCAGGAGGCCCACGCCCAGGTTGATCAGCTCCAGCAACAGCGGATTAAGGGTGTTGAAGGGGTTGAACTGTTTGGGTATGGAGGTGAGAAAAGCCAGCACAAAACGGCTGACCGTGGTGGCCAGCCAAATGGTGGTGGCCAGCGGAATCACCACCAACAGACCTGCAATCAGGTCGTTCTTGAGGTCCTGCTGAAACCGATTGGCCAGCGGCTGGTCAGATTTGGGATTGGACTGAACCAAGGAACAATCCGGAAATCCGGTATTCAGCTGTCTGGGGGCAACCTAGCGAGGCACGTCTCAGATCAGGGCCACCAGGGCCAACACCCCAAAGGCAATGGCCAAAACTGCCGCACGCCAGGTGCCACCAAAGCGCCTCTGCTGCACCGCCAAATCCCTGCCCAACTTGGCCTGACCCAGTTGCTGTTCCTGCTTCTCGAGCTGGGGCTTGAGCTGGGTATCAATAAATTGACGGGCCTTGAGCTGCTTTTCCTGCTCCGACATCGTGGCTGGAATTTGACCGGCCTTCTCCGCCTGGGCAATCACCTGGTCCACCGCCTTGGGATCGGCCAATTGCTGCTTCTCTCGCTCCAGTTGCAGGGTCTGCATAGCTAGGGCGCCATCGGCCTGGGCCACCTGTTCGCCCGTGGCCTTTTCAGAGCCGATCGAAACGGGCACCGCCACCACCATCGTGATGGCAAGCACGATGCTTACCAGGCCCACCACCCAGCGGATGGGGGTGCGTTCGGGGCCCGGTTGATCAAGCCTGGAGCCGTAAAGCATCAACACCAGACCCAACAGGGCCATCGGGGATTCACCCACCAGACGGTCTACAAATAATTGGCGAAAGGGCTCCAAGGCCCAGTTCCAGGAGGCCAACAGCACCAGCATTTGCAGCGCCAGCAGCACCACCAAGGTGATGCCCACCCAACGAAGCAGGTGGCCGAAACGGGTAATTGACGCGGTGCTCACGGGGTTTACGCAGCAAACTATGGGGATGGCGCAACTTTACGGGTGTTAGCCCTAGCCCTCCAGCTCAAGGAGCAGGCCCGCTCCCTGGGCTTCAACCCGGTCGGTCTGGCGGCCGTGCCGGGGGGGGAGAGGATCGCCCTGAGAACTGCCGCCCTCCAACGGTGGCTGGCGGCGGGATACCAGGCCGACATGGGCTGGATGGCAGACCCAAAACGACGGGCCATAGAAAAATTGCTTCCCGGGGTGCGCAGCCTGCTGGCGGTGGGCCTGAACTACTACGTGAAAACCGAGCGCGCCGAGGGTTCCCTTGCCGTGGCGCGCTACGGCTGGGGCCGCGATTACCACCGCACCATTGATCGCCGCTTGCGGCAGCTTGGCCGTTGGCTTGAGCAGCAGGTGCCAGGGGTGGGTTGGCGGGCCTGCGTCGACAGCGCTCCCTTGATGGATAAGGCCTGGGCTGAGGAGGCCGGCCTTGGCTGGATTGGCAAACACGGCAACCTGATAAATCGCGACCAGGGCTCCTGGCTATTGATCGGCCACCTGCTCACCGATTTGGAATTGCCCGCCGATGGCCCTGGCCAACCACTCTGCGGTAGATGCACCGCCTGTATCGAAGCCTGCCCAACCGGCGCAATTCGCGAGCCCTTCGTGGTGGATAGCCGCCGCTGCATCGCCTTCCACACCATCGAAAACCGGGATGCGGAGCTGCCAGCGGCCATCGAAAAGGGCATGGGGCCGTGGGTGGCAGGTTGCGATATCTGCCAGGACGTCTGCCCCTGGAATCAGCGGGAGCTGGAAAGCAGCACCGATCCGGATCTACAGCCCCGGCCATGGGTGCTCAATCTCCAGGCCACAGAAGCCCTGAAATGGAGCGATCAAAACTGGGATGGCAAGCTCCGGGCCTCGGCCTTGAGGCGGATCAAACCCTGGATGTGGCGCCGCAATATCCAGGCCGCCGAAAAATCCCTTGCCCAGCAACTACCTCCCTAGGGTGGGTTACCCCTATTTCTTGCCCCATGGCCCCCCGCTGGCTCCGAGCTGGAGTGGCAGCACCCCTGATGTTGGGGCTCTCCCTGGGAAACCTGCCAGCTGCGAGGGCAAACCTGGTGCCCTACGTCTACATCCCCCAAAGGGTTGAGTTGGAAGGGGCTGGTCTAGGTATCGCCCAAGCCGCATCACGCCTACTGCGCCTAGGCCAGGCGGCGGAAGCCGCCCAATTGGCCGCCCTCACCGTGCAGCTTTTGCCCGATGACCCAAGGGGCTGGCTGCTGCTTGCAGAAGCCCAACTACGCAGCAAACAGCTCAAGGAAGCGGGAACTTCCCTGGCTCGGGCAAAGGAATTGGATCCGCGCAATCCGGGCATCTGGTTTGCCCAGGGCTCCCTCGCCCTGCGGGAAGGCAAGCCGGAAGCTGCCATTGAGCTTTTGGGCCAGGGCCTCAAGCTCGATTCCAACAATGCGGGTGCCTATTTCGACATCGGCAATGCCCACATCCAGCTGGCCCAACCAGGCCCTGCCCTAAAGGCCTTTGAACAGGCCGCCAAACTGCGCCGTGATTTCTGGGAAGCGATCAACAACCAGGGATTGGTGCTGTTCGACATGGGTAAAACCAAGGAGGCCCTTGGTCGCTGGCGCCAGGTGCTCAGCCTTAAACCGGATGCAGCCGAGACAAACCTGGCCTTGGCCACGGGCCTTTTCAGCGAAGCAGCAGGACGCCAGGACAGCAAATATCAGGAGGCCTTGGCCCTAGCCAACAAGGCCCTGGCAGCTGACCCCAACTACGTGCTGGATAGCTACCAAAAAGACCAGCTCTGGGGGCCAAAACTGCGCCTTATAACCCAGGAGTTACTTCAGCAAAGTGGGCTTAAGGCAGCGGTGGAAAGGGCCCTGGCCAATGCCAACCCCGATGGCAACGAAGAGGAGTAGGAATTCCGGGGTCTAGGCACCATCTGTAGGCTGAGCCCAAAATTCAGCCTTCTCCCAGCAGCATCGGATGGCCGAAGAACGGATCCAACCGATAGCCCTGCATCAGGAGATGCAGCGCTCCTACCTCGAATACGCGATGAGCGTGATCGTGGGTCGGGCCCTGCCCGATGTACGCGATGGCCTCAAGCCCGTACAGAGGCGGATCCTGTTTGCGATGCATGAGCTGGGCCTGACCCCAGATCGCCCCTACCGCAAGTGCGCCCGGGTGGTGGGCGACGTGCTTGGCAAATATCACCCCCACGGCGACCAGGCCGTCTATGACGCCCTTGTACGGCTGGTACAGACCTTCGCCAGCCGCCATCCCCTGCTGGATGGCCACGGCAACTTCGGCTCGGTCGATGACGACCCCCCGGCCGCCATGCGATACACCGAAACCCGGCTGGCCCCGATCGCCAACGAGGGGATGCTCGATGAAATCAGCAGCGACACGGTTGATTTCGCCCCCAACTTCGACAGCTCCCAACAGGAACCCACGGTGCTGCCGGCCCAGCTGCCATTCCTGCTGCTGAATGGCTGCACCGGAATCGCCGTGGGCATGGCCACCAGCATTCCGCCCCACAACCTCGGCGAAGTGGTGGATGCCCTGATTGCCCTAATCCGCAAACCGGACCTAAGCGATGAAAAGCTGCTGGAACTGGTGCCCGGACCCGACTTTCCCACCGGTGGTGAGGTGCTTATTGGCAGCGGCCTGCGCGAGACCTACCTGGGCGGCCGGGGCAGCATTCCCATGCGCGGTGTTGCCCACATTGAAGAAATCCAAATGGGCAAGGGCCGCCACAAACGCTCTGCGGTGGTGATCACTGAACTTCCCTACCAACTCAGCAAAGCTGGCTGGATTGAAAAATTGGCCGACCAGGTCAATGAGGGCAAGATCGGCGGCATTTCAGACATTCGCGATGAAAGCGATCGCGACGGCATGAGGGTAGTGGTGGAGTTGCGTCGGGATGCAAGTCCGGAAGCGGTGCTGGCCGATCTGCAACGGCGCACTGCCCTCCAGAGCAATTTCGGAGCAATTCTGCTGGCCCTGGTGAACGGCCAACCGGTGCAGCTGAGCCTGCGCCGCATGCTCCAGCACTTCCTCGAATACCGGGAACTGACAATCCTGCGCCGCACCCGCCATGCCCTAAAGCGCTGTGAGGACAGGCTTGAGGTGGTGGAGGGGCTGCTGAAGGCCCTCCGGGCCCTGAAACAGGTAATTGAAATGATCACCGCCGCCGCCGATGCGGCCAGCGCCAAGGCAAGCCTGCAGGTGCACCTGGATCTGAGCGAACGCCAGGCCGATGCCGTTTTGGCGATGCCCCTGCGCAGGCTCACCGGCCTTGAGCAAGAAAGCCTGCGCAAGGAGGCGGAAGAACTGGGACTTGAGCGCAAGGAACTGCGCCATCTGCTCGATAACCGGGAGGTCCTGCTGGACACCCTGGTAAGCGAACTGAAAGCCCTAAAAAAACGCTTTTCCACGCCCCGGCGCACCCGCCTGGTGGAAGGTGGAGATGAATTGGTGGCCCAGCGGGCAGCCGCGGTTCGCCCCAATGCCGAACTGCAACGGCAGCAGGCTTTTGCCGCATTGGCCAGTGAAAGCCGCCTGCTTATCCAAGCCGACGGGGCGGTCAAGATTGTTAGCCCCCAAATGCTGGGGCGAATGCACCTCGAGGAGGTGAGTCCGTTAGGCGACAACCCCTCACCGGCCCAGCTGATCTATCCCATAGCCCAGCAACCTCTGTTGTTGGCCTTCAGCGAAAGCGGCCGAGTTGCCCTATTGAGGTGGGAATTTGCCGGCCAGCTGAATGGCTCCCTCGAGAAATTTTTACCCGACAGCATGGAGGGTGAAAGGGTCGTCCAGGTGGTTCCACTTCCCACTGAAACCAGTAGCAGCATTGGTTTATTGAGTAGCGACGGGCGCTTCAAAAGGCTGTCGCTTGAAGATTTTCAGGAGCTCTCCGGCAGGGCTGCCACGGTGCTCAAGCTGAAGGAGGGGGTGTGTCTACAGCGGGCGGTGGTCTGCCGAGAAAACAGCGATTTAGTGGTGGCAAGCAGCACCGGCAGGGTGCTGCGCCTGGAGGTAAATGAAGGGAATCTGCCCCTAATGGGTAGGGCTGCCCAGGGCCCAACGCTTATGCGTCTGCTGCCGGGAGAAGCGGTGGTAGGCGCAGCCTGCGTTGGCAAATCCAGCGAAAACTCCCTTAGCAGCCTGGTGCTGGCCACCAGCTATGGCCAAATAAAACGGCTCAACTTGGACGATTGCCGCATCTGCCAGAGGGGAGATCTAGGACAAATCGGGCTGAGATTTGAACAGCGCGGTGATCAGCTAGTTGATCTCTGCGGGGCTTCATTTGGCCTGATCAGCGCAGTGGTGAGTGAAACCAGAAACATTCGCCTTAAACCCGATGAAATCGAGGCGCAAGACACCGCAGGCAGCGGCGATAATATGGGGCTTAAGGCTGGAGAACACCTACAAAGGTTGGTCCCTCTCTTAACAATCTAAGCAGTTAACAATCTAAGCCCTTAAAATCTAGCCTATTAAGAATTTAAACAGTGGCCGCAATACCAGCGGGCTCCAACATCAGTTTACTGGAGCTCACTGATTCTTCCATTTCAATGGGATAGGCACCATCGAAGCAAGCAGAGCAGAAATGACTGGAATTGTCCTTTGCTGCATCAACCATGCCAGATTTACTTAGATAGGCAAGGGAATCCACTCCCAAGTGCTCAGCTATCTCTGCCAAGGTGAGGCGGGCAGCAATCAACTGATCCTGGGTATCCGTGTCTATTCCGTAGAAGCAGGGGTGGGTTACGGGCGGCGAACTAATCCGCATGTGCACTTCGGTGGCACCGGCATCCCGGAGGGCCGCCACCAGCTTCCTGCTGGTGGTACCTCGCACAATCGAATCATCAATCACAACAACCCTTTTACCGGATAGCACATCCGGCAAAGGATTGAGCTTTACCCGGATACCTGCCTCACGCATCGCCTGGGTGGGCTGAATAAATGTGCGACCAACATAGCGATTTTTTATCAACCCATCTCCAAAGGGAATGCCGCTGAATTGTGAATAGCCAATCGCGGCGGGGATTCCGGAATCAGGAACGCCAATTACGATATCTGCTTCTACGGGATTCTCACGGGCCAGGGTTTCACCAATACGCACCCTATAGCTATACAGTGATTCGCCAAAGAAACGGCTGTCTGGCCTGGCAAAATAGATCATTTCAAACACACAAAGCTTGACCGGCTCGCTAGTCCATTGACTGCGCTGGGGCTGGGAATTCCCCGGTTTAAAATGGATAATTTCACCTGGATTCACATCACCATCAAATTTGGCGCCGATAATATCTAAACCACAGCTTTCACTACTTACAACCCACTGGGCCTTTTCAATATCACCAATATGGCCAAAAACCAGCGGCCTTATCCCATGGCCATCCCTAAGGGCAAAAAGGCCCACCGGAGTACCGATCACCAGGCTAAAAGCACCCCGACAGCAGCCAGCAGCTGAGCGCAAAGCCCCATCCCAATCCTTGCCCTCATTGACTGCCTTTTGAAGACAGAAAGCAATCAGCTCAGAATCGGTGGTGGAGGTGAGCTCATTGGCAATGTCGGCCAGCTTCTGGCGCAATTCGGGAGCATTGACCAAATTGCCGTTGTGGGCGAGGGCAAATGGACCCAGACGGGTCATCAAAACCACCGGCTGGGCGTTACAGACCTTGCTGCTGCCAGTTGTGGAATAGCGGTTATGGCCGATGGCCAATTGACCCTGCATCCGCTCAAGCATGTCCTGGTCAAAGACCTGGCTCACCAAACCCATGTCTTTATGGAGCCTGACCTTGTGCTCTCCATCAAAAACAGCTATGCCCGCCGATTCCTGACCGCGGTGCTGGAGGGCATAGAGACCGAAATAGGTGAGGTTTGCAACTGGCTGGTCGGATGCCAGAACGGCATACACACCACAGGCTTCTTCTGGCTTGTCGGGACGCTCTTTAACCACAGGCGCCTGGACAAACCGATAGGGGATTTCATTCTGCATCAGCGAGCCCATCAAAGCGGGGGCGCCAGATCAGCCCCCAAACGCCTGGGCAGGGCCTGCTCAAAACTTTCGCGGAGTTCGGCCACCGGCAGTTGCAGCAGATCAACCCCGGCCTGGCTGATCAAAAATTGATCACCCGCCTCCACCACCCCCAGACACTGGGCTGGCACCTGGTTACCTGCGGCACCAAATTGATCTAGGGCCTGCTGCCAGGCCGCAGCCTGGGCGGGCTTAATGCTCACCAAAATGCGTGCCCCGCCCTCGCCAAACAAAAGATGGTCCAGGCGAGCTGGGGAGGAAGGCAGCTCCAGGTGGGCGCCATACCCGGAAGCAATGCAAGCCTCAGCTGCAGCGACCGCCAAACCCCCATCACTGAGGTCGTGGGCAGAGGCAACCAGACCAGCCGCAATGGCCTGGCGTAGGAAGGCCTGAACGTCCCTCTCTAGAACTAAATCAATCTCCGGGGGCCTACCGGTCACCAAACCGTGGACAACCTCCAGATAGCTGGTGCCGGCAAGGCTCACCCTCGGATCCAAACCATCGGTCAAAGGTGCTCCCAAGAGCCAAATCCGATCACCTGGTTCCCGCCAGGCCAAACCGGTTACGTGGGCCAGATCGTGGACCAAGCCCACCATTCCCACCACCGGAGTGGGGTGAATCGGTTGCATCCTTCCGTCGGGGAGGCGGGTTTCGTTGTAGAGGGAGACATTGCCCCCCGTAACCGGGGTATCAAGGGCCATACAAGCGGCCGATAAACCCCGACAGGACAGGGCAAGTTGCCAATAACCGGTCGGAGTTTCCGGGGAAGGAAAGTTGAGGTTGTCGGTTACGGCCAGGGGCTCTGCCCCCACACAACTGAGGTTGCGAGCAGCCTCTGCCACCGCCGCCATGCCACCCCTTTCCGGATCTAAATAGACCCAACGATTGGGGCAGTCGACCACAGCGGCCACGCCGCGGTTCGCCTTGGCCATCGCATCGGGCCCCTGCTGGGGTCGCAAGCGCACCACGGCGGCATCAGCTCCCCCCGGCGGCACCACCGTGTTTGCCTGGACCTGGTGGTCGTATTGGCGATAAACCCACCGCTTACTGCCGATCGTGGGATCGTCGAGCAGGGCCAACAGCACCTGGCCCCAGGTTTGGGGATTGCCGGTGGCAATGCCAGCTAAGGAAGCCTGGGGCAGCTGGGATTCTTGCCAGCGCCAATGGGCCTGGATTTCCGCTGGGGGTTCACTGATCAATTCATGGTGATTGATCGGGGTGTCGTCAGCCAGGGCATTAGCTGGCACCTCCGCTGCCACCTCACCGTTTTGCAACACCCGCACAATGTTGTCGGGCAAGACCCGACCCACCACGGCAGCCTGGAGACCCCAGCGGCGGAAACGGGCCATCAAGGCCTCCTCCTTACCTGGTTTCACCACAAACAGCATCCGCTCCTGGGATTCGCTGAGCAAGAACTCATAGGGGGTCATGCCTGCTTCCCGGGCCGGCACCTTGTCGAGATCAAGCTCGATCCCCAAGCCACCTTTTGCGGCCATTTCCGAGCAACTACAGGTAAGACCCGCAGCTCCCATATCCTGGGCGGCCAGCACATCGCCGCTCTGGAAGGCCTCTAAACAGGCCTCAATCAAACCCTTCTCCAGGAATGGATCTCCCACCTGCACCGCAGGGCGATCATCCAGGGAGGCTTCGGTGAGCTCCGCACTGGCAAAGCTGGCACCACCCATGCCGTCACGGCCCGTGGTACTGCCCACGTAAACCACCGGATTGCCCACACCCCTGGCGCCGGAGCAGACGATCTCCTCGGTCTCCATCAGCCCAAGGGCCATGGCATTGACCAGGGGATTACCGGAATAACTGGGGTCAAATGCCACCTCTCCACCAACCGTTGGCACGCCAACGCAGTTGCCGTAGTGGGCAATGCCTGCCACAACCCCCTCCATCAAGCCCACATTGCTCTCCTCATCTAGGGGGCCAAAGCGCAGGGCATTCAGCAGGGCAATGGGCCTGGCACCCATGGTGAAGATGTCGCGAAGAATCCCTCCCACCCCGGTGGCGGCCCCCTGGAAGGGCTCAACTGCAGATGGGTGGTTGTGGCTTTCAATCTTGAAAGCGAGGCGCTGCCCATCCCCCAGATCCACCACTCCGGCATTTTCTCCAGGGCCCACCAGAATCCTGGGGCCGGTGGTGGGAAAACCCTGGAGCAGGGGCCTGGAATTGCGGTAGCAACAGTGCTCCGACCACATCACCCCAAACATCCCCAGCTCGGCGCGGTTGGGAGATCGGCCCAAACGTCGGCAAATCTCGTCGTAGTCAGACTGGCTGAGGTTCTCCTTACGGAGCGCATCGGACACGGAGTAGTCCGGCGCATCGAAGCGGACAGCAACCACAACGGATCAGCAGCAGGCTTCCAGTATCAGATCCAGGGGTCTTCATCGGTTTCTGGGCGACCTGATGCTGGGCCCCGCCCGGGCCCATTCCGTTCCTGGGGTTGCTCCCACCCATCTTTTTGCCAAGGGGGCTCCTCAAGCCAACCCTCAACCCGCTCTTCGAAGCGGTCCCCAACCTGCTGGAACTGATCTCGCCAGCGCCTGGACCTGCGCAGAAACTCCTGGCGCACGCTGGCCTTAGCGAGCGGTAAGTCGTCCAAACCTTCCAGTGGTGTCAAAACCTGGCCAGGTTTTTGATCGACAATCCGATCAGGAGTGAGCCGCCAACGGCTGCTCCCAGGCACTCGGGGATCGCTGCGACTGACCAGGTAATGGAGAATCCTGCCGGTTTTGAGCTCAATGGCCGCATCCGCCACAAAACCAATGGCCTCCTGGCGGCGATCCAAGAGGGTGGCATCTATCAAGGTTGGTAGGCGCTCCACCGTGGCCTGATCTGTTTCGCTGGGATCGCCCTTCACAAACAGCTCGGTCTCAGCCAGAGAACGCAATTGGTTGAGGCGCCAAACCAAACGCTGGTTACCAAAGGAGGCGGGCTTACTAATCCACCCCAAAACACGGTGCACGGGGGGATGCATCCAGACACTGACCCCTGAGCCCTGGTCGCCGACCTGCTCGTCCATCACCCGCAGGCGCAGGAGATCACGCAACAGCAGCTGCTCGGGAAGCGCCAAGGCAATCAGCTACGGATTTGAACGGGCATCACCAGGTAGGTGAAGCGACCACCATCTACGGGAGTAAGAATCGCCGGAGTAGTTGGGGCGTTGCACTGCAAAACCACCTGATCGGTGGCCATGGCCTTGAGACCATCAAGCAGGTAGCGAACATTGAAGGCAATCTGAATGTCTTCACCACTGATGTCGGCGGCGAGGGCCTCTGAACCACTGCCCACATCCTGGGCATCAGCCTGGATCAACACCTGGCCCTTGGCTGAATCGGCGCTGAACTTGACCACGTTGTTGTGTTGGTCAGCGAGGACCGCCACGCGCTCTAAAGCAGAGATAAGACCCCGACGATCGAGCTGAAGTTGGCGGTTGAAAGCCTCGGGAATCAACTGTCGATAGTTGGGGTAATTGCCATCCAGGCTGCGACTGGTCAGCACCTGATCAGCCCAAAGAAACACCACCTGGCCCCGGTCGCAAAAAAGGCTCAGGGGCTCGTTGGATTGGCGACCGGAGAGCAACCTCTCCAATTCACGCAATGAGCGGGCGGGCACCGTTACGGAAAAGGGTTCGCCGTCGTTTTCACTGGTTTCTGCGGAGTGGCTTTCTGTGGCAGGGTTTTTTGTGGCATGGTCCAGACGCAAAACCGCTAGACGGTGGCCGTCGGTGGCTGCGCATTCGAGACCATCTGCATCCAGGGCGAGGTGGACGCCGGTGAGGATTTGCTTGGCTTCATCGGCACTACTGGCAAACAGGCTTGCCCGTAGCCCCTTAACCAGCGATTCAGCCTCCAGCTTGATCGGAGTGCCGCTTTGTACCAGGGGCAAGTCTGGAAAATCATCAGCTGGCATGCCCCGCATCTGGTAGCTACCCGAGAGACTGGTGAGCTCAACCTGCTCAGAACCCTCAGGGCAATGCAGGGTGATCGGACTATCCGCCGACATCCTGGAGACGATCTCACCAAACATGCGGGCGGGCAGGGTGATGGCACCACTGGCTTCGACACTGGCCGCCAGGCTGGTCTGAATGCCCAAGCTGAGATCAAAGCCCGTGAGGCTCAGCCTGCCAGTGCCTGCATCGGCCGTAAGCAGCACATTCGCCAAGACCGGGTGGGTAGGCCTTCCTGCTACTGCGCGGCTGACCAGCTGGAGGCTGGCGTTGAGTTCCGATTGGGAGCAAACCAGCTTCATGGGATTCGGACCTTCGAGCCAGGTGGCCTGCAAACGATGACACCCACGCTTCCATAGGGCCGCCTTTTGCGCAACGCCTGTGAACCGTCCTCCCCAGGCTCTGTTCTTAAAGGATTAATTGATTTAAAGGACAAAATCAAAATCGCCGTAGTAGGGGCTGGTGGTTCTTGGGAAAACCTTTGGAAGCATTGCTACTAAAGAGATGTTGCCATTGCAGGCCTGGGGATTGAGATTTGCCAAATGGGTAAAGCCGATCGTTTTCCACCTTTTCCCTTGCCTGCGGAAAAGCCGATCTTTTTAAAAATCGAGCACGGGGTGTTCCCTGCCCAGCTTTTGCGGGGTTTCCCCCAGGTTTTGGGCAGACGCTTTGTCGATTGGTTGTGCTGATTTTTCCCGGAGCCCTTGGAATTTTTAGAAACCCAAAACCTTGGCAACTACTTCGGTGTTGGCAGCTAAACCCGTATGGAACTTGGCATCGTTGTGCTCGATTGCAGTGGTGGGGTCTTTAAGGCCATTGCCGGTGAGTACGCAAACGACCGTTGCCCCGTTGGGCACTTCGTGCTTGCGCTTGAGAAGGCCCGCTACGGAGGCCGCGCTGGCCGGTTCGCAGAAGACCCCTTCACCGGCCCCCAGCAGCTTGTAGGCGGTGATGATCTCGGCGTCGCTGACCGCCATGAAATCGCCCCCACTGGCCTGGCGGACGTCTAAGGCTTTCTCGCGGTTTACCGGATTGCCGATGCGGATCGCTGTGGCAATGGTGTCCGGTTGTTCAACCTTGTGCCCCAATACGAGGGGGGCTGAGCCAGCTGCCTGGAAGCCCATCATTTTGGGCAATTTGCGGCTGTGGCCAGCTTCCTTGTATTCGTTGAAGCCCATCCAATAGGCGGAGATGTTGCCGGCATTGCCCACGGGGATGCAGAGCCAATCCGGTGCTTCCCCCAGGGCGTCTACGACCTCAAAGGCGGCAGTTTTTTGGCCCTGAAGTCTGTAGGGATTTACTGAGTTCACCAGGGTGATCGGGTAGCGATCGGCCACATCGCGCACGATTTCCAAGGCCGCATCGAAATTGCCCTGCACGGCCACCACTTCAGCTCCGTAGAGCAGGGCCTGGGCCAATTTCCCCTGGGCCACATAGCCATCTGGAATCAGCACAAAGGCCCTCATGCCCCCCCGGCGGGCGTAGGCGGCGGCGGCGGCCGAGGTGTTGCCGGTGCTGGCACAGATCACCGCCTCTGAGCCGGCCTCCTTGGCCTTGCTTATGGCCATGGTCATGCCCCTGTCCTTAAAGGAGCCGGTGGGGTTCAGGCCGTCGTACTTGAGAAATACCTTTACGCCCCTACCTATTTCGCCAGCAATTACGGGAGCTGGGATCAGGGGTGTGGCCCCCTCCCGCAGGGTGATGACTGGTGTTTTTGCTGATACCGGCAGCCAGTGGCGGTAGGCCTCAATCAGGCCAGGCCAGTCCTGCATGGTCGGCTTAGCCCCGAAGCTCAAATTGCCCAGACGCCGGATGGATCGGAGCACGGGCACGGGCAAAAGGGTTTGCGTTTCGAATCTAGGGCGCGGGCTTCAGACCATCGAGGGGCGATTCACTGAAAAATCTCACCAGTTCGGCGAGGGAACGGGCTTTCTTCAGGGCGGCCATCAAGGCTGGAATGCTCACTTCCATTTCCGCCACCGGATAGGCCTTTAAAAAGGAAATGGCGTTGATCGAGCCATTGCCGTTGGCGATGGCAATGATCACAGCTGCGCGTAGGGCTAGGACGCCTTCTTGGGATGCCTTGAGCGGATAGACCACCTTCGCCAGGCGGGCCAAGATTGCTTCGCCTATGCGGGTATTGAGCAGGCGACTGACCAAGGTGACCGGCATGCTCAGCGATTGGTTGAGCATTTTTGCCACTTCCGCGGGCTTTTGCTTGCTTATGGCCAGCACATCTGCGGTCAGACCAACGGCTTGGCCTGTCTGGGCCAGGTGCTCTAATTCGGCCACGGGAATTGAGCGGCGAAAGGCACCGCTAACGAAAACTAGGTTTTCGGCTGCCAGGCCAGCCGGCGAGCCGACAGCTAGGCCCAGGGCTGCAGCTGCAGCGAAAAGAGCGCGGCGCTTGTTCAAGGAGCTCAAACCAATATGACCGAAACCCTAGGTGCTTTAGCCCAACTGCTCAAGCGGGAACAAGCACATCCCTCAAGAGACGCACCACGCTGCGCTCCGCCAGGCCCTTTGCCATTTGCACACCCATCTGGCGCAGGTTGGGTTCCCCCAGGACCCGGGGCAGGCGTTTGAGCAGGAGCTGGGGCTCGAACCCAGGTAGGGCCTGCAGAATTGCCACCAGTTGCCGAATCGGCTCCAGATTCAGCATTGGCAATGGATCCTGGCTGGCCTTCCAGGAGCCTTTTTTGAGCCCAGGTGGTTGTAACCGCGCTGGGATCCGCTGGCTGAGTTGCAGGGTGGCGCTCCAGGCAACCGCATCCACCTGTTCGATCGCGGCCTCCACCAGCTGCTGGCGCAACAGCCCCCCATTGGCGGAGAACAGAAAATCGAGAACTTGATCCAGCAGGCTTTCCAGATCCAGTTGGCTGCCCTGGGAGGCACTGGCAATCAGGTTGTCGAGCCTTTGCCAGCGGAAGATTTCGCCGTCAAACAGCATTTCCTTGAGGCTTTCCCGCAGGGATGGATCGGGATCTTCCATTAGGCGCCTGGCGAAATAGGGGTAGGCCGCTCCGAGGATTTTGAAATCGGGATCCACGCTTAGGGCGATCCCCTCGAGGGTCACCAGTGACCTGATGATCAGGGCGTAATAGGGGGGCACCCGGAAGGGGAAGCGATACATCACACCGGAAAGGTCGTCGGTGACGGCCTTGAAATCCATCCTGCTGACGCCCATTTCGATCGCCTGGCCAAAGACATTTTCGAAGGCGGGCACGATCGGCTCGAGGTTCACGTCTTCCGCGAGGAAGCCGAGGGATACAAAATCCTTGGACAGTTTTGAGAAGTTGCGGTTGACCAGATGCACCACCGCCTGGATCAGGCCGGTGCGCGATTCACGGCTCACCTCACTCATCATTCCGAAGTCCAGGTAGGCCAAACGGCCATCGGGCAGGGCCAGCAGGTTGCCGGGATGGGGATCGGCGTGGAAGAAGCCGTGCTCCAGCAGTTGTTGCAGGCTGCAGTTCACCCCTACGTTCACCATGTCGTCGGGGTCGATACCCAGCTGGCGAACCGCCTCCAGATTGGTGAGCTTTACCCCATCAATCCATTCCATCGTCAGCACCCGGCGGCTGGTGGCGTGCCGGTAGATGGCTGGTACTGCTATGCGGGGGTTTTGGCTGTGGAGCCGGGCAAAGGCCTCGGCGTTGCTCGCTTCATTTAGGTAGTCCATCTCCTCAAACACCCGCTTGCCCAGTTCGTCGATCAGGGCGACCAGGTCGGAGCGGATCAGGCCCACGTTGCGGTTGAGCCAGGCGGCGATATTGCGCACGATGTATAGATCGAGCGTGATTTGCTCCCGCAGGCCAGGCCTTTGCACCTTCACGGCCACCGTTTGGCCAGTGGGTAAAACCCCCTTGTGCACCTGGCCCAGGGAGGCCGCCGAGATGGGTTCGGCATCCAGCTGGGCATAGATCGTGCTGATTGGTGCGCCCAGGTCCTCCTCAATGCAGGCCATCGCCAGGGCGCTGTCGAAACCGGGTAGTTGGTCTTGGAGTTGGGCTAGTTCCTCCAGCAGCACCGGGGGCACGATGTCTGGCCGGGTGGATAGGGCCTGGCCGGCCTTGATGAAGGCAGGCCCCAGGGCCACCAGCAGTTCTGCGGCTTCCCGGGACCGGTTGCGGGCCCGCTCCGAATTGCGCAAGAGACCGAATAGCCAGTCGCTTGCCACTCCCAATAGGTAGAGGCCGATCGGTACCAGGGTTTGCCAGAGCCTCTTGATCAGCCTTTGCGGGTGGCCGGCATAAATCCGGGTAATGGCAGCTGGGTCGTAGCTGAGCAGGCCAGAGGCCTCAATGAAATCGCCGAGTTCACTCATGACCCACAGGCTCACAACATGGATTCCCCCGCCCATCGCGGAGGGTCCCTTTAAATCTGAGCCCCTTCTAAACGAAAGACACAGCCGCTACGGTCGGGCCGATCACTCTTTGGCTGGCGGAAGGGCCTGTGCTCACCGGACTGCGCCTCGAAAACATTGCCCTAATTGAGCAGCTCCAGCTGGAGTTCAGCGCTGGTTTCACCGTGCTTACTGGTGAAACCGGGGCAGGTAAATCGATTTTGCTCGATGCCCTCGATGCCCTGCTGGGTGGTGGCCCCCGTTTGCTTCGCCAGGGTTCGGAGCGGGCCCTGATCGAGGCCAGCTTCAGCCTCACCCCGCCGCTGCAGGCCTGGCTCGAGCAGCAGCAACTGGATGCCGATGAGCAGGAAATTCTCCTGAGCCGGGAGTGGCGGCTCAGCGACGACAGGCTTAGCAGTCGCCACCGCCTCAACGGTGTGGCCGTCAATCGGGCTCAAATCCAGGAACTGCGGCCCCTACTGCTCGATCTCACCGTGCAGGGCCAAACCCAGCAGCTGGGCAAGCCCGGTCAGCAGCGGCGCTGGCTAGATCGCTTTGCCGGAGCTGAGCACCAGCAGCAACTTGGCCCGGTTGCGGAGGCTTATCGGGCCTGGAAGCGGGCCGTTCTTGGTTTGGAGGAGGCCCGCAGGGATTGGCTACAGCTGCAACAGGAGCGGGAGCGCCAGGAACAGCTGCTGGCGGATCTGGAGGCTGCTGGCTTGGAGGATCCGGCGGAGCGGGAGCGGCTCCAGGTCGAGGAAAACCGCCTGGCCCATGGGGTGCGCCTCCAGGAGGGGGTGATGACCCTGCTTGGGCGTCTGGTGGAGGGCGCCGAGCAGGCCCCATCGGTGCTGGACCATCTGGCGGCCTGTGGGGCCGAGCTTGACCTGATGCAGCAGCTCGATCCATCCCTATTGGAGCTGGCCACCAGTTGCATTGATGGCCTGGCCCTGGTTCAGGATTTGGCTCGGGATCTTGATCGCTATGGCTCTGGCCTCGAGAGCGATCCCGAAAGCCTCGGGCAGCTCCAGGAGCGCATCGCCCAGATCAAGGCCTTGGAGCGCCGCCACGGCAAGGATCTGGCCGAATTAATCCTCTGGCGCGACCAGTTGCGTCAGCAACTAGCCCCCGGCGGAGCGGAAGCTTCCCTGGAGGCCCTCGAGGCCGCTGAATCGGCAGCCAGGGCTGGGCGTGACCTGGTCAATGGTCGGCTCAGCGCCGCCCGCCGCAGCGCCGCCAGCGAGCTGGAGCAGCAGTTGATGGCCGCCCTGCGGCCGATGGGCCTGGCAAACGTGCGTTTTTCCGTGGCCATTGAGCCAACAGCACCGGGGGAGGAGGGGGCCGATGGGGTGCAGTTTCTGTTTTCTGCCAATCCGGGCCAGGCCCTGGCACCTTTGGCGGAAGTCGCCTCGGGCGGCGAGATGTCGCGTTTCCTGCTGGCCCTAAAAACCTGCCTGGCGGCGGCGGATCCCCACGTGACCCTGCTATTCGACGAGATCGATGCGGGCGTGAGCGGCCGGGTTAGTGGGGCCATGGCCGAGCTGTTGCAGCGGTTGGCGGCCCAGCGCCAGGTGTTCTGTGTGACCCACCAGCCCCTGGTGGCGGCCGCGGCTGACCACCACTTCCGGGTGGTCAAGGAGGTGCTCAAGGGTTCCACCCACACGCGGGTGTCCCAACTGCGGGACATCCAGGCCCGCGAAGCCGAACTGGCGGAACTGGCGGGGGGTGATTCCGGGGAAGCCCGCAGTTATGCGGCCAGCCTGCTGGGTCCGGAGCGGCGCCCGTAGGATTACCTGTTACGTAGTCGCCCGGATGCCCCGCGCCCTCGCCAAGAGCGTGAACGAAAAAGCGGCGCTGCAGTCGCTCAATGGCGGTTCCCTGGAGGACGTGATCCGGGTGCGGGGTGCCCGCCAGCACAACCTCAAAAACATCGATCTCACCATTCCGCGCAATCGCCTGGTGGTGTTCACCGGGGTGAGCGGTAGCGGTAAGAGCTCCCTGGCCTTTGACACCATTTTTGCGGAGGGCCAGCGCCGCTACGTGGAGAGTCTCTCGGCCTACGCCCGGCAGTTTTTAGGGCAGGTCGACAAGCCCGATGTGGATGCGATCGAAGGCCTCTCACCGGCCATTTCGATCGATCAGAAATCCACCAGCCACAACCCCCGCTCCACCGTGGGCACGGTGACGGAAATTCAGGATTACTTGCGCCTGCTCTATGGCCGGGCTGGGGAACCCCATTGCCCCCAGTGCGACCGCTCGATTAGGCCCCAAACCATCGATGAGATGGTGGACCAAATCCTCGCTTTGCCAGAGGGCACCCGTTACCAACTCCTGGCGCCGCTGGTGCGGGGCAAGAAGGGCACCCACGTGAAGTTGCTGGGGGGCCTGGTGGCCGAGGGCTTTGCCCGGGTGCGAATCAACGGTGAGGTGCGTGAACTCGCCGACAACATCGAGCTCGACAAAAATCACGCCCACAACATTGAGGTGGTGGTCGATCGCCTGGTGGCTCGCGAAGGAGTCCAGGAGCGGCTGACCGATTCCCTGCGCACTTCCCTTAAGCGCGGCGATGGTCTGGCCCTGGTGGAGGTGGTGCCCAAGGCGGGTGAGGAGTTGCCGGAAGGGGTGGAGCGGGAGCGGCTCTACTCCGAAAACTTTGCCTGCCCGGTCCATGGGGCTGTCATGGAGGAGCTTTCGCCGCGGCTGTTCTCCTTCAACAGCCCCTATGGCGCCTGTGCCGACTGCCATGGCATTGGCCACCTGCGCAAATTCACGGCCGAACGGGTGGTGCCGGACCCCAATTTGCCCGTTTATGCCGCCATTGCCCCCTGGGCAGATAAGGACAATTCCTATTACTTCTCCTTGCTCTATTCGGTGGGAGAGGCCTTCAAGTTTGAGTTAAAAACCCCCTGGAACCAACTCAGCGACGAGCAACGGGAGGTGCTGTTAACCGGCAGCAAGGAGCCAATCCTGATCCAGGCGGATAGCCGTTATCGCAAGAGTGCGGGCTTTGAGCGGCCCTTTGAAGGTGTCCTGCCAATCCTGGAGCGTCAGCTGCGCGATGCCAGTGGGGAATCGGTGCGCCAGAAGCTGGAGAAATACCTGGAGCTGGTGCCCTGCTCCACCTGCCATGGATTGAGGCTCAAGCCGGAGGCCCTGGCGGTGAGGGTCGGCCCCTACGGGATCCATGAGCTCACTTCCGTGAGCGTGGGTGAAACCCTGGCCCGTATTGAGGCCCTGATGGGGGTGGGAGCAAGTGAGGGAGTGGATCCCTTGCTCAATGCCCGCCAGATCCAGATCGGCGACCTGGTGCTGCGGGAGGTCCGCATGCGCTTAAAGTTTTTGTTGGATGTGGGGCTCGACTATCTGAGCCTGGATCGGCCAGCCATGACCCTCTCAGGGGGGGAAGCCCAGCGGATTCGCCTGGCCACCCAGATCGGTGCCGGCCTTACCGGAGTTTTGTATGTGCTCGATGAGCCCAGCATTGGCTTGCACCAGCGCGATAACGATCGCCTGCTCACCACCCTGATGAAGCTCCGCGACCTGGGCAATACCTTGATCGTGGTGGAGCACGACGAAGACACAATCCGTGCAGCCGATTACATCGTGGACATTGGCCCCGGTGCGGGAGTCCACGGTGGCCACATCGTGGCGCAGGGTGATTTTCAGGACCTCTTGGCGGCGGAAGACTCCCTGACGGGTGCCTATTTGAGTGGTCGCCGTTCAATTCCCACACCGGCAGAACGCCGCACCGAAGGCAGCCGCAAGATCACGATGGTGGATTGCGCCCGCAACAATCTCAACGGCATCAGCGTGGAGATTCCCCTGGGCAGGTTGGTCTGCGTTACCGGAGTTAGTGGTAGCGGCAAGAGCACCTTGGTGAATGAATTACTCCATCCAGCCCTGGAACATCAATTGGGCATGAAGGTGCCATTCCCTGCGGGCCTTGCTGAGCTGCGGGGAATTAAGGCGATCGACAAGGTGATCGTGATCGACCAATCACCCATTGGCCGCACCCCACGCTCCAACCCCGCCACCTATACGGGGGCCTTTGATCCGATTCGTCAGATTTTTGCCGCCACCGTGGAGGCGAAGGCCCGCGGTTATCTGGTGGGCCAGTTCAGCTTCAACGTCAAGGGTGGCCGCTGCGAGGCCTGCAGTGGCCAGGGCGTGAATGTGATTGAGATGAACTTCCTGCCGGATGTCTATGTGCAGTGTGATGTGTGTAAGGGGGCCCGCTATAACCGCGAAACCCTGCAGGTGACCTACAAGGGCCACACCATTGCCGATGTGCTGGAGATGACCGTGGAGCAGGCGGCGGAGGTGTTTTCAGCGATTCCCCAGGCGGCGGATCGCCTGCGCACCCTGGTGGATGTGGGCCTGGGTTACGTCAAGTTGGGACAACCAGCACCCACCCTTTCCGGCGGTGAGGCCCAGCGGGTCAAATTGGCCACCGAGCTTTCTAAGCGGGCCACCGGCAAAACCCTTTACCTGATTGACGAACCCACCACGGGCTTGAGCTTCTTTGACGTGCATAAGCTGATGGATGTGATGCAACGCTTGGTGGATAAGGGCAATTCGATCCTGGTGATTGAGCACAACCTGGATGTAATTCGCTGTGCCGACTGGGTTATTGATCTCGGTCCAGAAGGCGGTGACAAGGGCGGCGACTTGGTGGTAATGGGCACGCCTGAGGAGGTGGCTGAGCATGCCACCAGCCACACGGGCAGGTATCTCAAGCAGGTGCTGAAGCAGCATCCGCCTGAGGTGGTGGGCTAGGGCCCAGGGGCTGGCCCATCTACGCCGGTGTAGTGGTTATTGGCATCGGGCATCCAGAAGCTGAGGTCGTTTTGCCAGAAAATCCTGCCGGGAAGCTGGTTTGTCGTCAGCTTGGTGCCGGCCATGGCCGTTACCAGTTGGCCCATTTCCAGGGCCGATAGATCGGTTTTCACATCGCTGCCAGCGATTTTTAGCAACCTGGGCAATTGGGCCAAGGTGCTGGGCTGGCCCAGTTTTTTGAACAGCTCAGCGAGCACAAGTTTTTGCCGTTCCATGCGACCCAGATCGCCCATTTCGTCGTGGCGGAAACGCAGGAAGCCCTCGAGCTGGTCGCCTTTGAGTAGCTGGGTGCCTGGATAGAGGTCGATGTAGAGCCCCTGGCTGTTGTCGACGTAATACATCCGCTTGGGCACATTGACTTCCACCCCGCCTAGGGCATCACCAAGCCGCTTGATTGCCCGCATGTCGACGCTCACATAGCGATCCACCGGCACCTGCAGCAGGTTGCTCAATTCCTGTTTCACCCCCTTGATGCCCCCGTAATTGAGCAGGGCATTGGCCTTGAGCACCCCATACTCCTGGGATTCCACGAAGGTGTCCCTGGGCACCTGGGTGAGTTGGGTTTTGCCGTCCTTGATCTGAACGGTGAACATCACATCGGTGTTGCCTGCCACCTTGTCGGCGCCCATCACCAGAATGCGTCGATCGCCTATGCCAAAGGGATTGATCAGGGCCCCGAGGCCTTGCGGGCCATGGAGCAGGGCCGCAACGGCACCTCCTGCAAGGTGGGGCAAGGGGCCTGCTAGTGCCCAGCCGACGGCGATCCCTACGGCAAATGGTTTGAGGGGCGAGCCCCTGCGGCGAGCTGGCTGATTTTTTTGCTTTTTCTGCTGTGCGCTGGGTTTTTCACGGCGTTGGCTGGACCCCTGGCCGCTGACGCGACGCTCTTTGCGGCGAATTTCGCGGCGCTCTTCGCGGCGAATTTCGCGATCGAACTCCCTGCGGCGAGGCGGACGGGGTTGGGCCTGGGTCATGGTGCAGCACGCTCGGCGCACCATAAGGTTCAGATCCCTTGCGCGCCAGGGGGGTGGCAGCTTTTCATCCCATTGGGACCACCCGCACCTGGGCGGCGGCGGTGTCGGCTTTGCGGCGGGCTTCCACTTCGTTGACACCCCGGGCTATGGCAACGCCCATGCGGCGCTGGGGTCTGGCATCAGCTTTGCCGAAGAGCAGCAACTGGGTATCGGCCTCAGCCAGGGCCTCGGCCACCCCTTCAAAGCACACTGCGGCAGAGCTTTCCGTGGCAAGTACCACCCGGCTGGCGGCTGGTCCAAGTGAGGTGATTTCGGGAATCGGCAGCCCCAAAATCGCCCGCAGGTGAAGCTCAAATTCACTTAGGTTTTGGCCCATCAGGGTCACCAGGCCGGTGTCGTGGGGCCGGGGCGACAGCTCCGAGAAAACGACTTCCAGCTTTTCTGAACGCCGGCAGAGGAAAAATTCCACCCCAAATAACCCCGCCCCCCCCAGGTTGTCGGTGACAGCCCTTGCCATGGCCTGGGCTTCGGCAAGTTCGTTGCTGCCCATGGCGGCCGGCTGCCAGCTGCACTGGTAGTCGCCCCGCTCTTGGATGTGGCCAATTGGCGGGCAAAACAGGGTGGGTCCGTGCCATTGCTTAACCGTGAGCAGGGTGATCTCCAGCTCAAAATCAAGGAACTCCTCCACGATCACCCGGGCTCCCTGGCCCCTGGCTCCGGCCATGGCGGCCTCCCATGCGGCTGGAATCTCTTCCGGGCCTTTGACCACGCTTTGGCCCTTGCCAGAGGAGCTCATCACCGGTTTCACCACCACGGGCCAACCCAAGGGTTCGGCCCTGGCCGCCAGTTCGGTTGCACTTTCGGCATAGGCAAAACGCGCCGTGCGCAGGCCCAGCTCCCGGGCCGCCAGATCTCTGATGCGGTCGCGGTTCATCGTCACCGCCGTGGCCCGGGCCGTGGGAATCACGGTGATTCCCTCCGCTTCCAGTTCGGCCAGGGCATCCACCGCCAGGGCTTCGATCTCGGGAATCACCAGATCGGGTCGGTGCCGGCGCACCACGGCTTTTAGGGCTTCAGGGTCGGCCATGGCCACCACTTCGGCCTGGTCAGCCACCTGCATGGCCGGGGCGCCTGGATAACGGTCCACCGCAATAACCCTGCAACCAAGTCGCTGGGCTGCGATCGCCACCTCCTTGCCCAGCTCCCCACTGCCCAGCAGCATCAGGGTGCGGGGGAAGGCCTGGGCTGCGCTCTTTGTCACTGCACTTAAGGGCAAGCTGCCTTGATCCTGCCTGACCCCTGCCAATCCCCTATTCCTGCTAAACAGGATCCCTAGATACGGCTTGGGATATGGGTTTTATGGAGCGGGGTCTGCTGGCTGCCATGGGAGCCCCTTACTTGGGCTTCAGCACCGCCGGTGATGCGGCCAATGGACTGTTGTTTGGCTGGGATATCGCCGATTTCCAGAAGTGGGCCCTGATTTACTTGGGCATCTCTTCCCTGGCTTTTGTGGTGGTTTGGGTGGTGGGTTACCTGCGCCGGGCCTAGGACTCCCTGGCTAGCCCTTAGGGCTCGCAGAGCAGGGTCAGCTGGCGCACGGGGGACTCCTCACTCACAAATCCATAGGCCTCAAAGACCGCTGGATCGGGGTGGGTGATGTGCTGACCGTCGCTGTGGCGCTCGATGCTGAAGCCCTCCTGGGCCATGCGCCGCATCAGTTTTGCCGCCTCTTCAAATCGGGCTGCCATCGCCTCGAGGCTGGCGCAATCGCCGGTGAGACCGGTTTCCTTCCAGGTGAAGTAGGCCATCTTTGGAGCTGGCTAGGGCAGCAAGACCAAACCCACTCCTACCAGCAACAGGCTGGCCAGCCAAAAATTGATTACCACCTGTTGTTCAGCCATGCCCCCCAGCTCAAAGTGATGGTGCAGTGGGGCCATCCGAAACAGCCGTTTGCCTTGGCCATCGGGGCCTTTGGTGGCTTTGAACACCCATACCTGCAGGATCACTGAGAGGGATTCAGCTAAAAACACGCCGCCCATCACCAGTAGGGGCCAGAGGCTGTTGGAAAGCAGGGCCACGGCGCTGAGGCTTGCCCCCATCGCCAGGGAGCCCGTATCACCCATGAACAGCCGAGCCGGGTGGCGGTTGTGGGCTAAAAAGCCCAGCCAGCAGCCAGCCATCGCCACGGAAAAGGCCGCCAGGGAGGGATCACCCTGGTTGCCCCGCAGCATCAGTTGCAGGCCCATGCCCGTGAACACCACTGCCCCGCAACCAGCAGCTAGGCCATCGAGGCCATCGGTGAGGTTGGTGGCGTTGCTTTCCGCCAGGAACACAAACAGGCCCAGGGGCCAGATCAGTAGCCCCAGGGGCAATACCCAGCCCATAGGTAGGGCCACGTCGCCAGCCCCGGCCCCACCTAGCCACTGTCCGTAGGCGGCCCAAGCAAGAAAAAGAAGGGCTGCACCGCCCTGCAGTACCAATTTGCCCTTTGGCCCTAGGCCGGTGTTGGTGCGCTTGGTGAGGCTGCGCCAGTCATCGATGGCCCCAATCGCCATGTAGGCCAGGGTGATGGCCGCAATGGCCAGCAGCCGGGGATCGGCGGGGTTGATCAACCCCCCCACTAAAATCCCAACCGGCACCACCAACAGCCCACCCATGGTGGGAGTGCCTGCCTTGCTCTGGTGACCCTTAG
Source organism: Cyanobium sp. WAJ14-Wanaka (assembly GCF_024345375.1). Classification (NCBI taxonomy): domain Bacteria; kingdom Bacillati; phylum Cyanobacteriota; class Cyanophyceae; order Synechococcales; family Prochlorococcaceae; genus Cyanobium; species Cyanobium sp. WAJ14-Wanaka. The sequence goes on along the minus strand of NZ_JAGQAZ010000002.1, from coordinate 267,372 downwards.
GCCCCTCTTCGCGGATCACCTGTCCGAGCTTGAGGGCCCGCAACCGGGGTAGGCCCCAGCGGGTAACTGTCCAGCTGATCAAGGCCGTAAGCAGCAGGGGCAGGGCCAGCCTGGAGTTGGCCACCAGGCCGTCGCAGATCAGGCAGGCTCCAAGCAGCAAAAAGCCCAGCAGGGCCGCCGTGGAGCGACTGTTGCTGGGCCAGGAGAGTTGCAAGGGAAGCTGCAAGGGATGGGCTTGGGCTTGAACAGGCGGGAATTCAGTCTTCCCAGTTTTCTTCCTGCTGTTCGTCGTCCTTGTTGTAGTCCTCTTTTTCGCCCATCAGTGCCGAGAGCTCTTCCTCTTCCACCGTGCTCACATCGGTGCTGGCGGTTTCCTCATCGGCCACCAGGCGGCCGCTGCTTTCCAGCCAGCTCAACAGATCCGGTTCATCGCGCAGGGGCAGTACGGGCGCCATTTCGGTGCGGCCGTAGCGGGTCAACGAGGGGTTGATCGTGTCGAGGCGACTGCTGCCGCTGGTTGCAAGCGTGCTCATGCTGTATCCAATTACGGGACAGGCTGGAGCCTGCTTCCCCAATCCTCCACCATAGCTTCCAGTGCTCAGCGGATAGCCCCGATGCGTCAAGTCCTGCAGCTTTGGGCCCTAGCCCTGGCCCTGAGTGTGGTTTTGGTGGCAGCGGGAGACCGTTGGCCAGAGCCGTTGCAGCTGCAACCATTGCTTGTCTGGGGTTTGGTGCTGGCGCCTCCCGCCTTGATGGGCATCTGGCTATTAAGTCGATGGCGGATCGACGGCAAGGGAGAATCGGAGAATTGAGCGCAGGAGACCGCCTAATGGGTCGGGCAAAAAAGGCAGTTTTGGCCTATTCCGGTGGTGTGGACACCAGCGTTTGCATCCCCTACTTGATCAAGGAATGGGGCGTGGAGGAGGTGATCACCTTCGCCGCCGACCTGGGCCAGGGTGATGAGCTCGAGCCGATTCGCCAGAAGGCGCTGGATTCGGGAGCCAGTCAGTCGATCGTTGGGGATCTGATTGAGCCCTTCATTACGGAGTTCGCCTTCCCCGCGATCCGGGCCAATGCCCTCTACGAGGGTCGCTATCCCCTCTCCACTGCCCTGGCGCGGCCCCTGATTGCCCGCCGCCTGGTGGAAATTGCCCGGGAGGTAGGCGCCGATGCGGTGGCCCACGGCTGCACTGGCAAGGGCAACGATCAGGTGCGTTTTGATGTGGCGATAGGTGCCCTTGCCCCCGATCTCAAGGTGCTCACTCCGGCCCGCGAATGGGGCATGAGCCGCGAGGAAACGATTGCCTACGGCGAGCGCTGTGGGATCCCTTCGCCGGTAAGCAAAAAATCCCCCTATTCGATCGACCTAAACCTGCTGGGTCGCTCGATCGAAGCCGGACCCCTGGAGGATCCAAATGTGGAGCCACCTGAGGAGATCTATGCCATGACCGTGGCGGTGGATGCGGCCCCAGCCACTGCCCAAACTGTGGAGATCGGTTTTGAGCAGGGCAATCCCGTGAGCATCGATGGGGTGCGGCTTGATCCGGTGAGTTTGATTCGCCAGGCCAACGCCCTGGCCGGTAGCCACGGTTTCGGCCGGCTCGACATGATCGAAAACCGGGTGGTGGGCATCAAGAGCCGGGAGATTTACGAAACCCCTGGCCTGCTGCTTTTGATCAAGGCCCACCAGGAGCTTGAAAGCCTCACCCTGGCCGCCGACGTGCTGCGCACCAAGCGCCAGCTGGAAATGCAGTGGGCAGACCTGGTGTACCAGGGTCTCTGGTTTGGCCCCCTGAAGGATGCCCTCGATGGTTTCATCGATCGCAGCCAGCAGACCGTCACCGGCACGGTGCGGGTGAAGTTGCACAGGGGCAACGCCACGGTGGTGGGCCGCAGCAGTGAAACCCACAGCCTCTATGTGCCAGACATGGCCACCTACGGCTCCGATGACCAGTTCGACCACCGTGCAGCGGAGGGCTTTATCTATGTCTGGGGACTGCCTACCCGGCTTTGGGCAGCAGCTCGTCGTCGTTGAGATCAGAGAGCTCGAGATCTGCGAGCCCGCTGGTTTGTCTCGGCTGAAGCAGGGCCAATTGCTTCGGGGCGAGTAACTGCTGGCGGAGGGTCCGATTTTCGGCCAGCAGTGGTTGGAGCCGCTGGTTAAATTTGCGCTCAAAAATTTCCGGGATGTCTTCCAGCAACTCGTGCAAGGTGGCCAGCTCGGCCCGCGCTTGGGCCAGTTCTTGCTCGACCAGCTGCAGGGCTTGAGGCTGCCCCTGGGCCTGGGCCTGCTCGGCAGCCAGCACAGCGTTCGCCCAAGCAAAAACCGAAGCGGTCTTGGAGGACCACTCCGGTTCAGGTGATTGGTGTAGATCTGGCTCCATCGCCGGACCATACAGATCGGAAGGCAGCTTTACAAGGCTGGGACTACTTCGATTTCGCTGGTGGCGGGCTGCATTGGAGCGGCTTCGCTGGCGGCACCGGGGATGGTGCGAGGTGCCGGCATGGGGCCGTCCTGCTTGATGGTGAGGTAGCGGATCACGTCTTCCGAGAGGCGCATGGCCCGCTCCAGGGGAGCCACGTGTTGGCCATCACCATCGTGGTTGAGCTGCACGTAGATGCCTTCACGGTGCTTGGCAATCGTGTAGGCCAGGCGGCGCTTGCCGCGCATTTGGCAATCCAGAACCACTCCACCCGCCTCTGTTACGAGGTCGCGGTATTTGGTCACATGGGTTTCCACCTCTTCCTCCGGGATGTCCGGACGAAGGATGTACATGGTCTCGTAATAGGACTGCGTCATGGTCGCCTGTCGGAGAAAGCCTTTGGGGGCAGGGGCCAGCAGGTCAGGGACCCACCAGCGACGGATTGGTCAACCTATCGCAGCGGGGTTAGTTGAGCTGCAGCCGCACCGCTTCTGATATCGAGGGGATATCGGCTTCCTTGCCCCGCAGGCTCTCCACCACTGCAAAAGCGACCAGCACCAGGATCGCCAGGAACACCGTGTTGCCCAGGGTGCGTCCGGCAAAACTGCCGTTGCCCAGGCGCAAAACCCCAAAAGCCAGGTTGATCAACACCAGCACGATGTCGACAAGGATTGCCTGCAGCACGTTGAAGCGCAGGAAGTAGGGCACCTTGCTGTTGCGCACCACGGCCAGGTAGAGCACCAGGAACAGCACCAGGCTGCCGAAGGGCACCAATTGCTGCACCATCACCACCGGCAGGGCAGGCAGTTGCAGCCACTGCAGCAGGGGAAAAACACCAAACAAGCCTTGGCCGAAGGGCAGGGCATCACTCCAGGGCAGCAGGTAGGCCGCGGCCGCGAGTAACCGTTGCCAGATCGGTGGACCTTCCATGGACACGACTCTGCCGAAGGGGCCCAGGCTAGGGCTGTCGAACCTGCCTAGGAAAGGCGCCGGAGGCTGGAGTCAAGGCTGGTCTCAACCGCGCTGCGCATGCTGGCTACGGGCACTTCGCTGCGGCCACTCCAAAGCCGCAGGGCGGCGGCCCCCTGTTGCACCAGCATCTCCAGGCCATCCTGGGTGGGGCAGCCCCGGTCCGCGGCCTGCAGCAGCAGGGCCGTGGGTCGGGGTGTGTAGATCAAGTCGTAGACAAGGCAGCTGCTCTGGAGTTGGTCAAGCTGGGCCGGGCTGAGGGGGCTTTGATCCACCGCTGCCGGATTTGTTGGCGAGGCCATGCCTACCGGCGAGGCCATGCCCACCGGAGTGGTGTTGACCACCAGATCGGCGGCATTCAGTTCGGCGCCCCAGCAAAGGGTTTGCAGCTGGGGCGCCCAGGCGTGGCAACTGCTCGCAAAGGCCTCCAGGGCATCGGGCCGCCTGCCCACAACGGTGATTAGGTCGCAATTGAGCTCCACCAGACCGGCCACCACTGCCCGGGCGCTACCTCCGCAGCCAAGCACCACCGCCCTTTTGCCCTGCCATTGGCGCTGTCGCAGCGGCGCCAGAAAGCCCTCCACATCGGTGTTGGTGCCATGCCAGCCGCCGCCCTCGAGGGGCACCAGGGTGTTCACCGCCCCGACCCGTTGGGCAAGGGGGCTTAGCTCCCGGCAGAGCGCCGCCACCGCCTGCTTGTGGGGGATCGTGACGCTTAGGCCGCGGCAGCCGATGGCCTCAAGCGCCTGCACCACTGCTGTCAGCTGGGCAGCCGGGGTCGGCAGGGCCAGATAGATCCACTCCAGCCCCAGTTCAGGGATTGCCGCGTTGTGCAGGGTGGGGGAGAGCGAGTGGCGCACGGGATCGCCCAGGACCCCCAGAAGAGCAGTGCGGCCAGTGATCTCAGAAGCCATGGCTTGGGGTCTGGTGGGCGGCACCGTAAACGCCTGTTCGGGAACCACACCTCGCCTGGGCCAGGCCCTGCTGCTGAAGATGCATTCAGTTCTGATTCGTTCACCGTAAGCAGGTGGTAACCCATGGGCAAGGTTGTCGGTATTGATTTAGGCACCACTAACAGCTGTGTGGCGGTGATGGAAGGTGGCAAGCCCACCGTGATTGCCAACGCCGAAGGCTTCCGCACCACCCCGTCGGTGGTGGCCTACACCAAAAACCAGGACCAACTGGTTGGTCAGATCGCCAAGCGCCAGGCGGTGATGAATCCGGAAAACACCTTTTATTCGGTGAAGCGATTCATTGGCCGTCGGGTTGATGAGGTGAACGATGAATCGAAGGAAGTGAGCTACGGCGTTGAGAAAGCCGGCTCCAACGTGAAGGTGAAGTGCCCCGTACTCAATAAGCAGTTCGCCCCGGAGGAGGTGAGCGCCCAGGTGCTGCGCAAGCTGGCTGAAGACGCCGGCAAGTATCTCGGTGAAACCGTCACCCAGGCGGTGATCACGGTGCCCGCCTACTTCAACGACTCCCAGCGCCAAGCCACCAAGGACGCCGGCAAGATCGCCGGCCTCGAGGTGCTGCGCATCATCAACGAGCCCACCGCGGCGGCGCTGGCCTACGGCCTCGACAGGAAGAGCAACGAGCGCATCCTGGTCTTCGACCTGGGCGGCGGCACCTTCGACGTCTCCGTGTTGGAGGTGGGTGATGGTGTGTTTGAGGTGCTCTCCACTTCCGGTGACACCCACCTCGGTGGCGACGACTTCGACAAGGTGATTGTTGACCATCTGGCCGCCACCTTTAAGGCCAACGAAGGCATCGACCTGCGCCAGGACAAGCAGGCCCTGCAGCGTCTCACCGAGGCAGCTGAGAAGGCCAAGATCGAGCTCTCTAGCGCCACCCAAAGCGAGATCAACCTGCCGTTCATCACGGCCACCCCGGAGGGCCCCAAACACCTCGATTTGACCCTCACCCGGGCCAAGTTTGAGGAGCTGGCCTCCAAGCTGATCGACCGCTGTCGGGTGCCGGTGGAGCAGGCGCTCAAGGACGCCAAGCTCTCCTCGGGCGAGCTGGACGAGATTGTGATGGTGGGTGGTTCCACCCGCATTCCGGCCGTGCTGGAGCTGGTCAAGCGGGTAACCGGTAAGGACCCCAACCAAACCGTCAACCCCGACGAGGTCGTGGCCGTCGGCGCTGCAATTCAGGGCGGTGTGCTGGCCGGTGAAGTCAAGGACATCCTTTTGCTGGATGTCAGCCCGCTGTCCTTGGGGGTGGAAACCCTGGGCGGTGTGATGACCAAGATGATCCCCCGCAACACCACGATCCCCACCAAGAAATCCGAGGTTTATTCCACGGCCGTGGACGGCCAGACCAACGTGGAAATCCACGTGCTCCAGGGTGAGCGCGAGATGGCCAGCGACAACAAATCGCTGGGCACCTTCCGTCTCGATGGCATTCCCCCAGCTCCCCGGGGCGTACCCCAGATCGAAGTGACCTTCGACATCGATGCCAACGGCATCCTCAGCGTTACCGCTAAGGACAAGGGCAGCGGAAAGGAGCAGAGCATCTCGATCACCGGGGCCTCCACCCTCAGCGACAACGAGGTGGACAAGATGGTTAAGGACGCCGAGAGCAACGCCTCGGTGGACAAGGAAAAGCGCGAGCGGATCGACCTGAAAAACCAGGCCGAAACCCTCGTTTACCAGTCCGAAAAGCAACTCGGCGAGCTGGGCGACAAGGTTGGTGCCGACGACAAGGCCAAGGTGGAGGCCTCTTCAGCCAAGCTCAAGGAGGCCCTGGAGAAGGAAGATTTCGAGACGATCAAATCCGAGCTCGAAACCCTTCAGCAGGCCCTCTACGCCGCTGGTGCTGCCGTCTACCAGCAGGCCGCTGGGGCTGAAGGCGCTGCTGCTGCCGGCGGCAACGGCAACGGTGCTGGCCCTGCTGCCTCCTCCAGCGACGACGTGATCGACGCCGAGTTCACCGAGAGCAAGTGATCTGGCCGGCCACCCATTCAGCGGTGGCCGGTGCAAGTAGCACGCCGTTGCGGTAGTGGCCGCTGGCCAGAACTAGGCCATCATCCAGCTTTTGAAGCAGGGGGGCTGGCTGTCCAATCGGGTGGGGCCGGTGGCCCTGCCACTGGCGCACCACCTGGGCTTTCTCGAGCCAGGGCGGTGCGTTTCCATTTAGCTGGCGCAGTTGGCTGAGTGCCTCCGTTGCCGCCAGCTCCCCCGGTTCGAGGGTGGCCCCCAGCCAGAGCCTGCGGCCCCCGCCCAAATCAGGACGTGGTACGAGGTTGATGCCCTGCCAAAGCACGGCTCCTGGCCAGTTCCAGCCGGGCTCTTCCTGCAGTTCCAGCTCCAGGGCTTGGCCCAGTACGGGCTCCATCGGCAGCTGGTATCCCAGGGGTTCCAGGAGTGCAGAGCTGGCCACAGCGGCGCTAACTACGCACCAATCGGCTTGCCAGCTGCGGCCGCTTTGACCCTCTGCCTGCCAGCGCTGGCCGGCGCCGCTCCGCCGCAGGATTACTACCCGATCCTGGTGGGTGGCCATGCCAAGGCGCTCCCCATCCAGGCGAAATGCCCGTAGGGCTTGGGCTGGATCGAGTTGGCCGTCGGCGGCTGAATGGATTGCACCCGAGCCCCCAGGGGGCAGCTGGGGCTGGAGCTGGGCTAGTTGGTCCTGGTTCCATAGGGTGAGGGGCAAACCCTGGCCTTGGCGTTCTTTGGCCAGTCGTTCTTGGCGGCTGCGCTCTTCCGGGCTGGCGGCCAGCAGCAGCAGACCTGGGCGCCAATGGATCGGGTGCCCCTGGTCGGCTAGCAGCGGCAGCCATTGGTTCCAGAGCTCGAGGCTGCGCTGGCGCAGCCGCCAACCCCTTCCGCTGGAGCGGTGAAACACCTGGGCCATCAACACCCCCAGGGCTGCGGGGCTGGCAGCTGGCTGCGGGTCGATCAGCTCCACCCGGTGGCCCTGGAGCTGTAGCCACCAGGCAATGGAAAGGCCCACCATTCCCGCTCCCACCACCAGTACGGACTGGCTCTGGAAGTTGGGGTCCTGGGGGGCCAATTGAGGGCAGGTTTGGCCTAGATCAGGCCTGCTTCAGATCAGCTTGAACCTGGGCGGGCAGTACGTCGGCGTAGAGACCGAAGCCGCTGGCGACTTGGATATAGGCCTTACGCAGCTTGTCGCCGTCCTGGATTTTGGCGGCCTCATCCAGTTGGGCGAGGGCTGTTTTGAGGTTTTGGGCCAGCTCGTTGGCCTCGGGGCGATCGGCGGGCAGCAGGCGCTGATTGATGTAGCTCATTTCGCGACCCACTTCCTGCATGGGGCCATGGATCAGGTTGGCCGTGAACACCCAGTTGCGCTCGTTGACCAGGGCAGCCAGTTCGGGGAGGCGATCTCGGGCGGAGAGGAAGCCCTTGGCCTGGCGTTCAATCGCCGCCATGTCGGTGTCGCTGATCGTGGCGGTCTTGCGGCTTTGATCACCACAGGCGGCCAGCCCAAAACAGAGCACTGCGGCCAGGCCCAGCAAGGCGAGGCGGCGGAGCTGTTGGGTGAGCGCAGAGAGCAGCCCAGTAAGCATGGGGGGCACCGGAGGGTGGTTCGTGCTGGCGACTTTATCCGTGCCCCCCGGGCTTTGACACTTGCTGTAGCCCCTCGCAACCTGGAGCGCCTTGGGCCATGCTGCCAATACTGCCTAATTCGACGATGAGCTCCCCCACGGCGATCCTGCAGATGATCTGCCCCGATCAACCGGGGCTGGTGCGGGAGCTTTCCGGTTGGGTCACATCCAATGGCGGCAACATCGTCCATGCCGACCACCACAGCGACCCCACGGCGGGCCTTTTCCTGAGCCGCATTGAGTGGGAGCTAGAGGGGTTTGGTTTACCCAGGGAGGCGATTTGCCCCACGGCCCATGCCCTGGCCGAACGGCTGCACGGTGAATACAAGGTCAACTTCTCCGATTACCGCCCGCCGGTGGCGATTTTCGTGAGCAAGCAGGACCACTGCCTGCTGGATTTGCTCTGGCGTAAGCGCACCGGAGAGCTGCCCATGGAGGTGCCTTTGGTGATCTCCAACCACCCTGATCTGGGCCCGATTGCCACTGAATTTGGGGCCCGCTTTGAGCACGTGCCGGTTGATCCAGATGGCAAACCCGAGGCAGAGGCGCGCCACCTGGAGCTGTTGGCTGAACACAAGATCGAGTTGGTGATCTTGGCCAAATACATGCAGGTATTGAGCAAGGAATTTTTAGTTGCCTTTGATCCCCCGGATGCTTTTCACAAGGTGATCAACATTCACCATTCCTTCTTGCCCGCCTTCATGGGAGCCCAGCCCTACCACCGGGCCTGGGATCGGGGCGTCAAATTGATTGGCGCCACGGCCCACTACGTAAGTGAGGAGCTGGATGGGGGGCCAATCATTACCCAGGAGACCGTGCCGGTGAAGCACCGTGATGAGGTGGGCGATTTGATCCGCAAGGGCCGCGACACCGAACGTCTGGCCCTGGTCAAGGCCGTGCTGTTGCACCTCAAGCGCCAGGTGATGGTCTATGGCAGTCGTACGGCTGTTTTTGATTGAGGGCTTCGGCTCAGGAGTTTAGAGAGTTTTCAGGCCAAGATGATGTCTTTGCTAGTAATTGCGCCAGTCACCATGGCGATCAATTCGTCCTGATCTTTTCCTGTGGTATCAAATTGGTTATTGCCATTGCGATCCCAGTAGATCGAAGTTATGCCTGTACTGACAGTAGTGAAGTAAGTTCCGTTGTGGAACTGTAGCTTGTCTATGCCGGTGTTGAAGTCAGTGATCCGGGCATAATCGCTGAGGCCGATGTTGTTGTTGCTGCGGTCGTCGTAGAAGACCCCGCGGGAATCTCCTAGCAGAAAGGTGTCTGCACCAGGACCACCTGTGAGTATGTCAATCTGTCCCAGACCCATTGCTGCGCCCGTGGTTCCGTTTGCTTGCACCCCAGTGATGCTGTCGTTGCCATTGCCGCCGATGAGAATGTCGCTAGCGGCTGTGCCCCAAAGAACCTTATTTTGGACAGCTGCACTTGAGGTGATGGTGGTGCCTGGGAAGTTGATAGCCCAAGCGAAGGGGTCTGCAGTACCTGCGACCGAGGGTTTGACCATGTCGCCGGTTGTTACGCCCCCCATCAATAGAGCTCCCGCCACGTGGGGGGAGGCCATGGAGGTGCCGCTGAGGTTGGCTAGAGCCCCGTTAGTGTAATAGGACAACACATTTACCCCTGGAGCCGCGAAGTCGACGCTGTCGTTAGGGTCAGTGGAGGTGACCTGATCCCAGTTTGACCAACTGGGCATTTGATAGGCGCTGTCGACCGCTGATACCGTATATACATTTGGGTGGGTCCCGGAACTAGCTGGAGACATTGTGTCGGCGTCTGCCCCGTTGTTGCCGGCAGCGACGGCGAAACGGATGCCTAGATTGGCCGCATTCAGCATTGCCGAATTCAAGGCGGAGTTGAGCCCGCCGGCAAGGCTAAGGTTGATTACTACTTTTGAGAGATCAAGTTTATTAGTCCTTATTACCGATACTGCATAATCGATTGCGGCAATGATGTTGAGACTGCTGCCATTGCCGGAGCTGTCGAACACTTTCAGGGAAACGATCGAAGCACCGGGTGCAACACCGACCATCCCTAACCCATTGACTAGGGCACCAATAGTGCCCGCCACATGGGTGCCGTGACCATCATCGTCCGTGAATGCGTCCTGGCCGGAGATCCAGCTACGGGACCAGCTGGTATTGAGGTTGAGGTCACCTGTGGTTGCTAGGACTCCCGAATCGATTACGAATGCGAAGCTGCCTGCGCCGGAGTTGCCCATGCTAGATATATCTCTACCCTGCCATATCGCCCGTACACCCCAGGGCACGGTTTCTCGGTTTGATATAATAGCGTTGGTATAGCTGACAAGTGCCTGGGGCACAAAAACGTCGTTCTTTTCCGAGTCTTGAAGCATGGGTGGATCTAGCCGCATCGGCCGATCCAGCTCCAGGCTAATCACCTCACGTCTTTGGCTCAGCCGCTCAGCTTGGCGTTGGTTGAGGTCGATGGCAAAGCCCCCGAGCTGTTCAAAAAGCAGACTCGGGGTGCTGTCCGGTATGACTTCCTTTAACAGTTGCCGTACTGCCTGATCAAGCTTTTCAGGTTCTATTGGTCCCTTCAGGAAAACCAAATAGGTGAGACGGTTTTCTGGATCAGATTGGAGGGAGGTGTTAGCCAACAGCAAATTTTGATCCGCGGCAGCTGCAGATCCACCTGCAATGAATTGTTGGGCGAAAGCCCAATCAAAAACTTCAGTCGACATTTTAATGACCTCTCTTTGACTAAACTTACTACTCCAGTGCTCCTTTGTGGTGGTTGGCCAGGGTGGTTTTTGGCAGGGGTCCTTCCAGGTGATCCCAGGGCAATACGCGCCCGGGATCCCAGCTGGCGTGGATCACCTCCTCCCAGGGGGGCAATGGAGCCGAGTTTGCGGCTGGCCCTTGCTCCAGTAGCTCCCTGTAGGCCTTTTTCCAGCCCCCCAGGCTTTCGTTGCGACCGCGGGCGGCGGCGATCACGGGCGCCAGGCGCCGATCGCTGCGCGACAGCAGGGCCTGGATCACGCTCCAGCCGTAACTCTCGGGCCGCAGCTCGATGCCCTTGGGCTTGAGCCGTTTGCCGAGAAGCTTGAGACGTTTTTCGGCTTCTGGGCGTACTCCTTGCCACTGGAAAGGCGTGTGGGCCTTGGGCACAAAGGTGCTCACCCCAAAGGAAAGCCGCAGGCCCGGAGTGGCCTTCTTTAGGGCCAGTAGTAGGTCGGCGGTGGTTTCAATGTCGGCCTCCTCTTCCGTGGGTAGGCCCACCATTCCGTAGAGCTTCAGGCCCGTGAGACCCCCTTCCTTTGCATAGCGGGCGGCGGCGTAAATCTCTTCATTGGCGAGTTTTTTGTTGACCACCTGGCGCATGCGCTCGCTGCCGGATTCGATGGCGATCGTGAGCGACTTGCTGCCCCGTTTGGCCAGGATTCGGCCCAGCTCTGGGGTCACGGTGGCGGCCCGCACGGAACTCACGCTTACCCGGGTGCCCTCAAAGCGATCCTGATCTAGCCAGGCCAGTAGGTCGGCGAACTGGGGGTGCTGGGTTACGGATGCCCCGAGCAGCCCGAGACGCTGGGTGGCGGCTAAACCCTTTTCCACCGCTGGAATCAGGCCATCATCCAGGGATGGGGTCCGAAAGGGCAGGGTGAGGTAGCTGGCCAGGCAAAAGCGGCAGAGCTCGGGGCAGCTGCGCACCACCTCCACCATGTGGATCGAGGGCCAGGCCGCCTCTGGGGTGATCACCATCGAGTGGCTGAGGGTGTTGCCGCGCCAGGTCTGCTTGGCCACTGTTGCTGGGATGCCGGTGTCTGTTGGCTCAATGGCCAATAGCTGCCCGTCTGGGCCATAGCGGGGGGCATAGAGCGATGGCACATACACGCCCGGCACCTGGGCCAGCTGGTGTAGGCGTTCGGCTCGGGGGGTATGCCGGCAGGCCTGGATGGCGTCGATGAAGGTAGGCAGTAGCAGTTCGCCATCTCCAAGCAGCACCACATCGAAGAAGGGCGCCAGGGGTTCGGGGTTGGCGGTGAGCACGGGCCCGCCACCGAACACGATTGGATCGTTATCGTCTCTTTCGCTGGCCCAGATTGGAATGCGTTGCTGTTCCAGTAGCTCGAGCAACACCGGTCCATCGAGCTCCCAGCTCAGCGACAGGCCAAAGAGGTCTAGATCGGCACCGCGACCCCTCTGGGAGCCGTGGGCCGGGTCGCCCTGGTCGGTGAACAGGCGGCGCACATCCATATCGGAGCGCTGGGCCAGGGTGGCCCAGACCACCTGGTAGCCCAGGCTTGTGATCCCCACTGTGTAGGTGCTGGGAAAGGCCAGCACCGCTTTAAGCGCTCCAACCTGGGGCTGGGCGGGTTCAAACAGCAGGGTTTCTTGGTTCAGGGGTGGAGGCTAGTTGACTGCTCCCAGACTGACACCTGGGCAGCTTGAACCATAGGCTGGATGCTGGTTGAATTTGCATCAACTTCGGCAATTCAGCAGCATCAGCAGGACGTTGCTTTGACGTAACGAGGTACTTTTATGAGTTATAGTGATTGTGTTGATCTAGTTGGGTCGGCACGCTTTTTCTGTCAAAAATAAGAGTTGTACCGCATTCACAGCGAAGAAGAAGAGTGGATTTTAGAGTTGGCTTGAAATAGTTCGAACTATTTAAATGCTTTTAATCTTTTAGGTATAAAGCTTAATAGGTTGGGAGGATATTTAAGTAGCGATTATGTTTCGCCATCGTCGTATTGCTATTTAAGAATTTGAGCTGCCGTAAAATAGGACAGAGTGCTACCGATCGATGCGAATGGCTGGCCTCCGTCAAAAATCCCTGTATTGGCTTCACCTGCGACTGATGTGGGCCCTAAAGCACTACCTTGTAAGGTTGGTTCAAATGTCTGCCAGATAGCGTTGTCTGAAAATTGCCCGTTCTTCAGGCGGTGTATGTAAGCATTTCCACCATAGATTTCTCCATTGGTTTTGACAGCAAAGAAAGGTGCCTGATAAACATCATCCCCCATATGGTATATGCCTTGAAAATGTGTAATGACACTTGAATATCTGTTATTGTCATTATTATAATTATAATAATGAATATTGGTTGCTATGCCGGTAATTGGGTCAATGTCGGCAAGCATGCCATGGCCCAGGGCGGCATCAGGCAAAATTTTGGCGACCCTAGCAATAGCATTGACCATATTTCTATTACGTAAGAATCTTCGAGAGTAGGAAGCCCCCCCTGAAACTGTGTAGGTATTGTTATCATTTTCCCAAATGCCAAAAGTGCTGTGGTATGTGGCATTGTCTGAGTAAGTTATGTTGGTTTGTTTATTGGTCAGTGGGTTGAAAACAAAAGAACCAGCTCCTGGTCCAACATTAATTGTAAGCCCAATCGGGCCACCGCTTGTGGTGTAGTTGCCGGCTACATATCCTCCATCAACACTATGGAGATAGGTATAATTGGCAGGAGAATTATTTTTTGTTGTAGCCTGAAAATTTTGAAAGCCTTTTGTAATTGCACCCGAGGTATCACCATTGAGAGCTGAGATGTCACCTTTGTAATACCAACCAGTTGTAACCCCAGAAGAATTAATCCAAGTTCCTGTCAGTGCCACATCCCCGATGCCACCAGGGCCGGTTCCTGCTGTGAGAATATCTGGCCCGTAAGCAGAGGTCTGCTGTGGATTCCATGTTGAAGGAACTGAAAAGTTGTACCAAGTGCCGCTGCCACTTCCACTGGATGTGGATGATCCATCGATGGCGCCTATATAAAGGGCTCCATAGCCCGGAGGGGCAAGGCCGTCTCCTGTTGTTCCGGCCAGAAGGTATGAGTTAGGAGATAGATGGTTTTTCTTGATGCCTTGCAGCGAATTGGCGGTGCTGTCAATGGTGACTGATGTCGAGACAAACGGCTGAAAGAAGGTTGGGTTTGACATTTTATGCTTATTTTGAGATCTACACTAGCACCCATGACTTTTTAAGTCAATTGATTCGTATGCAGTGGGTATCCGATGCGGTGACCGCCAGGAAGGATGACGCCGATGCTGCTGCTCAGGCAGCCATCGCAAATGTAGGTTTTTTGGCGTTGTTTTCCTCAGGTGGTGGTGGATTGATCCAAACCACTTTTGGTTGATGCCAGCTACGCGTTGATCGTGACCAGCGGCGCGGGTTTTGCTGCCGTGCCTGCTCGTAGACAACAGCCCGGTGACGGCAGATCTCCATGGCATCTCCACAGTGACGCCCCATCTGCGCCACTGTGGCGCCGCTACGGCTATTTGTCAGCAGCGCATTGACGTCTATGAGAAGGCCCGCCGGGCTAATCCATCGCGTTGGAGCAGGCAGATCCGCTGTTGGCGTCAACCGGCTGAAGTGTGGATCAACAAGCCACCAGAGGAACCCAATTCAATTCAGCCACTACCCTTAATCCTGGCCGCCTGAGCGGCAGCCGAGGAGTGGCACCTTTCCTGAAAGTCACCGCGCCAGGCCATTCTGTTCCCAGCTCAAAGACAGACCAAACAGATCGAGATTGGGGCTCCGACATCCTTGGGAGTCGTGGGCCGGGTCGCCCTGGTCGGTGAACAGGGGGCGCACATCCAGATCGCTGAGCTGGGCCAGGCTGGCCCAGACCACCTGGTAGCCCAGGCTGGTGATCCCCACTGTGTAGGTGCTGGGAAAGGCCAGCACCGCTTTAAGCGCTCCAACCTGGGGCTGGGCGGGTTCAAACAGCAGGGTTTCCTGGTTCAGGCGCGTCTTAGACCTCTGCCAGCACTTTGGCCTCCTGCTCGGCGCTCATTACCCGGCCCTCGTCTGCAAAGCCCGCCAGTTGGTCGAAGTTGAGGTAGCGGTAGAGCTCGGCGCTATGGGGGTCGATTTTGGCTGCTGCCACGGCCAGGTAGTCGGTTTTGGAGGGAATGCGGCCCAGCTGGGCACATACGGCGGCCAGTTCGGCGCTGCCCAGGTACACCTGGGCGCCATTGCCGAGGCGGTTGTTGAAGTTGCGGGTGCTGGTGGAAAACACCGTGGTGTTCTCCTCGACCCTGGCCTGGTTGCCCATGCATAGGGAGCAACCCGGCATCTCCATGCGGGAGCCGGCCGCCTCAAAGGTGGCGTAGTAGCCCTCCTGTTTAAGCATCTCCTCATCCATCCGGGTTGGGGGACATACCCACAGCTGCGCCGAGTTGGCACCTTGGCCCTCCAGCACCTTGGCGGCGGCGCGGTAATGGCCGATGTTGGTCATGCATGAGCCGATGAATACCTCATCGATCCTTTCTCCCGCCACATCGGAGAGCAATTTGACGTTGTCGGGGTCGTTGGGGCAGGCCAGGATCGGCTCAGTCAGTTGATCGAGGTTGATTTCAATTACGGCGGCGTATTCGGCATCGGCGTCGGCCTCCATCAACACCGGATTGGCCAGCCAGGCCTGCATCGCCTTGATGCGGCGGGCCAGGGTGCGGCCATCGCTATAGCCCCGGGCAATCATGTTTTTGAGCAGGGCCACGTTGCTGCGCAGGTATTCGCTCACCGTTTCCACGGAAAGCTTGATCGTGCTGCCGGCACAGGACCTCTCAGCGGTGGCATCTGTCAGCTCAAATGCCTGCTCCAGCTTGAGGTCTGGCAGGCCCTCGATCTCCATAATCCGGCCACTAAATACATTTTTCTTGCCGGCTTTTTCCACCGTGAGCAGGCCCTGCTGGATCGCCACGTAGGGGATGGCATTCACCACATCGCGCAGGGTGACGCCCGGCTGCAGGGAGCCTGAAAATTTGATCAGCACCGATTCGGGCATGTCCAGGGGCATGGCGCCGATGGCGGCGGCAAAGGCCACCAGGCCTGAGCCGGCCGGGAAGGAAATGCCCAGGGGGAAGCGGGTGTGGCTGTCACCGCCGGTGCCGACGCTGTCGGGCAGCAGCATGCGATTCAGCCAGCTGTGGATGATGCCGTCGCCGGGGCGCAGGGCCACTCCGCCGCGGGACGCCATGAAATCGGGGAGCTCGGCGTGGGTTTTGAGGTCCACCGGCTTGGGATAGGCGGCCGTGTGGCAGAAGCTCTGCATCACCAGATCGGCGCTGAAGCCCAGGCAGGCCAGCTCCTTCATCTCATCGCGGGTCATCGGCCCGGTGGTGTCCTGGGAGCCCACGGTGGTCATCAGCGGTTCGCAGCTGGTGCCTGGGCGCACGCCCGCCAGACCGCAGGCCTTGCCCACCATCTTTTGGGCCAGGGTGTAGCCCTTGCCGGTGTCGGCCGGGGCGCTCGGGCGGATGAAGAGCTCCGATGGGGCCATGCCCAGCTGGGAGCGCACCTTGTCTGTAAGTGAGCGGCCAATCAGCAGGGGGATGCGGCCGCCGGCGCGCACCTCATCGGTGATCGTGCTGGGCTTGAGCTCAAAGCGGGCCACGATTTCACCGGCATTTGGTTCGCCGGCTGCCCGTTCGATCGTGCCGGCGTAAGGACGGATCGTGATTACGTCGCCACTGTTCAGGGCGCTTACGTTGCACTCGATCGGCAGGGCACCAGAGTCTTCGGCGGTGTTGAAGAAGATCGGGGCAATCTTGCCCCCCAGCACCACTCCGCCAGAGCGCTTATTGGGCACATGGGGAATGTTGGTGCCGGTGTGCCACAGCACCGAGTTGATCGCGGATTTGCGGGAGCTGCCGGTGCCCACCACATCACCCACGTAGGCCACCGGATGGCCCTTGCCTTTCAGCTCATTGATCAGCGCCAGCCCGCCGGGCATGCGGGTTTCCAGCATCGCCGTGGCGTGCAGGGGGATGTCTGGACGGGTGGTGGCGTGGGTGGCGGGGGAGAGGTCGTCGGTGTTGGTTTCGCCCTCCACCTTGAACACCGTGACGGTGATCTCCGCTGCCAGCTCTGGCTTGGATGTGAACCATGCCGCCGTGGCCCAGGCCTCCACCACCTGTTTGGCGTAGGCATTGCCCTGGGCCAGTTCCAACACATCGTGGAAGGCGTCGTAGACGAGCACGGTGCGGCTCAGCCCCGTGGCGGCCTGCTGGGCAATGGCAGGCTCAGGGCTGGAGAGCAACTCGATCAGGGCGCCCACGTTGTAGCCGCCGATCATCGTGGCCAGGAGCTTCACGGCTTCCACCGGGCTCACCAGGGGGCTGGTGCGGCTGCCCTTGGCCACGGCCGCGAGCCAGCCTGCTTTCACGTAGGCGGCCTCATCCACACCGGGTGGGATTCGTTCACCCAGTAGGTGCAACAGGAAAGCCTCCTCGCCAGCGGGGGGCTGCTCCAGCAATTCGGTTAGGGCCTGGGCCTGGGGCGCGTCTAGGGGCAGGGCTGGCACACCCAGGGCGGCCCGTTCGGCTTCGGCTTGGCGATAGCTGGCAAGCAGGGCGACGGCCATGGGCTTTGCAGGCAGGGAGATCCCCGCAGGGCAAACGATGCAGCCATTCTTCTTGGTCGCCTGGCCCCGCCTTGGTGTGCATGGCTGCAAAAGCCAGGGCAAAGGCTTGCCGCCAAGGGCTAAATGGTTCCGCTGTTTAGGGTGGACCCCTACCTCCCGGCAGCAGCGCCAGCCCAGGCCATGAATTCCACCACCTCAGATCTGCATGTGGTGGAAACCAGGCCCTTGATGGCCCCAGCCCTGCTCCATCGGGAATTGCCGATCACCGAGCGCTCGGCGGCCACGGTGCAGCAGGCCCGCCAACGCATTCAGGCGATCATGCACGGCCGCGACCAGCGCCTGCTGGTGATCGTTGGCCCCTGTTCTGTGCACGATGTAGGGGCTGCAAAGGAGTACGCCAACGCCATTGCCCTGGAGCAGGAGCGCCACAGGGACCAGCTCGAGATCGTGATGAGGGTCTACTTCGAAAAACCCCGCACCACGGTGGGCTGGAAGGGGCTGATCAACGATCCCCACCTCGACGACAGCTACGACATCAATACGGGTCTGCGCCTGGCGCGGGGTTTGTTGCTCCATTTGGCCGAGATGGGCCTGCCGGCAGCCACCGAGTTGCTAGATCCCGTGGTGCCCCAATACATCGCTGATTTGATCAGTTGGACAGCGATTGGCGCCCGCACCACCGAAAGCCAAACCCATCGCGAAATGGCCTCTGGCCTCTCGATGCCGATTGGTTTCAAGAACGGCACCGATGGCAGTGCGATCACCGCGATCAACGCCATGGAGTCGGCCGCCATGCCCCACCATTTCCTGGGAATTAATGGGGAGGGTCAGGCCGCGATTGTGGCCACCACCGGTAATCCCGATGGCCACCTGGTGTTGCGCGGCGGCAAGCGGGGCACTAACTACCACCCCGAGGCCGTGGCTGAGGCGGCGGCAGAGCTGGCCAAGGCAGGCTTGCCCGCCAGGCTGATGGTGGATTGCAGCCATGGCAATTCCAACAAGGACTACCGCCGCCAGGGGGAGGTGGCCGAGCAGGTGGCTGGGCAGTTGCGCAGCGGCTCTAGCCCGGTGATGGGAGTGATGCTCGAGAGCCATCTGGTGGCTGGCAACCAGAAGCTTCAGCCAGATCGCTCCAAGCTCACTTATGGCCAGAGCGTGACCGATGCCTGCATCGACCTGGCCACCACCTGCGAGGTGCTGGCTGGCTTGGCCGACGCGGTGCGGGCAGCTCGGACAGTTGAACCCCTAGCCCTGGCCTAGGGGCTGGCTGAGCAGGCTCCACAGCCAACCGGCGGCAATGGGCACGGTGAGGTTGTCGATGCCCAGGATCGCCAGCTGTTCGAGCAGCACACTCACCAGGACTATCGCCCCGAGGGCTGCAGGATTTGGGGCCGCCAGCCCTTCGACGCCAGCCAACTGGCGCAGAAGGAGCAATACCCCCAGGCTGCCTGCGGCCATGGCGCCAGTGCCGACTAGGGATTTTCGTTGGCCGAGTACCTGCCAGCAGGGCGATGGAATCAGGGGCCCGATCAGGCCCGCCAGGCCATCACCAATGGCCATCACCAGCACACCTGCCGCCACGGCATCGGGCCTGGACGGCCAATAGATGGCCAGCAAAATGGTGATAGAGGCGCCGTAGGCGACCGTGCCGTAGCTGGAGCGGCCCACATCCTCTATGGCTGGCAATACCCGTAGGCGGTGATTGAGCAGGGCCAGCAGGGTGATCAGGGCGGCGGCGGGTAGGGCGATGCGCCGGTCAATGGCGCAGGCCCAGGCAATCAACACCACCAGGCCCGTGCCCATGTGGACCAGTTTTCTGCTCCACTCCCTTTGGCCATGCCAGCGGCGGCGAACTTGAATCGCCAGGAACGCCAGCAGGGTTAGCCAGAGGGCAATTGCTGTTATGCCTAGAAATTGCTGCGACCACCAGGCCATCTGTCAGATCCCTTGCCAGGCGATGGCCAATACCTAGGCCGCCTGCTGCACGTCGCTCATCATCCGCAATTTGAGAATCGCCTTTGACTCCAGTTGGCGCACCCGCTCGCGCGAGACATTGATCAAGCGACCAATTTCAGCCAGGGTCAGGGGCTCGGAACCCTCCAAACCAAAACGCAGCTTGATGATTTTTTGCTCCCGTTCGTTGAGTTGGGAAAGCCAGGCACCGAGGTGCTCTTTTTGGAGATGGCGATCCATCGAGTCCATGTGCTCGTTGCTGGCCGGATCGGCAATCAGCTCACCGAGGGTGCTGCGATCTTCCTCGCCCCGGGCATGGGCATCCAGGGAGGCGCAGGGTGCGCTTTGAGACATCAGCTCTTCGAGCTCTTCGGGTCGCATGTCCATGGCATGCGATAGCTCCAGTCGATTGGGTTGGCGCCCTAGGCGGTGGGAAAGTTCGCGGCTGATCCGGCGCATCTTCGAGAGCTTTTCACTGATGTGAATCGGCAGCCGAATCGTGCGGGCGCTGTTGTCGATGGCCCTGGTCATGCCCTGGCGGATCCACCAATAGGCGTAGGTCGAAAACTTGTAGCCCATGGCGGGGTCAAATTTATCGACGGCCCGCTCCAGGCCAATCGCCCCCTCTTGCACTAGGTCGAGCAGTTCGAGGCCCTGGTTTTGATACTTCTTGGCCACACTCACCACCAGGCGCAAGTTGGCAGCCATCATTCGATCGCGGGCCCGTTGGGCCATGCGTAGCTGGCGCTTGTGTTTGGGGGTGTGTTCTTCTGCGGGCAGCTCGAGCAGGCGTTTACCCGCCTGAACATGGTGGGCTAATTCAATTTCTTCTGCCGCAGTAAGCAGGGGCACCCGGCCGATTGTGCCCAAATACCAGCCAATTGAATCGGCGCTGAGTCTTCCGCCGGAACGCGGTCCAGTCGTTTTAGAAGGTCCAGCTGCTCCCTTGCCAGGAAGTGCCATCAAAGATGGCTCCTGTTTCGAAACATTGGCGTTGCCAACGTCTGAAACGGATTGCATAGGCGTCCCCACACCCAAGCTCCGAATTGATTTGCTTGGAATGTAGCACTACTACTAGCGCTGGAACGTTATGAATTGGAAGAATTCCTGTATGGCGTTGTTATTTGATTGGCAGCAGGCCACCTCGCCAGCGCTTTATCAACTCCTGCTGCACCAAATGGCTTTCCCCCTCCAGTTGGCGTTGCTCAAAACTGCCATCGCTAGCCATATGCCAGGCAGCGGTGTCTGCCTGATAGAGATCCAGCAACTCTTCCAGTTGGCTCCGCAGCCTTGGGTCTTCGATCGGGGCCACCGCTTCCACTCGATGGTCGAGGTTGCGCGACATCCAATCGGCACTGCCAAAGAACATTTCCGGACTGCCTCCATTGGCAAACCAAAACAGGCGTGAGTGTTCAAGGAAGCGACCAATCACGCTCACCACCTGGATGTGCTCGCTGATGCCTTCCAGGCCAGGGCGCAGGCTGCACATTCCCCGCACCACCAGGTCCACCTGGACCCCGGCCTGGGAGGCTTCGTAGAGCAGGGCAATCATGCCTGGATCCACCAGGGCGTTCATTTTGGCGCGGACGTGGCCACCAGCCCCTGCTTGGGCGTGCTCAATTTCACGCCTGATCAGATCCTCCATCCGGCCCCGCAGGGTGACGGGTGCCACCAGCAATTTTCGAAAGCTTTGCTGTTTGGAGAAGCCCGTGAGGTAGTTGAACAGCTCCACCAGATCGGCCCCAAAGTCGGGGTTGGCGGTAAGTATGCCGATGTCGGTGTAGAGGCGGGAGGTTTTGGAGTTGTAGTTGCCCGTGCCGATGTGCACGTAGCTGTTGAGGCGTTCCTTTTCCTTGCGCACCACCAGGAGGATTTTGGTGTGGGTTTTCAGGCCCAACACCCCGTAGACCACATGCACTCCCGAACTCTCCAGCTGTTTGGCCCACTGGATGTTGTTGTCCTCGTCGAAGCGTGCCTTGAGCTCAACAAGCGCCATCACCTGTTTGCCGTTTTCGGCGGCCCTGATCAGGGCGGCCACCACGGGGGAATCCTTGGAGGTGCGGTAGAGGGTCATCTTTATGGCCAGCACCGAGGGGTCATCGGCGGCCTGGTTGAGAAATTCCTCCACCGAGGTGGAAAACAGGTCGTAGGGGTGTTGCAGCAGCACATCGCCGCGCCGAATCACCGAGAAGATGCTCTCGAATTCCTCGGCCTTAATGGAGCCGTCCTCCAGTTGGCTCTTTTGGGTGGTGGCGAGTCTTCGGGAGGTGCGGCCCTTGTGGGGCTTGTCCTTGAGCCTGGGCAGGGGGATATCCATCAACCCCATCAGGTCGTCGAGTCCTAGGGGGCCATTGATTCGATAGACGTCTTCTGACTCCACGGAGAGCCCCTCCATCAGCAGATGCACCACCGCATCAGGCATCTCATCTGCCACTTCCAGCCGCACCACTTCACCGCCCCGGCGGCGTTTGCGCAGGCCCTCCTCAATGGCGCCCATTAGGTCGTCGGCCTCCAGGTCCCGCAGGGCTAGATCGGCATCCCTGGTGACCCGGAAGAAGTAGTGACCTTCAATGTGCATGCCGGGGAAAAGCAGCCCCAGGTTGAAGGCCACTGCCTGCTCAAGCGGTACGGCCGTGAATACCGGTTTGGGATTGCTGCCACTTAGCCCTACCGGAATTGGCACAAACCGCGGCAGGATTTTTTGGGGCACTTTCACCCGGGCAAATTCCTGCTGGCCCGTATCTGGATCCCGTATCAAAGCAGCCACATTCAGGCTGAGGTTGCTCATGAAGGGGAAGGGGTGGGAAGGGTCCACCGCCAGGGGCGTCAGCACGGGGAAGATCGCCGTGCGGAAGTAGTCGTTGAGCCACTCCCTTTGGCTGTCGTTGAGATTGGCGTAATCGATCAACTGAACGCCGTATTCGGATAGTTGGTTCTTGAGGGAGTGGCGATAGTGCTGCTGCTGCATCTCCAGCAGGGCCGGCAACTTTGCCTGAATGGCCTGGATCTGCTGCTTCGGGGTGAGGCCGTCTTCTGAGAGGGTGGAGATGCCGGCGTCTTCCTGCGACTTCAGGGATGCCACCCGCACCATGAAGAACTCATCGAGGTTGTTGCTGAAGATGGCGCTGAATTTGGCCTGCTCCAGCAGGGGAGTGTGCTCGTTTAAGGCCTGGGCCAGAACCCTGTAGTTGAAGGCCAGCCAGCTCAACTCCCGGTTGATATAGAGCTCCGGAGCCAGGAGCGCAGCAGCCGATGCTTCAGCCATATACCCCAATCCACCACTAAATTCGTGCTACCTAATTAGCACTTCTTGACCCCCAAGATTGCAGTGTCAGGATCCAGCCTTTGGTGTTGGGCTTGCTTGACCAGGTAGGCCCCCAGCCACCAACAAAGCCACCCCGGCCAAGAGGCTGATGCCGAGCCAAAAGGGGCTGGTGCGACCCAGGGTGTCGTAGGCCAGGCCTGCCACCGGCGGGCCAATGAAACTGCCGGCGCTCTGGAGCCCCTGCAGGCTGCCCAGTGCCGCACCCTGGCCGCTGTCGTCGAGGCGCCGCGACACCAGGGAGCGCAGGCAGGGGGTCACCAGGCCGGTGCCCATGGCCAGGATCGCCACGGCGCTAAAAACCACCACTTGGGCATTGCTGGCCTGGGCCAGGGTGATCAGCAGGCAGCCGCAGATCACCAGACCGAGGCCGCCCAGGGTCAGTCGCCATTCGCCAAAGCGTTTGACCAGGGGCCCGATCAAGCCGCCCTGGACCACGGTGGCGACCACACCCACCACCAAAAAGGCTGCTGCCGCCAACCCCGGCCCCCAGCCAAAGGCCTGCTTGAAATAGAGCACCAGGACGGCCGTGAAGCCGTTGAAGGCCATAAAGAACAGAAAAAAGGCCAGACACAGCCGGCGCACCTGGGGGTTGCCAAACACCTTGGCCAGTTGGCTGAGGGGTTGGAGTTCCCGTCTGCGGGGCAGGGAAATGCGCGCTTCGATCGGGTGGGTTTCGGGCAATAACACCAGCACTAGGGCCAGGTTGATGGCGGCGATTACGGCGGCCAAAAGCACGGGCAATGTCACGTTGATTCGGCCCAGGAGGCCGCCCAGGGCTGGCCCGAGGATGAAGCCCAAACCAAAGGCCACCCCAATTAGGCCGAAGGCTTTTGCCCGTTTTTCCGGTGGTGAAATATCAGCTAAAACCGCGCTCGCCGTGGCTGCGGTGCCCCCGCTGACCCCATCGATTAACCGGGCAATAAACAGCAGGGTGAGCGGAATTGAGCTGCCAGCTGCCCAGGGAATGGCCTGCCAGTTGATGCTCACCGTGAGGGCGAAGAGCCCCAGGCCCAGCACCGAACCGGCCACGCAGAAGGAGATCACGGGCTTGCGGCCATAGCGATCACTGAGGGCGCCGATCAGGGGCGTGAAGGCGAACTGGGCCAGGGCATAGCTGCCGGCCAGCAACCCCAGGGTGCGGCCATTGCTGGTGAAACTGGCCAGTAAAAAGGGCAGGAGTGGGAAGACGATGCTTTCCCCTAGCCGGTCATTGAGCAGGGTGAGAAAGGCGCAGAAATAGGTGGAGGGGCGCGAAAGTCTCACAGGCCAGCCTGGATTGGCCTTCAGGTTATGGGCAGCCTGGTTTTGGGGAGATGGTTTTGAGGAGGTGGCTTTGATGGGATCCTCCTGGCTCGATCAGGATGGAGGCTCCGTTGTCGCCGCTTAGCCATGGGTTCGTCCTTGCCCCAGGCTTCCCTGAGCCATCTCAATGCCGCCGGTGAGGTGCACATGGTGGAGGTGGGAGATCGCCCTGCCAGCCGACGCGAGGCCACGGCCGAGGGGTTAATCCAGATGCTGCCTGAGGTTTTGGCCCTGGTGTTGGAGGGCCGTGCCCCAAAGGGAGATGTGCTGGCGGTGGCGAGGGTGGCGGCGATTCAGGCGGCCAAGCGCACCTGGGAGCTGATCCCCCTTTGCCACCCGATCGCCCTCAGCGGCGTCAGCGTGGAATTGGGGCCTGCCGCCGATGGGTCCGGTCTGCGCCTTGAGGCCACCGCCCGCACCACCGGCAGCACCGGAGTGGAAATGGAGGCCCTCACTGCGGTGCAGGTGGGTCTGCTCACCCTTTACGACATGCTCAAGTCGGCAGATCCAGCCATGAAGATCACGGGGGTGCAGTTGCTCCGCAAGAGCGGAGGCCGCCATGGCGATTGGCAGCGTGATGCTTGAGCCCTATGGCCGTGAAGGACTGCCCCTAGGGCAGGCACGCACCCAAATTTTGGCGGCGATCAAGCCACTCTCAGGGTCCGAAATCCTGCCGCTAATGCAGGCCCTGGGCCGCACCACGGCGGCGCCGGTGATCGCATCTGCTGCGGTGCCGGGATTTCGGGCCTCAATCATGGATGGCTATGCCATTGCCGGAGCTGCCGAGCCTGAGCCTGGTGCCCTCTGGTGCCTAGTGGGCGTTTCAGCGGCAGGGGCCCCCCATGGGGCGGCGTTGCGACCAGGAGAAGCGGTGCGCATTCTCACCGGTGCGGTGGTGCCGGAGGGTAGTGATCGGGTCTTGCCCCAGGAATTGGTGGCGGCTAAGGGAGATCAATTGGAATTGACCAAACCCTGTGGCCCCAATGCCTGGATTCGCCAGCCGCAGGAGGAGGCGGCCCCGGGTCAGGAACTGGTGGCGGCGGGTCAACGAATTGGTGTGGCCGATCTCGGCCGCTTGGCCAGCTGCGGCGTGCAGCAGTTGGCGCTGACGCGTCGGCCGCGGCTGGGCTTGTTGATTAGCGGCGATGAGCTGCTGCCGCCCGGGGTGCAAAGGGGGCCGGGGCAGATCTGGGAGAGCAACTCGGCTTTGCTCAGGGCTCTCCTGCAGCGGCTCGGTTACGACGTGGCTGATCAACGGGTGGTTGTCGATCAACCAGAGCAGTTGCGGCTGGCACTGCAGGAGCTGGCGGCGGGTTGCGATGTGGTGGTGAGCACGGGCGGTGTGTCCGCTGGCGACAGCGACTGGATTCGGCAGCTGGTGGAGGAGCTCGGTCAGGTGAAATTCTGGAAGCTGTTCCTTAAACCCGGTCGGCCCTTTGCCTGGGGGCAGGTGGCGGGGGTGCCTTTTTTTGGTTTGCCTGGCAACCCAGTGGCTGCTGCGATAACTGCTTTGCAGTTGCTGTGGCCGGCGCTGCAGCGGCTGGAGGGGGCGGAGCTGCAGCTGTTGCCGAGGCTGAAGGTGCAGCTGGAGCAGCCCATGCGCCGCGGTTCCGGGCGGCCGGAACTGGCCAGGGCCCAGCTGGTGGTGACAGCCGCTGGCGATCTCTGGGCGCGGGTGGGGGGATCCCAGGCCTCCTCGCGCATCGGGTCGCTGCAGGGGGCAGATTTGCTGCTGGAGATCCCGGCGGAGATGGGGGCGCTGGAGGCTGGTACCGAGCTCTGGGCGCAGCTGTTGCGCTTGCCGGTGTTTTGAGCTCAAAGCGGCGTGTTGCCCGTAAGCCACTCGCCTGTGCCATCACTTCGCCACTCCCGTTTCCAGAAAGGAGCTTCATGTTTGAGCGCTTCCAGCAGCTCTTGACAGCAGCTCTGGGCAGGGCCGCGGCGGTCTGCGCCGATGGCTACCAGCACGATCGCTTCGCCGGGGAGCACCCGGCCGATGCGGTGCTGAATCAGGCAGCTGTAGGCGCCGTGGCGGCCGCAGCTGGACTCAGCCAGTTGGCATAGCTGGCGTTCGGTCATGCCCGGATAGTGCTGAAGCTCCAGGGCAATTAGCGCATTGCCATCGGCGGCTGTGGCGCGAACCCTGCCGATGAAAAGGCTTTCGGCGGCGCAGGTGTCTCCGGCGGCGCTGCCTTGAGCTATTAATTCAGTGCGCCACTGCTCCAGGCGCCCTAGGGGCTCAAATGCCTCACTGTGCAGATCGATTCTGAGTTGCATGGCAGCTGGGTTCAACCACCGCTAATCGGCGGCAGGAAGGCCAGCTCATCTCCGGCCTTTAGTGGGGTGTCTGCGTCGCTGAACTGCTGGTTGATGGCGACGCGTATACCGCTCAACTTTCCAGGCATATCCAATTCTTTCCAGAGTTGGCGAGGGGTGGGGGCTGCCCCAGAGCATGGGGCTGTCGGCCATTGCCGCTCACCCCAACCCGCCTGATCACGCAGGGCTGCAAATAGAAGGATTCGGATCGAAGTAGCTGATATTTCCTCCATGGCACTGAAGCTAATCAGCCTCGTTGCCTTTTCCTTGCCACGATGGTGATTCCATTGGTTGTTCCTGCTTGGGCCTCGCCATCGCCCTGCTCACCGTGTCCGACACCCGTACCCTGGTGGATGACCGCTCCGGTGATGCCCTCCAGCAGCGGCTCGAGGCCAATGGGCACAGACTGGTGGAGCGGCTAATCAAGCCAGATAACCGCTATCAGATCCGGGCGGAGTTGAGCCGCTGGATTGCGGATCCTGCGGTGCAGGTGGTGATAACCACCGGAGGCACCGGCCTCACGGGACGTGACGGCACACCGGAAGCGGTGGTGCCGCTCCTGGATAAAAAAATCGAGGGCTTTGGTGAGCTATTTCGGGTTCTTTCGTTTGAAACGATCGGCACCAGCACCTTGCAGAGCCGCTGCCTAGCGGGAGTGGCCAATGGCACCGTTATTTTTGTGCTGCCCGGGTCGCTTGATGCTGTGGAAACCGCCTGGGATCGCCTGA
Organism: Cyanobium sp. WAJ14-Wanaka; assembly: GCF_024345375.1. Lineage (NCBI taxonomy): Bacteria > Bacillati > Cyanobacteriota > Cyanophyceae > Synechococcales > Prochlorococcaceae > Cyanobium > Cyanobium sp. WAJ14-Wanaka. The sequence continues at coordinate 240,453 of NZ_JAGQAZ010000002.1, read as the reverse complement.
TAAGCGCCCAGCTCAATGGAGCCACCCGTCCTTGCAATTTGGTGCAGCTGTTGCCACGGTTGCTGGAGTAGGTGCCTTGGTATTTGTGAGATGGGCAGATGGTGCAAGCGAACTGACGCTGAAGGGCTGGTTTGTGGCCAGTGGGTTTCCCTGAAGTTGCTGGGGTTCTAAGACCAGGCCTGCTCAGCCGCCCAAATAAGCCATCTCGGCATGGTTGCGGTCGCCCCTGCCGCCCTGTTGGCGCTCTTCGCTGTAGCGATCGTTTCGGTGTTTCCATAGGCCGGCCAATGCCTGCTCCAGCTCGATTGGATCGCTATCCGTTTTCAGCCAGGGCCTGAGATCAGTGCCACTGCCTGGGGAGGCGAACAGGCAGGTGTAGGCGATTCCATCGGCCGTAACTCGCAGCCGGTTGCAATCGCCGCAGAAGGGTTGGCTCACCGAGGCCACAACGGCGATCTTGCCCCGGCCATCGCGATAACTCCAGCGGCTCGCGGTGCTGTTGTTATCTCGGCCGAGGGGTTCTAGGGGCCAGATGGCGCCCAGCTGCTCCACCATTTCGGCGGCGCTGAGCACGGCGGCTCGGCTCCAGCCGTTGCGGTTGCCCACATCCATGTATTCGATCAGACGCAGTTCCAGGCCCCTTTCGCGGCAGAGGGCCGCCAGCGGCAGGAGTTGATCGTGGTTGCGGCCGCGCTGGATCACGGCGTTGAGCTTCAGGGCACCGACTGCCGGATCAAAGCCCGCCGCCCGTGCGTGCTCGATCGCTGCCAGTACAGCCGCCAGGGTTCGCTCGCCGGCGCTGGCATCAGCCAGGCCTGCCATACCGGCCACCGCAGCGCCCGTGGTGCCATCGAGGCTGAGGGTGATTCGATCGAGGCCGGCGGCGCGAAGAGCCCGGGCCCGTTTGGCGCTCAGCAGGGTGCCATTGCTAGTGAGGGCGATCTGGCGCAGGCCGGGGCCTTCTTTGCTCTGGGCCCGCAGAGGTTGCACCGCGGCGATTAGCTCCTCCAGCCCGGAGTGCAGTAACGGTTCGCCGCCGGTCAGGCGCAGGCTATGGGCCCCCAGTGCCACTGCCGCCGCGACGACCTGCAGCCGCTGAGTGGCCGTGAGTAGGCCGGGGGGCTCAACTCCATCGGGCAGGCAGTAAGGGCAGGCCAGGTTGCAGCGGGCCGTGAGCGAAAGCCGCAGCACCCCAAGGGGTCTGTTGAGCCTGTCGGTGGCGTTCGCCATGGTGGCCACGCTATGTCGACCAGCGGTAGGGTTTCAACATGGTCGCCCCAGCTGGCGAGCGTTTTGCGCCGCCCACCATTACTTGGCGCCAGCCGCTGGCGCTGCGGATGCCGAGCGCCTGAGCGGTTCCCGTTGGCATGTGTTTGGCGATGTGGCTCGGGAGGGCCGGATGCTGTATGTCGCCCGCTGAAGACGCCCTGCTGCTACTGGCGATTGTGCGTCGCCATTTGCGCAGCCTGCGGTTGACCCTTGACCCTGGCTATCCAGATGAGGACTGGGGCTTCACGGCCCAGCAGGCTTTTGAGAAATTGCTCAAAGCCTGGATTGTGTTGGCCGATCGTCAGCCCCCCAGCTCCTGGAGTTACAGGTGTTTGCCGTGGAGGCCCGCTACGAGGAGGGGCCGTTGTGAGCGCATGGTGGAGAAGCTGGGCAAATCCGCGGACTGATTTGGCTCAGATCCGTTTATCCGCTTCGGGCCGGTTCACGTTGCGAATCACTCTGGGATCCAGTGTCACCGCCTGGTAGGGCAGCTCCACCAACCAGCTCTGCAGGCGCCGTTCGCCGCGCTCCACCGCCGAGGCCAGGTGGCAGCGGATTGGCGCGCTGCTGGGATAAACCCCTAGCAGCGGTTGCAGCCGCTCACCGTCGTGGGCCAGGTGCAGCCAGGTCGGGTTTTCGGCTGTTGCTGAAGCGTCGTCTGCTGCTGCCGCCAGCAGGGTTTGCAGGGCCGCAAGGCTGAGATCTGGCATGTCCACCGGGCATAGCAGCAGCCGCTCGTCGGGGTGCTGCTGCATCAACCGGTGCAGGGCCAGCAGCGGCCCCTCCCAGGGCGGCGGTTCCGCCAGAACCGACACTGGCGAGCGCCGGGCGAGCTTGAGGGCTATCTCTTCTGCCAGCTCCAGATGGGCCGAATGGCGGCTTATCAGGGTGATCGGCATCTCCAGCTGGGCCAGCAGGCGCAAGCTGAGCTCCAGCCAGGTGCTGCCTGCGTGGTGGGGCAGCAGGGCCTTGTCGCGGCCCATGCGACGGCTCTCGCCACCGCTGAGTAGGCAGGCGCGTAGGGGCAGCTGTAGCAATGGCTGCCAGGCCGGTCGCCGCCCATCCCTAGGGTCCCGTCCCATAACCAGTCCCTCCATGGCTCTGTCTCCCCAAACCACTACCCTGCTCGACTCCAAGCGCTGCAGCGGGCTCAGCTTCGCTGACCTTGGCGCCCGCCTGGGTCAGGACGAGGTGTGGACCGCCAGCCTGCCCTACCGCAAGTGGTGAGGCGTTCAGCCGTCTGCCACCAGCAGTTCAAATTCGGCCAGCGCCCGCGCCAGGTTGCGGTGCTCGTGGCCGGGGTGGCTGAGCTTCACCAGGGCAAAGCGCTGCAGTTCGTCCAGTTCCGCCCAGCCGCTGCTGCGGATCTCCAGGCCGAGCTGGGTGCAGGAGGCGGCTAGTACTTCAGGCAGTTGGTCGGCCTGCTGCCAGGGTTCAGCGTCGGGTCGGGCCAGGTCCTTTGCAGGGCCGGCGCTGAGGGCGGCGCTGCGCGCCTGCAGGTGCTGGCGCAAGGCCTCGATGGCGCTGGGGTCGTCGGGCCAGGCCAGCAGCTGGTCCCGCTCGGCTTCGCCCAGCTCACTCCAGTGCTGCAGCTTCAGCTTCACGCCGGCCAGATCCAGCTTGCGTCGCACCGCCATCGGGATGCAGCGCAGGTCAGCGGTGAAGTCGGCTTCGAAGCCGAAGCAGGTGTTGGCTAGGGATGTGCTCAGGGGGAACTGTGGCAGCAAGCGCCACTAGGTAACAACCGCCACCATCATTGGGTGCCCCGGCTTGGTCGAATGGCCCTATGGCCAGTGATCCCGCCGCCACCCCAGCCGCCAGTTCAGCTGCCCGGGCCCAGTGCCCCTACTGCGGCGTGGGTTGTGGCCTGGAACTCAAACCGCCTGATCCGGCAGCAGCCGAGGCCATTTGGGTGGCCCGCGGGGATCGACACCATCCGTCATCCCTGGGGCAGGTGTGTATCAAGGGCGCCACGGTGGGCGAAACCCTCCACCACAACCGGCTAACCACTCCGCTATGGCGCGAGAGCCTCGATCAGCAGTTTGCACCGATCAGCTGGGATCGGGCCTTTGAGCTGTTGCTGGCCCAGATCCGCCGCACCTTGGAGCAGCAGGGCCCCCAGGGACTGGCCATCTACGGCTCGGGCCAATTCCTCAGCGAGGACTACTACGTGGCCAACAAGCTGCTCAAGGGTGCCCTTGGCAGCAACAACTTTGATGCCAACTCACGCCTTTGCATGAGTTCTGCGGTGGCGGGCTATGACCGCAGCCTGGGTTCGGATGGCCCCCCCTGCTGTTACGAGGACCTCGATCTGGCTGACCTGGTGGTGCTGATCGGTACCAACACTGCCGATTGCCATCCGGTGCTGTTTCAGCGGCTGCTTAAGCGCAAACGCAAGCAGAAGCAGGCCCTACGACTGGTTGTGGTGGATCCCAGGGCCACCGCCACCGCCGATGCGGCTGATCTGCATCTGGCGATCCGCCCGGGCACCGATTTGGTGCTACTCCACGGCTTGGGCAATCTATTGGGGGAGTTACGGGCCCTCGATCGGCCCTACATCGACGCCCACACCGAGGGCTATGGCGAGCTGGAAGCGCTTTGGCGCCTTTGGACGCCCCAACGGGTATCTGCTTTGTGCGGAATTTCCGAGGCCGACCTGCGCCAACTTGCCCAGTGGTGGGCTGCAGCCACTGGGGTGCTCAGCCTCTGGTCGATGGGGGTGAACCAGAGCAGTGAAGGAACTGCCACCGTGGGGGGCATTATCAATTTGCACCTGGCAACGGGCCACATAGGTAGGCCGGGCGCCGGCCCGTTTTCACTCACCGGCCAGCCCAATGCCATGGGGGGGCGTGAGGTGGGCGGCCTGGCCCAGCTACTGCCTGGTTACCGACTCGTGGCCAATGCCGAGCATCGCGCGGAGGTGGAGCGCCATTGGGGTTTTGCTGCCGGTGTGATTGCGGCAGAGCCAGGCCTGGCGGTCTGGGAGCAGATCGAGGCGATGGAGTGCGGTGAGCTGGGGCTGTGGTGGGTTGCCGCCACTAATCCCCTGGTGAGCCTGCCCAGCCTGGATCGGGTGCGGGCGGCGGCGGCAAACTGCCCCCTGGTTGTGCTGAGTGAGGCCTATGCCGGCACCGAAACTGCGGCTGTGGCACACCTGCTTTTGCCTGCTGCCCAATGGAGCGAAAAGGCAGGAGTGATGACCAATTCCGAGCGTCGGGTGACCCTTTGTTCGGCCTTTCGCAAACCCCCTGGTGGGGCCAGGCCCGATTGGGAGATCTTTGCCGAGTTAGGCCGCCGGCTGGGGTTCGTTGATCAGTTCAACTACGACTCCGCAGCCGAGGTTTACAAGGAGTTGGCGGCGCTCACCGCGGGGCGGGTCTGCGACTTCAGTGGGCTCAGCCATCAACTGCTGGCCGAACACGGCCCCCAGCAGTGGCCATTCCCCCTAGAAACGGCCCCTGGCAAAGGGGCGGCGCGCCTGTACGTCGACCATCGCTATCCCACCAAATCCGGTCGGGCTCGCCTGCTGGCGGACCCGCCCCTGGGTTTGGCGGAACCCCCCTGTAAGGACTATCCCTTGGTGCTCACCGTGGGCCGCTACCTGGGGCACTGGCACACGATGACGCGCACCGTGCACGTGGATCGGTTGAGGAAGCAGCATCCCGAAGCCCTTCTAGAGATAAATCCCCAGGATGCGCAGTGCAATGGGTTAAATGATGGCGCCATGGTCGAAGTGCGCTCCCGTCGCGGCATGATCGAGGTTCGGGTGCTGATCAGCAAGCGCATCCGCCCCGGCACCTTGTTTTTGCCGATGCACTGGGGTGCCAGCCAGCCCAATCCCTGCGAGGCGAATCGGCTTATGCATGAGCTTTGCTGCCCCCTTTCGAAACAGGCAGAGCTCAAGGCGGCGGTGGGCCTTGCCCTCGCCTGAGCCAGTTATTCACGCGGCCAGCAGCTGAGGCGAAACCCGCAACAGCCGATTGGGGCCAGCTGCCTGTTCCACCAGACCCTGCTTGCGCCAACGGGAAAATTGCTTGGTCACGGTTACGCGGGTGTGGCCGCTGAGTTCAGCCAGCTCGGCATGGGTGAGCCGAAAGGGAAGCTCGTACCACTTGCCGCTGCGCCGACCCAGCCGTTCTACAAGCAGTTGAATTAGGGCCTGAATGCGCTGCTCTGCCTCCCCAATGTGGCGAACTAACAGCAGGTTCAAGGTCCAGTCATTCAGGCTGTTAGATCCCGCTGGAGCCAGGCCAGAAGTTGCCTCCACCAGTCGCGTGGAATTAATAGCCTGCAGGTGCAGTCGCGAATTACGAAATAGATCCAGGGAGAGATGGTCCCCTGCTTGAAGAAATCCTAGAGTTATTAAATTGGTTTGTAGTGCTTCATGCTCCGGATTAGATATGGCAACCCGCAGCAGGCCTGATTCCACGCTTAGGTAATAGGTTGTATTAAACAACCCTTCACTGAGCAGCACCGTATGCCCTGACTGAATAGATAGCATATTAGCTACTTCAAGCATCGTCATGGGCGTAGCGGCGGTATAGAAAGTCGAGGGCGTGGTTGCGCAGCACTCCGTAGCGAGGGTCACCCTGGATCAATTCAAAGTCTCGGGGGCGATTAAATGGCACCTCCATGATTTCGCCAATTGTGGCCGAGGGACCATTGGTCATCATCACTATTCGGTCGGCAAGAAAAAGGGCCTCGTCGATATCATGGGTGATCATCAATACGGTGGGTTTGTGCTCACGCCAAATTGCCAGTAACTCCTCTTGTAATTCTTCTTTGGTAATGGCATCAAGGGCGCCGAAGGGTTCATCAAGCACCAATACCGCTGGTTGTACCGCCAGGGCGCGGGCGATGGCAACTCTTTGGCGCATGCCGCCGGAAATTTCTACCGGTCGCTTGTGGCGGGCCTCGATTAGCCCAACCATCTCTAAGTGGTGTTCGACCACTGCTGCCCGGGCTCCTTTGTCTAAATCGGGGCGGGCTGCTTTTACTGCCAGGGAAACGTTTTGATCAACCGTCTTCCAGGGCAGCAGGGAGTAGTTCTGAAAGACAACCATTCGGTCTGGGCCAGGCCCTTCGATCGGCAGGTTATTCAGAATTACCCTGCCACTAGTTGGGTTCAGAAAGCCGGATACCATATTCAGCAAGGTGCTTTTGCCGCAGCCTGAGTGGCCTACTACGCAAATAAATTCACCTTGGGCTACTTCCAGGTTTATGTTGCTTAGGGCTTCGAATGGGCCATTTTTTGTTTGAAACACATGCCCTACCTCCTCGAAGCGCAGATAGCTCGGGTTAAGGGTTAGGTCTCGCTCGAAACTGCCTTGATTAGCTTTGGCTTCGATCATGAAGTTGGCCATCTCAGGAATAGGGAAGGGGTTTATCGGTATCACAGCTGGGCATCTCCATCGCTGCCTGAGCTGAGTAGCGGCTGAAGGGAAGTTGTTGGAGGTAGTTGATCGGAAAGTCTTGGTCGAATGGAATCCCGCAGGCCATCGGGATAGGTTGGCGTTCTGGCCTTAGGGCTGGTAAACCAATCCGCTCCAGTGCGGCACTGCAAATGTCGTTGCGATAGACCCTCCCCAGTATTTCCAGGCGATTGCTGGGGAAGGGTATCCAACCCCAACGGCTGAATTGGGTGAGTATCCACGCCCCTTCCGCAGCGTTTGCCACATGGCAACGATCGCTGTGATATCTGTTAAGTGGTAACCGGTTATCTGTAGGTTCTCCGTTTCCTAGGTTGAATTGGCGCTGCAGTGCCAGGGCTGAATCGATTCCCAGCCACTCCGGCCGGCTGAGAAGGCCCACCAGATTTTCGTGTTGACCTCCGTCCTCGCAGATCTGACCGCCACGAATTAATCCACTGCAGAAATCCAAGAGCAGTGTTTCGTTCCTTGTGGCCCAACCCTCATGGCAGGTGATTACCTTTTCGGGGTGGTTACTCCAGATGTCTAAATCTGAAGCGAGCACAAAGGCCAGCCCAGACTCCACTGCTTTTGCTACGCGATAGCGGCCTGCGATGAAACCATCAATTTCCCCTGCCTGCAGGGAAGCCTGCATTGCCATGGGCGAGAGGGTCTCTAAAACCACCTCCTGATCAGGGTCGATTCCAGCACTGGCAAGCCAGTGGCGGAGCAGTAACTCCTGCATGCTGTCGTTTTGGCCGATCGCCAGCCTGAGCGGCCACTCGCGACGCTTGAGGCTTGGGGCCAGGGAGGCCAGCGAATTGATGTTTAGGTCGAGGAAGCGGCGTGCCAGACAGATGGCATTGCCGTTGCGTGTCACTGTGATTGGTGTAATCGCTGGCCAGGCAGGTTCGCCACTGATCCCTAGGCTCATGGCCAATGGGGCGGTTGCCGAGGTGATTGCCAGATCCAGCTCGCCCGCCCGCAGCTGCTTATCCATCTCTTGCCAATCCTGGAAGATTGACGGGACCAATTGCAGGTTGCTCTCGGCAAAGAAACCACGCTCGATGCCAACGGCAAGTGGTGCTAGGTCGAGGCCTGGCAGGTAGCCAATTCGCAACTGGCTTGTTGTTGCTGGGGCCTTTGCTGTTGTTGAGGCTTTAACTACTGAAGGGGATAGTGCGTCGCTGCTGATGGTTTGGCGGTGCTGCTTGAGGCGCCGTTGCTGCTGCAGAAAGTTGATAAGTTCAGTTCTCAGTGCGTAGTAGTTCGAGTGCTCCATCACCTCGAGCCTTTGCCGTGGTCGCGGCAGGTTCACATTGACGATTTGGCCAATCCCGGCAGCTGGTCCGTTGGTCAGGCAGATCACTCGGTCAGATAGCAGCAGGGCCTCATCGACTGAGTGGGTAACCATCACTGTTGTAACCCCAGCCTGCTGGCAGATCTCCATCAGCTGTTGTTGCAGATTGCCGCGGGTGAGTGCGTCAAGTGCGCCAAAGGGCTCGTCTAGCAAGAGCAGTTTGGGCCTGATTGCCAGGGCGCGGGCAATCGCAACCCTTTGCTTCATTCCGCCAGATAGTTCCCGTGGCAATTTGTCAGCGGCCTGGGTTAGGCGGACAAGCTCGATGCTTTGGTCAATGCGCTCCTGCCGCTCAGCTTTGCTGGAGCCAAGCATTACATTATTTACAGCCAGGGCAATGTTCTGGCGCACTGTCTGCCAGGGAAGTAGCGAGTAGTTCTGGAAAACCACCATCCGATCCGGCCCGGGTTCGGTCACTTGGCGACTATTCATTAGAATGCCACCGGTGTTGGCTTGATCAAGCCCTGCCATTAGGTTTAGGAGGGTTGATTTACCGCAGCCGGAGTGGCCAATTAGGGAGATAAATTCGCCCTCGGCTATGCTTAAATCGATGTCCTTTAGGGCAATATAATTTCCGCCATTTGGAAGGGCAAAGCTGCGACTGATATTGTCAATTGTGATTAGGGCATTCTTCATTAGTTGCCTCCATTTGCAACTAATTTGCCCACCGCTCCGACCAGGCGATCCAGGGCAAGGCCCACGAGGCCGATCACTACAATTGCAAGGATGATTTGGCTTGTGCTTGTGTCGCCCCCGGCATTATAGGCATCCCAGATGAAGAAGCCGATCCCACCATCTGCCTTAAGCATTTCGGCCGCCACGATTGCGAGCCAGGCCAGGCCAATGGCTATTCGCAGGCCTGTAAAGACATAGGGGGCTGTCGCTGGCATGAGGATGTCCCGCAGGTAACTGCGCTTGCGCAGCTTCAGCACCCGGGCCACGTTTGTGTAGTCCTGCGGGATTTCGGTGATGCCAACGGCCGTATTGATGACAATGGGCCAGATGGCAGTGATGAAAATCACGAAAATTGCAGCCGTATCCGCTTGCTGAAACAGCAATAGGGAGATTGGTAGCCAGGCCAGGGGTGGCACGGTGCGCAGTACCTGGATCAGGGGGTCGAAGCCGCGGCGAAGAAAGCGATTTAGGCCAATTGCCAGGCCTGCGGCAATGCCTACAACAGCCGCCAGGCTGTAGCCCACTGCCACCCGCTGCAGGGATATAAGCAGTTGTAAAGCAAGCCCCTTTGAGGTGCCTCCGTCATCAAAGAAGGGATGGATTATGTAGGGGTCCCAGGTTTCACTAATAACGTCAATCGGGCCTGGAAATCCCTCGCTGTTGAATTGGGCCAGGAATTGCCAAAGTACCAGGGTGAGGCCGATGCAAACCAATGGCGGCTTGATTTGGTTCGCGAGGGGTGAGCGCAGCCAGCTAGCCGTTGCATGGCGTCTGCTGCGTTTGGGCGATGGATGGCTGGTCATTGTCGATGCGACCGATGGTGAAGGCAAGGGAATTGGGGATTCGTGCCTGACTCACTTGGCAGAACCTGAACGCTTTAGGTATGGGGGGGGGCAGTTAGAGGCGTTAGCCCTACTGCCCCCGCAACCTCACTTCATCGCCTTAATCTTCAAGCTGTTGAGGTAGGCCTGGGGATTGTTGGCGTCGAACTTTGTGCCATCAAAGAAGACTTCGACACCACGGGAATCACCAGATGGACCGTTGCCATAGCCATTGGCTTTGGCTGCAGCACGCCAGAGGTCGCTGCGATTTACCTTTTTGACCAGGGCCTTCGTGTTTGTACCTTGAGGCAGATACCCCCAGCGAATATCTTCAGTTACGAACCAAGTGTCGTGGCTCTTATAGGGAAATGAGGCGTTATCGGCCCAGAATTTCATTGAGAGGTTTTTCATATTAGCCACCTTGCCATTGCCGAAGTCGATGGTTCCCTGCAGTCGGGGTAGTAGGTCTTCGGCGTTTGCCTTGACATACTTATCTTCGGCAAGGATATTGGAAAGCTCCACGGTGTTGGCTGGGTTGTCAGCCCATTTTTGGGCCTGTTGCACGGCCATCAGCAACCGCAGGGTGGCATTGGGATTCTTATCAACCCATTCGGCTCGCATGCCAAAGGCTTTTTCCGGATGGTTTTTCCAGAGTTGGCCAGTAATTAAGGCTGTGTATCCGAGTTTCTTATTAACTAAACGCTCATTCCATGGTTCTCCTACACAAAAAACGTCCATGGTTCCCGACTTCATGTTGGCAACCATCTGCGCTGGGGGGATTACCACTAGGTCGGCCTGCTTGTTTGGGTCTACCCCATTGGCTGCTAGCCAATAGCGCATCCAGAGGTCGTGGGTGCCACCAGGGAAAGTAACTGCTGCCTTGAACTTATCTCCGGTTTTGTTCTTAGCCTCTACGCCCTTGGCAATGTTTGCACCCTTGACGGAAAAATTGTATTTCTTGAACTCATTAGATGCCGAAATTGCTTGACCGTTGAGATTTAACCGAGCCAAAATGTACATGGGTACAGGTTTTTTGCTCTTGCTGATCGCCCCAGTTGTCAGTAGGTAGGGCATGGGTGAAAGAATGTGGGCTCCATCGATGCCGCCCCTTGAGCCACCGAGTTCCAGGTTGTCGCGGGTTACGGCCCAGGACGTCTGTTTCTTTAGTTCTACGCCTGTCATGCCCTGCTTGGCAAAGAATCCCTTCTCTTTGGCAATGATTAGGGGTGCTGCATCGGTAAGGGCGATGAATCCAAGCTCGACAGTGGTGGTTTCCGGCTTGCCGGGGGCTGCCTGTGCCGGGCTGGAATTAAGCAGGCTGGCAATTCCGCCAAATTGAATGGCAATACCAGTGGCCGTTGCCAGGCCGGTGAAAATTGCTTTGCGTCGAGTGATTGGTGTCATGGTTTTATCCCTTGGTGGGTACGTACAATCAATTTATATCCCGTGGCAGACCACCACTTGGGAGAGCGAATTGACGGGTCTCACAACAACGGACTTTTGTCAACACTGATTTGTTAAGCTGGCGCCAATGCTGACCAACATGTTTAGAAAACCACGTTTGGGCTACCTGCTGAAGTGATCGTTGTTACAGGTTTTAGGTTTGCTTTTTCGGCCTCGCTGGGGCATCTAGGTCTTGCCTGGCTGCGAGATTTCGTGCAAGGCGGCGTCAAGATTGTGGTGATTGTGGCCTGGTTTTGCCAGTTTCCAGAGGGCAAAAAGCCACAATTCCCCTAGCTGCTGCCAGTTTTCTGAATCAAGGGGCAGCCCCCTGATTAGGGCGGCCTCTTCAGCTGCAGTGCTGATGTATCGCTGCCAGATGGCCTAGGGGCTTGCCCGAGTGGAGCAGTTTGCGGCAGCTTTCCAGGCCAGCTTCCTGGGTGTTGCTTAGGCCCGCCTGCCATAGGTAGTTGCCCGCATTCCAGATCAGGGAGGTGGCTAGGGGCCCCTGCCCCCCTAGGGCAGCTAAGGCCTGGTCAGCCCAGGTGTCGAGGTCAATCCAGGCTGGATCGTTGCCGTAGCAGTCGTGGTCGCGGGGGTGAAGGATGAGGCGGCCATCGCCGCTGTCATTGGGGCGTCCCGTCACGCAGGCTCGGCTGATCGGTAGATCGGTGCTTCCCTCAAGCCCCTTAATGGTGAGGATCTCTGTTTCGCCGGCGAGTTTTAAGGCTTGCCAGGCCCGGGCCTCCGTTGGCGGATGTACAAAGCCGCTCACCAATAGATGGTTGCCCCTGTGGGCTGTCCACAGCAGTTCCAGGCTGGCCACTGGTGGTCGCTTGCCAATGTCTTCACGGATCGGGACCAGTACTTCGGCAGCGGGGAAGTGGTCGGGTTGGTGAATCAGGGCGAGATTCCAAAGGTCTAGGCAGTTCTGAACCCAGGCGACACTGCGGTCCCTAAGGGCCAGGCCAAGGGCAGCGAATAGCTCCATGGCAGTGACCCCGTATTTGACCGGCATGCGCCCTCCCCCCTGCAATACCACTGGAATGCCTGCGCTGGCCAGTAAAAGTGATGTGAGGGGATAGATGGGCGAGGTGCGGCTGCGGCCGTCGAAGGGGATGCCAAAACAAAGTGCTGGCTGGTTACTTATTAACTTCGGTCCAAGCTGACGGTAGACATCCAGCATCCCGGTCAGTTCCTGGGGCTCCGGCCGGCGAATGCGATGGGCGATCAGAAAGGCGCCAATCTGGGCCGGGCTGGCTTCGCCATTGAGCATTAATTCCAGGGCATCTGCCGCCTCCCCGCGGCTGAGACCACTGCTGGTGTGCTCGCCGCTACCCACCTTGCCCAGGTAGGTGCGAAAGCGATCGCGTCCAGGGATTTTGGCGTCCTGCTTGGGTTGGGGTGGCACTGCAGGAGCCTGGGCCATCTTGCACAGATTGGAAGGCTAGAAGCTGATTCTCATTCACGGCGCAAGCTGCTGTGCCTAGGTGCGACAGGAACAGCTTTTTGTAGCGAAGACGACACCACTGGAACTGTGTCTTTCATCACTCTGGGCGTCCCCCCAGCCTCTGGCTCAGATGGCAGCTGCCCTAAGCAAGATCGAGCAGGCCAAGGCAGATTTCTGCGGGCTGGAGCTAGTTCCCCGGCTGGGTGAGCTGGCCTCTGAGGGCTGGGAAAACATTGATGAGGCCACCCTCACCATCCGACTCAAGTGGCTGGGTATTTTTTTTCGACCGGTCACTCCTGGTCGATTCATGGTGCGGCTGCGCCTGCCCAATGGGGTGATCAACGCCGATCAGTTAGGGGCCCTTGCCGATGTCGTTGACCGCTGCGGAGAGCATGGTTCTGCCGACATCACCACGCGTCAGAACCTGCAGTTGCGAGGCCTGTTGCTGGAAGATATGGCTCCGCTAATGGCGGCCATGGAGCCCTTGGGTCTCACCAGCCGCCAATCGGGCCACGACAATCCCCGCAATATCACCGGCAACCCTTTCGCTGGGATAGATCCCGAGGAGATCGTTGATACCAGGCCTTTTGTGGAGGCAATTCAGGAGCGGCTACTGGCCGCCGATGGTCCCCGCAACCTGCCCCGCAAATTCAACATTGCCGTCGGCGGCGCGGCCGATAGCTTTCTGCTTCACAACGATCTGGCCTTCCTCCCTGCAGATCACAACGGCGAGCTTGGCTTCACCGTGATGGTGGGCGGTTTCTTTTCCGCCCAGCGCAATGAGCTGGCCATTCCCCTCGGGCTATGGCTGCGGGGCGATCAGCTGCCCTTGTTCAGCCTGGCAATCCTTCGCCACTTTGAGCGCTGCGGCAATCGTCAGGCCCGCAATAAGAGCCGGCTGATGTATTTGGTGGATGAGCTGGGGCTTGAGGACTATCGAGTAGCGGTGCTGCAGGAATTCGCAGCCCTTGGTGGGGAGGCCGAACCCCACGATGGCCTGCACCGTGTGAATCGTGCCCCCCGCTCTGGTGTTGGCGTTCACTCCCAGAAACAGCAAGGGCTTTGCTGGGTGGGATTGGGGGTGCCGGTGGGTCGCCTTGATGGGGCATCGATGCTGGAGCTGGCGAGGCTGGCGAGGGCCTATGGAAGTGGTGAGCTGCGTTTTACGGAGGCTCAGAACGTGCTTCTCATAAATGTGCCGGCCGAGCGGGTCGAGGCCCTGCTGGCAGAGCCCCTGCTGCAGACGTTCCAGCCCGAGCCGGGTGCACTGATGGCGGAAGCGGTTAGCTGCACAGGAAATCGCTATTGCAGTTTTGCCCTGATCCCCACCAAAACTACGGCCCAGTCTGTGGTGGGGGAGCTGGAGAGACGCCTGGAGCTGCCCCACCCGGTGCGCAGCCACTGGACTGGCTGCCCCAATGCCTGCGGCCAGCCCTACATGGGTGAGATCGGCCTGATGGGGGCCAAGGCTCGCCATGAAGGTCAGATGGTGGAGGCGGTCAAGATTTTTCTAGGGGGCGATATGGGTGCGGATCCCAAGTTGGCGGAGCTGCACGAGAAGGGTGTGCCCCTCACCCAGTTGGCGGATGTGCTTGAGCAGCTGCTGATAGATCGCTTCGGTGCCCGCCGCCGTAGTTCCGCGCCCTGCCAGGGTGGTTAAAGCGGAGATCTGGGCGCCCTTGGGGCTGAGTGAATCCACTGATAGCTGGCAACAGCTGGAGCAGCTCCGGCGCGGGAGAGTGCCCGTTGAACCCGTCCTAGAGCAGATCAACCAGGGCGAACTGCCCGCTTCCGCCGATCTTTTGGCAGCCCTAATTGGGCGGCTGAACCGTGCTGGGGTGGAGCAGCTGCTCTCCGGTCCGGTGGGCAGGAACCCTGCCTGTTTGCTGGAGGCGGCGCGCCAGGTGCTGGCACCCCTTGCGGCTGAGCCGTCCGTGAAGCAAGCCTGGCTGGAACCCCTGCTCGCCCTACCGCCCAGCCCAGCTGGCCTGGGAGTGCTTGGTTATTTCCAGGACGCCTGTGTGGCAGGTCGCCTGCGCGCCCAGCTGGAGGCAATCGAACCCTCGGAGCGCAAGCAGGAGGCCATGCAGCAGCTTTTGCCGCTGTTGGGTCGTCAACGCCAGCCCCAAGACGCTGGCTTGCTGCTGGAGCTGGCCCTGGCGCCGGCCCCCCTGGCCTGGCGCCGCGCCGCGCTGGAAGCCCTCGCCCTGGGGCTCTCTGCCTGGCCGCTTGCCCCGCTCACCCGCGCCTTACAACAGCTCGCCGGCGATCTTGACCCTGGTCTGGCTGCGCAGGCAGTGGATTTGCTTAGCCGTCTGCCCGATGGCCAGATGCTGTTGCGACAGCTACAGCACCGCCAGCTGGAACCGGCAGTGGCGGAGCGCCTCCGGCGGCGGCTGACCGCTTCGCCCCTGGTGTTGCTGGTGCATGGCCGCCAGGGCGGTGTGATTCCTGATGTGTTGCAACAGCTTGCGGCTGAGCTGGAACAGCGCCGCCGTTCGCCCGTGATATTGCAGGCGTTAACAGCGGCTGCCCCGGAGGGCGACCCAAGCTTCTGGATGGCGGCGCGGCGGGCGGGTGCTCTCAGCCTGGTGCCCCTTTTGATGCTGCCCGGGGAACATGTTCGCAGCGATGTTCCGGCCATTGCCAGGCAATGGCAACTGCGCTCTAGGGCCAGGCTTGGCCAGGTTGTGGCTTTGCGGCGCCGGCCTTTCCTAGGGGCTTGGCCCCAGTGGCAGCAGCTGCTGGCGGCCGAATGGGGCAAGGCGGCAGGGGGGCGAAGCTTGCTCTGGCTCCACCATCCTCTGCAGGGTGCGCTGGCTGATCGCTTCTTGAAGTATTTGGCTGGGGTTTTGGCTTTGCCCGGGGCACCGGCGGCCTACAGCGACCCCCAGGCAATCCTGGCGGCCCAGGCCGAGCCTCCAGTGGTGCTCGCACCGCTCACCCTGGCGCCCAACCGTCTGAGTGAATCCCTCAAGATGGTCCGGTTAGCACCGCCGGCTGAGGTGCTGCCCCCCTTGCTCGATCTGCCTGCCGTGCGCGATTTTCTGCTGTCCAGCCTTGAGGCCCTGCCATGAGCGAGCTTGGCAAGGTGTATCTGGTGGGGGCTGGTCCCGGCGATCCGGAGCTGCTCACGGTCAAGGCCCACCGCTTGCTGCAGGGCTGTGATGCCCTTGTCTACGACTCCCTGGTGCCCCAGCAAGTGCTCGATCTGGTGCCGGAGCGCTGCGAGCGCCACTTTGTGGGCAAGCGCCGCGGCCACCACTCGGTGCCCCAACCCAGCACCAATGCGGTCTTGGTGGAGTTGGCGGGTCGCTGCCGTTGCATCGTGCGGCTGAAGGGCGGCGACCCCTTCTTGTTTGGCAGGGGTGGGGAAGAGGCGGCCCATTTGGCCAACCATGGGGTGCCGGTGGAGGTGGTGCCAGGGGTCACGGCCGGGATTGCGGCACCTGCCTACGTGGGCATTCCGGTGACCCATCGGCGGGCCGGATCCAGTGTCACCTTCGTGACCGGTCACGAGGAAATCGACAAGCGGCGCCCCGGTGTGGATTGGCGGGGTCTGGCCCGGGCCAGTGATGGCCTGGTGATCTACATGGGGTTGCACAACCTGCGCCGCATCGCCGAGGAATTAATCGCCGGAGGCCTCGCCCCAGACACCCCCGCCGCCGTGGTGCAGCAGGGCACGGTCAAGGGCCAGAGGCATTTGGTGAGCGAACTTGCGCTTCTGGCGGATCAGGCGGAGGCGATGGGGTTCTGCTCCCCCTCGATCGTGGTGGTGGGCCAGGTGGTGGCCCAACGGGTGGAAAGTGCCGCGGCTGAGCCTGCAAACGTGGATATGCCCATTCCCTTCTGAGGCGATTTGTAAGTCAATCACTGAAGTGGTCTGCGTTGCCATGGTTTCGTAGCGCCTGCAACGTTTTGTCCGACCACTGAACGGTTCACTTGGTCATTGAGTTGGCTCTTTAAAAGCCCCATTTACCCATGGCTGGTATTGCTGCCCTCACGGATCGCTCACCGATGTTTGAGCTGATTCCCTACGAGAAATTTCGCGATACCCCTGCAGTTCGTTTTTTTGATATCACCGTTGCTGAATCCAACGCCCGCGACCTGGTGATCCATTCCGGTCCGGCGATCAGCCCCCCCGATGAGGAAAAAACTGGCGCCTGGCAGTTCTATTTGCATCCCCACCAGGAAGACAACCTTTTAGCTCTCCATGGCGGCCGCACCTTTTATCTGGTGAACCTGGGCTGGAATTATCCGTTTCACATTGTTCGCCTGGAAACCGCTGGCGACATCCTGCGCATTCCGCCCGGGACCTTCCATCGATCGGTCTCTGACCCCGACGGCTCGGTGGTGCTCAACCAGGCCGTGCGCGATCAGGGCGCCAATGTTCAAAGGGAATTTCGGGTGTACAACAGCCGCAAGATTCCGCGCCTGTTTGCCACCACGTTCCGAACGGCACCCCTGCCCAAACTGCACGGCGTCAGCTGGTAGTTAATTCAGCCGTAAATCAACGGTGCAGGCCCCAGGCCAGCTCCCTTGCCAGGGTGTTTGCTCTGGGTTTGGCAATTGCAAATCTGCTTCTTGCCCATCTACAGCCGTTGGTTTAAAGCCGCTCGCCTCCTGCTCCAGCACCCAGCTGGCCAATGGTTTTCTTGGGCCAGTTTTTGCCGGATCAATTTCCTGGCTATCGACAAGCACCAGTTCCAGGGGCACATGGTTGGCGATGCAGGGATGGAGGCAGGGATAGAGGCTTTCTTGCCGGTAGCGCACGGCCAGGGGTTGGCGACCATCGGTGCCGGGCCGTAGGGGGCGGCCATTTAGCACCAACCCATAGCGCTGGTGGAAGGCGCCATTGCCAATCACCTCAAAACGCCGCAGGGAGCTGTCCACAAAGCGGCTGGTGCTGCCCCCTTCCACTGGCGTGTCGCAGAGCAGGGGCCAGGGTTCGAGGGCGCGGCGGATTTCCAGGCTCGCCTGCTGCTCCTGCCACTGCAGCAGGACCGGAAAACGCCAGTTCCAGATGGTCCGAAAAATGCTGGCATCGAGGGGCAGCCCGTCGGCTGTTAGCTCCTCCAGCACGGCCTCCAGGTCAAGCCAGAGCTGGCTGGGCAGCAGCCATTGGTCGTGCAGGCTTGCGCCCCAGGGTTTAAGGCTGGAGGGGCGCTGGCTAGGCCGCAGCAGATGCAGGGCCAGGGCCCGCCAGAGCAGGGCCACGGCCCCTGTCCACTGGTGGTGGGGGAAGGTTTCTAGGGCCCGAAACTCAATCAAGCCCTGGCAGCCGGCGGCCCAGGCGGGATTCCAAAACTTGTCGAGGCTTATTTCACTGCGGTGGGTGTTGCCGCTCTTGTCGGCATGGAGATGGCGGAGGGTTTCACTGATCGCCACCCGTTGATCGCCTTCGGGCAGGGCCTCGAGAATGCTGTGGGCCAGTTGCAGGTCGAGCCAGTCGGCACTGCCCTCGTCTGGGCGGGGTGCCTGGGATGCGGGGCCCACCGAGTTGCCGGAAAAGAGATAGGCCAGGCTCGGGTGGTGTTGCCAGTAGCGCAGGATTCCGACCAACCAGGCCGGCCGCGGGAAGAAGGGATTTGTTTCCAGGCTGGGGCCGCCCCAAAGCAGGTGGTTGCCGCCACCGCTGCCTTCGATCTGGTCACCCCGGCGCCGCCAGGAGCGCAGCCCCACGGCCTCACCTGCCTCCTCCAGCACCCGTATCCAGCCCGCGTAGGCCTCCCAGCTGCGACACACCGGCAGATTTACCTCCAGCACCCCAGGGTCGGCGGTCAGGCCGAGCACCTGCCAGGTGCCGTCGATGTCGAGGGGCAGCACGCCACTGAGCTCGGGTTGGCTCCAGCCCCTTGATGCTTCAGCGATCACCAATAGCAACTGCTCAAGGGGCTGGCGGGCCAGGGGGGGCAGAAATAGGTTCCAGCCATCTGCTGATATCTCCAGGGTCAACACCTGGCAGAGCACCCCTTGGGGGAAGTGCTGCAGGGGTAGGCGCAGACCAGCGGGCCCAGGGGCCCCACTTAATTCGCGCAGTTTTCTTTTCAGGGGCCATTGGGCCCCATGCCATGACCCTTCGTCGTGGGAATCAACGTCTTCGTGGCAGAGCGGAGCGGCCCAGACCCGGTTGCTCGCAGAAAGGGGATCGCGCAATTCGAGGGGATGCAATTTGCAACCCAGGGCCGCGCCGATGGCCGCCAAAAACTGGCGAGCCGCTTTTTTTGTGGGGTGGGGTAGGGCAGCTTGGGCCGCTGGCTCCAGGCCCTGCTGGGGCCAATTCACCACCGGAGTGCCATCTGCACCGGTGATCAGGCGCAGGGCCCAGCGGGGATTGACTTCGCCGTCGTAGCGCTTGCCAGGGCAATAGATCAGGGTGCTGCCGGGCCACTGCCGCTCCTGCAATTTCCTGCCCAAGGCCTTGGCATAACCAAGTTTGCTGGGGCCATCGGCCGCCACGCTCCATTCGGCGCCCTCTGGATCAAAAGGCACGTAAGTGGGCTCGCCACCAAAGGTGAGCTCTATGCCTGCTTCAACCAACCGCCTTTCGACTGCTTCTGCAACTAAGGCTGAATTTGCAACTGAGGTTGAATTTGGAGCTGAAGCTGTCGAATCGGAAGCCATTATTTAGTAGCCAATTTTTAGCTGGCTATTGCTGATTATCTCGGCCTCTATTGCCCACTCAAATATGCTTTCAACGCCTGGTGGGCCAGAGAAGCTGCCGGTAATTGCGGCAGTTAGGTCTGATTTGGAGGAGGTGACGATCGGGATATAGCGATCATCTACGGCACCGATGCCACTGGCATCAAAACCGCGCCAACCAGCCCCCTGAAGATATACCTCGGTCCAGGCATGGAGGTCGTAGCGATCGGGTTTGGGCTCTACCAGGTGGTAACCACTGACGAATCGAGCCGGCAGGCCCACGCTGCGGCAGCACTCAATCATCAGCATCGCCAGATCTCGGCAGGAGCCCACCCGCTCCTTCAGGGTGCGGCTTGCGGGCCAGGCCGGACCGATGTGGCGTTGGGTGTATTTGACCCGGTCTTGAATGATTTCGAGTAGCTGCTGCAGGAAGGTCAGGCTGCGTTGATCACTACCCATCAGTGCTTCCTGGGCCAGGTCCACCGCCGCGGCATCGTGCTGGCCATTGGGTAACCAGCCCTGCAGGTTGCTAGCCAGGTCGGGGTTTAGCCGGCCAATCGGCACCGGTAGGCGCGCCATTTCTTCGTCGAGGCAAGCCTCCACCAGGGGGGCGGTGAAGGTTTCCACCTCCGAGCGGGAGACCACCTGAAATAGGTCGGTGTCCCCTAGAAAGCGGGCCCGGGTGATGGCATCACCGCCGGCGGCAAGCAGGTCAAAAAGTTGGCTCGGATCCGGCGTCACCTCCAGTCGATAGTCGATCAGTCGCTGGAAGCCATGGGGGCGGGGCCTGAGGCAAAACCTGTGCGGACCCAGCTGCACCGGCTTGCTGTAGCGGTAGGTGAAGGTGTGGGTTAGGCGGGCACGCATGGCAACTCTGCGCTGGAAAGGGTGGTGGGAGAAGCAGAGATGTTGGCAGTGATGAAGTACCGCTGTTCAATCTGTTCGTGAAGTTGATTGAAATCGCTTTGCAGGCTGTCGATGGCTTCATGGAGGCCCTCGGCAATCAACGCATCAATGCTGGTGTAGCTCCAGCGGGCCAGGGTCAGACCGCTGAGGCATTCCAGCTCATCAGGAGCGCCGGGCACGGATTCACCCCTGATTATCTTGAGCGTTTCGTGGATGCGCTCGAGGCAGTAGCGCACCGAACGAGGAAAGATCGGATTGAGTAGGAGAAAGCCCGCCACCGCCTTTGGTTCGATCGCCTGCTGCCGCGATTGGCGGAACATTTGATAGGCCCCCGCACTGCGCAACAGGGAGATCCACTGCAGTTCATCGAGCACCCCCCCCACCTCATCGGGGGAGGGCAAAAGCAGGAAGTACTTCACATCGAGGATGCGGCTGGTTTTTTCGGCCCGCTCCAGCAGGCGCCCCAGCCGGCTGAATTGCCAGGAGAGGTCGCGGCTCAAGGTTGAATCGGTGATCCCATAAAAGAGTTGGCAGGCCCGTCGAATGTTGCGCAGCTGCTCCTGGCCCGGCTCCTTCCAGAAGGTCGTGCTTTCTTGCAGGATCCAGTAGATGTCGTTGAGCTGCTCCCACATTTCCGTGGTGATCACCTCGCGGATTTGGCGGGCGTTTTCCCGGGCAAAGGCGATGCAGTTGATGATGCTGTTGGGGTTTTCTTCGTTGCGCACCAGGAAGCTGACCACATCTTCCGGGGTGGCGGAGGGGTGCAGCTTGTCGAAGAGCTCCCGGTCCCCATTGGCCTCGATTAGGGGTAGCCAGGGTTCGGCGCTGCCGGGGGGGCAATCGAGGGCCATCGCTTCGCTTACTTCAACGAAGCGGGAGATGTTCTCTGCCCGCTCCACGTAGCGGTTGATCCAGTAGAGGCAGTCGGCAACTCGACTCAGCATGGGACAAACTCCTGGGCCGAACTTTCATCGACTATCCAGGTGTCCTTACAGCCGCCGCCCTGGGATGAATTCACCACCAGGGAGCCCCGGCGCAGCGCCACCCGGGTCAGGCCACCCGGACTGATCCAGGCCCCCTTACCCCGCAACACGTAGGGCCGCAAATCCACGTGGCAGGGAAATAGCTCGCCTTCGCTGAGGGATGGCACCGTCGAGAGTTCGAGGGTGGGTTGGGCGATGTAGTTGCGGGGGTCGGCCTTGATCTTTTCCGCAAAATCAGCAATTTCAGCCTGGCTGGCATGGGGCCCGATCAACATTCCGTAGCCCCCGGCTTCAGCCACCGCCTTCACCACTAGTTCGCCCAGGTGGGCCAGCACATAGGCCTGGTCATCTGGGCGGGAGCAGAGGTAGGTGGGCACGTTTTCAATGATCGGCTCTTCCCCCAGGTAGTAGCGGATCATTTCCGGCACGTAGGCGTAGATCTGCTTGTCGTCGGCCACACCCGTGCCCGGGGCATTGGCGATGGCTACCCGGCCGGCTCGGTAGGCGCCCATCAGGCCCCGCACCCCCAACATCGAATCGCTGCGAAATACGGCTGGATCAAGGAAATCGTCGTCGATGCGGCGGTAGATCACATCCACGGGCTCCAGGCCACTGGTGCTGCGCATCCAAACCCGGTCTTCCTGGCAGAGCAGATCCCGGCCTTCCACCAGCTGGATTCCCATCTGTTGGGCCAGGTAGCTGTGCTCGAAGTAGGCGCTGTTGAAAACTCCAGGGGTGAGCAGCACAACCTTGGGGTTGTCGGTCCAGGGGGCAAGTTCCCGCAAGGTTTGCAGCAGATGGGAGGGGTAGTCGTCGATCGGTTGGACCGTGCGCCCCGAAAACAGGCTCGGGAACATGCGCTTCATCACGCGCCGGTTCTCGAGGAAATAGGCCACCCCGGAGGGGCAACGCAGGTTGTCCTCAAGCACGCGCCAGGTGCCTTCACCATCCCTGACCAGATCAAGGCCAGACACATGGCACCACTTGCCGAGGGGGGGCTGAAAGTCCCGCATCTCGGGCCGCCAGCCCTGGGAGCTTTCAACATCTGCGCGGGGAACCACCCCGTCGTTGAGAATTTTTTGGGGCCCGTAGACGTCTCCAAGAAATTGGTCGATCGCCTCAAGCCGTTGAACCAAGCCCTGCTCCAGGCGTTGCCAATCCGCCAGGCCAATGAGCCGGGGCAGGGGGTCGAAGGGCAGGATTCTCTCTACGCCCTTATTACCGGAATCGTTGAGCCGGAAGGTGGCGCCTAGGCGTTTGAGCAGCATGCCCGCGGCCGCATGGTTCCGATTCAGTTCGGCCAGGCCCAGCTGACCCAGGGAAGAGAGCAGGGGTTGGAGGCTGCTGCGGGGTTGGTCAAAGGCACTGAAGTATTCGTCGTATCCCCGGGTGGGTCGGTATTCGGTAAACATTCCCCGCCCGTGACAGCTGGGCTGATCCTGGCCAGCAGGGGCTAATGCCCGAGTGCCTATTGCTACAAACCCAAGGCTTGCGTGGCAGTTTGCCCAGGGTTAGTGCCTAGTTCGGATTTATGAATTGCTCAAGTTGTGATTCCCGGCGCCGCCAGCAATTGCCGCCATAGGGCTTCAGGTTCAGGGGCGATCGGCAGGGGCTGGTCGCCCAACTGGCTGATCGGCCGGCAGCCCAGGCTGTTGATCAGTAGGGCGCCGGCGCTGGCGTGCAAATCAGCGGCGCCAATCACCTTTTCTTTGGCCAGGCCCAGCTGCAGGGCCAGGCCGCGCATTACCCCCGGGAGGCAACCGCTGGCCAGGGGAGGGGTGATCCAGCCAGAACTGCTGAGCACCAGGAGATTGGCGCTGGTGCCGCAGCTCAATTCGCCTGGGTGCGGGCCCCCCGAGCAGGGGAGCAGGGCGTCGTCGAAACCGGCGGCTACCGCCTGGCGGCGGGCCTGGATCGCCGCTCCGTAGGCCATGGTTTTGCAGCAACTCAGCAGGCTGGTGGCACTGCGGCTTTCCGTGGGACTGACGAACAGCCGCACCGGCGCAAAGTTTGGGCGGTAGGGATTTAGTTGCAGCCAGAAGCGGCCGCTTTGCTCGCTGGGCAAATCCAGGCCCCGCCCGGCCCCGCTCGGCCCCCCGCTCGGTCCCCCGCTGGCCCGGCTCCAATTGAGCCTGAGGGCACCGCCTGTGATGCCGCTGCGGCTAACTGCTTCGCCAATCAGTTTTTGCACCTGGCCTTTGGCCGGGGGCTCGGCCATGGCGAGCAGGTGGGCGCCCCTTTGCCAGCGGGCCAGGTGTTCCTCAAGCCTGCAGCTCACACCTGCTTCCACCAGCAGGGTTTCAAAAATCCCATCGGCCAGCAGTAGGGCCCGATCACTGATGGGAATGGCCAGATCGTCGGGGCTGCCCCAACTGCCCTTTGGCCCGGGTTGGTCGATCCAGGCGATCGCTTTGCCGGGGCCGTCCGCACTCATGCCAGGGCCTCCAGCAGGGGCTTCAGCTTCCAGCCCATTTCTTCTGCTTCAGCCGCTGGATCGGAATCGGCGACGATGCCGCAACCGGCATGTACCCGCAGCCTTTGGTCCTTGATCACAACTGATCGGATCAAGATGTTGCTATCGAATTGGCCATCTGGAGCAAGCCAAAACAGGCTGCCGCAGTAGGGCCCCCGGGGCACCGGTTCCAGGCTTGCCAGCCGTTGAGAAGCCCGAATTTTGGGGGCTCCGCTGATGGAACCGCCGGGCCAGCAGGCCCGCAGCAGGTCCACCAAGTTGCGCTCAGGTTGCAGGCTGCCCCGCACCACCGAGGTGAGGTGGTGCACCTGGCGATAGCTCTCTAGACCCACCAGTTGGCTCACCCCAATCGATCCGGGCTGGCAAACCCGGCCCAGATCATTACGGAGCAGGTCCACGATCATCACGTTTTCGGCCCGATCCTTGCCGCTGGTCACCAGGGCGGCGGCTTCGGCTGCATCGGCCTGGGCATCGCTGCGGCGCGGGCGGGTGCCCTTGATCGGTCGAGTTTCCACCTGGCCGTCCTGCCCCAGCCGCAGGAAACGCTCCGGGGAGCTGGAGAGCACGGCTTCGCCCTGGGCCCCAGCGCCGGCGATCGCCAGGCCCCCAAAGGGGGCGGGGCAGCCCTGGCGCAGGCGGCCGTAGAGGGCAAGGGGATCGGGGGTAGCTGGGGCCTGGAATTCGCAACAGGCCGTCAGATTGGCCTGAAACATGTCTCCGGCAGCTATCCATTCCAGGATCTTGCTTACCTGGCGGGCGAAGGCGGCGGGGTCGGTGTGCCACTGCCAGGCCGGCAGGGGAATGCCAAGGTTTGCTGCCTCACCGGCCTGGTGGGGCCCCTTGGCCATGGGCAGGGCTTCGATCAGCTCAGCCATGGCCTTGATTCGCCCCGGATCGCTGCCCTCCAGCACCAGGCTCTGTTCCTGGTGGTCGAGCAGCAATATCGGGTCGTGCCGGGCGGCCCACAGCACGGCCATGTCGCTGGTGGCCCAGTGTGCGCCGGCCTCCACCCAGGCCCCGGCCTCGTAGGCCAGCCAGCCCATCCAGTGGCCGCCATCCTGGGAGATGGAACTCAGGGCGGCGAAGGGATCTTCCGAGCAGGGATCTTCCGGGCAGGTGGGCCCCGGCAGGCCGCGGCAAACCCGCTGGGCCAGGGGATTGATGCCTATCCGGCTGCAGCGGCCTTGCCCCACACCATCGCCGTCGAGCCAGACCAAACCCTCGCGGCCGAACTTGGCTACCAGGCCGTGCACAAGGGCCATGGGCTCGCGCCAGGCCATGGCCCGCTGCAGCCTTTTGGTCGGTAGGGAGTTCATCGACGATTGCTGGCCAGTTCGGGATGGCCCGCCTCGACCAGGGCTCCATCGCGAATTCGGCAGCTGTCGCAAACGCCGCAGGGCTCTTCGCCACCGCTGTAGCAACTCCAGGTGGCTCCGATCGGCACCCCCAGCCGCAGGGCCTCCCGCACGATCTCGGTTTTGCCCCATGCCACCAGCGGTGCCCACAGTTGGGCTCCGCGGCCTTCCCTACCGCTCTTACTGGCCAGGTCCGCCAGGGTTTGGAAGGCGGCCAGGTAATCCGGGCGGCAATCGGGATAGCCCGAATAGTCCACCGCATTCACGCCCAGCACCAGCTTTTCTGCGCCCTCGGCCTCGGCCAGGCTCAGGCCCAGGGCAATGAAAACCGTGTTGCGTCCGGGCACATAGGTGCTGGGGATCAGGCCGCTTTGCACCCCTGTGGTCGGTACGGCGATGCTGGCATCGGTGAGGGCCGAGCCCCCCCAACTGGCCAGATTTACGGAGATGGTGTGGTGGCCGTTCAGCTGCAGGTGGGCGGCCAGCTGGTTGGCTGCTGCCAATTCGCGCCGATGCCTTTGGCCATAGTCGAAGGAAAGGCCGGTAACGGCATAGCCCGCCTCGATCGCCAGGGCCGCTGCCGTAGCTGAATCCAGGCCGCCGGAAAGCAGGGCAATCGCCTTTGGGTTACCTCCAGGAACTTCGCTTGGCAGGGGGCTACTCATTTCAAAAGGCTGCCAGATCAGCAGGCGATGTCTACCCGCCCTGTGGCCCTGGCGGCGTTGCTCGCCAAGATGGGCCCAGTTGGAATTTGGCCTGTGCTGCTGTCTCGCCTGTTGGGCTTGGGAATGGGAATGGCTGCGGGCATTGCCACCGGTGGGTTTGGCCCCCTTGCCCTGGCGGGCTTGGCGATTCCACGGCTCGATCTCAGCGGCTATCCGGCGGCCGCGGCTGGGGAGACCCGCTGGGTGATCCAGCTGCCTGGGGTGCTGCCGCCCACTGCTGATCCCACCATTTCCCCCAATCCCCGCGATTGGCGGGTTGAGGTGTTGGTCGGCCAGCTTGTCAAGGCGGACTGCAACCAGTACACCTTTTCGGCGCGGTTGCGGGTTGACCATCCGCCGGCCAACCCCGAACTCAGCTATCTGAAGATCAGTGATGTGGGGCCCCTTGCCTCTACGCGCATGGCCTGCCCCCCCGGCCAACCGCTGCAGGAGCGCTTTGTGGTCCGCGCCGGCAAACCCTTTGTGATGCCCTACAAGGTGAGCCGGCCGATCGTGATCTATGCACCCAAGAACCTGCAGGTGCGCTGGAAGCTCTGGAAGGCGGAAACCCAGCACCGCGCTGCCAACGCCATCTAGCGCACCCCCAGCCACTTGTGGCTTTGCAGGCTGAGCCGCCACGGGCGGTGTTGGCGCACGTAGGCAATAGCGAGTTCTTTCCCCTCCTCGCTTTGCCAGCCGGGCTGGAGCAACAGGGCCGGCTGCCCGAGCTTTTGGCTGGCGCTTAGGCAAGCAGTTGCCATCTCTTCGGCAAAGGCCAAATCTCCAGGTCCATGCACGATCACCTTGAGTTCCTGGCAGGCGGCCAGCAGCTCAGGGGTGGGTGGCCGGTGGGCCTTCGGGGAGAGGGTGATCCAGTCGAACCGACCGCTCAGGGGATCCACGCCGCTGGTTTCCAGGTGCAGGGGCAGACCCGATTTGGCCAGGGCGGTGCAGAGGTCGTCGAGGTTGTGGTGCAGGGGTTCGCCGCCCGTAACCACCACAAAGGCAGCTCCAGCTCCAGCTGCTTGCTGGGCTTCCGCCGCAAGGGAGGCCAGGCTTCGGCTGGGGTGGGCTTCGGCCGGCCAGGAATGTTTGGTGTCGCACCAACTGCAGCCCACGCTGCAGCCGCCCAGACGAATGAAAAAGGCGCTGCGGCCCGCATGCAACCCTTCCCCCTGGAGGGAATGGAAGGTTTCCACCACCGGCAGGCCTGCTTCAGCTGGCGCTGGGTTGTCCAAGGCTGCTGGGGATGGGGGCTGCGGCCGACACCTGTTGGGCGGCTTCCGCCAGGCCCCTAAACAGGGGATGGGGTTTGCCCGGCCGCGAGAGAAATTCCGGGTGGTATTGGCAGGCCGTGAAGAAGGGGTGGTTTTTCAATTCGATCAGTTCCACCAGGCGGCCATCGGGGGAGGTGCCGCTGATCTCGTAGCCCGATTCCAAAAAGAGGTTGCGATATGCGTTGTTGAACTCGTAGCGGTGGCGGTGGCGCTCGTAGACCACCTCATCGCCGTAGAGCCGCTGGCCCATGGTGCCCGGGGTGAGCCGGCAGGGATAGACGCCCAGGCGCATCGTGCCGCCCAGATCGACCACATCCTGTTGCTCTGGCAACAGGTGAATTACGGGGTGGGGGCTGTCGGTATCCAGTTCGGCGCTAGTGGCCCCAACGAGTCCGGCCTGGTTGCGGGCCCATTCGATCACGGCGCACTGCATCCCAAGGCAGAGGCCGAGGAAGGGCACCCGCTGTTCGCGGGCCCAGCGGATTGCAGCCACCTTGCCATCGACGCCCCGGTTGCCAAAACCACCGGGCACCACCACCGCATCCATGCCCTTGAGCAGGGCCTCGGCCCCTTGGCTTTCAATTTGCTCGGCGCAAACCCAGCGCAGATCGAGGGAGGCATCCACATCGAGGCAAGCGTGGCGCAGGGCCTCCACCACCGAGAGGTAGGCATCGTTGAGCTGCACATATTTCCCCACCAGAGCTACCTTCACGGCGGGACCCGGGTTGCGTAGTTTGGTCACCAACTCCTGCCAACGCACCATGTCGCTGTTGTGGTTTGGCAGGTCGAGTACGTCCAGCACCTCCTGGCAGAGGCCGGCCTGCTCCATGGCCAGGGGCACGGCGTAAATGCTGTCGGCATCAAGGGCCTCGATTACCGCCTTGGTGCGCACTCCGCAGAAGCCGCCGATCTTGGCCTTGAGGTCGTCGCTGATGGCCCTGTCGCTGCGGCAGACGAGCACATCGGGCTGGATGCCGATCGAACGCAACTCCTTGACGGAGTGCTGGGTGGGCTTGGTCTTGAGCTCTCCGGAGGTGCCAATGAAGGGCAGCAGGGTCACATGCACGTAGGCCAGGTCCTGGCGGCCCACGTCCCCGCGGAATTCGCGGATTGCTTCAAGAAAAGGCAGGGATTCAATGTCGCCCACGGTGCCGCCAATTTCCGTGATCACCACATCGGCACTGCTGTTGGCGGCCACCCGTTTGATCCGTTCGCGGATTTCTCCGGTGATGTGGGGGATCACCTGCACGGTGCCGCCGTTGTAGTCGCCCCGGCGTTCCTTATTAATTACGGATTGGTAGATCGAGCCGGTTGTCACGCTGTTGAGGCGAGACATGGCGGTGTCGGTGAAGCGCTCGTAGTGGCCGAGGTCTAGGTCGGTTTCGGCCCCGTCTTCGGTGACAAAAACCTCACCGTGTTGGTACGGACTCATCGTGCCCGGATCCACGTTTAGGTAGGGATCGAGCTTGAGGATTGAAACGCTATAGCCCCTGGATTTGAGCAGCCTTCCCAGGCTGGCGGCCACGATTCCCTTGCCGATACTCGACACCACTCCGCCAGTTACAAAAACGAATTTGCTCATGGCGGGTCGACTGATTCTTCAATCTACCGACAGTGCAAAGCCGTCTTCTGCCTCATCCACCCAGGTGCTGGCCACATGCAGCTCTTCCAGCTGACTTAGGGCCGCTCCGCCCGGGGCTCCGGTCATTAGGCAGCGGGCCTGCTGGGTTTTAGGGAAGGCGATCGTGTCGCGGATTGATTCCTCGCCGGCCAAAAGCATCACCATCCGATCGATGCCGAAGGCCAGGCCGCCGTGGGGTGGGGCCCCCATGTCGAGGGCTTCCATCAGGAAGCCGAACTGCTGGTTGGCTTCTTCGAGGGGTAGGCCAATGGTCTGCAAAACCTGGCGCTGCAGGGCGGAATCGTGGATGCGTAGGGAGCCACCCCCCAGCTCTAGGCCGTTGAGCACCAGGTCGTAGGCCTGGGCGCGGGCGCCGGGCAGGGTTTCGGCCCAGGCTGCTGGATCGTTGCCGAGGTCGCCCGGATGGGGGGCGCAGAAGGGGTGGTGCAGCGCTTGGAAACGGTTTTCGCCAGCGTTGAACTCAAACATCGGGAAATCCACGACCCAAAGGAAGTTCCAGGTGTCGTTCTCCCTATCTTTTTGCACCAGCCCCAGCTCCCGGGCCAGGTATTGGCGCACCCGATCGAGGGCCTTATTCACCGTGGCGGTGTCGCCGGCACCGAATAGCAGCAGGGTGCCGGGCTCGGCGCCGCTGCGCGCCAGCAATTCGGCCTTTTTTTCCTCGCTGAGGTTGTCCTTGATGGCGCCAATCGTGTCGATTTCGCCGTCTTCGCGCACGCGGATGAAGGCCAGGCCGCCCGCCCCGGCTTTCTGGGCTTCGCTAAACACATCGCCGCCGGGCTTGATCCGCACGTTGCTGATCGCCTCATTGCCACCGGGCACGGCGATGCACTTGACCGAGCCACCAGAAGCGACGGCCCCTGAGAACACCTTGAAGCCCATGTCGGACACCAGGTCGCTGACGTTCAACAGCTCCAGGCCGTAGCGGGTGTCGGGCCGGTCGGTGCCGTAGCGCTCCATGGCCCCATGCCAGGTGAGGCGGGGGAAGGGGCGGGGCAGCTCGACCCCCTTCACCTTTTTCCAGATCGTGCTGATCAGGGCTTCGTTTAGTTCCAGGATTTGCTCCTGGTCCATGAAGCTCATTTCGATGTCCAGCTGGGTGAATTCCGGCTGGCGGTCGGCCCTGAGGTCTTCGTCGCGGAAGCAGCGGGCCACCTGGTAGTAGCGCTCGATGCCGCCCACCATCAGCAGCTGCTTAAACAGCTGGGGGGATTGGGGTAGGGCAAACCACTCGCCGCCACATACCCGGCTGGGCACCAAATAGTCGCGGGCACCCTCGGGGGTGGAGCGGGTTAGCACGGGTGTTTCCACCTCGATGAAGCCCTCGTCCTCGAGGAAACGCCGGGCGGCCTGGATGGTCTGGGCCCTCAGGCGCAGGTTGCCGTTCATGCGCTCGCGGCGCAGGTCCAGGTAGCGGTGCCGCAGCCGCAGTTCTTCGCGGGTGTTCTCCTCGTCGTGCACCGATACGGCAAAGGGGAGATTGCCCTTCACGGCATTGAGCACGGTGATGACATCGGCCATCACCTCGACGCCACCGGTGGCGAGCTTGTCGTTAAGGGCCTCGGCGGGGCGCTCGCGCACCTTTCCACGAACCTGAATCACCGTCTCGTTGCGTAGGTGCTCGGCCGTGGCAAACATCTCGGCGCCGTTGTCCGGATCCACCGTTATCTGCACCGTGCCGCTGCGGTCACGCAGGTCGATGAAGATGACACCGCCGTGGTCCCGGCTGCGGTCCACCCAGCCGCACAGCTCGACTACCTGGCCTACGGCTTCAGCGCGCAGATCACCGCACCCGTGGCTGCGCATGGGGTATTACAAAACAATTACCAATTTTCCCACGCCGACCCTTCCCTCGCCGCCTCCCAGCTTGATGGTGTTCAGCGTCGGTAGAAGGGGCGCTTCACCACCACGGCCGGTTCTGATTTGCCGCGTATTTCCACCGCCAGTGCTGTGCCGAGCTTCGCCAGGGGTGTGGGTACGTAGGCCAGGGCAATCGCTTCCTCAAGGCTTGGCGACCAGGTGCCGCTGCTGATTTCACCCACGGCGCTGCCGTTGTGCAGCACCGGGTAGCCGTGGCGAGCAATCGCCCGGCCCTGGAGCTTGAGCCCCACCAACCGCTTGCTTACCCCTGCGGCGCTCTGCTTCTCCAGCACCTCGCGGCCAATGAAGGGCTTGGGCATTTCCAAGTGCACCAGCCAGCCCAGGCCCGCTTCCAAGGGGGTGGTGCTGGCATCCATGTCGTTGCCGTAGAGGTGCATGGCCGCCTCCAGGCGCAGGCTGTCGCGGGCGCCGAGGCCGCAGGGCGCTACTCCCTCCGCCAAGAGCTGGGCCCAGAGGGCCACACCTGCCGGGGCCTCCAGCAGCAGCTCAAAGCCGTCTTCGCCGGTGTAGCCCGTGCGACCAACAAATAGCGCCGCCCCAGCTGCAGCCCCTGCGGCCGAGCCGTTGAGCTGGATCTGACGGTGGCCAAAACGGGGCAAGCTGGCCAAGTCGCAGCCGCTGAGCGCTTCCAGCCGGGCGGCGGCGGCGGGGCCCTGCAGGGCCAGCAGCACCCCGTCACCCTTGCGATCTGAGATGGCAACGCCCTTGGGCTCCAAATGCCTGCGCAGCCAGGCGGTGTCGCCCTCCGCACAGGCCGCATTGATCACCACCAGCAGGGAGTGGGCCTGGCAGTCGGGCTGCCAACCGCAGTCGTAGATGATCAGGTCATCGATGATGCCCCCCTGTTCGTTGAGCAGCACCGTGTAGCAGGCCTCGCCGGGGCCAATGCGAAAGAGGTCGGTGGGCACCAGGCCCTGGAGGGCGTCTTTGGCCCCATCCCCCTGGAGCTGCAGCACGCCCATGTGGGAGATGTCGAACATGCCGCAGTGGTTGCGCACTGCCCTGTGTTCAGACACCAAGCCTTCAAATTGCACGGCCATCTCCCAGCCGGCAAAGGGCACCATGCGGCCGCCAGCAGCTTGGGCGGCCTCAAATAAAGGGGTTCGCTTCATGTCCAGGACCCTATTTGCTGTGGGCGGCCAATGCAGAAGAGAGTCGAAAGATTGGCGGGTGGGTGCTTTGCATTTGCCTTTGCCATTTCTACGGTGGGCTACCCCCTCGAGGGCTCGATGGTTCAACGCCCTTGCTGCCGTAGCTGTCGCCACTGCGTTGCGCCGACCGCTGCGGGCAACTCAAATCGCCAGCTCAGCCTCGAACCCATGCTCGAATCCTGAAGGAAATCTTAATTTTTAAACCAGTATTGGCCGAATTTGGCCATTTGCTGCCATTGAGGCACCGGTGTCGGGCCCGGAGGAATGTAATAGGTGAGTAATAACTTTCTATCGGAGCTGAAGGATTGGTTGCATCCCTGGCCATCAACACCGCTCTTGAGCTGATGGCAGCCCAAGTCGACTGTGAGGTCATCACCCTGCCCACCGGAGCCAAGGTTTTTAGCCGCGGCAGCTCGGCTGAAGCGATTTATGGCATGCGCCGCGGCATCGTCGAGGTGATTGGTGAAGGGGGCGAAAAGCTCTGTTATCGGCCCGGTGAGGTTTTCAGTTATCAAGACATCGTTTGGCACGAGGGGACCTACCGCAACGAGGCCGTAGCCCTCACCCCGGTGGAGGTGGTGCGGCTGGACCGACTGCGTTTCTTAAACCTCCTGCACAACCACCCGACCCTGGCGGTGTTGCTGATCAGCCAGCAGCACGAGCGCCTGCGGGAGCAGCGCACCAGCGGCACCTGCTGTTACTAGGGCCCTATTCGGCTAGGGCCCGCTCCACATAGGCGGGGATCGCCTCGAAGGCGCCGCCCTGCCAGCGGGGGCTCCAGATTTCACAGCCACAGGCCACGGCCGCGGCGCGGGCGGGATCCGGCTGCAGATACCGGCGGCCGTCTGTGGCGGCGAAGGTCCAGCTCCACCAGCCACTCGGGTACATCGGTACCCAGCCATACATCGGATCGGCGTGGCCGAATACCTCGCGTATCAGGCGCACGGTGTCGATGTGCACGTGGCGGAAGGCCTCCGGTGATTCGCTCTGGGTGGCGAACACGCCGCCGGGCTTGAGGATGCGCCGGCAGTGTTCAAAGAAGGCGCGGTTGAACAGGCCCTCGGCCGGACCGGCCGGATCGGAGCCATCGACTATCACCACGTCGTAGCTGGCATCGGCTGCGTTGGCGGCCCAGGCGATGCCATCGCCCACGGTGAGCTGGAGGCGGGGATCACTCCAGCAGCCTCCGCCAATGCTGGGCAGGTGCTGCTGGCTCCACTCCACCACCAGGCCATCGATCTCCACCAGGTCGAGCTGGCGCACGCCCTTGTGGCGCAGGCATTCGCGGGCGGTGCCGCCGTCGCCGCCACCAATCACCAGCACCCGCTCGAGCGTCTCGGCGGCGCAGAGGGCCGGGTGCACGATTGCTTCGTGGTAATGCCGCTCCTGGCGTTCGGCGGTCATCCAGCAGCCATCCAGCAGCAGGCCCTTGCCGTAGCGCGCGCTCTCGATGATCGTCACCCTTTGAAAGGCCGATTGCTGCTCGGCGATCACTCGGCCTTCCAGGCCGTAGCGCACGCCATCGAAGGTTTCGTCGATCCAGTTAGGGCTGGAGATGGGCCAGCCGGAGGTGGTGACGGGTGACGGACTCACGGGTTTTGGCTAAATCTCGGTACAGCTAAGCCTCCCATCCGAGTGTTGTGCTTGCGTTCGGAAAGGCCACGCTGTAAAAGGCGATGCCATCGTTTCGCCAGCCTTGCTCCAGCCAGTGGCGCCGCTCGTCGAGGGAGGCGGTGATGGCGTGCTGGCCATTGGGTGAGACCAGTTGCCACATCGGATCGAGTCCCTGCAGAGGCTTGTTGTAGGCAGTGAAGACCGTGCCTTGGTTGTTGTAGCCGGCTCTCTCCAGCAGGCTGATCTGGCCTGGATCAGCGGAATACACGGTGTCGTTGCGGTTGCTGCTGCGCAGCTCCACCACATTCGCCACGTAGCTGTCGTTGGGGTTGGTGGCAAAGGGCACGTTCACCAGTTGCCAGTTACCGGAGCTCACCAAGCTGTTGGCTTGGCTGGAACTGCTGGTGAGGCGCCATTCGCCGGTGATCGAATCACGCAGGCGAAAGGCCACCGCCAGGTCATCGGCGCTGTCGTAGGAGGCCAGGCTCTGATCAGCCCAGCTCACCGTGGCCGGATCCTCGAGGGCGAACTCCACAGCGATGGTCTGGCCTGGTGAGGGCTGGGTGTAGCGGTAGGCGGGCAGGGGATCGGTGCCGGGACCGCCGGGGTTGTAGATGGGGCTGTGGGTGCCAAGGCGTGGATCGGGCAACACGACGGCCTCTAGGGCGCGGATCGCTTTGGGACTCGAGGCCTTGATGATGATGTCGAACTGGTTGTCGTGGTCTTCCGCGTAGGTGTAGTCGGGGTTGGCAGAGAGGCCGTTGCCGAGGTCGGCGATGCCCAGCACCTGGAGCGTCCCGCCCTTCACCTTGACGTTGGTGCCGGCCTTGTCGATGGTGATCGCTTTCCGGAATCGCCCCTGAGCTTTCAGCTGGAAGAAGCGCGCAAATTCCTGGGGCAGGAAGCCGCTAACTCCATCAGGGGAGAAGCCGCCAGAGGTGAACAGGCGCAGCCGGTAGAGCTTTTCGCTGGTGCCGTAGTACTCCACTCCATGGTTGGCTACGGAGTTGGTGAAGGCCGGCGCTGGGTAATCCCCAGCCAGTGAGAGACGGCTGAGCTTGGCGCCCACCAGGGTGGGGCCGTTGAAGGGGTCGTAGGGGTTGTTGCTGCTCTTGCTCAGGCCCGTGCCGTCC
Organism: Cyanobium sp. WAJ14-Wanaka; assembly: GCF_024345375.1. Classification (NCBI taxonomy): domain Bacteria; kingdom Bacillati; phylum Cyanobacteriota; class Cyanophyceae; order Synechococcales; family Prochlorococcaceae; genus Cyanobium; species Cyanobium sp. WAJ14-Wanaka. The sequence goes on along the minus strand of NZ_JAGQAZ010000002.1, from coordinate 206,269 downwards.
ACCAAGCCACTTGGGGTGATCAGCTGCACAGGGTTACTGCCGCCATTGACCACCTCGAAGCGCACTGGATGCACGGCACTGGGATCTCCGGTTGGGAGCCGGTTCGCGAAATAACCGAAGGCCACCACGGTTTGCCGCTCGTTGAAGTCGAGGTTTGGGTTCTGGGCCACATAGAGCGGTGTCACCACCTCTCCGGTGTTGAGGTGGATGCGGAAGTTCTCGGGCAGCACCGTGCTTGGCAGCAGCGGATGGCTGAATTCGATCGGCATCGCATCCATGAAGGTCTGCGTCGCCATGGCGTTGCTGAAGCCACCGAGTTGAACCCCTGACGGCGCCGTGCCTGAGGTGATGTTGCGCAGTGGTGCGGCTGGATCCAGCCCCAGCAGCTCCTGCACCACCCCGGCGCCCGCCGCCTCGGCCAGGCCGATCTGGTTTTCGCTGACCAGGCCTGGGATCCCCGTGATGCCCTCGAAGCCAAGCCCAGCCGCCAGGATGCGGGGTTTGCTGCTCGCGCCGCCGTAGATGTCGGCTCGGATTACGATGCTGCGATGGAGCTGGTCGTAGCGGGAACCCTGGCCCATGGAGATTGCCGATGTGATGGCGCTGCGATCATGCTGGCAGCGGGCAGTGATTTCTGTAAGTGGATCTGCAGCTCAGCCCTCGCCTGCTTATCCCAGCTACGGAGCTGCGCTGGCGCTTCTCCCGCTCCTCCGGTCCGGGCGGTCAGAACGTGAACACCACCGACTCGCGGGTGGAGTTGGTTTTTGATTTGGTGGCCTCTGCTGCCCTGCCGCTGCTGCTCAAGGCCCGGGCCCTGGGGCGGCTGGAGACCCGGCTAATTGATGGCTGCGTGGTGATTGCGGCCAGCGAGCACCGCTCCCAATGGCAAAACCGGGTGGCTGCCCAGCGCCGCTTGGTGGAGTTGTTGCAGGAGGCGATCAAGCCGCCGCCGCCGCCTCGACGAGCCACCAAACCGACCCGGGGCTCTAAGGAAAGGCGCCTGGCAGCCAAAAAACAACGCAGCGCCATCAAGGGCCAGCGCAGCGGCCGGGTTCAGCTGCCGGAGGATTGAGGGGAAGTTGACCGGGGTTTAGGGGCTAGTGGGGGCATCGCGTTCAGCCCGAATCTGGGCCTTGGCCTGCTGCCACAGGCCCTCCAGTTCGCGGATCGAGCGGCCGCCCAGCTCGCCGCCCAGGGCAGCTTCCACCCGGGAGAAGCGATCCAGAAATCGCTGGTTGGTGCCGGCCAGGCCCTCTTCAGGGCAGATCTGACACCAGCGCGCCACGTTCACCAGGGTGAACAGCAGATCGCCCAATTCCTCCTGGGCATGCGCTTTGTCGCCGGAACTAAGGGCTTCCTGCACCGCTTCCTTGAGTTCGTCGAGCTCTTCGTTCACCTTGGCCCAAACCCCTGCCATGTCGTCCCATTCGAAGCCCGCTGCGGCGGCCTGTTTTGAGATGGTCATGGCGCCAGCCAGGGCGGCTTGGCCGCGCACCTTGCCCGCCAGGCGATCGCTCAGGGGGCTGGCTGATTTGGTGGCGGATGCGTTGGCAGATGACATCGCTGGCAGCTGGGCTTTTTCGGCGGCCTTGATCGCTTCCCAGCTGGCTCTGACTGCGGCACTGTCTGCGGCTTCTGCACCGGCGAACACGTGGGGGTGGCGGCGCACCAGTTTTTCGCTGATGCCGATTGCAATCTCGGCTAGGTCAAAACGGTTTTCTTCACTGGCGATTTGGGCATGGAGCACCACCTGCAGCAACAGGTCGCCCAGCTCTTCTGCCAGGTGGCTGTCATCGCCATGGCGGATGGCATCGGCCACTTCGTGGGCCTCCTCCAGCACGTAGGGAATGAGGGAAGCGTGGGTTTGCTCCAGGTCCCAGGGGCAACCACTATCTGGATTGCGCAGCTGGGCCACCACATCAATCAGCCTCGCCACGGCCGCCAGGCTTGCCGTTGGGCTTGCCGTTGGGCTCGAATCGGGCAAGGGGGGAAGCGGGCTACTCATGGCGGCGGCCAATTTGCCTCACCTTCCCACCTTTGGCAGGCGGGGCATGGGATCGCCATCTTGAATGAGGTGCAGCCAACTGCTGGCTTCCACCCCCACCAGCGCAGCAATTACTAGCGGCCTTTGCTGCAGCCAGAGCTGGTGGATCTCGCGCAGCACGGATTCCGGGCTGGGTGCACCCCAGGGATGCAAAAGCGCGCAGATCATCAGCAGCATGGCCAGCAGATAGGCCAACCGCAGGCCGCTCCCCAGCAGGGGACTATGGGAAAAGAGCGAGCGGTGGCTGAGCAGGCTCCGGTAGGGCCACCACAGCAGCTTGAGGGGCCCCCAGCGGCGGGTGGGATTTGAGCGGGTGTCTAGATCGGGCGAAAGCAGCAGGCCCCCCAGCAGAAAGCCCAAACCGGCGCTGCCGATGCCCGCCAGGCCAAGCCAGGGCCCCCAGAGCAGGCCAAAGGGGAGGCTGAGTAGCCAGGTGGCGCGATCGTGTTGGCGTCCGCTGGCCATGGTTTCAGTAGGGCTTCAGCGACAAATCAATTGCCCCAATCGCTTTTTAGTTCTGCCCTCAGGTATCGCCAGAGCCAGGGCTTGAGCGGATAGCGAAGCACGATTGATAGTGGCGGCAAGGCAGCCAGAACGCTATCCATTTTGGGTTTGCCATGGAATTTTAGAATCAAGGATTGGTTCAGTTTTGTGGCAGCTAATTGGCGGTTTTTGTTTGCTGTTTTGAGGAGAACTTTATATGAACTAATCCATTCACTTGGCCAATATCGCAATTCTTCATTGTTTTTATCTTGGAAGACTTTGAAAATAAAGTTCTGATCGCCTGGAAAATGTGATTTGTCGTAGCGCTCTTCGCACCATGCTGTCCAGACTTCCTGGGTGGCTGGGCTGGGTTTAATCCAAAGTACGGAGGAATTAAGAATTGGATAGTTCCAGTCTGCGACCCCAATCAAGCTTGCCTGGCTTGATTGACCCTCCTCAATTAGGGGATCTAAGCTGTTTCTGACAACAAGGGTCAGATCCAGATATAGAAACGGCTGGACTCCCGTCAGGCGTTGGTCAAAAAGCCTTAACTTTGCAAAATATCCGAGTAGTTGATTCGCTTCGATATCGACCAGCTCGATTATTTGGTGGCTGAATTCTGTGCATTCAAAGTTGTTGGCGGCCACTTTGTCGGTATAGATTGTAAAAGTATGGGGCTGTTTTACATGCTTTGCGACCGATCTTGCTAGCTTGCCTACCCATTGATCAGGGTATTGACTGCCGACGTGGACAGTGGCAATTATTGGCGTAATTACTTCGGCCATGGGGGTTAGGCGCGTCGCAAGGCTCTTTCTGCCACAGGCCCGCTGGGTCTTAGGCGTTGCCCACTGCCGTCATTGGAGCGCCAGCGGCGGTTTATCCAGTAGTACTGCTCAGTGTAAGTGTTAATCCAGGTTTCCTGCCAAAGGCTTAGGGCATTGGCCCGGTCGCTGAGATCGCTGCTGGAGTCGGTGGGGATTAAGGGTTTGCCGCAGCTGAAGTGAAAGCGGTCGTTATCTGTTCTCACATGGGCCACGGGAAACAGCGGACAACCCGCCCTTTGGGAAAGGGCTAGGGGCCCTTTGGCGACCCTGGTGTTGAGGCCAAGGAAGTCTGCCTGGGGAGCGCTGCTGCTGCGGGTATAGAGATCGGTCATCATCACGAGACTTCCGCCGTTTTTGATGCATAAAAGTATCTTTTTGGTGTCAGATTGGGACACCCACTGGCAATTGCTATTGCTTCTGCGAGCCGCATTTAGGACCGCATCACTGTGGGGATTTCTGGCTGGTCTGTATACCACAACGAGATTGTCTAGATGCTGACTAAGCCAACGTAGGCCGATATCCCAGCAGCCAAGATGTAGCGATCCCACTATTAGCCCCTGGCCCCTCGCTTGGGCCTTAAATAGATCTTCCAGGCCCTCTCCGTCCACGTCAATTAACGGGGGCTCGATCGGCTGAATAATCGATTCGAGGCAGGAAAGAAAAAAACTATCTAGGGATGTAGCTGCGATTGATTGCCGCTGCTTTGCTGTCAACTGGTCGCCATAGACCAGGGCTAAATTTGAATTGGCGGTGGCGAGTCTTTTGCCAAGGGCCGGTGTGGCTAGCTGGCGGGCCCAGCGGACTCCTTTTCGCATGGTTCGGTGGGAGCGGCCCTGCAGCAGCATCACCAGCAGCCTGGTAACAGTGGCTTCGCCTTTCCAGACGATCTGTTGCCAGAAGCGGGTGCGGTAATTTGCTCGTTTTTTGGCCATGGCCTATTGATGTATATTGGCGTTAAGCCCGATTAGCTCAGCGGTAGAGCGCCTGCCTTACAAGCAGGACGTCGCTGGTTCGAACCCGGCATCGGGCATCATTTTTGTTTATTTAGATCCTATGCCTCCCTTAGCCAGGCTGGATGCACTGGTGCCATGACGGCCGCGAATCGATTTGGTAACTCTATTGGAAGAGTGCACAATTATCCAGCCTACATACTGGGTAGGTGTTTGAAGTTTGTAGGCAATCTTTGCAAAGGGTTGATCCGGGTAGTTTATATAGCTAGCCCTGGGTGGCGAGCCTTGATTCCGTCTAGTTCCCAGGCCATATTTTTTCGTAGAAGCCAACGCCAAATAAGCCCAGTTCTGTGGCAAACTAACTTCACAAGAAGGGTGGCAATACCAGTGAAGTTAAATTATTTTTGCAATCGCCTACTTGCTGGATCGAGCTCCTATCACTGCGTATCCGATGAGGAGATGGATATATTCGTTGGTAATCATTTCCAGGGTCGTATTCAAGATTGTTTTAGCCGTTTGACCATTGGCGCAGCTAGGGCAGATCTGTGGCGCCTATTGGTGCTTTATCGGGAGGGGGGAATTTATATGGATGTCGATGCCCATTTGGTCTGGCCAGTAAATTCTCTTTTAAGGGACGATCCCAGTGAAATATTTTTAGTCGGAAAAGATGGTCGCTTTACTAACTATTTTCTTGCCAGTTCACCAGGCAACCCCTGGATAAAATTGCTGATCGACGAGGTGCTTCGTCGAATTGAAGATGTTCAAACTAATAATGTTTACCACATAACAGGCCCTGGCGTTATGGACGATGTTCTTGCTGGTTCAAGCTGCAATGTGCTGCGTATGGAGGAAGTTTGTTTGCATGGGAATTTCACAAATAAATATTTTCAATATATTGATAATGTCGACGGACATTGGATTACTGCAAAGAAAACAAGGGCCGCAGTGCGTCCCCGCTAGGATCCATGCTCTAGCAGCACTAGTCTCCTGAGCTGGGGGGTGAAGGTACCACCTCATCCTTCCGGGAATAGCAGGCTGGCCAGTTCGTCGGCATCCACGTCGTAGACACGCGCCAAGCTGGTCTCGATGGCGCTGGTTACTTCGCCGGGTAGGAAGCGCATGGCATTGAGGGCATCGTCGGCGATGTCATCGGTGAGCAGGGTTTCACCCCCTAGTTTTTCGTCATTGATGACCGCCATTACCCAGCTCTGGTAGGCGTAGACGAGGTCGGCAAATTCCAGGTCGGGATCGTTGAGATCGATGGCCATGCCGCCTGCTCCATTGGGTTGTGCATGCAGTTTGCCGGTTTGCTTGCAAAGTTGCAGCATCCGTTGCCCAGGATGGGGTGATGGACACCACCCGTTTGCAGGCCACCCTCCTTGATTTCGCCCTGGCGGAGCTGGTGCGCGAGCACCGCGAGAGCTTCCAGCCCCTGTGGAGTGTGGACAGCTGGGCCAAATTGCTGATTTGGCTTTCCTTGAATTGCGGTTGCAGTGGCGATCAGGACAGCCTGGAGGAGTTTGGAGCGGCCCTGGGCCCGGTGCTGGCGGCTCGAATGCGACGGGTGTTTTTTGAGCGGGAGCTGGTGGCCCTTGAGCTGCAGGTGATGGGCGATCCGGCTGAGCAGCAGGTGCTGGTGTTGCCCCTGGCCCTTGGTCAGGGACCCTTGGCCCCCGATCTGGTTGCTGGGGCCCTTGAGCAGGCGGGCCTCATTGAACTTGTGGTGGCCGACCGGGATCGCTGGCAGCAGCTCGATCGGGCCGTGGCCGTGCCCTGGCTTAGATAATAATGACCTGGTAGGAGATTTTGGCCGTGTCGACCCTCCCCCAAGGTTTTGTGGCCAACCGCCACCGCATTGCCCGCAGGCGCCGGATCCAAATGCTGGCGAGGGTGTTGTTGATGATCCAGGCCTTGGCTGGGGCCAAGGTCCTGGTGCATGCCCTTGGTTGGGAAACAATTCAGGTGACGCCCCTATTCACTTCGGTGGTGGCATCGACGGTTTTTTTGCTCGGTTTTTTGCTCAATGGGGTGCTGTCTGATTTCAAGGAGAGCGAAAAACTACCTGCTGAAATTGCCACCTCCCTGGAGGTGCTTGGCCTAGAGATCCAAGCCATTTCTGCCCACAACCCTGCAGCCGCTGTTCAAGGGCATTTGGTGGCGGTGGCCGATTTGGCCGAGGGCATGGTGGCCTGGCTGCTGACGCGCATCACTACGGAGCAGTTCATGCAGCTTTTTCACCGCGTTTATGGCTCGGTGGTGCAAGCTTCGGTCTTGCTCAAGGGCAATGCCACGCTCCAGGCCCGGCTGGTGGCCGAAATGGCGAATATCTTGAGGTTGGCCAACCGGGTCGAGACGATCCGGGAAACATCCTTTGTGCCCCTGGTCTATTGGCTGGCCAATTTGGGCACGGGCCTGTTGTGTTTTGGCCTTGTTTTCATGGCCGTGCGCACCCTGCCTGAGGCCCTTTTCTTTTTGGCCGTAATTGCATTTCTGTTGATCTTCCTGATTCGCCTAGTGGTCGACCTCGACAATCCCTTTGGCTTTGGCGATCCCCATTCGGCTGAGGATGTGTCCCTGGACGCCTTGGCCGCGGCCGTACGACGGATCGAAGTGATGCGAGATGGCTCTGGGGCGGCACCCCCCTTTGAGAGCATGGGCTGATTGCGATTGCCCTGCCGTGACTGAGGCCTTGCCGAAGACCTATGACCCGGCGGGTACGGAAAGCCGCTGGCAGCAGGCTTGGGAGAGTAGTGGCGCCTTTCACCCCGACCCCCAAGCCCCTGGGGAGCCGTTCAGCGTGGTGATTCCGCCGCCGAACGTCACCGGCAGCCTGCACATGGGCCACGCCTTCAACACGGCCCTGATCGACACGATCGTGCGCTTCCAGCGTCTTCAGGGCAAAAACGTCCTGTGTTTGCCAGGCACCGACCACGCTTCGATCGCCGTCCAGACGATTCTCGAAAAGCAGCTCAAGGCCGATGGCCAGTCCAAGGAGGCGCTGGGGCGGGAGGCCTTCCTGGAGAGGGCCTGGGCCTGGAAAGCCGAGAGCGGCGGCACGATCGTGGGCCAACTGCGGCGCCTGGGCTACTCGGTCGATTGGCGGCGGGAGCGCTTCACCCTCGATGCCGGCTGCAGTGGCTCGGTGATTGAGGCCTTTAACCGCCTCCATGAACAGGGGTTGATTTATCGGGGTGAATACCTGGTGAACTGGTGTCCGGCCTCCGGTTCGGCGGTGAGTGACCTGGAGGTGGAGATGAAGGAGGTGGACGGCCACCTCTGGCACTTCCGCTACCCCCTGAGCGCCGGCACCTGTGCCGATGGCCGCACCCACCTGGAAGTTGCCACTACCCGTCCCGAAACCCTGCTGGGGGATACGGCCGTGGCGGTGAACCCGAAGGATCCCCGCTATGCCGGATTGGTGGGCCAGACCCTCACCCTGCCCTTGGTGGGGCGCCAGATTCCGATCGTGGCCGATGAGCACGTGGAGGCGGAGTTCGGCACGGGTTGCGTCAAGGTGACCCCCGCCCATGACCCCAACGACTTCGCCATCGGCCAGCGCCATGGCTTGCCCTTGATCACGGTGATGGCCAAGGACGGCACGATGAACGAAGCGGCCGGCCGCTTTGCCGGCCTGGATCGCTTTGAGGCCAGAACTGCAGTGGTGGCTGCGATGGAGGCGGAGGGCTTTCTCGTCAAGGTGGAGCCCTATCGCCACAGCGTGCCCTTTTCCGATCGCGGCAAGGTGCCGGTGGAGCCCCTGCTCTCCACCCAGTGGTTTGTCAAAACCGAACCCCTGGCGGCCCTCTGCCGTGAGGCCCTGGATGCCTCCGCCACTGGGCCCGATCCCCGCTTTGTGCCGGAGCGCTGGACCAAGGTTTATCGCGATTGGCTCACGGACATCCGCGACTGGTGTATCTCCCGCCAGCTGTGGTGGGGCCACCGCATTCCCGCCTGGTTTGTAGTCAGTGAAACCGGCGGCGAAATCACTGACAGCACCCCATTTGTGGTGGCCAGGAGCGAAGCGGAGGCCTGGGTAAAGGCTGGCGAGCAATTTGCTGCGGCCGCTGCGGCTGGCGGCCAGCCCTTGGCTCTAGAGCAGGACCCAGACGCCCTCGACACCTGGTTCTCCAGCGGTCTATGGCCCTTCTCCACCCTCGGCTGGCCGGATGCGGATGCTGCCGATTTGCAGCGCTGGTATCCCACCAGCGTGCTGGTGACTGGCTTCGACATCATCTTTTTCTGGGTGGCCCGGATGACGATGATGGCCGGCGCCTTGACGGGTCAGATGCCCTTTCGGGATGTGTACATCCACGGCCTGGTGCGTGATGAGCAAAACCGCAAGATGAGTAAGAGCGCCGGCAACGGCATCGATCCGCTGTTGCTCATTGATCGCTACGGCGCCGATGCCCTGCGCTTTGCCCTGGTGCGTGAAGTGGCAGGAGCAGGCCAGGACATCCGCCTCGACTACGACCGCAAAAGCGACACCTCAGCCACGGTGGAGGCCACCCGTAACTTCGCCAACAAGCTCTGGAATGCCACCCGTTTCGCCCTGATGAATCTGGGCGGCGAGACCCCAAGCTCACTGGGTGAGGTGGATCCTGCCGAACTGAAGTTGGCCGACCGGTGGATCCTTTCTCGCCTGGCTCGGGTCAACCAGGAAACGGCCGAACGCTACGGAACCTATGGCCTCGGCGAGGCAGCCAAGGGGCTCTATGAATTCGCCTGGAATGAGGTTTGCGACTGGACGATCGAGTTGCTTAAGAGCCGCCTCAACCCCGGTGAGAACCCCAGCCCCGCAGCCCTCGCCGACCAGCGGGTGGCACGGCAGGTGCTCGCCAAGGTACTTAGCGACCTCTTGGTGATGCTCCATCCCCTGATGCCCCACTTGAGTGAGGAGCTTTGGCATGGTCTGACTGGCTTGCCAGCGGACACCTTCTTGGCCCTGCAGAGCTGGCCTGCGGTGCATACGGCTGACTTAGATGGGGAATTGGAGGCGTCTTTTGCCGAACTGATCGAGGCGGTGCGGGTGGTGCGAAACCTGCGGGCCTTGGCCGGATTAAAGCCAGCCCAGTCGGCCCCGGTGGTGTTTGTGACCGGTCGCGGAGAGCTTGCAGCTGTTTTGGAGGAGGCAACGGCTGATATCACTTCCCTAACCAGGGCGGAATCGGTACAGGTGCTCGCCCAGGCCCCCGCCCTGCCCGGCTGCCTGGCGGCGGTGAGCGGTGAATTGCAGGTGCTGTTACCGATTGAGGGTTTGGTGGATCTCGATGCCCTTAAAGGGCGCCTAGAAAAAGATCTGGCCAAGGCCGAAAAGGAGATCGCAGGGCTGGCGGGCCGGTTGGCCAACCCAAATTTTGCCGATAAGGCCCCGCCAGAGGTGGTGGCCGAGTGCAAAGCCAACCTGGCCGAGGCCCAAACCCAGGCGGATCTTGCCCGCAGCCGCCTAGGGGATCTGGGCTGAGGCACCCTTCACCGGCTCAGAGATCACGCCTTAATTGTCCACCAACTGGCCAGCCTCGAGGTTCACGATCCGATCAGCTATGTCGAGAATTTTGTTGTCGTGGGTGACCATCACGATGGCAGCCCCGTGCTGATCGGCCAGGCGCCTAAATAGGTCGACCACATCACGGCCAGATGTTTTATCGAGGGCGGCGGTGGGTTCATCGGCCAAGAGCAGGCTGGGCTTGGGGGCCAGGGCCCGGGCAATGGCCACCCGCTGCTTTTGGCCCCCGGAAAGTTTTTCTGGGTAGTAGGTGAGCCGTTCCGCCAGCCCCACTTCGCCGAGCATGGCGGCAGAGCATTTATCCATGGCCGCCTTACCCCGCCCCAACCACTCAGGGGAGACCTCCAGGCCAAAGCGGACGTTTTCTTGGGCCGTGAGGTAAGGCAGCAGATTGTGGGCCTGAAAGATGAAGCCCGCCTGGCGTCTGAGCCGGGTGAGGCTGGTGTTATCGGCATTTAGTAACTCCTCCCCCAGCACCTTGAGGCTGCCGCTTTGGGCGGCCCGCAATCCCCCGAGCATGGTCAGAAGGGTCGTCTTGCCTGAGCCCGACGGACCGGTGAGGATCACTATTTCGCCTGCGTGCACCGTCAGGTTGATGTCGCTGAGTACCTGCTTTGCGGTTTCAGCCTTTCCAAACCAGTGGTCGAGATGGTTTACCTCGATGCGAATTTCGGGGTTGGGCGCAGTTTGAGTAGGGGCCATCAGATAGGGGCCATTAGAAAATGTCGGCCGGATCCAGCCTTCGCAACTTGCCGGTGGCCAACCAGCCCGATCCAGCTGACATGGCCAGGGTCAGGGCAAACACAGTTACAGCCCGCTCGAGCGTCATGGCAATCAGCAGCGATGTGGCGCGAAACAGGAGTGCGTAGAGCCCCATGGCCAACAGCAGGCTGGGTAGAAAAGCCAGGGCTGCCAATAGCAGGGATTCCTGAACAATGATGCCGACCACAAAGCCATCGCCATAGCCCATGGCTTTCATGGTCGCGTATTCGGGCAGGTGATCACTTACGTCGGAATAGAGAATTTGGTAGACGATAATTGCCCCCACTACTAGGCCAACTAGTACCCCGAGGTTAAAAATTAGTCCGAAGGAAGTGTTGTTTCGCCAATGCTCTACTTCTATGGCTTCCAGTTCCTTGAGGGTGAGCACCTTCACCGAGGGATCAAGGAAGTTGGCCAGGGTTGCTTGCACCTGCTGGGGGCTAACCCCCGCTTTCAATTGAATTACCCCTAGCTGGATGTCATCACTGGTTTGATCTGGAAACCAGTTTTTGAAATTGCTGGCGGAAGTGAGCAGGTTGATGTCGGCTGAGAAGGTAAGGCCCATCCTGAAGATCCCGTTTACAACTGCCCGCTTGCCATTTAGTTCGGTGTCATAAAAACCTTCTGTTGCCACTATTTGGGCCACCGGACCGGCGGCCTTTTTTGAAAGGGTGTCGAAGAATAGGCCATCCGGTCTCAGCAGCTTGCTGCTATCTGTGGCCAGTTCGGGTATGCCCAGGGCAGGGTTCTCTGGGGCCAGTCCGAAAATCAGCGCCTGTTTTTTCTCGCGACTGTCGCGGTTGAGCCAGTTGGTTTTGCCTATGTACAGCGGCGTCACTGCCTTGACCCCTTGCACGCCCAGGGCCTGGACCAGGCGGCTGCGGGGCATGTTGAGGGGCTCCCCCAGGTTTGTGTATCGACGGCTGACCATCACCAGCTCGCCAGTCAGCAGTTGTAGCGGTCGCTTTTGGCTGGCGTAGAGCCCGCTGGCCAGCCCCATTTGGAAGAACACCAGCACGTTGGCGAAGCTCACCCCCGCGATGGCAGCGAATAGGCGCATCGGCCGATGGCTGGTTTGGCGCCAGGCCAGGGGGATGCGGTTCAAGGCCCTTGGGGGTCTCATCTGCTGGTGCTCGCTTCCAGGGCTTTGCGGGCTGCTTCCTGGCGAGCCCTTTGGGGGGCAGTTAATGGAGCAAACAGCAGGTTTACCTGCAGATAGTTGAGGTTGCTGGCCATTACCAAAGCTTCTTTAGGGAGCGCGATCTTCACCTCCAGCACCCGCCGGTCCAGATTTTCGCCGGCCTGGCCGCTGAAAACGCTCTGGCGACTGACCTCTCGGGCTATCTCCACCACCTGGCCTTGCACCTGCCGGCCCTTAAAGCCGTCGGCGGTGATAGTCACCTTTTGGCCCAGGGCAACCATGGGCCGATCGCTCTGATACACCTCGGCGATGACGCCCATTCGGCTGCTGTCCCCCATCTCCAGCAGCCCCTCCTCGCCAACCTTGTCGCCCGGACGGACATGCAGCTTGAACACAGTGCCTGAGAAGGGGGCCAGCACCGTGGCTTTGTTCCGCTCTACCTGGTCTTTCTCGAGGGATGTCCGACTTTCCCGCAGTTCTTCCACCAGGGTGCCTTTGCTGGCAATTGCCTCGGCCAACTGGGCCTTGGCACTGCTTTCATCCGCCTGGAGTTGCTCAACCCTGTTGGCACTGGTGGCACCAGCTTTGAATAGTTGCTCCGATCGTCTGGCTTCGGCGCTGGCCTGGCGCAGGTCAGCGCGGTAGCGGGCAATGACGCTGTCCTGGGAGACCAGCTTGCTTTCGGCGACGCGGATTGCCGCCTTGGATTTGCGCACGCTTCCTTCGAGGGTGTCGAGGCTTTCCAGCACTGCCAGGGGCTGGCCCTTGCGCACCTCTTGACCCTCCTTCACCAGGATTTCACGCACCCGGTCATTGCTGAGGGAACTGGGCACCGACACCTGGCTGATGCCGTCGAGGGGTTCGATCCGACCGATGGCTGACACCTGGCGTGGAAGCAGGGGGATGGCCCGGCGGGCCTCCTCTTTGGTTTGTTCGCGCTTCTGCCATAGACGCGTACCCAACCCGGCCAGCAGTACCAGGGCCAGGAGACCAGCCACCCACGGCCAGGGGCCGCCGCCCTTGCGACCGCTCGGCTGGGGATTTGTCATTGCTGGATTTGCCATGCCCTGGATTTCTTATAGGGCTGGGGCTTGGCCCTGTCTATCGCTACGGTTTAAGGGGCTGATTTGTTGGGGGAAGGTTTCAGGATGGATGCGGCCACGATCAATGGTTTCGGCCTGCTGGATCAGCTCTTGCCTGCCCTGCAGTCTCCCCTAGGCGCAGCGGTTTTTGTGCCCCTCTATGCCCTCTGGGTCACCCTTTTGCTCCCGGGGGTCTGGGCCTCGATGTTGGCGGGAGCCCTCTATGGGCCCTGGTGGGGAAGTTTGATTGTGTTTGTGGGGGCCTGCCTGGGGGCAGAAGCTGCCTTTTTGCTGGGCCGCACCTGGCTGCGCGACTGGGCCCGAAAAAGGCTGGCGGCCGTACCCAAGCTGCAGTCGGTGGAGCAGGCCGTGAGCCGGGAGGGCCTGAAACTGGTTTTGTTGACCCGCCTTTCGCCGGCCTTTCCCTTCAGCCTGCTCAACTTCGCCTATGGGCTCAGTGAGGTGAGCCTGCGCGACTACTCGATTGGCCTGATCGGGATCCTGCCGGGCACGATTTTGTTTTGCGGCCTCGGTGCCCTCGCGGGCGATGTGGCCCGTTTTGGGGAGGTGCTCTCCGGCCGCGCCGATCCAGCCACCTGGGCCCTGCGGGTGGTGGGCCTGGGGGCGACAATTGCAATAGTGGTGCTGGTGGGCAAAGCAGCCCGCCGCGCCCTTCAGGAGGCAGAGCCGCCGGGCTGATCAGGATTACTCAGGCGCCAATCCCTCAGCGCCGCAATCAACACAAACCAGGCCAGCCGCAGCTTGGCCAGGGCCCCGGGCCTTTGGGCGAGCTCGTCGTATTTGGCCCGGCCGCAGGCGGTTTTGATCTAATTGTAGGCGACCTATCGAGGGACCTTATTGGGGCTAGCCATTGCTTCAGAAATGTATTTTATCAATCATAGAAATGTGCTTAGGATGACAAAAGCTTGATGGCCAGCGGGTCTTAAGCAGCTTTTAACTTACTAAGCGGCGCAGTAACCATAGTATGTAATAGTTAATAAATTCTTCAATGTCTTTAGCGAATTTCGTCTCTAAATTACAATCGGCATCTTTGAAGTCTAGGAGTGCTGAGGGGGCTCCTTCTATTCCGCTTTTGGGGAGTATTGACCTCTCGCCCAGGATTACAAGTCCTGCCACGGAGCAGTTTCAGGCGGAAATATCTGCTCAAGTGAGCATTTCTAATAATGCTTATATCGTTTCTAGTGGTGGCGGCAGCACTCTTCAGGTCACGGATGCCTCCAACCCTAATTCCCTGACTTTGCTAGCGCGCGAAAGTTTCGGTGGCAACTATGTATCTCAGGCAGTTGCCGCCTTTGGCAACCTGGTGGCAGTAGCCCTTGCTCCAGGCAACTACAGCACCTCAGCAGGCAAGGGTTTGGTGCGCTTTTACAAGCTCGGCACTGATGGCAGCCTAAGTTTTGTTGAGGATGTGGAGGTTGGCTACCTGCCTGACAGCATCGCCTTTAATGACCAGGGAACCAAGTTGGTGATCGCCAACGAAGGCGAACCCACCATCAACTACAGCATTGATCGTCCCGGCAGCATCGGGATTATTGATATTGAGGGCTTTACAGGCAGACAGAGTTTCTCCTACACCGATCTGGGCTTCGCTGGACTGACCTTGCCTGCTGGAATCCGCATCTCCGGCACCGCAGGCACCACCCAAGCCAATGATATTGAACCTGAATACGTCTCGATTCTGGGCAACTATGCCTATGTGACTCTGCAGGAGAACAATGGTGTTGCTAAGGTAAACTTGGCGACCAATAGGATTGAGAATATTTTTGCCCTTGGTGCGGTTGATTTTAAGACCCAGCTTGTAGATCTAACCGACCGCGATAATTCAGCAGATAACAACAGTATTTTCAAGCCCCTACTTGGCCAGAACTACGAAGGCCTGCGTCAGGCTGACGGCATCGCTGCTTACAGGGTTGATGGTAAGGAATATTTCGTGACCGCCAACGAAGGAGACACCCGCGATTACGGCACATTTTTGGATGAGGTTCGTGGCTCTGGCAACGCCAATCGCGTCAAGCGCCTTACTGATGATGCCTCCGTCGGCAGTAAAGACCGCATCACTACCTTCGGTAGCCGAAGCATCAGCATCTTCGATGCAGTTAGTGGTGCCTTGCTTTGGGACAGTGGCAACTCCCTGCAGACCATCGCTGTGGCGGCAGGGATTTATGACGACCTGCGCAGTGATGACAAGGGAGTCGAACCTGAGGGCGTAGTGGTTGCCCAGCTCAATGGCCGCAGTTACGCGATCGTGAGCATGGAGCGCACTACCAAATCGATGTTGGCTGTCTTCGACGTAACCGTTCCAAGTGCGGTTAGCTTCGTGACAAGCGCGGTCATTGCCGGAAGTATTTCGCCCGAAGGGCTGGAAGTGGTGGAAGCCAGAAATAGTCCTACCGGACGCGATCAGTTGATTGTATCCAATGAAGTATCTAACACCCTCAACGTGTTTGATCTTCAGACCCTGATTGCTTCATCACCGGTAGCTGGAGCTGGCACTTTCGCTAGCACCATGCTCAAGGATGTGGCGGGAGGCCCCACCTTGAAGATCAGCAGCCTGATCACAAACGGCGAGTTCACCAACAGCACCGCGCCTGGCAGCGTCTTCGTACCCCCGGGCATCTTTGACGGACAGGGCGCCTACAGCAATGGCGATGGCACCTACACCGTGCTTGTGAACCATGAGGTTAGTGCCAGCGCGGGCTACGCCTACACCGCCGAGGGTCTCAACGCCTCGGTCACCGGCTCCCGCATCAGCCGCTTCATCGTCGACATCGATGCCGACGACAATGCCCAAAACGGCTTCCAGTCGCGCATCGTCAGTGGCGACCTCGCTTACGACAAGGTGATCGGCAACGACACCGATGGCCTCGATCGCTTCTGCGGCGCCAACTTGGTGGAGGCCAACAGCTTCGGCGCTGGCCGTGGATTTGCTGATCGCATCTTCCTCACCGGTGAGGAGGTGTTCGGCGCTGGTGGCGGCGCCTTCTATGCCCTTGACACGGCCAACAGCGACCTGCATCAGGTGAAAGCCTTCGGCAAGGGCACCTGGGAATCGGCCACCGCGATCGACACCGGCAGCGTCAACACGGTCGCCGTGCTGCTCTTCGATGACGACAAGGCCCCCCTGAGGCTCTGGGTTGGTCAGAAGACCGCGGGCGGCTTCCTGGAGCGCAACGGCCTGGCGGAGGCCAACGGTGTCCTCTACACCTTTGTGCCCACGGCCCTGGCGGAAACCGGTGTCGACAACACCTCCGGCCCTGACTCCGACGACCTCAAGGCCCTGGCCCTGGGGGCTTCACTGGCCGGCAGCTGGGTGAAGATCGAAAAGCCAGCGGACAAAGCCAGCTACTTCGACCTCAGCGATGCCGAGATTCGCAACCTCACGATCGGCCTTGGCGCCCTGCAGTTCAGCCGCATCGAGGACGGTGAGGTCAATCCCCTGAATGGCCAGCAGGCAGCCTTCAATACCACGGGTACGAAGGATTTCAGCAACGGTGACCTCTACGGCAACGTTTACACCCTGAGCTTCGCCAATGCCTTCGGTGCCGATGGCCGCCTGGCCAGCGCCGGATCCAGCAGCCTGCGGATCATCTACGACGCCGACCGCCTCGCCGATCCCACCACGGGCCTGCGCAACCCCGACAACCTCACTTGGAGCGCCGACGGCCGCCTCTACCTGCAGGAGGACCGGGCCAACGGCGGTGGCCTCGACATCGCCAACGGCAACTTCGGCACCCAGGAAGCCTCGATCTGGAAGCTGAACCCCAGCGGCCCCATCGATCCGATCACGGGTGCGCTAGCGGAGCGCTGGGCCCAGATCGATCGCACCGCCATCCCCACGGCATATGGCCAGACCCAGCCCGCCTATACCAACGCAGACTCCAATGGCATTGGCAACTGGGAGTCCTCGGGGATCATCGATGTATCGAAGATCTATGGTGCCGCCCCCGGCAGCTTCTTCCTGGCCAATGTTCAGGCCCACAGCCTCGGCGGCGGCAACATCAACGGCTCCGGCTACCTGGTGGAAGGTGGTCAGATCGATCTGATTCAGCAAACCATCTAAGTACTCCAGCTTGGATTAACTCACCCCCCGAAAGGGGGGTTTTTTATTGCCTGTGTTTGTTGCCTGCCTTATGGCAGCCGCCAATCCCTCAGCGCGGCAATCAACACAAACCAGGCCAGCCGCAGCTTGGCCAGGGCCCCGGGCCTTTGGGCGAGCTCGTCGTATTTGGCCCGGCCGCAGGCGGTTTTGATCCAGTTGTAGGCGGAGGGGATCGGGTCCATGCTGGGGTCTGGTTGAACTTTGGTCATGAAGCTGCGTTCTGTTCTAACGGTGGTGGTCTGCTCTGCTGCAACGGCGCTTGTTTGGGGCGATGCCACCCAGGCGGCCGTGGTCTGTACCGGTCCTGGCGTGCCCGTTGGCTGTGTTGTGGTGGCTCCGGTGGTTGTGCCTGGCGGTCCTGCGGTCGTGCCTGGCGGTCCGGTACTCAATCCCACGCCTGGCGTGGGCTACGGGCCCCGTGGAGTTGGGGTGCGTCCAGCGGCGGGGCCGGGGGTTGGTCCAAATGTGGGCGGGCCAGTAAACCGTCCTGGGCGCCGTTAGTCCCCTTTGGTGAGCTGAAGCAGCCCCGCCTCATCCAGCACCGCCACGCCCAACTCTTGGGCTTTGCTGAGCTTGCTGCCGGCCTCATCCCCTGCCACCACATAGCTGGTTTTTTTGCTGACAGAACCAGTCACCTTGCCGCCCGCCGCTTCGATCAGGGCCTGGGCGTCCCGGCGGCTGAGGTTGGCCAAGGTGCCCGTGAGCACAAAGGTTTGGCCAGTCAGGTGGCCGGCAGAGCCAGCCCGGCTGCCTTGGCTGTTGGCTAGTTCTTCTTGGCTGGCCGCCAACGACAAGCCCAGGCTTTCCAGATCGACCAGCAGGGCTTGATTGGCCGCAGTGGCAAACCACTGCTGGAGCGACTGGGCAATTTCCTCGCCAATGCCATAGATCGCCGTGATCGCCTGGAGTGGGGCCTCAGCCCCTTGGCTTTCAATTTGCTCGGTTGGTGTCTTTAGGGCTAGGGCCAGTTCGCTGGCGCTGGCGAAGTGGCGGGCCAGGGCCTTGGCGTTTACTTCCCCCACATGGTGGATGCCCAGGCCGTAGAGCTGGCGGTGCCAGGGCTGGGTTTTCGAGCCATTCAGCGCTGTTATCAGCTTTTGGGCGGAGGCTTCGCCCATCCGCTCCAGGCTGGCCAGCAGGGCCCCATCCAGCCGGTAAAGATCGGCAATTGAGCGAACCAGACCCCGGTCCACCAACTGTTCAATCAACTTGCTTCCAAGACCATCCACATCCAGGGCCCCCTTGCCCACCCAGTGGCGCAGGGCGCCCCGCAGGATCGCCGGGCAGCTGGAATTGACGCAGCGGGTGGCCGCCTCCCCCGCCTCGCGCACCAGCTCGGAGGAGCATTCAGGGCAGGTGTGGGGCAACACCAACCGCTGGGCGCCCTGGGGACGCAGTTCCACCAGCACCCGCACCACCTCGGGGATGATCTCGCCGGCCTTGCGCACCACGATCGTGTCGCCAGCCCGTAGATCCAGTTCGGCTAGGCGATCGGCGTTGTGCAGGGTGGCCCGGGCCACCGTGGTGCCGGCCAGGGGCACCGGTTGAAATTCGGCGACGGGGGTCACCACCCCGGTGCGGCCCACCTGACAGGTGAGCCTCAATAATTTGCTCGGCGCTTCTTCGGCGGCGTATTTGAGCGCTATGGCCCAGCGCGGCGCCTTTTGGGTAAATCCGGCGGCATCCTGCAGGCGCAGGTCGTTGAGTTTGACCACCACCCCATCGGTGGCATAGGGCAGCTTTTTGCGGTCCTGGTCCCAGTCGGCAAAGAAGCGCTCGATTCCCGCCAGGTTCTCGAACAACTGTGCATTGGGGTTCACCTTGAAGCCGGCAGCCCTAAGCCAATCGAGGCATGTCCATTGGCTGCTCGGGCCCGGGTATGGGGAGGGCAGGTGCAGGGTGTAGGCGAAGAAATCGAGTCGACGGGCTGCGACCACCTGGGGATCGAGCTGGCGCAGGGTGCCGGCGCAGGCGTTGCGGGGATTGGCAAATGGGGCGTCGCCCTGGGTCGCCCGCTCGGCGTTAATGGCGGCGAAGGTGGCGTCGGGAATGAAGGCTTCGCCCCGCACTTCCACCCACTCAGGGGGGTTCTCCAGTTGGAGCCGCAACGGCACCGAAGCGATGGTGCGCACGTTGGCGGTGATCTCTTCACCCCTTTCCCCATCCCCCCGGGTGGCTGCCCGCACCAGCAAGCCCTGCTCGTAACTCAAGGCAAGGGCGTTGCCGTCGATCTTTAGTTCGCCCACCAGGGGCAACTCGGCCCAGGGTTTGCCAGCCTCAGGGGGCCGATCCAGGGCCCCGAGCAGGCGGCGATACCAGGCCTCCAATTCAGCGCTGTTAAAGGCGTTATCGAGGCTGAGTAAGCCGATTCGATGGGCCACGCTGGAAAAGCCCTTTGCCGGACTGCCGCCGACCCGCTGGGTGGGGCTATCGGGGCTGATTAGTGCTGGATCGGCGGTTTCGAGTTCGGCGAGTTCTCGGTAGAGCTGGTCGTAGACCGAATCCTCCATCAGGGGAGCATCCAGCACGTAGTAGGCGTGGGCCGCTCGGGTGAGCAGCCGCCTCAGCTCCTCGGCGCGGGCCTGACTCACGGCAGGGTCTCAGGCGGCCATCTTGGTGATGCGATCAACCCGCCACTGCTCCTCCACCTTCGTGAAGGTGAAGTCGAGGGGCAACTCCTCGCTGCCGTCGGATTTGAGCTTCACCGTCAGCATGATTAGGCCGTCCTCGATCCGGGGCCGACCCGATTTGAGGTTGCGGTATTTGTTGAGCTGCAGGCCAGCCAGGAAGCGGATGAATTGCTGGCGGTTGACGTGGGAGCGGTAGTTCTTGGTGGTGAGCAGGTAGGCCCCATCCACCTGGCCACTGGCCACCTGGGTGAAGAACTGCTTGATCAATGGGTTGATGCCGCGGGCGCTGAGCACCAACTTCACCGCATTGACGGTCCAGTAGAGGAGCAGGGAACCAGCGCCGGCCAGTAGGGCCTTCGAGCCGATTTCGCGGGTCACACCCCAATCCATTGCGTTTGTCGCTTTGCTGTGAGATCCAGAGTCTGACCGACGACCCTCAACTTTTGGTCCTGGCGTCGGCACCGGCCACAATGCAGCGGTGTATTGGCTGCTGCCAGGTGCCCCTCGAGCCGCTGCTGCCCCTGTTCCACCGGCTCAATCGGGAACACTTCGAAGGCAGCCTGGCCCCGAAAGGGCTGCCGATGGTGGAGGTGCGCTGGAGTGATGGCCGCCTCAGCCGCACCGCGGGCCTCTATCGAAGGGGTCGCCACGCCGATGGCAGTGATCTCTGCGAGATCGTGCTCTCGCGGCCCCTGCTCGAGCCCCTACCGAGGGAGGCCACCTTGAGCACCCTCTGCCACGAAATGATCCACGCCTGGGTGGACCGGGTGCTGGGCGCCCAGGAGGTCCATGGCCCCGAATTCCGCAGGCGAATGGGGGCGATCAATGCACTTCAGGATGTTTTCCAGGTGAGTGTGCGCCACCGTTATCCGGTTCCTGCCCGCTCAAGCCGCTGGTTGGCCCGTTGTCCCAGCTGTGGGATCCAGGCCCCCTACCAACGGCGTGTCAGTGGTTTGGCCTGCAAGCTCTGTTGCGAGCGCTTCCACGGCGGCCGTTGGCATCCCAGCTGCCTATTGGAATTTGAGGCGGCGGCTTAGCCTCAAAGCCATGGGTGTGTTTCTTTGGACCCTGGAATTTGGCGGCCTGGCCATTGCCCTGGTGGGCATGGGCCGGGAGCGCTGGCTGGCGGCTCGGCGCCGATAGGTTGGGGCAATGACGGATTCCTGGTCTGACGACGATCGGCTCTCGCGCCTGGTTAATGCGGGTCGTCAATTGGTGGATGGGGTTTCCGGTGCTCGCCCTGGCTCCCGGGGGGCATCGCGCTCGGCCTCCCGCAACCCGGGGCGGGGCCGTCCAGCTGGGGTGCCCCGGTTTGATCAGCTCGGTCGCTGGGTGGAGGACAAGCTGGATCGAATCCTTGAAGACGACGAAGATTGGCGTGAGCCCTGGCAGGAAGCTCCCCCGCAAAAACCCTCCCGTCGCCCCTTGGAGGCGATCTCAAGGCGAAGGGGCATTGCACCTGCTGCTGTGCCGGCTGCTGCACCCGCCGCTGTGCCGCTAGATGCCGATGGCTGGCCTGAGGATGGGGCCTTCGCCGTAGCCCGCTGGCAGCGCCCCCCCAGTTCCGTTGAAGCTGCCACTGAGATAGCCCCCGAAAGTGCTGTTGAAGGAGCTAACAGCAATTCCAGGCCCCTGCCCCGCTCCACCCGCCGCCGTTAGGGCTTGGCAGTTTTGGAGCTTGCCGGGCTGGTTCTTACCGATCTGGTTCTTGCTGGGCCAAGCCAGGTTTCCAGCTGGGGTGAAAACACCTCGCGAATCACGGTGAGCTCCTTGCCCCCACGGAAGAAGCGATAGTGCCTACTCCAAAAGGGTCCTGGGAAGCCAAAACGCTCCTCCAGCCAGGGGGCGTCCACCTGGGCCAGCCCATCCACCTCCCGAAACAGCTCGGCCCGGTGGCTGGTCAGGCTGCGCCAAATCGGTTGGTCCCGCTCCTGCAGGTAGGTGTCTGCCTGCTGCTGGTTCCACCAGCTCTCCGCCCAGGCCAGGGTTTGTTCACCACAGCACAGCCAGACCTGCCGGCGCAATAGGGGCGCAGTTAGCTCTGCCACCTCTTCGGGCAGGGGACTGCCGTCGGTAGGGCAATCGTTCTCCGGGGCCATGCCGATCAGTTCGATCTCCACCGGTATCCCGCTGAGGCTTTCGAGATGGCGAGTGGGGCTGCCATCACCCAGTAGTAGTAGGCGCCAAGGGCCGGTCAGGGAGCTGCCCGCCAGGCCCTGCAGAACAGCTGTTTTCGAGGCTTGCCAGGTTGGTGGAGGGGAGATCAGCAAAGCCGATTTGGGGCCAGGATGGCCACCAGGCTAGGAAGATCCGAGTTCCAGCCCCCAGGCAGCAAGGATGGCGGATAGAAGTAGGGGGCAGTCCGTGGTGCGCAAGCAAGCCAGACAGCCCTTGGCCGATGTGGTTGTCACCAATTTCCACGCCCGCTACACGGGGGTTTCAGCCACGATTCAGGCCCTGGTGCCCCTGCAACGTCGGCAGTGTTCCATTGGTGTTTGGGATTGGGGCCGGCTTGAGTTGTCCGGAGCTGTGGGTTGGAAGGGCGTATTGAGCCAAGGTTGGTCAAAGCCCCAGCAGGGCCATTTCAGGATTTGGCATGCGCGGCGCGATATAGAAATTCTGATGGGTCTGTTTCTTCGTTCCGTTTTGGGCCAGCCCTGGAAAGTTTTATTTACTTCGGCTGCGCCAAAACCACCTGGCAGGTGGCTGAGCTGGTTGATAGGCCGCTGTGACGCGGTAATTGCCACATCGGATCGCTCAGCCGACTTTCTGCCCTGTCGCAGCGTTGTTATTAACCATGGGGTGGATACGGATTTCTATTCACCAAATCTCTACTCAAGTAAGCCTGATATGCCCCTATGCTTGCGAGCTAACCCATTGAATCTTGATCAGCAATGGATTGGAGCATTCGGACGGATTCGTCTAAGTAAGGGAACTGATTTGCTGGTGGAGGCGCTGCTTCGAGTGCTACCTGATTATCCAGGATTTTCAGCATTTTTTACGGGTCTTTGCCAGGAAAAAGACCAACCTTTTCTGGATAACTTAAGATCAAAAATTGCAGCTCATAATCTTTCTGAAAGGATTTTATTCCTTGGGGACTTGGATCGCAAGTCGGTTCGTGACCTATATAGAACCTGCGTTTTGGCTGTGGCTGCATCCCGTTCCGAGGGTTTTGGTCTGACTCCCCTAGAGGCGATGGCCTGCGGCACCCCTGTTCTTACTTCGATGGCAGGGGCTTGGCCCCAAATAGTTGATTCCCGCGTTGGCGAGCTATTTCAAACTGGAAATGTCGATGAGCTGGCTCTAAAGATGGCTGACTTGATCTCTGATCAATCCCGGTTGGCTGAATTGGGGCCAGTTGCCCGCGCAAGGGCTGTCGATCATTATGGGCTTGCCCTAGAGGCAAATTCCATAAATCAGCTTTACGTTGGATTGGCAGGTTGAATAAAAGAATGGTGCAACCAAATCGGCTCACTTGCGATCTGACAGAACTGTTTGCTGGTTCACTGGGTCGCGGTGGCTTTTATGGGATTGCCCGCGTGGTGGCGGAGATAGCTAACGGGCTTAGTCAAATTGAGCCGGAGTTGGATCATGTCGTTTACTTTGCAGGTATAAATCGTTTTGTAGTTGTAGATTTTGATTTTGAATTATTTGCCTCTGGCAGGCCTGCAAAGCTTGGCTTTGAAGTGCAAAGATTGCTGTTCAGCCTGGATCAACAGTTGTTTCGACTCAGGACTTTTCTGCCAAGGTTTCTCCACGACTGTTTGAGAGATTGGCTGGCTAAAGGGCTTAGTGACAGGCATTCACGATTTTTAGATACTAAGGTAAACCGCGTTCTCTTTTCAGCGGCCAGGCCAAAATTCATTGCCAGCTATCTCAAGCTCTTAGAATCAATCAATGCCCAAGGTTTTGGCCAATGGCGCCTGGCTAGCCTGCTGCATGACTTTTTCCCCCTACTGGATCAATATGATCGCCCGGGTAGGCGATTTGTCGACCAATTTTCCCGCGACAATGCCCTAATACTGGAATCTTCCAGTTATGTATTTGCAAATTCATATTTCACCAAGCAGTGTCTTTTAGAGCTACAAAGCCGGGATCTAATGCCAGCCAGTGCAGAGGTCCATGTGGCGCAGCTTGCCCATGAGTGCCGCACTCCCAACATGGGCTCGCCCTTAGCCGGAATTGGTAAGAATTTTTTTCTTGCCGTGGGCTGCCGTCCTGGGCGTAAGAATCTAGAAATACTGCTTGATGCCCTATTAATACTTAATGAATCTGAACCTGATGGTTGCCATTTGGTTTTGGCAGGGGCGGCGCGCACTTCCACAAAAAGATTACTCAAGCAGCCAAGATATCAAAATATTCGCCCTAAAATTCATATCCAGGTGACCCCATCCCAGTCTGAGCTGGTGGAACATTATCAACGGGCTATGGCGACAGTGCTACCTAGCTATAGTGAAGGCTGGGGATTGCCAGCTTCTGAGTCCCTATGGTTGGGCACGCCAGTCTTGGCTTCTGATACACCAGTTATGCATGAAGTCTGTGGAGATTTGGGTTTGTACTTTTCTCCGGATCAACCTGCGGAATTGGCTAATTTGATGCAGAGGTTGCTGTGCGAACCGCTTTTTCTTGAGGCAAAAAGACTGAGTATTCAAAACTCCCATGCTGATCTACGGAAATGGGCCCAAACAAGTGCTGATATTGCCTCTGTGTTGCTTGCTGGTGATTCTCCCAAATATTGTATGGAGATATAAATGCCATTGTCCTTGGCAATAGTGAAGCAAAAGTTTTTAGCCTTTGGTGGGGCTGAAAAAGTAATTAATGAGGCAATCAAGGCTTTTCATGCCAATCAAGCAATTGAGCTTTCGATTTTGGCTCGTTCATGGAGCCTTCCTCCAGAAATTGCCACAGGTCAGAATTGTCGTGTAATCCGTTGTAACCCATTTTTCTTGGGAGGAGCGATGCGCTCTCGCTCCTTTGTGCGGGCCGTATCCAGGCAGCTCCCTAATTTTGATTTGGTTCAGGCCCATGAGCCCATTCCTGGTGCCCATATCTATCGAGCTGGTTCAGGCTTGCACGCCCAATGGTTGAAGCAGGTGGCCCATGGCCGCACTGCTCGGCAGCGCCATCAACTTTTTCAGGAGCCAAAACACCAGGCGGTGCTACAGCTGGAGCGAGAGATGTTTGAGCACCCCTCCCTAAGGGCTGTGATTGCTAACTCCCAGATGGTTGTTGATGACCTTGCTGAGCTCTATCCCAACTTTGACAAGGAACGGGTCCACTTGATTTGGAACGGTGTTGACCACCAGCGCTTCTCCCTTGAAAGAAGAAGCGCTCTACGTCAGGAGAGCAGAAATAATCTTGGCATACCAGCCAACTCGCAGGTTCTTTTGATTCTTGGTTCAGGTTGGCATCGTAAGGGCCTGTCCACTGCCCTTGAATTTATGGCGTTGCTACCTAAATCTTTAATCCTTTTGATTGCCGGAAAGGAATCCCACCCCAAGCGATTCCGTAGCGCTGCTGAATCCCTTGGTATAGGCAAAGAGCGACTCCGATGGATTGGTCCGACTTCTAATCCAATTCAGCTCTTTGCAGCAGCAGATGTATTTGTACAGCCTTCCATGTATGACCAGATGCCCAATGCATCTTTGGAGGCCATGGCCTGTGGTTTGCCAGTTGTCGTTAGCCGCACTTCAGGAACTCGGGACTTAATCGATGAGGGAGTTGAGGGTTTTGTGAGAGATTGGCACGCAGCGCCCGATTGGGTTGAGCCAATCCTGCATGCGCTCGAGTATTCTGAGTCAATGGGTCAGGCCAGTTATCGGCGAGTTTTGCCGCTTACTTTTGAGCGCATGCTTTTTGAGTGGTTGGCCTTATACAAAGAATTGCTGCCCTCTTCGTTCTCCTCTTAGTTCCGCGGCCATGGCCTATTCCATTGTCCATACCGAATCTTCGATTGGTTGGGGCGGTCAGGAAATGCGAGTCTTGTCTGAGGCCAGGGGTTTTATTGAGCGTGGACATCGTGTAACGGTGCTGGCACCCCCCAATGCGCAGCTAGTAGGTCGGGCAGTTGATTACGGAGTTCCGATTAAAACTGTTCCAATTTTTGGCCGAAACTTGCGAGCTTTCCTTTGTTTGAGAGCGGCATTGGTTGCCCTGAATCCGGATGTAATTAATACCCATAGTTCTACGGATAGTTGGTTAGTGGCATTGGTTCTATTGACCCTATGGCGGAGGCCAAAGGTTGTTCGTACGCGCCATATATGTGCTCAGCCCAGTCGAAGTTTAACGACTCGGTGGCTTTATCAAAAAGCTGCCCAGAGAGTTGTAACCACCGGTGAGGCCATTCGCCAACAGATTGTTTCGATCGGTGTCCCTGCTGATCAGGTATTTTCTATCCCAACTGGTATAAATCCAGATAAATTTGTTCCCGGTTCTGCCGATGGGGCCAAGTCTCTTTTGGGGCTTGAGTGCCTTACTGTGATTGGCCTGGTGGCAACCATTCGTTCTTGGAAAGGGCATCGAGTTTTGATCGACGCCGTAAGAGATTTTTCTGCGGATAATGTCAGGGTTGTTTTCGTTGGGGATGGTCCCATTCGCCAGACTCTGGAGCAGGAGATTTGCGATGCGGGTTTGGCTTCTTTATTTATTTTTGCAGGGCATCAGCAGAATGTGTTGCCTTGGTTGCAGGCCATGGATATTTTTGTACTTCCTTCCTATGCAAATGAGGGCATCTCGCAGGCCTTGGTCCAGGCAATGATGGCCTCAATACCTGTCGTGACGACTACCGCAGGTGCAATTCCTGAGGTTGCTAGGAACCGTGAAACTGCTCTTGTCGTTCAACCTAATGATCCGATCCAATTACGTGCCGCGATTGTTGAGTTGATGGCTAACCCTTCGCTAGCTAGCGAATTGGCGATGCGTGCCCGTGAGTTTGTTTTAACCCATCACAGCGAGGCCGGCATGCTTTCTGAGATGGATCAACTGTTTACAACAGTTCTGCAGAGTTGATTTGTGTTATGGGTGCGTCTGAATCTCTCACAGCTATTTTAATATCAAAAAATGCTGCTGAAACCATCGGTAAATGTCTGGCATCATTGGATTTTTGCCAGTCGATTGTGATTGTTGACGGCGGCAGTACCGATCAAACTGTCGATATTGCGAGGTCATTTGGCGCTGTTGTTATTACTGATTTGGATTGGCAGGGTTTTGGAGTGCAAAAGCAACGGGCCCTTGAGCTTGTCAACTCCGGCTGGGTATTTTCCATTGACTGTGATGAGGTTGTGCCTGCCCAGCTTGCAAAAGAAATTAAAACTGTCTTATCTGCACCGAAATATTCTGTCTATCGGATGCCTCGCTTAAATCATCTTTGCGGGCGTGCCGTTCGTGTTGCCGGATGGTACCCCGATTACGTGAGTCGCCTATTTCATGCCGGATCCGCTAGTTTTAATTCAAATACTGTGCATGAATCTTTGGTTTTTGAGGGTTCCGTAGGCACATTAAGATCAAATCTTTTGCATTATACCTATTCTTCCTATGGAGCTGCGGTTGAGAAAATGAATGCCTATTCATCTATTGGGGCGGAATCTCTCAGGCAGCGGCGCAGGTCGATCAATCATTTTACCCCAGTCCTTAGGGCTTTATATAGATTTTTATCCTGCTATTTCCTGCGTTTGGGATTTCTGGGGGGCCTTGACGGTCTCACTGTTTCTTCGTTACAGGCTTTTGGGACCTATCTGAAATACTTAAAGGCTTTGGATTGAGGTTGGGTTTAGGGGGATGCTGAAACTGACAAGTTGCGTTGTACCCCATTGCTTTCAATGGCAGCACCTTCTCCTGTAGTGCGTCTAAGTGTCCATCCGCTAGCACCTATGCGTTCACCAACTGCTGCAGTGGCAATTGTGCCCTGAATTTGAAAAATTGCAGAGCCGCTTCCTGATGGGCCTTGAATTACCCCAATTAGCACTGGAGTTGAGTTTTCGGTTACTTGCGCCGTCTTTGAGTTCAGTGATTTGCCTACGGGAACTTGTATGAGTGGCATGTTGCTTGCTCCATTTGCCGGCAGTTGGGCCAGTTCCTCCATCCATGGTTCTTGCTGTGGTGGGGGTGGAGGAAGGCTTTCATCGAGGTGAATGGGCAGCTTTTTGCCGGCAACTTCCCTTGCCGTTTGGCTTGTGGCTGTCTTGAGTTGGTTAAGTAATAGGAGATTTCTCTCTTCTGTGGCTGTCCTTTGATTGGCTTGCCAGAGACCAAAAGCCATCAAACTAGTTCCAAGGATGGCGATACCTGCGGTGGCTGCCACCCATACTGCCCTTTCTTTGCCAATAGGAATTTTGCGAGCTTGGATTTCCTTTACTACCACCTCAACTGGATCTAGGTTGGGGCTGGATTGTGCTTGAAATACCCGATTTAGCACCTGGTCGGCTTTTAGTTCCCAGTAGGCCCGTGTTGCCGGCTGCTTGCTTGCTGCTCTCAATTGAATCTTATAGCTAGTAGGACCCCAACCATAACCAATTTTAGTTTCCTAGTCGAGGCCCTTTTGGTTCGATTCCTTCCGGCTTTGAACCTCAAGCCAGAGAAGTAGGGCTGCGGTGTCGGCATGGCTTACTCCGGGAATCCGTGATGCTTGGCCTAGGTTGTGCGGTTGAATTTTGCCAAGTTTTTCCCTGGCTTCGTTCGAGAGGGTAGTAATTTCTGAATAGTTTGTGTTCGTTGGCAGAATCCGCTCGCTTTGGGTTTTGATTTTCTGTATTTGTTGCTGTTGCCTGGCTAGATACCCATTATATTTGATATCTATTTCTACCCCTTCCCTCACATCTCTGCCAATGTCATCTGGCGTTAGCCCATGGTTTACCAGATCTTGGCTGCTGATGCCTGGCCGCCTAAGTAATTCGGCCAGGCTGATTGAGCCTTTGATTGGTAGGGCAGTTTGCTTGGTAATTGCGATCGTAATTGGATCTGCTTCCTTGATGCGTACCTTCTCTAGGCGTTGGTTTTCCTCGGTCATCGCCCGTTGTTTTCTGCTGTAGATTTCCCAACGACGATCGTCGATTAGTCCCAGTTCTCTGCCAAGTGGGGTTAGTCGACGGTCAGCATTGTCACCGCGCAAGATAAGTCTATATTCACTGCGGCTAGTAAGCACCCTGTAGGGTTCTTTTAGGTCTTGGGTAATGAGATCGTCGATCATGGTACCGATATAGCTATTTTCTCGAGAAAAATGTACAGGGTTTTCTCCTTTGACAGAGCGTGCAGCATTCAGCCCAGCCACTAGCCCCTGCGCAGCAGCTTCTTCGTAGCCTGTGGTGCCGTTCAGTTGACCTGCCGTAAATAGGCCCTTGGCTGTCTTTGCTTCCAAGGATGGTTTCAATTGGGTTGCCACTAATACGTCGTAGTCAACTGCATAGGCAGGCCTCAGCATCACGCATTTTTCTAGGCCTGGCAGGGTTCTGAGCAGCTCTAATTGAAGATTTTCAGGAAGGCCAGTAGAGAAGCCCTGCACGTAAATTTCTGGGGTGTCACGCCCCTCGGGTTCAAGGAATATCTGGTGGCTCTCCTTATCGGCAAAGCGTACTATTTTGTCTTCAATAGATGGGCAGTATCTTGGACCTTTACTGTCTATAAAGCCTCCGTAGATTGGAGTGAGGTGAAGGTTGTCTCTGATTAACTTATGGGTTGATTTGGTTGTGCGAGTTATGTGGCAGGCCATCTGTTCACCGCTCAACCAGGCGCTGGGGTCGAAGGAAAAGAAGCGATCGGCAGCATCACTTGCTTGTTCTTGAAGGACCGAGTAGTCAATGCTGCGGCGATCGATTCTTGCTGGTGTTCCAGTCTTAAGCCTTGTGGTATTCAGGCCTAGGGAGTTGAGTGCTTCCGTAAGACCTTCTGCAGCCTGCTCACCTGAACGGCCGGCGGCCATGGATTTGTTTCCGACCCAGATTTGTCCGCCCAGGAAGGTGCCTGTGGTTAAAACCACTGCTTTTGCTCCGTAGCAACTTCCGAAGTAAGTCTTTATTCCAACGATTTGGTTGATGGCAATTTCTTCAGTATCGGGATTTCTAGATTCCACGCACAGCCCGGTCACCATTGCTTCGCGTAGGGCCAGGTTTTCTGTGTTTTGGAGTATTTTCAGCATTTCTCTTGCGTATCGACGCTTGTCTGTCTGGGCGCGAAGGGCCCAGACAGCAGGGCCCCGGCTTGCATTCAGTATCCGCTTCTGTAGTGCAGTGGCATCAGCCAGCCGACCGATGACGCCACCTAGGGCATCTACTTCATGGACAAGTTGGCTTTTTGCGGGTCCACCAACCGCCGGATTGCATGGCTGCCAGGCGATGCGATCGAGATTGAGGGTAAACAGGGCAGTCGAGAGGCCAAGGCGAGCCGAGGTAAGCGCGGCTTCGCAGCCCGCATGCCCTCCCCCTACGACGATGACGTCGAAGGATTCGCTAGCTGATTCCGTGGGTGATTGGATCAACTGTTTGGATGTGACCATTGGTCGAATCTATCGCGAAGTCGCCTTGGCAGGTTTTAGGCCATTGGTCATGTCCTAGGTTGGGAGTTGACTTTGTTTATTCAGCTGTGCTCAGCAGGCCTATTAAACCAGTATTTTTCTATTGGTCTTTATTCGGCTTCTACTCTCTGATTTTGTTGATACCCGACTCCTTTGGTTTTTTTGCTGCTGTTTTGGTCATTTTGAGTCTTGGGGTTATGTTGTGGCAGCGTCCTTTGCGTTTTCTTGGAGAAGACCGTATCTTTGCATGCCTTCTTGTTGCGTTTCCTCTGCTTATGGTGCCATCTCTCCTTATAAATGGTGGGGATTGGAGTTATTTTGACTACCCAGTGCGGGCACTTTTGTTTATTCCTTTAATTGTGGGACTGCGCAGTTTTGTTGAACCTTTGCGGGCAAGGGGCTTTTTGTTCTTTGGTGCGGGAACTGGAGGAATTACTGCTGCAGTTTTTTCTGCTAAATCGTTATTAATAGATAAGGTTGTTCGTGTGGGTCTCCCAATTACGAATTCTATTCCCTATGGGCAGATTGCAGCGATTTTGGCTTTAATCTCTTTCGCTGGAATTTTTATTTTTACTACGAAATTTGCGAGATTTTATTTGTTTGCAGGGTTTTTTGCTTCCCTTTTTGCTCTCTATGCATCTGGATCCGGAGGAGCTCTTTTGGGTTTTGCTGCTGGTTGGTCGATTGAGGTTTTTTTGATTGCTTGGAGATTGGCTCGTCGTCAGATACAAAAATACTGGTTTATTTTTTTCACAATTACAGTTGTGATCCTCTTCCCTCTTTTTTCTTCTAAGTTTATCCAAACTGTTAATGAAGTGGCTGCTTCTTTAGACGGTGGCGGTATGGGCACTTCTAATGGAGGTAGGTTTTATTTGATTTTGATTTCTGTAAAGAGTTTCTTGGCTAACCCTCTATTAGGTGTTGGCCCTGGCAATGGGCACCAGGTAATTGCAAATTACTGTTCAAATCATTTTTGTTCACCAGGGTTTGTCAATTGGAGTGGAGTCCATAATCAGTATTTTGATGTTCTGATGACTACGGGCATTGTCGGTTTGACCGGTTTGCTTGTATTCGGTCTTGGTATCGCCTGGATGTTTTTCTCATTGGTAAAACGAAATAGTGCAAATATTAGTGCCATATGTGGTGGTTCCATAGTTGTGGCTATGCTTGTGAGCGCTTTTCCGCAGCCTCTTTATCACCATAACATTTCTGTAATTTCATTTTTCTTTACCATTAGCTTTTTCTGGTATTTATCTTCGGAGCCTGTCGAGGGCCAATTTTTAAAATCTTCTGCATAACCTTCTCTCGTTTGAGTTTTTTGTGATTTGTTAAATTTGTTTGCCATTTCATCCAGCCTTTATGACCAATGCCAAGCGAATATTTTACTTTTATGAGCTACTTCCTGGCTTTGATTCTGGCTCTTCTGCTCAGATATTAAGAGATTATGTCACGGGGGGGCTTCCTCGCTTGGGATGGCAGATTACACTCCCATTCAAGGTTTTCCCAAATAGATTTGATGGTTGGCCGGAGTTTGCCTGCAGGAATGAGTATTCTCGTTCTTTGGCTATTAAATCCCTCTTTTTTGCAGATAAATTCTTTGCAAGACTTTATCTGCTTTTTCACTTTGTTGCCTGGGCTCGAAATTTTCCTGGTGGTATTTGTATTTGCGTAATTAGGGAGGATAAATTTCTTTACCTTGCCATGGTATTAAGGGTTTTGTGTCGATTTAAATTGATAAGCGAGCTGCATGAGGGTGGTATGCCTTTTGCTTCCCGCTCAAATACCACTTGGCAGTATCAAACTTTTTTAAATAGTATTGATGGTATTGTATTTACTTCTCGCGCGCAATTAGAATATATAGTTAAGCTTGGTTTTGTGCCGCCACGAAATGCGATAGTATTGCCTAATAGCGTAGAGACTGGTAAATTTTCTAAGGCAACGCGCAGCCTTTCGAAGGATGTCTTAGTTTTGACTTATGCAGGAAGTTTTATACCTTGGAAGAATGTGCCGCTGTTATTTGCCTCGCTTGCCCTTTTGCCCTCGAATTATCGTCTTAGAATTGCTGGTGGAAAGCGTAATAGTTCACATGCTGACGAGTATATTCGTGGGCTGTCTAGTAAATATGATGTAGGGAATCGAGTTGATTATCTTGGGTTTGTCGAGCCTGAGAGGGTGATTGATGAAGTTATTGACGGTAGTTCTGTTTTGCTTTGTCCTTTGGATCGGAGTGTCTCGTCAATGTATGCAACTTCTCCAATGAAGCTCGTTGAGTATATGGCTACGCCAATTCCTATTGTGGCTGCTGATGTGCCATCCGTAAGATCCTTGGCCTCAGAAGATGAGGTATTTTTGGCATCCCCAGATCCAACAGAGTTTGCATCTGCAATAGTTTTGGCTAGCCAGTCTGATTGCAGCGTAATGATTGCTCGTGCAAACCAGCGAGCTAGGACCTACGATTCAAAATGTCGTGCCGATGTTTATTCGCGTTGGCTTGTATCGCTTTAGCCAGGATTGAGTTTCTAAGCTGAATAACCTTTGGTGGTCTAGATTACGGCGCCGCTAGGTTCCTAAACCTCGTAAATTGCGGCTCAAACAGCAGTTTCACGGTGCCCACTGGGCCGTTGCGGTGCTTGGTGACAATTACTTCGGTGATGCCTCGGTCGGCGGTTTCGGGGTTGTAATACTCGTCGCGGTAGATCATTAGCACCAGGTCTGCGTCCTGCTCGATTGAGCCCGATTCCCTGAGGTCGCTGAGCATCGGTCTTTTGTTGGTGCGAGATTCAACGCCGCGGCTGAGTTGGGAGAGGGCTATGACTGGCACATTCAGTTCGCGGGCCATACCTTTTAGGCCCCGGGTGATGCGTGAGAGTTCCTGGACCCGGTTGTCGGGGGTGGTTCCCTCCATCAGCTGTAGGTAATCGATCACGATTAGCCCCAGTTCTTTGCCCTGCTCTGCCATTAACCGGCGGCAGAGGGAACGCATCTCGAGAACGCCGGAATTTGGCTTGTCATCGAGAAAGAGAGGGATCTGGCCCAGGCTGTTGATGCCTTGGCCCAATAGGGGCCATTCCTCCTGTTGAAGTCGCCCAGTACGTAGCCGGCCGCTTTCGATGCCCACCTCCATCGACAACAGTCGGTAGGTCAGTTGTTCCTTGCTCATCTCAAGGGAGAAGACGCAGACCGGGAGCTGGTGGAGTTGGGCTACGTTTTTGGCGATATTCAGCACGATTGAGGTTTTACCCATCGCCGGCCGGCCGGCCACGATGATCAAATCACTGCGCTGTAGCCCCTGGGTTATTGCGTCTAGGTCGTAGAAGTTGCAGGGGATGCCCGCCACGGCCGTTCCCAGGGAGCGGCTTTCAATTTCGTTGAAGGTACTCGTCAGAATTTCAGCTGTGGGCGTGAGGCCCACGCTTGGTTTTTCCTGGCTGATTGCAAAAATCTTTTGTTCGGCCTCATCGAGCACCTGTTCCATTGGTTTTGCTTGATCAAAACCGAGCCGGATTACCTCATTACCCGATTTGATCAGCTGGCGCCGAAGGAACTTATCCATCACCAACCTGGCCACCTGGTCGATGGCGGCTGTCGAGAGGGTGCGTTCCACCAACTCCATCAGTCGGTTGCTGCCCCCAACTTTTTCCAGTTGGGAGGTGTCCGCCAACCAGGCGCACATCGCAGTTAGGTCCGTGGGTTTGCCCTGGCTGTGCAGCATCAGGGCGGTGCGGTAAATCTCCCGGTGGGCACTGAGGTAGAACGCCTCAGGCTGGAGCACGTCAGCTACCCGGCTGATCGCATCGGGATCGAGCAGGATCCCGCCGAGGACTGCCTCTTCTGCCTCTAGGTTTTGGGGTGGAATTGAGTCCGGCAGGGCCTCAAAATTTGCCTCCTCACTGCGGTTGCGCCTGGAATTGCCAACACCCCTCTGGCCCCTCTGGGTAGGGCCTTCGAAGGGTTCTTCGTCCCTAGGGATGGCCGCTGTCACCACGGATTGGCTTTGGGAGATTGGGCCATGGCGCCCTAGTGGCTGGTGACTTCCAGGTTGATTTCCGCCACCACCTCAGGGTGGAGCTTCACCTGGACCTTGTAGGAACCTGTGCGGTGGATTTCGGGCACCGTGATGTCGCGGCGATCCACTTCCTTCTTGGTGGCTGCTTCGATGGCCTCTGCCACGTCGCCGTTGGTGACCGTGCCAAACAGCACGTCGTCACCACCGGTTTGCTTCTTGACGGTGAAGCGGCCAATCGTGTCAAGGGCGGTGCGGAAGGCAACCGCTTCGGCCTTAAAGGCCGCTTGGCGTTCAGCTTCCTTGGCGCGGCGGGCCTCCACCTGGCGCAGCACCGCTGCCGTTACTGCCTGGCCCTTGCCGGTGGGAAGCAGGAAGTTGCGGGCGTAGCCGGGGGCCACTTCCACCAGGTCACCGTTTTTGCCCAGGCTGAGAACGTCTTCCTTGAGGACGACTTGTACGCGCTTCGCCATGACCTGCTGCCGGGGATGGATAGGTGGGGTGAGAAAGGAATTTCAGGGGCACCTGAGGGCGGTGCCCGCTTCACAACCGATCTGTAACCTTACGTCACTGGCCTGGGCCGGGCTGCAGCTGGTAGGCGCAACTGGGTAGCGAGGCCCAGGGCGTGCATCAACCGGATGTGCTGCCAGGTGAGGTCGATTTGGCGGCCGTAGCCATGGCGAGCCGAGTGGGGGAAGGCGTGGTGGTTGTTGTGCCAGCCTTCGCCAAAGGTCAGGGCCGCCACCCAGCCGTTGTTCCGGGAGGAATCACCGCTGGCATGGGGTGCATCACCCCAGTAATGGGTGGCCGAATTCACCAGCCAGGTGCAGTGATACACGAGCACCAGGCGCAGGGGGATGCCCCAGAGCACCAGGGCCCAGCCGCCGGCCCCAGTGACGCTGCCGATCCAGAACAGCAGGGCCGCCAGGGGGACTTGCAGCACCAGGAAGTTGTTGTTGAGCCAGTGGTAGTAGGGGTCCTGGGCCAGGTCGCCGGTTAGGCGGGGAACGGCAGCCATGGCGGGGATGTCCTCAAACATCCAGCCCATGTGTGACCACCAGAGCCCCTTGAGGCTGCTGTGGTGATCCATATCCGTATCGGAAAACTTGTGGTGGTGGCGATGCAGCCCCACCCAGTCGATAGGGCCGTGCTGGCAACTCAGGGCACCGCAGGTGGCGAAGAACCGCTCCAACCAATGGGGCACCCGAAAGGCCCGGTGGCTCAGCAGTCGGTGGTAGCCCACGGTGACGCCAAGGCAGGCCGTGAGCCAATAGAGCACCAGGAAGGTGGTGACCGACTGCCAACTCCAGAACTGGGGCATCAAGGCCACCAGCGCCAAAATATGGATCGCGGCCATAAAGCCGATCGTGCCCCAGCGGGTGCTCTTGGGACTCGGACGGTGGCCCCTGTGCAGGGAAAGGGCCCTTTGGGTGCCCCGATCTCCCGAATTAATCGAAGCTGGACTGCGTGTGCTGGTTGTGGCGGCCATGGCGGACCGACTCCTGATCGAACTGTAAAATAGTAGCAATACGGATCCGTATCGAGTGGGTTACCGGGAAGAAATCGCATCAGGCCGGGTGGCTTTCGCCCATCTGATCAGGGTGTGGCACGAGCGCAACGGCTGGAGCCATAGGGTTTTGCCCGCCCTCGCGGAGGCCCTCGACCTGGGCCGGGTGCACAATTCCCAGCTCTCGATGCTGCGCAACGGCAAGCTGGCTTCCCCCGGCCCCGAACTGTTTTTGGCCCTGGGGCGCATCAATCAGCTGCTGGCCCAGCAGGTGCAGGGCGGCCAGGTCGGTGCGGACCTGCGCCAGCGACTTTCGGACCATCCCGAGCTAGTGGCGGCCCTGGAAATCTCTGCCCTGCCGGTGCAGGGGGAGGGGGAGCCGGTGCTGGGACCGGGCCAGTTGATGGAGATATTTGTGGGCTTGAGCCAGCCCCCTGCTGCTTTCGACCTGCGCATTGCCGAGTCTGAGGCTGCCCCCTTGAGTGCGGCCTTGGCCCTGTTGTTCACCGCCGGCCGTCCCTGGCGCCAATGTCGAGAGCAGTTACTGGCTGCCTATCCAGTGGAGAAGAGGCAGAGAAGGGATCGCTTCGCCGCCGTAATGGCCGGCCAATCGGACTACTCTGCCGCCGAACTGGACTGCGAATTGCCCGACCTGCGCCGCACCTTGGCGGCCCTGGGGGCCGCAGGCGAGGGGGAGCTGGAGGCCGATCAGTTTCTTGATCTGCTGCGCCACAAGGCGAGCGATTGGCAGCAGGGCCCTGGAGCGCCTGGTTCTGGCGATCTCGGGGCGGCGATCCGCCAGCAGATGGCCCGTTTTTAGGCCCGATAGCTGGCTTCGCGCACCTTCTTGGCCAACCCCAGGGAGCGCAGCAGCTTGATGTGTTGCCAGGTGATATCGAATTCGAACCAGCGCAGGCCGTGGCGGGCCGAGTGGGGGAAGGTGTGGTGGTTGTTATGCCAGCCCTCACCAAAGGTCAAGATCGCCACCCACCAGCAGTTGCGGGAGAGGTCGGGGGAATCGAAATTGCGATAGCCGAAGGCATGGGTGGCCGAATTCACCAGCCAGGTCACGTGATAGACGATCACCAGCCTCAAAGGAATCGCCCAGAGCACCAGGCCCAGGCCCCCGCCATGGACCCCGGCAATTTCGCCATACCAATAGAGGGCTGCCCCAAGGGGCAACTGGAGCAGCAGAAACCAGCGGTCCAGCCAGCGATAGAAAGGGTCCCGCTGGAGGTCTCCGGTGAGTCGATCTACGTGGCTAAGCGCTGGAATTGGGTGCAACATCCAGGAGCTGTGGGCCCACCACAGGCCCCGGGCGGCGTCGTGATGGTCGTTGGGTTGGTCAGAAAACTTGTGGTGGTGCCTGTGCAAGCCCACCCATTCGATCGGTCCGCTCTGGCAGGCGAGGGCTCCCATCAGCACCAGGATCCGCTCCACTGGTTGGGAAACCACGAAGGCCCGGTGGGTAACCAGGCGATGGAGGCCCATGGTTACCCCGAGCACGGTGACCCAGTACAGGACAACCAGCGCCACAACCGCTTGCCAGCTCCAGAATTGCGGCAGCAGGGCGAACACTGCCCCCACATGCATCGCCAGCATGAAGCCGGTGGTGCCGGATTTGAATTTCCTTTGGGAACGCGGCAGGGGTTCCCTGGTGGTTTCCACCGCCTCGCGCATGCGGGATTCGAGATCCCTGCTGGGCCGATCAAGCGTTAGCAATTGGGCTTGCAGGTCTGCTGCAGAGCCGTTTGTGCCCACAACCAAATTCTTTCTCCTGGTAGAGCTGCCTTAGGGAGCCCCCAGGTAGCCATAAAAATCTAGTGCCCGCTGGTTTACCCCCATTGGGCGGCAGCATGGGTACACCACTACCGCAATCGGATGGCAGCTTCGGCCTGGGCCAAGGAGCAGGTGGAGGCAGCCCTGGGGCGCAGCGCTGGGCGAGCTGCTGAGTTCACGGCCCAGGTGGGGCCGCGCCTGGAGCGGGTGTTGGCGGCCTTTGCTGCGGAGCGCTTGGGCAGCCACCATTTCGCTTCGGTGAGTGGCTATGGCCACGGCGACCAGGGCCGGGAAGTGCTGGATCGGGTTTTTGCCCGGGTGCTCCAGGCTGAGGCTGCTGCGGTGCGGCTCCAGTTTGTAAGTGGCACCCATGCCATCTCCGCTGCCCTCTATGGGGTGCTGCGCCCAGGCGATCGGCTGCTGGCCATTACGGGCCGCCCCTACGACACCCTGGAGGAGGTGATTGGACTGCGCGGCAGCGGCCAGGGCTCCCTGGCGGAATTCGGCATCCACTACGACGAGTTGGCCCTGCTGGCCGATGGCAGCGTGGATCAAGGAGGATTGGCCGATGCCCTATCGGTGCCTACCCGAATGGTGCTGATCCAGCGCAGCTGCGGCTACAGCTGGCGGCCCTCCCTGGGGGTCGATCAGATCGGCTTGCTCTGCGGGCAGGTAAAGGAGATCCAGTCGGCATGCATCTGCTTTGTCGACAACTGCTACGGCGAGTTGGTGGAGTCGCAGGAGCCCACCGCCGTTGGGGCAGACCTGATCGCCGGTTCCCTGATTAAAAACCTGGGGGGCACCATTGTCCCGACCGGTGGCTATGTGGCTGGCCGAGCCGATCTGGTGGAGATGGCCTGCTGCCGCCTCACCGCCCCCGGCATTGGCAGCGAGGGGGGGACGGGCTTTGACCTGTATCGCCTGCTTTTCCAGGGCCTTTTCCTGGCGCCCCAAATGGTGGCGGAGGCCCTGATCAGTGCCGAGTTGGTGGCGGAGGTGTTCGCTGGCCTGGGCTATCCGGTCAATCCGATGCCAGGGGCCATGCGCGCCGACGTGATTCAGGCCGTGCGCCTGGGCTCAGCCGAACCGCTGCAAACCATCTGTCGGGCCTTCCAGGCCGCTTCGCCCGTGGGGGCCTACCTCGATCCGGTGCCAGCATCGATGCCTGGCTATGAAAGCGAGTTGGTGATGGCGGGGGGCACTTTCATTGATGGCAGCACCAGCGAGTTCTCCGCCGATGCCCCCCTGCGGGAGCCCTACGTGCTCTACGCCCAAGGCGGCACCCATCGGGCCCACGCCCAATTGGCCCTGGAGCGGGCCCTGGTGGCGTTAGCGGATAGCGGTGTGTTTCAGGCAAACTGAATGGCAGCAATTGACTGTCGATACCGATGGAGTTCCCCAGCGCCTGTCGCTACGCCGACAGCCATGAATATGTGAGGCAGGAGGGGGGCTTGGCCCGCCTGGGCCTGAGCGCCTTTGCAGTCGATCAGTTGGGCGACATTGTGTTTGTGGAGCTGCCCGAGGTGGGGGCCACGATCGCGGCCGGCCAGAGCTTTGGCAGCGTCGAATCGGTCAAGGCCGTGGAGGATCTGTTGGCTCCAATCGGTGGCGTGGTGCAGGCCCGCAATGAGGCGGTGCTGGCCAGCCCTGAAGAACTGCAGAACGATCCCTATGGAGAAGGCTGGCTGTTGGTGGTTGAGCCCCAGGATCCAGCCGCCATTGCTGGACTGATGGATGCGACCAGCTATGCCGCCAAGGTTCAGGGCAGTTGATGGAGAACTTTGAGGGGCGCCACATCGGCCCCAGTGCCAGCGACCAGAGCCAAATGCTGGCTGAAATCGGCGCCACCAGCCTGGAGGATTTGTCCTGTCAGATAGTTCCTGCAGACATCCTGCTAAGTGCCGCTGAGGCCGCCCAGGGTTTGCCTGAACCCTGCTCGGAAGCCGAGGCCCTAGGCGAGTTGGCGGCGATTGCGGGGCAGAACCAGGTGCTGCGCAGCCTGATTGGCCAGGGCTACTACGGCACGGCCACCCCGGCGGTGATTCAGCGCCATGTCTTTGAAAATCCTGCCTGGTACACCGCCTACACCCCCTACCAGGCTGAAATTGCCCAGGGGCGCCTCGAGGCCCTCCTCAATTTCCAGACCCTGATCAGCGAACTGACCGGCCTGCCGATCGCCAATGCCTCACTGCTGGATGAGGCCACGGCGGCAGCTGAGGCGATGGCCCTGGCCAAGGCCGTTTGCAAGCGCCCCGGCGCCCACCGCTTTGTGGTGGATCAGGCGATCTTCCCCCAAACCCTGGCGGTGCTGCAGACCAGGGCCGAACCCCTCGGCATTGAAATTGTCCTGGTGGATGGACGCACCCTGGCAACTGCGCCTACTGCTCAAGCTCCGGAGCCATTTTCAGAGGAGGTCTTCGGGTTGCTGCTCCAGCTCCCCTGCAGCGATGGCGGCCTGTTTGATCCCAGTTCGCTTTTGGCCGCCGCCAGGGCCGCAGGGGTAATTAGTTGTGTGGCCATTGATCCGCTGGCCCAGGTGTTGCTGGCCCCGGTGGCTGAGTTGGGAGCCGATATTGCCGTGGGCAGTGCCCAGCGTTTTGGGGTGCCGATGGGTTTTGGCGGCCCCCATGCCGCCTTTTTGGCCACCACAGAAGCCTTCAAACGCCAAATCCCTGGCCGCTTGGTGGGCCAATCCCTCGATGCGGAGGGCCGTCCGGCCCTGCGTTTGGCCTTGCAGACCCGCGAGCAGCACATCCGCCGCGACAAGGCCACCAGCAACATCTGCACCGCCCAGGTGCTGTTGGCCGTAATGGCCAGCTTCTATGCAGTGCACCACGGCCCCGAGGGGCTCACCGCCATTGCCCGGCGAATCCTGGCCCTGCGCTGCGTCCTGGCCGAGGGCCTGGCCCAGCTGGGTTTGCAGGTGAAGCCCGGCCCAGGTTTTGACACCCTCTGCTTTTCAGCGCCCGAGGCCGAACTTCTGGTGGCCCGGGCCCGCGCCGCCGGTTTCAACCTGCGCCACTTTGGCGAGCATCAAGCGGGAGCTCCCCAGGCTCCGAAAACCTGGGTGGGCATCAGCCTCGATGAGCTCTCTAGCCCGAAGGAGTTGGGCTGTCTGTTGACGGCCCTTGGCGGCGACAGTTCTGCTCTGGTTATGCCAGCTGATCTGGTTAGCACAGCAGATCTGGCCGACCAGGCTCTGCAGGATTTGCCCCTGCGCCAGAAGCCCTGGCTGCAGCAGGCGGCCTTCCATCAGTACCGCAGCGAAACCGAACTACTGCGCTACATCCAGCGCCTGGTGAGCCAGGATCTCTCCCTGGTGCACGGGATGATCCCGCTGGGCAGTTGCACCATGAAGCTGAATGGGGCGGCGGAGCTGGCACCGGTCAGCTGGCCAGCTTTTGCCCAGATGCACCCCTTTGCCCCCCCTGAACAGGCCGAGGGTTATGCACGCCTGGCCTCAGACCTTGAGGATTGGTTGGCGGCAATTACTGGCTTTGATGGGGTTTCGCTCCAGCCCAATGCCGGATCCCAGGGGGAATATGCCGGCCTATTGGCTATTCGGGCCTGGCACCACAGCCGCGGCCAGGCCCATCGCCGCATCTGCCTGATCCCCACCAGCGCCCATGGCACCAACCCGGCCAGTGCCGTGATGGCCGGCATGCAGGTGGTGGCAGTGGGCTGTGATGACCAGGGAAATATTGATCTGGCGGATCTGGAGGCCAAGGCCGCTGCCCATGGGCCGAATCTGGCGGCCCTGATGGTTACCTATCCCTCCACCCACGGGGTATTTGAAGCCAGCATTCGTCAGATCTGTGGCTGCGTCCATGCCCATGGGGGCCAGGTCTATCTCGATGGCGCCAACCTCAACGCCCAGGTGGGGCTATGCAAGCCAGGCCTCTATGGCGCTGATGTTTGCCATCTCAACTTGCACAAGACCTTCTGCATTCCCCACGGCGGCGGTGGGCCCGGGGTGGGACCCATTGCCGTGGCTAAACACCTGGTGCCCTTCTTGGCAGGGTCCGGAACCGGTGCTGGCGCCGCTGTAGGCGCGGTTTGCGCCGCCCCCCTTGGCAGCGCCAGCATCCTGCCGATCAGCTGGATGTATATCCGCATGATGGGGGGCTCCGGGCTGCGGCGGGCCAGTCAGGTGGCCCTATTGGCGGCCAATGTGATGGCCCAGCGGCTCGATCCCCATTTCCCGGTGCTCTTCTGCGGAACCGGTGGGCGGGTGGCCCACGAGTGCATTTTGGATTTGCGTCCCCTCAAGCGAAGTGCTGGCCTCGAGGTGGATGACCTGGCCAAGCGGCTGATGGATTACGGCTTCCATGCCCCCACGGTTAGTTGGCCCGTGGCGGGAACGGTGATGGTGGAGCCCACCGAAAGTGAATCCCTGGCGGAAATAAATCGCTTTTGCCAAGCGATGGTGGCGATTAGGGCCGAGGTGGCTGCGATTGAGGCCGGTGAGGCCGACCCCCATGACAACCCCCTTAAGCGTTCGCCCCACACCTTGGCGGCCGTTACGGCAGACCGTTGGGACCGGCCCTACAGCCGCAGCCAGGCGGCTTTCCCTGCCGGCGATTCCCAGCGCTCCCATAAGTTTTGGCCGGCGGTGGCCAGGATCGACAATGC
Organism: Cyanobium sp. WAJ14-Wanaka; assembly: GCF_024345375.1. Lineage (NCBI taxonomy): Bacteria > Bacillati > Cyanobacteriota > Cyanophyceae > Synechococcales > Prochlorococcaceae > Cyanobium > Cyanobium sp. WAJ14-Wanaka. The sequence goes on along the minus strand of NZ_JAGQAZ010000002.1, from coordinate 164,305 downwards.
CTACGGCGACCGCAACCTGGTGTGCACCTGCCCCTCAGTTGAGGAACTGGCCCAAGCTGTACCAGTTGCTACGGCCAGTTAGGCCTTTGATAGTGCAAAATGAACTTAATTGGCGGGCTAAAACACAGCATTTTTTAGTGTTTGTGTTCTTGCTTTTCCAACACTATTTGCTGTAATTGCGCTAGGGGTTTATCCCCCATGGTCCAGTTGCTGGCATAAGCCATTCATTCTTGGGGATTATGAACGGCAACAACAACGGTTCAGGCCCAACCACCGTGAGGGTTGAGGGCACCAACGTGGTGCGGGTTCCATTTGGTGTGCGTCAGGCCCGCCGCGCCAAGCCCAAACGCCCGGACCACTGGGCCACCCTGGTGCTTCCCTTTCACCTGGGCATCGATCCCACCCCCCCACCCCAGGCGGCCTAGGCCCGGGGGGTATTAGTAGTTGGCGCCGCTGCGGCGTTGGTGCACTGCCGTGGTGCCGCCTGGATCCAGGACCCCGCCAGCTCCTACCTGGGCGTAGAGCAGCCAGTGGTCGCCGCATTCCATCCGTTGCTTCACGGTGCACTCCAGCCAGGCCAATCCCTCCGGCAGGATCGGCTGGCCCGCCGGGGTTGTGGCCATTTCAAGGCCGGCGAAGCGATCGGCGCCAGGGCTGAAGGGCTGCAGAAATTGCTTCATCGGTCCGCTCTCTTTGCCCGCGGCCAGCACGTTGAGGGTGAAGCAATCGCCAATGTGCAAAAGCATTTCCACGGCCCGGTCCTTGGCGACGGCCACGGTTAGCCCCGGGGGCGAAAAGCTGGCCTGGCTTACCCAGCTCGCCACCATCGCACCGCTGAGTTTGGAGTCTGCTGTTCCCTTGCAGGTCGTGAGCACGCACAAGGAGCCGACTATTCGGCCCAGGGCTTGGATGGCTGGATTGCTGCGGCTTTCACTCAGGCCACCAGCGGCGCTGCGGCGCTCCTTTTTGCGCTGGTTTGCCAGCAGGCTGCGGCCCAGGGCCGTGCCGGTTTCCTCGATGCTCTTGATCCTGGCCGCATCCGGACTGAACTTCACCTTGATCGGCTCAAAGCCAAAGCGGAAGCCGCCATCGCGCAGCTTGTTTTCTAGAAGATCCAGGGCTTCTCCACTCCAGCCAAAGCTGCCAAAGACGCCCACGGGCTTTTGGCGATCGCCTTCAGCCAGCACGGTGCCTAGGGCCGAGACGATCGGCGTGGGGGCATGGCCCCCCAGGGTGGGGGAGCCGATCAGGATGGCGTCGCAATTGCGGATTGCAGCAAGGAGCTGCTCCGGCGGGCTGAACTCGCAATTGATGCTCTCCACCCGCACCCCGGTGCGTGAAACCCCCTGGGCCAGGGCATCGGCAATGGCGGCCGTGTTGCCGTAGGCGCTGGCGAACAACAGGGCCACCGCTAGGTTCGAGCGTTCCTGGGCTTCGCCCCAGCGGCGGTAGTCGTTGAGCAGGCTGCGCCAACTGCTGGCAATGGCGGGGCCATGGCCTGGTGCGATGGTGCGGATGTCCAGGGTCTCGAGGCGCTCCACCACGGTCTCCACCTGGCGGGCCATTGGAGCCATCAGGCAATCGAAGAAGTAGCGGCGATCTTCTTCCGTGCTGCTGGCGGTGGGTTCAGCAAAGGCCTCGGTGCATAGATGGGCGGCGAAGAACTTGCCGCTCATCAATAGGCCGGTGGCTTCTTCAAAGGCAATCAGACCTCCCGGCCAGCGGGGCGTGGGGGTGGGCAGCAGGGTGAGCCGATGGCCATCGGCCAGGGTCCGGCTCACCTCCTGCTTGACAATGTCGATCTTGGGTAGGAGTGGAATTGCCATTTCCGCTTGATCGCCGCCAGCTGGTGCGGGTTTGAGCTGGTCCCACAGTTCGCCAATCAGCTTGGCGCCCGTGTTGGAGGCCACCAGCATCAGTTCGGGCCAGTGGGCGGCCAGCTGCCGCAGCATCGACACCCGGTTGGGGTTCACATGGCCCACCACCACCTTCAGGGCTGCCCCTTGGGGCACCAGCTTTTTGAGCTGCTCGAGGAAGGGGGCGGCGAAGGATTCTCCTGGTGGAAAGAGCAATACCGGTGGTACCGGCTGTCCGGCGCTGGTGTTGCCGGCGCCAAATAGGAAGCTGTTGGCGCTGGTGCCCCGCTCAAGGCCGTACTCCACCTCAAAGCGCAGGCGGTTGGGGCTTAGTCCCCTAAGGCAGAGCAGCCCCGCCTCAATCGGCAGCACAATCACCCGCCGTTCTTTGCTGATCGCTTGCATGGGCTCAGTAGTGGTTGCCCACCTTGCGGTGGTGCACGGCAGTGGCTGCCTCGGTATCAGAGACGTTGCCCTCCTCCACGGCGGCATAAATGATCCAGTGGTCTGGGCCCTCCATCCGTTGGACAACCCTGCAACCCAAAAAGGCCAGGGCATCTCCCAGCACGGGACCCCCTTGGGCGGCGCCCTCGAGGGTGCTCACCCCGGCAAAGCGGTCGGCGCCAGGGGGGAAGCGCTTGAGGAAATGGCGTAGCAGGTCTTGGTGGTTGTCGTTGCGAAGGATGTTGAGCACGAAGCGGTCGTCCACCTGCATCAGGGCTTCGATGGCTCGATCCTTGGCTACGGCCACGGTGATGCCAGGGGGATCAAAGCTGGCCTGGCTCACCCAACTGGCAACCATGGCCGAAGAGCGCCCTTCCTGCTGGGCCGTCACCACGTAAAGCCCCCCGCTGAGGCGACCTAGGGCCCTGTCGAGATCGCCGTCGAGGGCCTTCATGGCCGCAATTGTTTTTGCCTTGGTGAGCAGTTGGCCCAGGTCGGTGCCGGCTTCTTCGCAGCGCTGGTAATCGTTGCCGTCGGGCACCTGGCGAATGCGTAGGGGGTCGAAGGCTTCCTTTTGGCCCAGGCTGCGCAGTTGGCTGGCCAAGCTGTCTATGGGTTCATCATTGCCGCCAAAGGCGTCGTAGGAGGCCACCCATTGCTTCGCCTTAAGCGATGCGAGCAGGATGCCGATTGAGGCCTGGAGCTCGGCCTCGGGCTCTGCCGGCCAGGTGGGCACCACCACGGCCTGGGCTTCGCCGATCAGGGCACTTAGCTCCTGGGGATCAGTGGCCCGCAGGTCCACCAATTGCACATCTGCGCCGGCCTTGCCGACCCCCCGGGCAATCGCCTGGCTAAGCCGATCGCAGAAGCCGTATTGGCTCAGATAGCAAATTGCCGCATAGGTTTCGGAGCTGCTGCGGGAGCTGCTCCAGTCGCGGTAGTCGTTGACCCAGAGCTCGAGGTGGTGGCGCAAAAGGGGCCCATGGCCCACGGCGATGGTGGTGATGGGGGGCAGCCCATCCATGCGCTTGAGGGCCTGCAACACACTGCGGGCGTTGGGACCCATCAGGCAGTCGTAGTAGAAGCGAAAGTCGGGGGCGATCGCACCGGGATCGGTGTCGAAGATGGCCTCGCTGCAGTAGTGCAGGCCAAAGGCATCGCAGGTGTAGAGGATGCCGGTGCCGTGGTCGAAGGAAAAGATCGTGTCGGGCCAGTGCAGGTTGGGGGCACTGAGAAATTCAAAGCGGTGCTGGATACCGCTATCCGGATTAACGCCCAGATCCAGTTCCTCGCCACTCTTGACGGCCCTGGACTGGAAGGGGCGATGTACCTGGTCGGCCAGGTAGGCAATGGCCACCTTGGAGCCGACGATTTCGATCGCCGGGTTGCGCTCGAGCAGGTGGCCAATCAGGCCGGAGTGGTCGGGCTCCGTGTGGGAAACAATCAGAAAATCAATCTTTTGGGGATCGATCTGCCCCTCCAGTAACGGCAGCCACAGTTGCTCAAACTTCAGATGGCTGCTGTCGATCAGGGCTGTCTTTGCACCCCGCACCAGAAAAGCGTTGTAGGTGGTGCCGTTGCGCAGGCCAAATTCAATGTCAAAGCGGCTGCGGTCCCAGTCAAGGGAGCGCAGGGTGGTGGTATCGGGCCCGATGGCCTCCGCCTGAACGCTGAGGCGCGTGGTGCTGGGGCTGGCGACAACCATGGACACCCACAACAAAGAACCCAACTGTAGTCAGGCCCCTGGGCCAATTTGGGCACAAAAAAAGCCCGGCTTGTGGGGCCGGGCCGAAACTCTCGTGTCTCAGTGGTGCAGTTGCGCTTGGGTTGGGCCGTCAGATCTCCACTTTCACCTGAACCGTGGTGAGGGTTTGGGCCTTGGGGGCCACCACGGTGAGCAGGCCGCCTTGGTAGGAGGCCTCTAGGGCTTCGCGTTCAATGCCATTGGGGAAGCGGAAGCTGCGGCTCCAAGTGCCGTAACGGAACTCACTAATTAGTGGGGCATTGCCGTTTTCAGGTTGCTTCCGTTCGGCGCTGATTACCAGGGAGCGGTCGGTGGCTTTGACGTCGATGCTGGTTTTGTCGACGCCCGGAAGCTCCAGGGAGATCGTGTAGCAGGCATCGCTCTCGATCACTTCAGCGGCGGGCACCCGCTCAGCGGTGTGCAGTTGTTGTTCGAGTTGCTTAAACAGGCTCCTATCTAGAAGGCCTGTGTCGAATAGATTTTTTTCGCGAAGGGTAAGCATGGTGAAGGCTCCTATTGGGGATGCGGGAGTCACCCGCAACGCCAATGTGCTGCCATCTCTTTGCCAACTGAAGGGCGAGAACCGACCCTTTTGGTACGGCGCCTACGGCCTAGTTCGGTTGGCACCACTTGGATGGGGTGGGAACCGAAGGACTTTCTGAATCATGCATGGCCGGGCCTTGAGCTGCCCTTACAATTCGCATGTGTTCCTGGCTGAAGCGGAAATTCCCCGCCCGTTTTAATCCCTGTGCCTGAATTGAGTTCGCCGCCTGAATTAAAATCTTGTTTCAATCCAGCCCACTGGCTGTGGCTTGCAAGAAATCAGCTCCACCTTCCGGCCCTGCGAGCCAGTGTCTTGAATCGGGCCATGGCGTCTGTTGAGCTGGATTCAGCTGAATCAGAAAGTGCCCTACAAAATTTTGCTTCCCAACAGCAACTTGCCGATCAGGCTGCCCTTGATTCATTTTGCCAAGCAAACTTGATTACCTTGGCGGATCTCCAGTTCTGGGCAGAACGCCCGATACGCGTTCGTAAATATTGCGATGTGCATTTTGAGCCTAAGGTTGAGGCACGCTTCCTAGACAGGAAAAACTCACTTGATAGGGTGGTTTATAGTCTAATTAGGTTGAATGATAGGGGCATGGCAAGGGAGCTCTATCTGCAGATTTCAGCTGGTGAGGCTGATTTTGCTGTGTTGGCGGCAGAATTTAGTGAAGGCCCGGAGCGTCAGACCAGGGGAATCGTGGGACCCGTTCCCCTGAACCAGGCCCACCCCAATCTTGCTGAGCGTTTGCGCATAACCAGGCCTGGAGTGCTGCTGGAGCCCTTTAAAATCGAGGATTGGTGGCTAGTGGCTCGCTTGGAATCTCTCCAGCCCGCCCAATTGGATAGTCCCATGCGGCAAGCCATGGCAGAGGAATTGATGGAGGAGTGGATTAAGGCTGAAGTGGCTAGGGAAGCGTCGGCCTTGGCTACAGACCTACAGCTGAGCAAGTCATGAACCAGCAGCAGCTTCCCAAATCCGTATTGGAAAATCCTGGCTTTGCTGCTTTAGCAGAGCCACTGCGTAACGAACTTTTTTCGGCCATCGAGTTAGTACGTTTTAACGTTGGTGATTCCCTAAGCCTGTCTGGCCAAATTCCAGCACAGCTGCTCCTTCTATTAGAGGGATCGGCGAGGCTTTTGGTAAATGATCAAGAACGATGGATCACAATTGATCGGCTCAGACCAGGAGACTGGGTTGGAATCGCCTCATTGCTGAGAGCTGGTGGCTGTGAGGAGGTGAGTGCCGCCGAATCTGTATTGGCAGCAGCTATTCCGGACCATATTGCGATTAAGTTAATTGCCAATTTGGGATTCTGGCGTTCTGCTTGCGGCGAAATCTTTCCTGCTGAAATTGCCTGTTTAATCCAGACAATTCTGGAGCAGAATAACCAGTCTGGCCAATCAGTGGTAAAGCTTGTTGAGCGCGTACGGCATCGGGCGGTCTTGATAGATGGCGATCTAAGCGCAGTTGATTCTGAGCAACATATTTATGCAGCTAGTTGCAATTTGCTAGGGCATGCCTATGGAGCCCAGTTAGATCCCGATCTGGGCTTGCCAATTGCCAGGCCCCCCCTGCCTGCCAGGTTGATTGCCGTACCCGCTGGATTTTTTACTGCCGATGCCCATGGGGAAATAGTTAAACAAACTCTTTCTGATCCCCGTCTGATTTCTGAGCAGCCGCTGGCAACTGGTCTGGATTTAGGAGTTGGTGGGGAAAGGCAATTCCGCTTAATCCAAGGAGAGGGACCCATTGCCGAAACCTTGGCATGTTTCCAGATGCTTGCCACAGAATTGGATCTGCCGTTTCGTAAGGATTCCGTAGAAAAGGTTCTGAGGGATGTTTTGCGCCGCGGTCAGACACCTGATCTCCAACTATGCGGAAATCTTGCGGCCATGTTGGGTTTGCATGTCAGCGGGGCATCTGTTGATGCCTCCATGGGAACCAGATTGCAAACACCTGCTTTACTTCCCTGGAAGGGTGGCTTCGCCCTACTGCGTAAAAGCAATGCTGCCGGAATCGAGCTTGCCTCCCCCAGGGATGGGTTGTTGCAAATAGCGCCAGCCCAAATTGCCGAGCATTTCCCGGATGGTATTGAGTTTTTGATGCTCGAGCGCACAATTCAAACCCCTGAAAAGCGGTTTGGGCCCAGTTGGTTTTTGCCTGCGATTAAGCGCTATCGGGGCGTTCTTGTGCAGGTATTGCTGGCATCCTTTGTGGTCCAGCTATTTGGCCTGGCTGCTCCCCTGCTGATTCAGGTGATTATCGACAAGGTGATTACCCAGAGAAGTCTGGATACATTGCAGGTTTTGGGATTCGCCTTGGTTGTGGTGACGCTGATGGAGGGAGTGCTTGGTGCACTTCGCACTTTTCTTTTTACTGAAACCAGTAATCGCATTGACATGCGATTGGGTGCTGAAGTAATTGACCATCTTTTGCGCCTGCCACTTAATTATTTTGATAGGCGACCTGTTGGTGAATTGGGAACTCGCATTGCTGAGTTAGAAAAAATTCGCAACTTCCTCACTGGTCAAGCCCTAAGCACTGTTTTGGATGCTGCACTTTCGGTAATTTATATTATTGTTATGGTCGCCTATAGCTGGCTTCTTACCCTTATTGCCTTGGGAGTGTTGCCCATTCAAATTGGCCTAACTCTGCTTGGCGCCCCTCTATTCAGGCGTCAGTATCGGGAGGCTGCCCAGGAAAATGCCCGAACTCAGAGCCATTTGGTTGAAGTCTTAACAGGTATACAGACTGTTAAATCCCAGAACATAGAGATGATCAGCCGCTGGAAGTGGCAAGACTTTTATTCAAAATATATTTCCCGTACCTATGAAAAAACTATTACGGGTACAGCCCTCACTGAAACCAGTCAGGTGCTTCAGAAGCTCTCCCAGCTTCTGGTTCTTTGGGTTGGGGCAACATTGGTTTTGAAAGGTGAGATGAGCCTGGGTCAACTTATTGCTTTTAGAATCATCTCAGGTTATGTGACTCAGCCCTTGCTGCGTCTTTCTGGTATTTGGCAAAATATCCAGGAGTTGAAGGTCTCATTTGAGCGTTTGGCAGATGTGGTGGATACCCCCCAGGAGTCGGATGACAATGATAAGAAGAAGATTCCTTTGCCGCCAATTAGTGGAGCTGTTGTTTTTGATCAAGTTCGTTTTTCCTTTAACACTTCTCAGCCACCAGTCCTCAGGGATGTGAGCTTAGAGGTACCCTCTGGTTCCTTTGTAGGAGTTGTTGGCCAGAGTGGCAGCGGCAAGAGCACTCTGACAAAAATGCTTTCCAGGCTATATGCCCCAGACAGGGGAAAGATTTTAATTGATGGCAATGATATAGCCAAAGTTGAGCTCTATTCCTTACGTCGCCAAATTGGTATCGTTCCCCAGGAGCCATTGCTCTTTAGTGGCTCTGTTGCCGATAATATAGCTCTTGCTGATCCAGAGGCCAGCAGCGATGACATCGTTTTTGCAGCCAAACTTGCCTGTGCCCACGATTTTATTATGGAGATGCCATCTGGTTATAGTAGTGACGTAGGGGAGAGGGGTTCCGGATTATCTGGCGGCCAGCGGCAGCGCATAGCCTTGGCTCGGACCCTGCTTCTAAAGCCGAGATTATTGGTGTTAGATGAGGCCACCAGTGCCCTCGATTATGATACGGAGCGTCGAGTTTTTTCTAATCTAATCGACTCTCTTGATGCTACTACCGTATTTTTTATCACCCATCGACTATCAACCATTCAAAAGTCCGATCTTTTGGTGATGATGGATCAGGGTTCAATCGTTGAAACCGGTACCCACGATGAATTGATAAATTTGAAGGGTCGATACTACGCCCTTTACCGGCAGCAGGAGGCAGCCTAGAAACATGAAAAATAAGTTTTTCTCTTGGTTCGGATCTGCTCAAAACTTGTTGGAGAAGAGTGTTTCATCTAGTCACCAAAAAGTCTTGCTTAAGCAGTCACCCTCCCTCTCTAGAACTTTGATCTGGTCGCTAATGGGTACGACAGCATTTGGTTTGCTTTGGTTGTCTTTTGCTAAGACCGAAGAGGTGGTAGTTGCCCCAGGTAAGCTAGAGCCCATTGGCGATGTAAAAACTGTCCAAATGCCCCAGGGGGGAGTCTTGCGGCAGATGCTTGTCAAGGAGGGGCAAAGGGTCAAGCGTGGTCAAATTCTGCTGAAGCTCGACGATGATGTGAGCTTAGAGCGGCAGGTTCGTTTAGCTGAAAGTATTGCATCTAAGAACAAGGAGATAATTCTTAAATCTGTTGAGTTGCAACGATATTTGGATGTTAATACCACTGAACAGAAGGTTGCCGAGCAGGCATTGGCCCTGGATTCTAAGATTCTTAGTCGTTTAGTTGTTCTTAGTCGTCAGGGGGCTGCAGCTGAGCTGCAGGTTTTGCAGCAACGTAGCAAGGTTGAGGAGGATCGAGGTCGCTTGGCCTCTGCCAAGGCAGATCGACTGCGGCAGATAGCAATCTTGAATCAGCAGATTGAGGCCTTAAGGTCAGGACTATCCGAAATATCTAGTCGTTTTGTGGAGTCCAGGGTTGCCAACCGCTATCAGGATATCCGTTCTCCTGTGGATGGCCTGGTCTTTGACCTAAAGCCCACGGGGCCTGGCTTTGTGGGTCAGGGTAGTGAGCCAGTGATGAAGATTGTGCCCTTTGATGCATTGCAGGCCAAGGTTGAGGTACCAAGCGACAAGATTGGCTTTGTAAGGGTTGGCCAATTAGTTGATATCACCATTGATTCTTTCCCTTCCAGCGATTTTGGTGCTTTGGCGGGTGTCTTAAAAAGTATTGGTTCTGATGCACTTCCGCCTGACCAACTTAAGCAGCAATACCGCTTCCCAGTCAATGTGCGTTTGGATGCCCAGAGGCTCAAATTAAAATCAGGCCAATCCTTGCCGTTGCAGGTGGGGATGTCGCTGACGGCAAATATCAAACTTAGAAAGGTTACCTATCTTCAGCTTCTGCTTAGTGATTTTAAGGACAAGACGGACTCGTTGAAGTCAATTTGATATTTACAGCCACCACCAACTTGAGAAGCTTGCGGCTTGGCCGAAAGTGGTTTCTTCACTTGAGTTGAGACCATCACCTGTGGTTCCCAGGCTCCAAATTCGAGCGGCGTTGATTTGGAAGCGCCGTCCGGTGCTGTCGATGCGAATACCGCTGTAGCCGGTGATGGTTGCTTGTTGTTGGGCCGCAGCTAGCGCCATTTGCCTGCTGTGGCGCTCGCTGGGCTCGGCTGTGAGCTTGGAGGGCAGGCCCACCATCTCGCGCCAGGCACGTTTCCATAGGGCCAGGGCGGCCCGATTGCCGTAGATCAGCCGGGGGCCATCGCCTTGATCGAGGGGGCTGCCGTTGTGGGCGAGCACCACCAGTGGGGCAGCAAATAGCTCCTGGGCCCGCTGGGTTGGGTTCGCAACCCCGGCGGCGGCGATGAGCGGCCGGTCAAAGGCTCGGTGGAAGGAGCTCAGGATGCAGTCCGCGGTGGCGATCGCCCCTGGGGTCAGCCAGGGGGCCGGCGGTTCATGGAGCATCGCCCTTGCTCGCTTCTGGTCCATCGCTTTGACCTGCTGCCATGGCCTTGGCCATGGCCAGGGCTGCCGTTTGTTGGCCGTGTTCCTTGAGCCGCTCCAGGAAGCGGGCGTTGGCGTCGCTGAAGCGGCCATCTTCCGCCAGCGGTAAGGGTCCGGCGGCATCCAGGCCCGATTCGCCCTCCATGGCCGGGGTGATCACCACGAGCTCCGGATCGAGGGCGGCGCCATAACGCCACCAGCGGTTCGGGTCCTTGATGGCTGGATGCACCGGTACCAGGGGCTCCGGGGCGGCCACTTGGTCGAGTTTTTTGGCTGCAGCCTGCCGCGCCTGTTTTGCCAGCACCTTGCGCCGACGCAAGGCCAGGTCCGCCAGCAGCTGGGCCCTGGTGCGACCGCGCATCTGAAACAGCACGAAGGGATCTTCGCTGAAGCGATCGCCCATCAGGTAGTAAACGGCGCTGATGTGTTTGCAGGGGTTGGCCTTATCCGGGCAGCTGCACTCGCTGCGTACCTCTTGCAACTTGAAGGGAAATAGGCGGCGGCCGCTGGCCGCAAAGGCCCGCTCAATGTCCTGGGGCATCACCCCGGCCAGCAGCTGGGCGGACCAGCGGGCTTTTTGGGTTAGGGCCTCGAGTACGTAGCCCCAGTCTTCGTCGGTGAGTACATCGAGCCAGAGCTTCACCTTGTAGGGGTCGGGGTCAGTGCCCTGCACCCGGGCATGCACCCGCCGGCCCTCAAAGCGAATCGAGGTGACATTGCCGCTGCGGGCGTAATCCCAGGCCCGCTCCAGCCGCTTCTTGAAGCGATAACCATTGATCAGTTCCATCCACTGCTCGACCCACCAGGGCTGCTGGCCCAGGCCCTGGTCGCCCAGTTGGGTGGTGATCGGGTTGTGGGGGCTGGTGGTCATGGGAAGTGATTTCATCGGCCTATTCCTCCTCCAGGGCCACGAGATCGCGCAGTTGGCCCACTTCGAGGCCGCCAAGCCATTCCTCGCCGGAGCCGACGATGTCGGCGGCAAGTTTGGATTTTTCGCGAATCATCCGATCGATCTTTTCCTCCACCGAACCACTGGTGATGAACTTGTGCACCAGCACCCGGTTCTGTTGGCCAATGCGATAGGCCCGGTCGGTGGCCTGATTCTCTACTGCCGGATTCCACCAGCGATCGATGTGGAACACATGGCTGGCTCGAGTGAGGTTTAGGCCCACCCCACCGGCCTTGAGGGAAAGCAGGAACAGCTGGGGGCCCCGGGGGTCGTCCTGGAAGCGATCGACCATGGCCTGGCGTTCGTTTTTGCTGGTGTTGCCATAGAGGAAGGGCACTTCCTGGCGCCATTTGCGCTCCAGATGGGCCTTCAGCAGCAGCCCCCATTCGGCGAACTGGGTAAACAGCAGGGCCCGATCGCCCGCTTCGATCACCTCCTCGAGGATCTCCTCTAGGCGCTGCAACTTGGCGCTGCGGCCGGCAAAGCTGCCGTTGGCGCCGATGGCGACCTCCGGAGCTTCCTTCAGGGCTAGGGCGGGGTGGTTGCAGATTTGCTTGAGCTTAGTGAGCAGGGCCAAGACCTGGCCATGCTTTTGGCCCAGGGGCGCCCGGGCAATGGCATCGAGGCTGGCTTCGACGGTTTGGTTGTAGAGCTTTTTCTGCTCTGGGCTCAGGCCTACCCATTCGCTCAGTTCCACCTTTTCGGGCAGGTCGGTAATGATCGATTTGTCGGTTTTGAGGCGCCGCAGGATGAAGGGCCCCACCCGGGCCTTGAGGTCCCGCAGGGAGGCCATATCTCCATAGCGCTCGATCGGCAGCCGGTAGCGCTGGCGGAAGAAGGGTTCATCCCCGAGCACCTTGGGGTTGAGGAAATCCATCAGGGCCCATAGCTCACTGACCCGGTTTTGCACCGGTGTGCCGGTAAGGGCGATTCGGAAGCGGCTCAGTTTGCCGGGTCGGGCCAAGTCGCGGGCTGCCATCGATTGCTTGGCCGTGGGTGTCTTGATTGCCTGGGCCTCATCGATGACAACCCCTTGCCAGTCAATGCTTTCCAGCAGTTCGCTATCGCGCTGCAGCAGGCCATAGCTGGTCAGTAGTAAGTCGACCCCCTTAAGGGCTTTTTTGAGGGCCTCCGGGCTGGCAGGCCGCCGGGGCCCGTAGTGCTCACGCACCTGCAGCTCGGGGGTGAAGCCATGGGCTTCCCGTTTCCAGTTGGTCAGCACCGAGGTGGGAGCCACCAGCAGTACTGGCCGCTTCAGTTCTGCCTCTGCCTTGAGGTGCTGCAGGAAGGCCAGCAATTGGATTGTTTTGCCCAGGCCCATGTCGTCGGCCAGGCAGGCGCCCTGGTCGAAACGGTGCAGGAAGGCCAGCCAACCCAGGCCCCGCTCCTGGTAGGGCCGCAATTGGCCGGAGAAGCCCTCGGGGGCGGGCAGGGCTTCTGGTGCTTTTTGCTGGTGGTATTGCTCGAGAACGGCCTGCAGCCGGGGGCCACCCTCAAAGCGATGCACCGGCAGGCGCATCAAGGTGTCTCCATCGGTGGCGGTGAGCCGCAGGGCGTCGTCGAGGCTCAGGCCCAGGTCGGCGACGCTGAAGCGTTCGGCATTTTTGATGTCGTTGGGGCGCAGCTCGATCCAGGCGCCCTTGTGTTGGACCAGGGGGCTGCGCTTGGCGGCCAGGCGTTCCAGGTCCTTGAGGCCCAAGGTGACCCCGCCGATCATGAAATCCCACTTCCAATCCAGGCTTTCGCCCAGGGTGAAGCCCCTGGATTTGGCGGGTAGTTCGGCGCTAATCGCCAGGCCCAGGCGGCTGGCGAGGCCGCCGCTGAGGCTGGGGGGCAACACCACTCCCACCCCCACATCGCGCAGTTGGCGGGCTGCGGTGCGCACCAGCACAAAGGCCTCGGCCGGGGTTAGCTGCATCGTTTCCGGGGTGGCCGCATCGATGCCGCGGGTGATTGGTTCAAACACCGTGAGTGCCCGGCCCATGCCCTCCAGCAGCAGTTCGCTGGGTTGGGCCACGGCCACTTCACCCATCTGCAGGCCCCGCTCTCCCGCCGCCCATACGGCGGCCGCCGGCACCCGCAGGCTGGGGTCGGCCTCAGCCTGGAGGCCAAAGCGCAATTCCCATAGTTCTTCTCCTTCGAGAGGGGTGAATAGCTCCAGGCAGGTGCGGGCGGCGGCCACCCTGCCGGCCACCCCCTCGCGCCAGTGGTGGGTGGCAATGCCGAGGCGCTCGAGGTCTTCTTCGCCGAGGGCCAGTTGGCCGGTGCCCTTGCCCAGGCCCTTTTGCCAGGCCGTGAGCAGGGGGTCGAGGCCCTCGCTGCTGGGGTTGAAACCAGAGCGCAACTGGCCATCCAGCAGTGACTCCAGCAGGCTTGCCACCCGCAGGCGGCCACTTCCCGGCCGGCGACAGGCCAGGCTCGGATCCCCCATCAGGCCCGCAGCCAGGGCACAGGTCGCCACCTGGGGCAGGCCGGTGGCGAGCTCTTCTAGGCGGCGGCGGTCGTCTTCGCGGTTGAGCAGGGGAAGCCAGCGGGCATGGCCGTCTTCGATCTGGGGCAGCCAGCGGCCGCGGGCAATCAGGCTCAGGGCCCAGCGCTGCAGATGACTCCACCAGCGCAGTTCATCGGCCATCTCCGGGTGCTCGCCCGCCAGGGGGAGTTCGCCCAGCCATTCGCCGGCGCTGGCTGGATCGAGGGCCCAGCCCTCCACCTGCCAGGGCCACCAAAGGGGTTCCTTGGGCAGGGGTTCGCCCGCTTGCAGGGGCAGGCCACTCCAGCTGTCGGTTTGCTTGGTTTTTCCCTTGGCTGCCTGGTGGCGGCTGGGCAGGCTCAGGGTTGCCCGCGCCGGCCTCAGGGACTCCGACCAAAGGCTGTTGTCGTCGAGCCAATTGGCTAGGTCGTCCTCGTTGAGGGCAAGGGGGTGCTCCGGGGCTTCAGCAGCTGGGGCGACGGGCGCGGCCACGCGCCAGGTGTCTGCCCATAGGAATAGGCGACCGCCCGAACCTTCGGGGGGAAACAGCCAGGTGGCATGCAACAGGCTCATGAAGCCGGCGTCAAAGCCGTGGAGCGGGCGGAATTGGCTGCAATAGGGGCAGCATCAGGCGAAGCACCAGGGCACTGCAGATCAGCGGCAACCAGAGGGGCAGCCAGCCGCGGATCACACCCATCATCACTGTTGGCAGGCTTTGCGCCAGCTGCAGGTTGAAATTGGGGGGCAGTTCGCTGGCCGCCCCCAGGGACCGGATTCGCAACTCGGCTCGGGACACGCTTTCGACTAACGGAACCTGTTCTGGGCGATCATGCCCCTTCCAGGCTTGTTTTGCTCCGTCATGGCCGTAACTCCACGCCGTGCCTGCCCCAGCAGTGGCGCAGAGATCCGGGCGGCATTCCTGGATTTCTACGAACAGCGGGGCCACAGGCCGATGGCCAGCGCCTCCCTGATTCCCGAAGACCCCACCGTGCTGCTCACGATTGCGGGAATGTTGCCCTTCAAGCCCGTGTTTCTGGGCCAACGGCAAAGGCCTGCCCCAAGGGCCACCAGCAGCCAGAAGTGCATCCGCACCAACGACATTGAAAACGTGGGCCGCACGGCGAGGCACCACACCTTCTTCGAGATGCTGGGCAACTTCTCCTTTGGGGATTACTTCAAGGAGCAGGCCATTGCCTGGGCCTGGGAACTGAGCACGGAGGTGTTCGGCCTCTCGCCCAACAATCTGGTGGTGAGTGTCTTCCGCGAAGACGACGAAGCCGAGGCGATTTGGCGCGATCGGGTGGGGGTGAACCCCAAGCGGATCATCCGCATGGATGAGGCCGACAACTTCTGGGCCTCTGGCCCCACCGGCCCCTGCGGCCCCTGTTCGGAGATCTACTACGACTTCAAGCCCGAGCTCGGCGACGACGGCATCGACCTGGAAGACGACTCCCGTTTCATCGAGTTCTACAACCTGGTTTTCATGCAGTACAACCGCGATGCCGATGGCGATTTGACGCCGCTAAAAAACCGCAATATCGACACGGGCTTGGGGCTCGAGCGGATGGCCCAGATCCTGCAGGCGGTGCCCAACAACTACGAAACCGACCTGATCTATCCCTTGATCGAGACGGCTGCGGGCCTGGCGGGGGCCGACTACCGCAGCCTCGACGCCAAGGGCCAGACCTCCCTCAAGGTGATCGGCGACCACAGCCGCGCCATCACCCAACTAATCAGCGATGGGGTTACGGCCAGCAACCTGGGCCGCGGATACATCCTCAGGCGTCTGTTGCGCCGGGTTGTTCGCCACGGCCGGCTCCTGGGCATCGACAGGCCGTTCCTGGTCGAGCTGGGGGAGGCATCAATTGCCCTGATGGCGCCGGCCTTTCCCGAGCTCCTGGAGCGCCGGGAGGTGATCCTGGCGGAACTGGCCCGCGAAGAGGCCCGGTTCCGAGAAACCCTTGAAAGGGGTGAAAAGCTGCTGGCCGAGGTGCTGGCGACCAAGCCCCAGCAGATCCCAGGTGAGCAGGCCTTCGAGCTCTACGACACCTATGGCTTCCCCCTGGAGCTCACCGAGGAGATAGCCGAGGAGCATGGCCTCACGGTTGATTTGGAAGGATTTACGGCGGCGATGGAGGCCCAGCGCCAGCGGGCCAAGGCCGCGGCGGTGAGCCTGGATCTCACCCTCCAGGGCGCTATTGAACAGATGGTGGCCGAGCTGGATGCCACCGAATTCAAGGGCTATGGAACCCTCGACCATCCCTGCTGTGTGCTGGCGTTGGTGGTCAACGGCGAGCCGGCCGAGAGCGCCTCAGCTGGCGATGGGGTGCAACTGGTGCTCGATTCCACCCCTTTTTATGGGGAGGGCGGCGGCCAGGTGGGTGACCGCGGCCTGCTGAATGGCGATGGGGCCGGCGGCGATGGCGTGATCGTGAGCATTGAGGGCGTGACCCGCAACCGCAGTGTGTTTGTGCACAGCGGCCGCATCGAGCGGGGCAGTTTGGCGGTGGGTGATCTGGTTAATGCCCAGGTGGATCGGGCCTGCCGCCGCCGTGCCCAGGCGAACCACACGGCAACCCACCTGCTCCAGGCTGCCCTCAAGCAGCTGGTGGATCCGGCCATCGCCCAGGCTGGATCACTGGTGGACTTTGAGCGGCTGCGCTTCGATTTCCATTGCCCTCGGGCGGTGAGCCCGGCAGAGCTCGAGCAGATCGAGAACCTGATCAATGGCTGGATTGCCGATGCCCACAGCCTTGAGGTGCAGGAAATGGCAATTGATAGGGCCAAGGCAGCAGGGGCGGTGGCGATGTTTGGTGAGAAGTACGCCGATGTGGTGCGCGTCGTAGATGTGCCCGGGGTTTCGATGGAGCTCTGCGGCGGCACCCATGTGGCCAACACCGCTGAGATCGGGCTGTTCAAGATCATTGGCGAATCGGGTGTGGCCGCCGGCGTGCGTCGCATTGAGGCCGTGGCCGGTGCTGCAGTGCTTGCCTACTTACAGGAGCGGGAAGCGGTGGTGAAGGCTCTTTCTGAGCGCTTCAAGTTGCAGCCGGGGGAGATTGTTGATCGGGTAATGGCGATGCAGGAGGAGCTGAAGCAGGGGGCGAAGGCCTTGGCGGCGGCACGCCAGGAGTTGGCACTGCTGCGGGCCGGGGCTCTAACCCAACAGGCCAAATCGTTTGGCTGCAGCGCCATTGGCGAGCCCTATCAGCTGTTGGTGGCCCGCCTCGATGGGGTGGAGGGCACTGGCCTACAGAGCGCGGCCCAGGGGCTGGCCGAGCAACTCGGAGCTGGAGCGGCGGTGGTGCTCGGTGGTTTGCCCGATCCAGCCGATCTGGGCAAGTTGGTTCTGGTGGCGGCCTTCGGTGAAGTGGTGATCAAAGCGGGCGCTAAGGCCGGCGCCTTCGTGGCTGCCCTGGCCAAGCTCTGCGGCGGCGGCGGCGGCGGACGCCCCAACCTGGCCCAAGCGGGCGGTCGCGATGGCGCCGCCCTCGATCAGGTGCTGCAGCAGGCCCTAAAGCAGCTTGAGCAACAATTGGGATAGTTCTTGATCGCAGCGATGCAGCTGTTCAGCCGTTGGCCTGAGGCCCAGGCCCATCGTTTGCGTTGGTTGCTGTTGATCGGCTGGTTGTTGCTGATCCTGTCGTTGCTGATTCCAGCGATATCCCTGCCCCTGGATATGGTGCCGCCCTGCCCGGCGGCTAGTGGGGATTGTTGGCGCCATGGCCAACCAGGCAATCGCTTCTTTTGGGGGGTGGTGGTGCCCTCAGGGGTATTGATGATCGTTTTGTTCAGCCATGAGCTCTGGCGCCGCATTTGTCCGCTGGCTTTTGTCTCCCAGCTCAGCAGGGCCCTGGGGCGGCAGCGCACTCGCATCGCCAAGAACGGCAAAGCTGAAGTGGTGAAGGTGCAAGCCGATTCCTGGCTTGGCCGTAACCATCTGCAATTGCAATGGTCTTTGCTGATCGCCGGTTTGTGTTTGCGGCTGCTGGTGGTGAATAGCAGTCCCCTGGGGCTGGCTTTGTTATTGCTATGCACCATCGCGGCGGCGCTGATTGTTGGCTGGGCCTATGGCGGCAAGGCCTGGTGCCAGTACGTTTGCCCGATGGCTCCGGTGCAGACGATTCTCACCGGCCAGCGTGCAGCCTTGGGCAGCACCGCCCATATGGGAACGGGTTCAAAAATCACCCAATCGATGTGTCGCAGTATCGGCAGCAGCGGTCGAGAGCAGAGCGCCTGTGTGGCCTGCGCCTCTGCCTGTATTGATATCGATTCAGAACGCCAATTCTGGACAAATCTGAATGGTAAACGGGGTTTGGAGTGGGCTTGGTACTCCTACCCAGGCTTGGTACTGGTGTTTTTTGAATATCTGGCAGAAATGCATGAACAGGTTCTGGTTCTGCCCTTTTTCTCTAACAGCCAGCTCAGCTATCTACGCAATGGCTTCTGGGCCTACGACGCTGAACTGCCGCAGCGCAGTTTGCAGGGATTTAGCGCTGAGATTCCTGTGCCCAACCTTATTATGGTTCCCCTGGTGTTGAGCCTGGCCGGTGCCATTTCGGTGCTGCTGTTCCGTTGGTTGGAGGTTCGTCTGCAGCACAGGCTGGAGCGGCAAGGTCGCCGCGATGCCAAGGCTCGGGCCCGCAGCCGCACCAGGTTGCTGGCCAGTTTCAGTGGAGTGAACATATTTTTTTGGTTTGTAGATCCCAGCCAGGGGGCCTTCGGTAGCGATGGCGGTCAGTTGATCCGCTCGGTTGTATTGATCGCCACAGCGATTGTGCTGTTCCGCAGCTGGGGTAGGGATCAGGACACCTATCGGCGCGAGAGCATCAGTGAAAGTTTGCGTCGTCAGCTGCAGGATCTACCGGAGCTAGACCAGGCCCTTGATGGACGCTCCCTGCAGGAGCTCTCCCCCCAGGAGGTTGTTACCCTGGCCAAGGCATTGCCTGCAGTTGGTCAACAAAAGGCCCGCTTGATTTATCGAGGGGTGATCGCAGATTTGTTGCGCAGCGGGCGGCTTGAACGGGCAAGCTCTTTGCTGCAACTTCAAGATCTGCGCCAGGCTTTGGGACTGGAGGATCAAGATCACCACGCAGCTTTGCGAGTGCTTGCCGATGAGCATCCCCAACTACTGAAGTTGGATGGTTTGCAGCTTCAACAACAGGATCTGCGCCAGGCGGCGGTTGCAGAGCAGCTGGAGGAGTTGATGGATGCCGCTGATCTGCAGGTGCTGGTTCCGTCTAGCCTGCGCCCGGCAATGCAGCAACGGCTTGAAAAGTTGCGGCAAAGTTGTGGTTTGGCCGCTGATGATTGGCAGCAGATGCTCAGACGTTTCGGGCCCCAGGGAGACCGATTGCGCCAACACATTGAAAGTCTTGGTCAACAATGGCGGCAACAGGGGCAGTTGCTGGCCACCCTGAACTTGGCCGCCAATCAACATTCCCTATTGCGGCCCTTGGTGCTGGCCATGCAGCTGCGCGTTAAAACCTTGCAAGGCTTGCTGCTGATCCAATCCAAACATCTCGAACAGGAGTATCAGCACCAACAGCTGGACCCCGCTGGAACATTGCAGGAAGCCCTGGATCAGTTGTGGTTAGATCCCGATCCTGATACCGCTGGTTGGGTATTACTTGTGGAAAGGCAGCTTTATCCAGAACAGGTGAGCCGCCGCTTGCAGCAAT
Source organism: Cyanobium sp. WAJ14-Wanaka (assembly GCF_024345375.1). Classification (NCBI taxonomy): domain Bacteria; kingdom Bacillati; phylum Cyanobacteriota; class Cyanophyceae; order Synechococcales; family Prochlorococcaceae; genus Cyanobium; species Cyanobium sp. WAJ14-Wanaka. The sequence continues at coordinate 145,031 of NZ_JAGQAZ010000002.1, read as the reverse complement.
CTCGCCAATGCTCAGCTAGCTCCCCTTTCCTAGAGATGCAGATCAGTGGCGAACCCCATCCAGATGCAGCCGAGTTCCCCTACCTAGCTGCTTCACCGTTGTTTGCTGATGTTTTGCCTGCAGGTGTGGTTTGGATTGCCACCCAGGGAGATATTTATCAATGGGGTCCTGGGGAGATGGTTATGGCCGAGGGCACGATCAGCGATGGTTTTGGGATTGTGCTTTCAGGAGCTTGTGAAGTGGCCCTCGATCAAGGCAATATCGTGGTGCTGGGGCCTGGGGAAACGGTGGGCGAGATGGGAGTTATTACCGGCAATCGGCGCAATAACAATGTTGTGGCAGGGGCCCAAGGGCTCAAGGCATTTCAGGTGCCAAGTGATGCTTTTGAGGAATTGCTGCACCGCTCACCTTATTTCTCAAGAGGCTTACTGCGGCAGCTTGCCGAGCGTCTCAGCGCAGCAGATCAGCCCTGCAGATAGGTGGTTTGGCGCAGGCTGGTTTCCAGGTGATCCATCAGGCGTTGAGCATCGCTGATCTTCAGGTTGCCATTGCTGATCGCTGCTTCGCTGGCCAGGCGCAGCCGCTCCAATAACAGGTCTGGGTTGTGTTCCATTGCCCTGAGCACATCGGCGTTGGTGTCGCCCCGAACAACGTGCTCCACCTGGTAACCACCGCCGGGGGCTAAACGGATGTGCACGGCATTGGTGCTGCCGAACAGGTTGTGCAGGTTGCCCATCACCTCCTGATAGGCGCCCCCCAGAAACATGCCGATCAGGTAGGGCTCGCCGGGGCGCAACTCATGGAGCTCCAGCAGTGGTTTGGCCTGGCCGTTGCCGATGAAGCGAGCCAGCTTGCCATCGGAATCACAGGTGAGATCAGCGAAATGACCCAGTTGGCTGGGTTCTTCATCCAGCCGTTGCAGTGGCAACACTGGGAACAGCTGCTCTATCGCCCAGGTGTCTGGCGCAGAACGGAAGATTGAGAGGTTGGCGTAGTACGTGCCGGCAAGGGCGGCACGCAGGGAGCGCAGGTCTTCCGGCACGGGGCCGTTGCGGGGCAGTTGAGCAACGATCGCCTGGGCGCAGGCCCAGGTGAGCTGTTCCGCCATGGCCCTTTGGCTGAGGCTCAAGTAGCCCAGCCGGAAGGCGGCAAGGGCATCGTCCTTGAATTTGATCGCATCATTCCAGGCCTCCTGCAACCTGGAGCTTTCGCTAAATTCATCTGAGTTTTGGTTGTTGATGCCGTTCAAGGTGTCGCGCAGGTTGCGCACCGTGAGCGGTTCATCGCTATGGATTGCTGGAATGGCTCCGGGAACGGTGCTACTGCCGAGCACATCAAATACCAATACAGAAAAATGGCTGGCGATCGCCCGGCCGCTTTCGCTTACCAGGGTGGGCAATGCCACCGCATGCGGTTCACAGCATTCCCGCACCGTTGCCACTACATCGTTGGCGTAGTTCTGCAGTGAGTAGTTGGTGGAGGCGGCAGTTGCCGTGCGGCTGCCGTCGTAGTCGATACCGAGACCACCGCCTACATCCAGGTAGCCCATCGGCGCCCCTAGTTTGGTGAGTTCCACATAGATCTGCCCGGCCTCCTGGAGGGCATCCTTGAGTACGGCAATGTCGTTGATCTGGCTGCCGATGTGAAAGTGCAGCAGCCGTAAATCACCGAGTAAATCTGCTTGCCGCAGGCTTTCCACCGTGGCCAGTAGATCTGGCACGGAAAGCCCAAACTTGGCTTTGTCGCCAACGGAGCTGCCCCAGCGACCGGTGCTGCGGCTGGAGAGTTTTGCCCTGATGCCGATGAACGGCGCTGAACCGAGGGATTTGGTGGCATTGATGATCCGCTCCACCTCATCCGCCTGTTCGATCACAACCACCGGTTGACGACCGAGGCGGCGGGCCAGGATTGCGGTTTCGATATAGCGCTGATCCTTGTAGCCGTTACAGATCAGCAGCGCCTCGGGATCATCTATCAAGGAAAGGGCGATCAACAGTTCGGCCTTGCTGCCTGCCTCCAGGCCGAAATGCCAGCGCCTACCCCTCGCCACCAGCTCCTCCACCACATGGCGTTGCTGGTTGCATTTCACCGGGAATACCCCTTGATACCGCCCGCTGTAGCCGTATTGGGCGATGGCTCGCTCAAAGGCGGCATGCAGCCGCTCCATGCGGTCGTCGAGGATGTCGTCGAAGCGGATCAGCAGGGGCAGGCCCAGGTTGCGGCCCTGCAGACCCTGCACCAGATCAAACAGATCGAGGCTGCCGCCCCGTTCCCCCTGGGGCTGCACGCTGATATGGCCGCGGCCATTTACCGAGAAGTAGGGCTCCCCCCAGCGATCGAGGCTATAGAGGGCCGCACTATCGGCCACGCTCCAGCCAGCGGCGGCAGTCCTGGTGTCGCTGTTTGTCACGGTCACCAGAGGGTCTGCACGTTGGGCTCGAGCTGGATCATGCCAGTGCTTCCCAGTCTTCCTCGCCAACAGGTTCTAGGGGATCTACGTACTTGGACACGGTCCCCCGTAGTTCCCCCAGAGGGTCAGCTGGGGTTTCTTCTGACTGGTTGTAGCGACGCAATTCCAACGGAGCCCTGCCGTATCCAAGTTGATAAGGGTTAGTAGACCGTAGTTAACTTCCACACCCCTTGCCAATGGGCCCTGCCGCCGCAGACGATGTGGCAGATCAATCCCTTTATCTTTTGGATATGGCCGCCGAACGCAGTTTTATTGCCATCAAGCCCGACGGCGTTCAGCGGGGTCTGGTGGCTGAAATCCTTGGCCGCTTTGAGCGCAAGGGCTTCAAGTTGGTGGGCCTCAAGCAGCTCACCCCCAGCCGCGAGCTGGCTGAGAGCCACTACGGAGTGCACCGCGAGCGCCCCTTCTTTGCGGGCTTGGTGGATTTCATCACCTCCGGCCCCGTGGTGGCGATGGTCTGGGAAGGCGATGGCGTGATTGCCAGTGCCCGCAAGCTGATTGGCGCCACCAAACCCCTCGAGGCTGAGCCCGGCACGATCCGTGGTGATCTGGCGATCAACATCGGCCGCAACGTGATCCACGGTTCCGACGCTCCAGAAACCGCCGTCTTTGAGATTGGCCTGTGGTTTAAGCCCGAAGAGCTCAGCGACTGGACCCCTTCCGATCAGGCATGGCGCAGCGAGGGCTGATTCGGCCCAGCCAGGCGCATCAAAAGCGATCCCAGCGGAAGAGCTCCAATAAAGAGGGCTGCTCGGCGTTCACCCCCCCAGGGTCTAGATAGGCGCCGAGCAGCTCAGCTGTGATCGCTGCTAGGAGCACCCCATTGCGATGGTGCCCTGCAGCCAGCGCCAGCCCTGCCAATGGACTGCCCCCCAGTAGGGGCCCTTCATCTGGGGTGCAGGGCCGGAAGCCCCACCAGCGCTCCATCGGGGGCCATTGGCTGGCTTCGGGCAGCAGTGCTTCGATCCCTGCCTGCAGCTGCCGCTGGCCGAAGGGGGTCAGCCCTTCGGTGAAGACCGCATCCCGCTCGCTGGTGGCGCCCACCACCAGGAGGCCGTCCTCGCGGGGCACCAAGTAAGTGCCTGGCCCAAAGATCACCCTTTGCAGGGCATCCCGGGGCCCCTGCAGCGACAGCATCTGGCCCTTCACCGGAAAGATCGGCAGCTGGGGCATCAGCTGGGCGCTCCAGGCGCCGCAGCAGAGCACCGCTGCCCTGGCTTCCAGGCTGTGCATTTCGGCGGCGGCATCGCGCACCCGCACGCCCGTTAGTTGGGCGTTTTCCTGCAGCAGCTCCAACACCTCCACGCCCTCTTGGAAGCCCACGCCCAGCTCCACGCAGGCCCGCTCCAGGGCACGCATCAGTTGGCGGCGGTTGTCTATCTGGCCGTCCTGCCGGAACAGCAATCCCGCCTGCCAGCCGGGCCCGATGCCATGCAGTTCCTGCTCTAATCCCTGGCGATCAAGGGCTTCCCCCCAGGCGGCGGTGGGATACACATCTCGCTCGGCGGCGCTGGCAAAGGGCACCACAATTCCGCAGGGCCTTAGGCCACATTTCAGGCCACTGTCGGCTTCGATTTGGGCCACCCAGCCAGGGATCCGCGCCAGGCTGGCTTGGCCCAGGGCAAGCAGCTCCCCGCTGAGGCCTTCGGCGTGGGGGGCCAACATGCCGGCTGCCACGAAGCCTGCGGCCTCACTGCGGCGCCGGCTCAAAACATTCACTGCCTGGCCGCGGCGAGCCAGCTGGTGGGCGATGGCCAATCCCATCAGTCCGCCACCCAGGATCAAGACCGGTTGGGCGCCATGGGCCCGCCCTGGATTTATGGCCACCTGATTCGTCACCAGTTGATGGTGGCACCAACCCAGCAGGGTTTCAGCGCTCGGCGCTCCCCCATAGGATCATTCCAAGCAAATAGATGGGAGTCGGTAATGGCAGGGGCAGCTGCGGAAGCCGCATGGGAAGCCGTGATCGGCCTGGAGACCCACGTGCAGCTGGGTACCGATAGCAAGATTTTCACCAGCGCCTCCACCACCTTCGGAGACGAGCCAAATACCCACATTGATCCCGTTGTTTGCGGCCTGCCTGGCACCCTGCCAGTGCTGAACCAGAAGGTGCTCGAGTATGCGGTTAAGGCCGGCATGGCCCTAAACCTCCAGATTGCCGAACACAGCAAGTTCGACCGCAAGCAGTACTTCTATCCGGATCTGCCCAAGAACTACCAAATCTCCCAATTCGACGAACCGATTGCCGAGGAGGGCTGGATTGAGGTTGAGGTGGCCGAGAAGGGTAAGGACACCTACCTCAAACGGATCGGCATCGAGCGGCTGCACATGGAGGAAGACGCCGGCAAGCTCGTGCACGCCGGCAGCGACCGCCTGGCGGGTTCAACCCATTCCCTGGTGGACTACAACCGGGCCGGGGTGGCCCTGGCCGAGATCGTCTCCAAGCCAGATCTGCGCACGGGAAGAGAGGCGGCTGAATACGCCTCAGAGATTCGCCGGATCATGCGTTATCTCGGGGTGAGCGACGGCAACATGCAGGAGGGCTCCCTGCGCTGCGACGTGAATATCTCGGTGCGGCGCGGGCCCGATGCCCCCTTTGGCACCAAGGTGGAGATCAAGAACATGAACTCCTTCTCGGCGATCCAGAGGGCCTGCGAGTACGAGATCCAGCGCCAGATCAAGGCCTATGAGACCGGCGAGCCGGTTATGCAGGAAACCCGGCTTTGGGATGAGGGCAAGCAGCTCACCAAAAGCATGCGCAGTAAGGAAGGAGCCAGTGACTACCGCTATTTCCCCGATCCCGACCTGGGCCCAATTGAGGTGAGCGTGGAGCAGCGGGAGGCCTGGCGCGCCCAGCTACCAGAACTGCCAGGGGCCAAGCGACACCGCTACGCCGACGACTTGGGCCTGTCGATCTACGACGCCCGGGTGCTCACCGATGAGCGCTCGATGGCCGAATACTTCGAGGCCGCCGTGGCAGCAGGGGCCGATCCCAAGGGTGTGGCCAACTGGATTACCGGTGATATCGCCGCCTATGTGAATGCCAACCGGCTGTCCCTGGCGGAATTGCCCCTCAAGCCGGAGCAGCTTGCCGAGATGGTGGGCTTGATTGATGACGGCACCATCAGCGGCAAGATTGCCAAGGAACTGCTGCCAGAGCTCTTGGTGCAGGGCGGCTCCGCTAGGGCGATCGTGGAGTCCAAGGGATTGGGAATGATCAGCGATCCTGCGGCGATCACGGCAATTGTAGATGAATTGCTGGCGGCCCACCCCGAGGAAGTTGATGCATTCCGTGGCGGTAAGTCCAAGCTGCAAGGCTTTTTCGTGGGCCAGCTGATGAAAAAAACCGGTGGCAAGGCCGATCCCAAGCTGGCCAACCAGATTCTCAGCACCAAGCTCAAGGGCTAATTCAGACCCCACCACGGAGCCCCCGCTCGATCTGCGCCGCCAGCAGTTCAGGCCCGCCCCGGTTGTCGATCAGCCGATCCGCCAGGGCCCGTTTGCTCTCCAGGGGCCACTGGGAATCGATGCGGGCCTTGGCTTCGGCTTCGCTGAGTTGGTTGCGCTCCATTAATCGCACCAGCTGCTGCTGGGGGTCGCAATCCACCAGCCAGATTTCGCTGCAGAGGCCCCCCAGGCCCGCTTCAAACAGCAACGGGATCATTAGCACCACCGCCGGCGCTGCTGCCAGCTGCTCCAGCTCCAGGGCAAATCGCTCCCGCACCAGGGGATGGACCAGCTGCTCCAGCCATTGCCGCTCCAGCGGATCGGCAAACACGATGCGCCCTAGGGCGGCACGATCGAGGCTGCCATGGCGCTCCAGCACCGCTAGGGCTGCTGGGCTGCCCGGTGCCAGGGCCTCCCGGGCAAAAAGGTCCGCATCCAGCACGGGCAGGCCGTGTTGATCCCCCAGGAGCTGGGCCACCTTGCTCTTACCGGTCGCTATGCCACCTGTAAGGCCAATGCGCCGCTGGGGGCCGCTCCAGCGCTGGGATGCACGGGCTTGGCTGGGTTCGACATCAGCCATGGACTGATCAGCCATCGAAATTTGGCGTTGGGGCTGCTGTTGTCCGATGCTCAGGTTCGCAGCAGTAGTGCCCTGTGTCTTCCCCCTGGCAGCCGATCCCCGGTGGCATTACGGCCCCGGTGGGTTTTAAGGGTTGCGGCATCACGGCAGGGCTCAAGGCCTCGGGCAACCCCGACCTCTCCCTGCTGCTCGCGCCGAAGGGCGCGGTCTGTGCTGGCACCTTCACCACTAGCGTGGTGCGGGCAGCCTGCGTCGATCTCTGCAGCGACCGGCTACGGGCGAGCGGCGGCAAGGCCAGGGCAGTGCTGACCAATTCCGGCCAGGCCAATGCCTGCACCGGCGATCGGGGCCTGATCGACAGCTTGCACGCCACCCAGGCTGTGGCCGAGCGACTCGGCCTGGAAGCCGAGGAGGTGCTGATCTGCTCCACCGGGGTGATTGGTGTGCCGATCTCAATGGAAATCCTGCTGGCGGGTTTGGATCCCCTGGTGGCGGCTTTGTCTGCGGATCAGGCCGCTGGTGATGGGGCAGCGCGGGCAATTTTGACCACCGATTTGATCGACAAGCAAATAGCCCTTGAGGCGGATCTGGGCGGCCGCACGGTTCGCATTGGCGGCATGGCAAAGGGTTCGGGAATGATTCACCCCAACATGGCCACCATGCTCTGCTACCTGAGCTGCGACGCCGGGGTGCCTGCGGAGCAGTGGCAGGCGATGGTGGGACGGGCGGTGGATCGCTCGTTTAATTCGATCACGGTCGACGGCGACACCAGCACCAACGACACATACCTGGCATTTGCAGCCGGCGAGCCCCTGGGCCAGGAGCACTGGCCAGCCCTAGAGATCGGCCTGACGGCGGTGTCGCAACATTTGGCCAAGGCGATCGCCCGCGACGGCGAGGGAGCGACCTGCCTAATTGAAGTGCAGGTGGAAGGTGCCAGGGATGGGGCTGACGCCCGCAGCATCGCCCGCACCATTTGCGGCTCTTCCCTGGTGAAGTGCGCCGTGCATGGCCGAGACCCCAACTGGGGCCGGATCGTGGCTGCCGCTGGCCGCTCCGGGGTGGTTTTTGATCCCGGGGCGGTGGCCCTATGGCTGGGCCCATTCCAATTGATGGAGGCCGGCCAGCCCATGGCCTTCGATCGGCCGGCAGCTTCTGCCTACATGGGCCAGCGGGCTGCCGGCGCCTACCTCCAGGACGACACCGTGTTGATACGCCTGGTGGTGGGATCAGGCCGAGGCGAGGGCAAGGCCTGGGGCTGCGACCTTTCCGACCAGTACGTCCGTATTAACGCCGATTACACAACGTAGGCCGTCCGCCGCAGTGGCCATCCCCTGCCGTGGGATCATTGATGGGGCAAATTCCTGCTCTGCTTCTGGGGTTTTCCTGCCGCCAGAAGGCCTATTCGCCGCATAGTCGCGCCGCATTTGTAGATCGCATTTAATCGACAGCACCCATGGGCAAATTTCAGTCGATTATTTCTTCTGTGGCCGCCATCGGCACAATCGTGATCACGGTTGTGGCCGTATATCGCGGCTTGGATAACCAAAAGCAGTTCAACTTGAAGCAGCAGCTGGAAATTCAGAATCTCCAAAAGCAGCTGTTGGAAAAGCAGTCGCCCGCTCCCAGCCAGGTAACCCAGCCCCAGCGCCCCGCCGCAGAGTTGGCACCGGCGTCTGGCGGTCAACCTGACCTAGCGCCCCTGCCTCCGCTGCCCCAGGCGAATACCCCCTAAATGCCAATCGCGAAAACCCCACCCAGGTCCCGTTGGCAGGGCCCCCTGCTGGTGGGTCTTTGTTTTGGCCTGGGCTATGGCATAACCCAGCGGCTGCTCTCCCTCCAGCTGCCTGCTTTTGTGCAGTTGGGGGAAGGCTTTGAGCTGCGCCAGTTTCCCGGCGCCAGTTTGGACAGCCTGCGTCTGCGTTTTGGTGCAGAACCCCAACAGCTAAAGGAAGTCCAGGATCCCCAGCCGCAGGAAGTCCAGCAGCCCGCTGCTGAGATTCCCCTGGATCCAGATCCATTGGCTGCTCCCCAGGGCGGGGACGTTCCCCAGAGTGGGGTCGCTCCCCAGAGTGGGGTCGGTTCCGCCAACCTGGATGGGGCTCCGCCGGATTCCGTGCCTCCCGCTCCCAAGCTGCCCGCTCCCCAGCTACCGCCCCCAGCTTCCATTCCCCAGCCCTGATGTCCTCTCCCCAAATCCTGTTTCAGGCAGCCCTGCAAAGGCTGGGTGCGCGCTTGGGTAGTGGCTTGGTTGATGCGGCGGCGAATGTGTCGGTTTTGGCCCAGGACGCCCCAGAAAAGCTGCGCCAGGAATTCCAGCTCTTTTGGGAGGAAGTCGAGGCCGAGGCCCAACGGCTCGAAACCGGAGCCGAACCAACATCAGGGCCAGCCTCACCTGCCAGCAGCAATGCAGCTTCCACCGTTAGCTCGGTGGATTTCGTCACCGATGCCCAGGAGCTGATAGATGGTCTGCGGGCCAAGGTTGCAGCCATGGCCCGTGGCCTGGATCAAGCCAAGTGATGGCCTGGCGTCTGGCCGTGCTGCGGCCCCTGCGGATTTGGTGGGTCGCCCTTGGCCTGTTGCTCGGCCTTTGGTGGAGCTCCCAAACCTGGACCTACGGCGGCGGCTTTAGCCCCCAACGCCAGGCCCGGCGCCGGCGTCGACTGGCCCGCTGGCTGGCCCAGCAGTTTTTGTCCCTGGGTTCGGCCTTCATCAAATTGGGTCAGCTGCTCTCGGCGCGCCCCGATGTGTTGCCCGCAGAGCTGGTTGAGGAATTGGCCCGCCTGCAGGACCAGGTGCCTGCCTTTGGCTTTGATGTGGTCCAGGGCCTGCTCGAGCAGGAGCTGGGTGATCGCTGCGCCGAGATCATTGATCTTGAGCCGACACCCCTCGGTTCAGCCAGCCTGGCCCAGGTGCACCGCGCCAGCCTGCGCAGCGGCAGGCAGGTGGTGCTCAAGGTGCAACGGCCCGGCCTCGAGCATTTGTTTCGCTCCGATTTGGAGGTGCTCCAGCAGCTGGCGGCCCTGGTGCAGCGCCATCCCCGCTGGGGCGTGGGCCGCGATTGGGTGGGCATCGCCCAGGAATGCCGAAGGGTTTTGTTGCGTGAGCTCGATTTCCGCCTGGAAGCCGAACATGCGGCCCGCTTTCGGCAGCAATTTCTCGATGATCCCGGCATCCGTATCCCTGGCGTTATCTGGGAGTTGAGTGCCAGGAGGGTGCTTTGCCTGGATTACCTGCCTGGCATCAAGATCACCGATCGTCAGGCCCTGATCGAGGCGGGAATCGATCCAGCAGCCGTGGCTGAGAAGGGGGCGGCGAGCTACCTGCAGCAGTTGGTGCGCTTTGGTTTCTTCCATGCCGATCCCCACCCCGGCAACCTCGCCGTAGCCAGTGATGGCGGCCTGATCTACTACGACTTCGGGATGATGGGCCAGCTTTCCACGGCCCTGCGCAGCCGGCTTGGCCGGATGGTGGTGGCCGCAGCCGCCAGGGATGCGAGTGGTTTGGTGGAGGAGCTCCAGGCGGCTGGTGTGATCGCCAAGGGCATAGATCCGGGCCCGGTTAGGCGTTTGGTGAGGGTGATGCTCAAGGAGGCGCTTACCCCACCCTTTTCCGCCAATGTGCTCGACAAGCTCTCCGGTGATCTCTACGACCTGGTCTATGGCCAGCCCTTTCGCCTGCCGCCCGAGCTGATTTTTGTGATGCGGGCCCTTTCCACCTTTGAGGGGGTCGGCCGCAGCCTGGATCCTGGCTTTAGCTTGGTGGCGATCGCCCGCCCCTACCTGCTGCCCCTCATGACCTCCAGCGGTAGTGGTGCCAACGACCTGCTCAATGAGCTATCTCGCCAGGCGGCGGAAGTGGGCAGCAGGGCCTTGGGCATTCCCAAACGCCTCGACGAGAGTCTGGCCCGCATCGAGCAGGGCGACCTGCAGGTGCAGGTTCGCGCCGGTGAGACCGATCGCCTCCTCAGGCGCATGGCCATGAGCCAGCAAAGCCTGGGCCAATCGGTGTTGTTGGGGGCCCTGGCGATTGCAGCGGCCCTGCTCGCCGGTGGCAGCCGTCCGGCCCTGGTGGCGATTCCGCTGGTGGCAGGTCTTCCCGTGGGCTGGGCCTGGCTGAAGCTGCAAACCCGGCTCAAGCGCGATGGTCGCTTGGATGTGATCTCAAGGGCCCCTGAAGCCCCCAAGGTTTGATCTAGATCAGACCCATCAGGCCTTGCCGCGGGGGCCCCGGTCTTCAGCTCCGGCGTAGACAGCCTGGCTACCCAGTTCGTCCTCGATGCGCAGCAACTGGTTGTACTTCGCCACCCGATCGGAACGGCTGAGGGAACCGGTTTTGATTTGGCCAGCGCGGGTGGCTACTGCCAGGTCGGCAATGGTGGTGTCTTCGGTTTCGCCGGAGCGGTGGCTAATCACGCTGGTGTAGCCAGCACGGCCAGCCAGATCGATGGCCTGCAGGGTTTCGGTAAGTGAGCCGATCTGATTCACCTTGATCAGAATCGAGTTGGCAATACCGAGGTCAATGCCCCGCTGGAGGCGGGCGGTGTTGGTCACAAACAGGTCGTCTCCCACCAGCTGCACCGTGCTGCCCATTTTTTGAGTGAGCAGGGCCCAGCCATCCCAATCGTCTTCGGCTAGGCCGTCCTCAATCGACACGATCGGGAAGCGGCTCACCAGTTGGGCCAGCTGGTCGACCATTTCGGCGCTGCTATAGCTGCCGCCGCCGAAGTTGTAGCGACCATCTTTGAAAAATTCAGTACTGGCCACATCCAATGCCAGGGAGATCTGGTCGCCGGGGCGATAGCCAGCCTTCTCAATTGCCTTTACCAGCAGCTCGCCGGCGGCGTCGTTGCTTGACAGGTTGGGGGCAAAACCGCCCTCATCGCCCACTGAAGTGGAAAGGCCCTGGTCGTGGAGCAGGCCCTTAAGGGTGTGGAACACCTCGGCGCCCATGCGCAGGGCCTCCCGGAAGCTGTTGGCGCCGTGGGGCACCAGCATGAATTCCTGAAAGTCCATGTTGTTGGAGGCATGGGCCCCGCCATTGATCACGTTCATCAAGGGCACCGGCAGCAGGTTGGCCATCGGCCCACCCAGGTAGCGGTAAAGGGGTAGGCCCACCCCATTGGCTGCGGCCCGGGCAGTGGCCAGGCTCACGGCCAACACGGCATTGGCGCCCAGGCTGGATTTGTTGTCGCTGCCATCCAGCTCGGCCATGGCGCCATCTACGGCGCCCTGGTCGAGGGCGCTTAGGCCACACAGGGAAGGGGCAATCCGCTCTTCGATGTTGTTTACGGCCTGGGTTACACCCTTGCCGAAATAGCGGCTGCCGCCATCGCGCAGCTCGTGGGCCTCATGGGCTCCGGTGCTGGCGCCGCTCGGCACAATCGCCCGGCCGCTAGCCCCGCCCTCCAGCAGCACTTCTGCTTCCACGGTGGGGGTGCCCCGGGAATCGAGCACCTCACGGGCTACCACTGTGTCGATCACAAGGTCGAGGGAGTCGATCACGAAGCCGTAAAACGTTGTCTCATTCAGGATCTTATGGGCCGCCCGCTTCCAGCCTTTGTGCTAACGGGTACCAGCCGCTCCGTTCCTGGTCAGAATGGGAGTCCATCCCATGTTTGCTCCAGGTCCACCGATGCGATTGCTGCACACCATGCTGCGGGTGGGCGACTTGGAACGCTCCCTTGGCTTCTATACGGAGGTGCTGGGCATGCGCCTACTGCGCCGCAAGGACTATCCCAGCGGCCGCTTCACCCTGGCGTTTGTCGGCTATGGCGAAGAGAGCGACCAAGCCGTGCTGGAACTCACCCACAACTGGGACACCAGCCACTACGAGATCGGCACTGGCTATGGCCACATAGCCCTCGGTGTCGACGACATTTACGGCACCTGTGCGGCGATGGCCGCCAAGGGCGGGCGGGTCGTGCGGGAGCCGGGGCCGATGCAGCACGGCTCCACGGTGATTGCCTTTGTGGAGGATCCTGATGGCTACAAGGTGGAGCTGATCCAAATCAGCTCCCGCGCCTAGGGGAGCTCGCCATGGTGGTTGAACAAGCTGGCTTTGCTGCCGCCTCGCTAAGCCTCACCAGCGATCCGGAACTCTTCAGCGAGGAGGCCTGGGAGTTGCTGCTGGCGGCCCAGGAAACGGCCCGGCGCTGGCGCCATGGCTCGATGGATGTGGAGCACCTGCTGCTGGCCTTGCTGACGGACCGCCGTTTTGGCCGCTGGGTGGATCCCCTACCCCTAAATCGCGATCGGCTGCTCGATCGGGTCGAAGCCTTTTGTGCGGAGCAGCCCACCAGCTCCGGCCGGGATCTTTACATCGGTGAAGCCCTCGAAGAGCTGCTCGATGGGGCCGACCGGCGCCGCCAGGCCTGGGGCTCCCAGCTGATTGATGGCCCCCACCTGCAGCTGGCCTTGCTGGATGAACCCCGGCTCGGGGCCGCCCTATTCCAGGCCGAAGGTCTGGGCGAGGCCCAGCTGCTCCAATCCCCTGCCGCTGGAGCCACTGGCTGCCCGGTGGGCACCGAATCCCCCCCTATCCCTGAACCCAGCCAGATCCCTGAACCCACCCCAAGCCCTGGGGCCAGCCAGATCCCTGGGGCCCTGGAGGTCATTGAACAGCCGCAGTCGGCCCTCGCCACCTACGGCCGCGACCTCACCGCCGCAGCGATGGCCGGTGAGCTCGATCCCGTGGTGGGCCGCGATGCTGAAATCCGGCTCCTGATCCAGGTGCTCTCCAGGCGCAGCAAAAACAATCCGGTGCTGATCGGCGAGCCGGGGGTGGGTAAAACCGCCGTGGCCGAGTTGCTGGCCCAGCGGATTGTGGCTGGGGAGGTGCCAGATGCCCTCAAGGGCCAGCGCCTGGTGGCCCTGGATTTGGGCGCCCTGATTGCCGGGGCCAAATTTCGGGGTCAGTTCGAGGAGCGCCTGCGCAGCGTGCTCAAGGAGGTGCGCCAGGCCGATGGGGACCAGGGGGTGGTGCTGTTCATCGATGAGCTGCACACGGTGGTCAACAGCGAGCGTTCCGGGGCGGATGCCAGCAGCGTGCTCAAGCCCGCCCTGGCCCGGGGCGACCTGCGCTGCATCGGCGCCACAACCCCGGAGGACTACCGCCGCACGATCGAAAAGGATCCGGCCTTTGAGCGCCGCTTCCAGCAGGTGCCCATCAAGGAACCCAATCCGGACACAACCGTGGAGATCCTGCGGGGCCTCAAGGAGCGCTACGAACTCCACCACGGTGTGGCCATCACCGACCAGGCCCTGGTGGCGGCGGCCCGCCTGGCGGATCGCTACATCAGCGACCGCTGCCTGCCCGATTCGGCCATTGATTTGGTGGATCAGGCGGCGGCCAACCTGCGCATGGAGGCCACCTCCAAGCCCCAGGCCATTGAGCTGGCTGAGGCGGAGCTAAGGCGGGTGGAGTTGGCCCTGCTATCTGCGGAGGCAGCCCCCCAACCGGAAAGGGTGCAGCTGCAGGAACAGCGCCGGCTGGCCAGCGATGGCCTGGTCCAGTTGCAGGAGCGCTGGCAACGGGAGCGGGAGCGGCTGGCCGAATTGCGGGAGTTGTTGCAGCAAGACGAGCACCTGCGCCACGCCATCGCCGAGGCGGAACGGGATGGGGACCTGGAGGAGGCGGCCCGCCTCCAATACGATCAACTGCACGGCCTACAGGAGCAGCGAGATGCCCTAGAAGCCGAACTGCGCGCCGATCAACAGAGCACCCATTCGCTGTTGCGCGAGCAGGTGGAGGCCAGGGATATCGCCGATGTGGTGGCCCGCTGGACCGGCATTCCGGTGCAGAGCCTGCTGGCCGGTGAGCGCCAGAAACTGCTGGAGCTGGAGGCCAAGTTGGGGGAGCGGGTAATTGGCCAGCCCGAGGCGGTCACAGCGGTGGCCGCGGCGATTCGCCGGGCCAGGGCTGGGATGCAGTCAGCTCGCCGGCCCGTGGGCTCCTTCCTGTTTTTGGGCCCCACCGGGGTGGGTAAAACCGAATTGGCCAAAACCCTGGCCGCCGCCCTGTTTGATGAGGAGGACGCCCTGGTGCGGCTCGACATGAGCGAATACATGGAGCGCAATGCCGTGGCCCGCCTGGTGGGGGCACCCCCTGGCTATGTGGGCTACGAGGAAGGGGGCCAACTCACCGAGGCGGTGCGTCGCCGTCCCTATGCGGTGGTGTTGCTAGATGAGGTGGAAAAGGCCCATCCCGAGGTCTTCAACCTGCTGCTGCAGGTGCTCGACGACGGCCGCCTCACCGATTCCCAGGGCCGCACCGTCGATTTCCGCCACACGGTGGTGATCATGACCAGCAACCTGGCCAGCCGCGCCATTCTCGAAAATGCCCGCTCCGGTAATCCCCAGGAGGAAAGCCTCGACCAGGCGATTGAGCAGGCCCTGGCCAGCCACTTCCGCCCCGAATTCCTCAACCGCATCGATGAGGTGATCCGCTTTAGGCCGCTGGCCCAGGAGGATTTGCAGCGGATTGTGCTGCTGCAGATCGCCGAACTGCGGACCCTGCTGGCTGAACAAAACCTCCAGCTGGAGGTCGATGGACAGGTGGTGCAGGCACTGGCCCAGCAGGGCTATGAGCCGGAGTACGGCGCCAGACCCCTGCGGCGGGTGTTGCGTCGCCAGATCGAAAATCCCCTGGCCACCGAACTGCTGGCCGAGCACTTCAGCGGGGCCTGGGGTGTGCGGGTGGAGTGGGGTGAGCCCCTGCGTTTCACGGCTCTAACTGAATAGGGGGGACTACGTCCGGTAAGGTGATCGTTTGCAGGTACGCGCGGACGCCCCCGTGCGCGAGCGCCAGTGGATACTGAACTTCCCTCCGGGCCTGCCCCGGACGCCCCATCACCAGAGCAGCCAGCTGCACCCCCGGTCAGCCGCCCTGAGGGTTTTGTGGCCGCCACCTTGGCGGAATTGCGCAAGGTGGTTTGGCCCAGCCGCCAACAACTCTTCAGTGAGTCCGTGGCGGTCATCCTGATGGTGAGTCTTTCGGCAGCTGCGATTGCGGCGGTTGATCGTTTTTACCGCTGGGGCTCCACCCAGGTTTTCCGTTGATCTTTCCCCTTCTTTAAGCCCTGTGTCTGAGTCCGTATCCGACATTCTTGAGCTGCCTGCTGATGGGGCAGATCTGCCTGAGCAAGTCGAGCCAGCAACTTCTGAGTTGGCCCCTCTTGAGTTGGCCCCTCTTGAGCTGGTAAGTGGTGAAATCGCTGAAAAGCGCCAGGTGGCCCGCTGGTATGCCGTGCAGGTTGCCTCGAGCTGCGAGAAAAAGGTGAAGGCCACCCTGGAGCAGAGGGCCGTGACCCTCGGGGTCGACAACCGCATCCTGGAGATTGAAATCCCCCAAACCCCCGGGGTGAAGCTCAAAAAGGACGGCTCCCGCCAGTCGACCGAGGAGAAGGTGTTCCCCGGCTACGTATTGGTGCGAATGATCCTTGATGAGGACACGATGATGGCGGTGCGCAGCACCCCCAACGTCATCAACTTTGTCGGTGACGAAGAACGGCGGGCCACCGCCCGGGCCCGCGGCCACATCAAGCCCCGGCCCCTCAGCCGCCAGGAGGTGGACCGCATCTTCAAGCGGGCCGCCGAGAAGAAGGCGGTGGTTAAGGTTGATCTCACCGAGGGTGATCAAATCCTCGTTACGGCTGGACCCTTCAAGGATTTCCAGGGCGAAGTTATCGAGGTTTCAGGCGAGCGCAACAAGCTCAAGGCCCTGCTCTCCATCTTTGGCCGGGAAACCCCGGTTGAACTGGAGTTCTCCCAGATCACTAAACAGAGCTAGGACCCACCTAGCCCAGCGGCCGTCTCCCTGCGGAGGGCGGCCGTTTTCGAAGCCCCTTCCCAAAGGGGTGATCCGCAGTTCTGCCCCCACTCCCTCTGGGAGTTTTGCTCAAGTAGCTAGAGACGATGGCCAAGAAAGTCGTTGCCGTAATCAAGCTGGCCCTCGATGCCGGCAAAGCCAACCCCGCACCTCCGGTGGGCCCTGCCCTCGGCCAGCACGGGGTCAACATCATGGCTTTCTGCAAGGAGTACAACGCTCGTACGCAGGACAAGCCCGGCTACGTGATTCCGGTGGAGATTTCGGTCTTTGAAGACCGCAGTTTCACCTTCATCACCAAAACCCCTCCCGCTTCCGTGCTTATTTCCAAAGCAGCTGGAATCGAGAAGGGTGCCGCCACCTCCGCCAAGGGAGCCGTGGGTGCCATAAGCCGCGCCCAGCTCGAGGAGATCGCCAAGACCAAGCTGCCCGACCTCAACTGCACCAGCGTTGATTCGGCCATGCGCATCATCGAAGGCACCGCCCGCAACATGGGCGTCGCCGTTCAAGACTGAATCCACCATTACCGGGGGAGACCGCAAGGTCGTTCGCACCCCATCCCACCATGCCCAAAATTTCCAAGCGCTTCACTGCCCTGATCGCCACGGTCGAGGACCGCTCCTATGGCCCCCAGGAGGCCATTGAGTTGGTTAAGACCAATGCCAACGCCAAGTTCGACGAAACCATCGAAGCCCACGTGCGCCTGGGCATTGATCCCAAGTACACCGACCAACAGCTGCGTACCACCGTTGCCCTGCCCCATGGCACCGGCCAATCGATTCGCATCGCCGTAATCGCCCGGGGTGAAGCGGTAGCTGCCGCCAAGGCCGCCGGTGCTGACCTGGCGGGCGACGATGAGCTCGTTGATCAGATCGCCAAGGGCGAGATGGGTTTCGACCTGCTGATCGCCACCCCAGACATGATGCCCAAGGTGGCAAAGCTGGGCCGGGTGCTGGGCCCCCGGGGCCTGATGCCTAACCCCAAGGCGGGCACGGTTACCACCGACCTGGCCGGCGCAATCAATGAGTTCAAGGCCGGCAAGCTGGAATTCCGGGCCGACCGGGCCGGCATCGTGCACGTGCGCTTTGGCAAGGCCAGCTTCGATGCGGCCAAGCTGCTCGACAACCTCAAGGCCCTGCAGGAAACCATCGACCGCAACAAGCCCAGTGGGGCCAAGGGTCGCTACTGGAGAAGTCTCTACGTGACTTCCACCATGGGCCCCTCCGTGCAGGTGGATTTCTCCGCCCTGCAGGACATCAAGCAGGAGGCCTGAGGCCCAGCCCCAGGCTCTGTTGTAAGTTGGTCAACTGGCTTAGGCCAGAAGGGCACGCGCCCTACCCAAGACAGCAGGTGGACCTAGGTCCGTAAGCCCTGCCGAGGTCAACGCGATTGATTCGTTTCCAGGCTTCCCTTTTGGTGGGCCGATTGGGTGCGGAACAAGCAGCGGCCTCGCGGTGTTGGCAGGTTTTCCCTTTGGGTAATCCTTCCTTCTCCATGTTGGGGCCGCGTACCCGGCTTGTTCCCCCGATCCGTTCCAAACCTATGGGCCGCACGCTGGAGAACAAGCAACAGATCGTCGAAGAGCTCAAAGGGCTCCTCGGCGAGGCCGAAATGGCGCTGGTTCTTGATTACAAGGGCCTCACCATCAAGGAAATGTCTGATCTGCGGACCCGTCTGCAGGCCAGCAGCGGCGTGTGCAAGGTGACCAAAAACACCTTGATGCGCCGTGCCATTGATGGCAACAGCGCTTGGTCAAACCTCAATTCCCTGCTAACTGGCACCAACGCCTTCGTCCTGGTTAAGGGCGATGTCGGCGGCGCGGTTAAGGCCCTTCAGTCCTTCCAGAAGGACACGAAGAAATCGGAGGTTAAGGGCGGTCTTTTCGAAGGCCAGCTCCTTTCCCAATCCGAAATCCAGGCCATCGGGGATCTGCCCTCCAAGGAGGTGCTTATGGCGCAGATCGCAGGTGCGATCAACGCTGTGACCACCAAGCTGGCCGTGGGCATCAACGAGGTTCCGTCCGGTCTTGCCCGGGCTCTCAAGCAGCACGCCGAAGGCGACGCCAGCTGAGTTCCCTCGATCCGACTGTCCCCCAACAGATCTGTTGCTGATTCCCAACCATGTCTGCTACTACCGACAAAATTCTCGAGTCGCTGAAGACTCTCTCGCTGCTGGAAGCTTCCGAGCTTGTCAAGCAGATTGAAGAGGCCTTCGGTGTGTCCGCTGCAGCTTCTGCTGGCGTAATGATGGCCGCGGCTCCCGCCGCTGCCGCTGAAGCCGCTGAAGAGCAGACCGAATTCGACGTCATCCTTGATGGCTTCGAAGATTCGGCCAAGATCAAGGTGCTGAAGGCCGTCCGCGAGGTCACTGGCCTCGGTTTGGGCGAAGCCAAGGCCCTTGTGGAAGCTGCTCCCAAGGCCATCAAGGAAGGCATCGCCAAAGCCGAAGCCGAAACCATCAAGAAGGCCGTGGAAGAAGTGGGCGGCAAGGTTTCCATCAAGTGATTCCTTTGGGTTTGGGCCCGGGGTTTCCCCTGGCTTAAGCCCTCCCCATTTGCTTTTGCATCTCAGCCGGTCCCATGGGGCCGGCTTTTTGATGGGTGCCGTCAAACGGAGACTCCGCAATAAAAAAGCCCCGCCAAAGGCAGGGCTCTGAGTTAGGAACGCTTTCTGGGAGTCTGTCCTCGTTTCGACCCCGGAAAGGTTGTTCCTCACTCCTCACACAAATGAACCATACCTTCATATTCCCGGGGCATGCCAGCCAAGCAGGACTCTCTGGCAACTGGCACTGTGCCAGTGACTCGGTAGGTTCGGCTGAATGGCAATAGGCAAGTGGCGAGAGAGCAGGTGGCCGTAAAGCAAGTGGCTGAAAAGCAAGTAAGGGTTGTGGCGGCCGCCTGTGATGGGGCCTGCAGCGGGAATCCTGGCCCCGGTGGCTGGGGGGCGTTGCTGCGCTTTGAGGATGGTTCGGTGCAGGAATTCGGTGGGGCCGATGCCGCCACCACCAACAACCGCATGGAGCTGACGGCTGCCCTGGCCCTGCTCGAGGCCCTCAAGCAGCTGCCTTACCAACCGGGCTTGGAGATCCGCACCGATAGCAAATATGTGATCGATGGTTTCAGCAAATGGATCCAGGGCTGGAAACGCAAGGGTTGGCGCACGGCCTCGGGTGGCCCCGTGCTCAACCGCGACCTCTGGGAGCAACTGGATGGGGCACGCCTGGATGGGGTGCAGCTCGGTTATGTGAAGGGCCATAGCGGCGATCCCGACAACGACCGCTGCGATGCCATTGCGGTGGCCTTTTCCAAGGGTCAGGCCCAGCCTGTTGCCGTGCCCGCAACCCAGGCAGTGTTGCCCGCAGATCCAGCTCCTGCGGCCCTGCAGCAATTGCTGGGTCGTTTGGAATTGGCAGATCGACTGGCGAGTGGTGGCTATGCCCTCAGCCTGGTGGAGCTGGCCCAGCTGGTGGAGTTGCCCCTCAAGCAGCTCGAGGCCAAAACTGCCGCCTGGCAGTGGCGTGATTGGTTGGTGCAGCCAGATGCCGATGGTCGCTGGCGTTTGGCCCGTGCCGCGGGAGAATGGGCCGGTGAGGGGTAGACGGGAGTAATGGCTGCTAATTCCGGGTCGCTTTACGGCCAGTTTGTGGGCCCCCTGTTGGCGGCAGATGGGGGTGCCGACGCCGAACAGCTCAGCCAGCTGACCCTGACGGCCCTGGCCCAGGCCTCGCTGCGGCGCCGGTGGCCAGTCGTGAGTGGTGCCCTGAATGGCTTGGCGGCGGAGCTGCAACGCACCGATCCGCGGCTGGGCCAGAGCCTGTTTGGTTGCCGTTTTGCAAACCCTGTGGGCTTGGCGGCCGGCTTCGATAAGAACGCCGTGGCTGCTGGCATTTGGCACTGTTTCGGCTTTGGTTTTGCCGAGTTGGGAACTGTCACCTGGCACGGCCAGCCCGGTAACCCCAAGCCCCGGCTGTTTCGCCTGGCGGCCGAGCAGGCGGCCCTCAATCGGATGGGCTTCAACAATGGGGGAGCCCAGGAGGTGCGGCGCATCTTGGAGCGCCAAAAGCTGCGGCCCACGGGCCAGCGGCCCGCCGTTTTGGGTATCAATTTGGGCAAGTCCAAAATCACACCCCTGGAGTTGGCTCCCGACGACTACGCCTCCTCCCTGGAGCTGCTGGCGCCCCTGGCCGACTACGCCGTGATCAACGTGAGCTCCCCCAATACCCCCGGGTTGAGGGAGCTGCAGGAAGAGGTGTTGTTGAGGCGACTGGTGGAGCGGTTGCGCCGCCTGCCGGCTTGCCCGCCCCTATTGGTAAAAATCGCTCCAGACTTGGAAGACGACGCCATTGATTCGATTGCCCGGATGGCCTACGAGGAGGGATTGGCCGGGGTGATTGCTGTTAACACCAGCCTCAATCGGCTCGGCCTGGAGCAGCGCCGCTTGGTCCAAACTGGTCGCACCTTGGCGGAGGAGGCGGGGGGTCTGAGCGGGGTACCCCTGCGGGCACGGGCCCTGGAGGTGCTGCGGCGGCTGCGGGCCACGGCCGGCCCCGCCCTGCCCCTAATCGGGGTGGGCGGCATTAATTCGGCCCAGGCCGCCTGGGAGCGGATCAGTGCCGGAGCAGCCCTGGTGCAGCTCTATACCGGCTGGATTTACCAGGGCCCAACCCTGGTGCCCCAAATCCTGGAGGGTTTCAGCCAGCAACTGGATCGCCATGGCCTGGCCCACATTGGCGAGGCCGTGGGCTCCGGCTTGCCCTGGCGGGATTGATGAAAGGCGAGGAGATCCCCGGCTATTTGCAGGAGCGCTGGCAGGAGCTCCAGGGCCAACTCTTCCCTAGGCGCCTGCGCCTGGAGATCACGGACGGGGGCCTTCGCGGAGTGCTGCTGGGGCAGCAGGGCAGGGGTCCGAGGTTGGTGTTTGAAGTTCCCTTGCCTGGCGGAATTTGCCTGGCGGGCCAACCCCAACAGATTCCGGCCCTTGGGGATTTCATTGGCGACCTGCTCTTGGAGCAAGGCCTAGTGAACGCCAAGGTGGCGGCGGTTTTGCCTGCGGAAGCTTGCCATTGGCGTGTCGTCAGTTGGCCCTTTGATCAGCCCCCTGATGATCCGCTAGCGGCAATAAGGCAATTGGAACCTGAGCTGCAGCTGGTCGGCTCCTTAGACGACTGGGCACTGACCTACTTGCCCCTTAAAAATCCACCACCCCAGGCGGCCCAAACCCTGCTGGCCGCAGCTCCGCGGAGCTTGGTGCAGGCGTGGCAAGAGGTTTTTGGCTTGGCGGGGATCAGTCTGCAGCAGTTAATTCCAGCCCAACTGCAGGACTGGCATGCCTTGGCCTGCAACGAAAAGGGAGAGAGCTGGTTTTTAAGCCTGGGTCCTCAGGCTTCCAGGCTTTGGCTGACGATGGACGGGGAACCCCAGGCCGATTGGCCCTTGCCCGGCTGGACCCCTGGCAGCTCCTTCGACCTCAAATGGCAGGGCGCCTTGCGGAGTCGCCAGCAGTTTTGGCGAGCACGGCAGGTGCAGGATGGCCGCGCCAATTTCTGTTGCTATGGGCCAGGCAGCGATGACGCTTTGCTCCAGGTTGAGCTTCAGGCGGAGCTCCGGACCTTTTGGGATTCTTTCCCAGTGGTGTGGCTCGGATCGGATTTTCTTGCAGCCAACACGGTGGGGGCGGATTTAGTGCAGGAGCAATGTCTAAATCCCGGTCAAGCTTCCAAGTCTCTAGTGCCCGTTGAGGAGCTTGGCGGGCAGGATCTTTTCAGGCAAGGTATCTGGGCTGGAGCAGGTTTGCTCGCTGCCATGGTCCTGGCTTGGGGAGGGCTGGCTTTCCTCAATGGCCGCAATCAATCTGAGCTTGCCGCCCTGGTGCCGGCGCAGGCCCAGGCGGAGCTGCTGGCGGGTCGCCTGCAGCGGCTGCAGTTGCAGGTAGGGAGGTTGGATCGCGGGAATGGCTCATTGGCTGTTGGTCTGGTGGCGGTGCAATCGGGGTCGGCTTTGCTTGCGGAGTTCAGGCGGCTTACGCCAGCTGGCGTTCAACTGACTTCCTTGAAGCGGGAACCAGGTTTGCTCCGAATCCAGGGTTTGGCCAGTGACCCCCAGGCTTTTGTTCGCATCAATGCCCTTGAGCTGGAGCTTCAGGGTTCTGGTTTATTTGAGGGAAATGACGTCAAATTGGTGAAGGCGAGCCGGCAAGATGGCGCCCCTAATGGGCCTGGCCCAGCCGCTGAGCCCGTGCAATTTGAGATCAGCGCGCCGCTTGCCAAGAAGGCAGTGCCCCTCTCGATTGGGCAATTACGTGCCCTTGGATCGCTGGGGATGGCTGAACGGCAGGAGCTTTTGCGTCGGGAGGGCTTGTTGCCTTGAGGGGTCTCCAGCAGCCTGCGTTTTGGCTGCCGCTGGCCTGCGGTGGCGCCATCACAGCCTTGGTGGCTGGCTTTGCGGTGGTGCCCCAATTTCAGCAGTGGCAGCAGGAAGAGGCCCGGTTGATGGCCCTGCGCGAGCAGGTGGATCAACTCCCCTCACTGCGTCGACAGTTGACGTCCCAGCAGGAGCGCCTGGAGCGGGCCCAGCAGCAGCAGGACCTGCTGCTCCAGCTGATTGCAGGCAGTGGCAATTTGGCCACCTTTCTGGCGCAGGCGGATCAGCTGGCTAATCGCACTGGAGTTGAGCTAAGCCTCTACGAGCCCCAACCCCAGGGAGCGGCGCCCCAGCCATTGCCAGCGGCTCAGGCTGACCCCAAGGGCGCTAAAGCGCCCCAGGATCCCCTGGCAGTGGATGGCCTGCAGAAGCGAACCGTGTTGCTGGCGGCCAAGGGCCATTTCAGCCAGCTATGGGCCTTTTTGCAGGGGCTGGAAAGGTTGAATCTGCTAGTGGTCCAAAGCGATTTACTGCTGTCCCCCGAAGAGCCCAAGGCCGCCACTGGCGCAAGTGCCCCTGGCGGGTCCACTACTGGCCCCACTCCCCCTGGGGCGAGCATCAAGGCACCGGCTTCGGGGAAGCTGGTTTTGAGGCTCAATGTGAGTTTCTACGGCCGAACTCCCTAGGCCTTCCAGTACAAGATTGGCTTGAAACTGGCTTTATCGGTGTTCAATCGATACGATCCGGCCAGCATGAATGGGTGAGGTGGTGCAGCGCGCTCCACGCCGGCAAGGCTGGCTTTTGATTGGTGGTTTTGCTTCCATAAATTTAATTCCTGTCCCGGCGCTGCAAGCTTTGGCAGCCACACCGGCTGGAGCCATCGAAATGAGCATTCGCCGGCTGCCGGATGCGGTGGAGCTGGTGATTGGGGGTGTGGGCGCTGCTCCCCAGCTGCGCCAGAGCGGTGATGCCAGCCGCTGGGAAGCGCAAATTGCCACTGACAAACCTGGTGCCCTGAAATTTGGTCCCCAGCGATTGGCAATGCCTGAATTAGGACTGCAGCTGGTTAGTTTGCAGGGAGCCGGATCTACCTATCAGGTGGAGATCACGGCTACTCCAGGCCTGCCTTTGCGCCGCCCCACTATCAGTGCAGATGGCCAAAATCTGATCATTGCCTTTGCGGCGCCTTTCCGATCGGCACAGCAAACGGGGCGCCTTGATCTCAACCAACCCGGCAGCATTCCCCAGCCCGGCTATGTCCCACCTCTGCGGCCCAGGGCAGTCGCTCCGCCTTTGGGCGACATGGCCGTTGGTTCGATGGTGCTTCGCAATACGGCCCTTCTTCAGGTCAAGGGTCCCCGGGTAACCCTCACCCTGCGCAATGCCCCCGCCAAGGACGCCCTAATGGCCTTGGCCCAGATCGGCGGCTATGGATTTGTCTATGTAGATCCCGATGGGGAGGGCCCAGCGAGTAGTCCGGCCCCCAGGCTCCGGGCCGTCACGATTGCCTTCAAAAACGAGACCTATCCCCGAGCCTTGAATGCCGTGCTGTTGGCAGCTGGTTTGCAGGGTCGGTTGGAGGGAAACCTAATCATGGCTGGCCCCAGCCTTGCGGGCAAAGGTTTTTCACCCCAGATGTCCAAGGTATACCGACTGAATCAGGTATCGCCTAATTCCGCGGCTGATTACCTCGCCAATTTGGGCGCCACGGTCACCAAAATCAACACCATCACCACTGCCGTTACCCAGGGAGTTGCCCAGGCAAATGCGGTTGCGGCTGCACCCATTGCCCAGACGACACAATTATCGGCCCAGACCTCGGTGGAATCGTTTGGGGCCCCAAAGGGGCCCTTGCTGGGCCTGCAGGCCACCACGGATCCAAGACTTGGCACCGTGACTCTGATTGGTGATTCAGGTTTAATTGTGGTGGCAGAGCAATATCTCAGGCAGCTTGATCTCAGGCAAAGGCAGGTGGCCCTGGCCGTGAAGATTTTAGATGTGAACTTAAATAATGACACCAATATAGCCAATAGCTTTGCCTTCCGCTTCGGCAACAATTTTATTGTTAATGATTCGGGTAAGTTTTTGGGATCGTTCGGCAATGGCTATCCAGCTTCGACCCCGGCAGTAAGCCAGCCCAGTGATGGCTCGTTTGTGGATTACCTGCGGGCCAGCATCGTCTCTAGCAACACCAAGTTGTTGGCATCCCCCACCTTGATTTTGTCGGAAAATCCCGAGCCGATAGAAGGTGGTGCTGAGGTGGCGGCGGCCACAAGTGCCGGTGGGCCCAATGGAGTGAGTAGCTCGCTGTCAACCGCTTCAATTGGGCGACCAAGGGCCAATGAATCCTTCGTGACTGTCGGAACAAATGTGGTGACCGCCTATAGCTCCAACCAGACGACCGGCAGTAACAGCAGTAACATCGTCACCTGTACTCCGGGATTTGGCATATCAGGCCTCACCTTGGGGGCACGGGTATCCAAAATAGATGACAATGGGTTTGTGACATTTACCTTGTCGCCAGCCATTTCTGCGGCCACATCAAAAACTGCAGTTCAGGGTTGCGGTGAAATTCAGATATTGAGTGTTCGTCGACTTGATACGGGCACGGTGAGGGTGCGTGATGGTCAAACCTTGATCCTCACCGGTGTGATTTCTGATTCCGATATCTCAACGGTTACTAAATGGCCGATCCTTGGAGATATTCCCCTAATTGGTCAATTTTTCCGTAACTCTGGGCGTACCCGTGATAAACGCGAATTGGTGATCATGGTGACCCCAAAAGTTATCAATGATGAATCTGGTGGCGTATTTGGCTTTGGCTACCAGCCCTCCTCCTCCCAGGCCCGGGAGTGGATGGGTCAAGCGACTGGCTATTGATCTAGATGCCGATTGGGAGAAGGGCCAATCCGGCCAGGGGACCGAGCAATTTGGCCAGGGCAGCAGCGGTGCCAAGTAATTGGCTGCCGATGCCATTGCCGCCTGGTTCCTGTTTTTGGGGCTTGGCCAGGGCTGTTGCTGCCTCTTTCAGTTGTTTTGCGCTCTCCCCGTCGCCCCTTTGGGCGTAAAGGCGTGCTGCGGTGTCGAAATCATTGGCGGCCAGAGGTGTTTTGCCCTGCTGGCTGCGGCTTATGGCCCTTGCCACCCAGCTCACGGCCGCTTCAGGTTGGCGTTGGATGGCTTGGCTGAACCAGAGTTCAGCTTTTTGCGGTTGGCCGGCGTCGTGGGCAGCCACGCCCGCATTGTGCAGTTGGGCATAGCTCAACTGGTTGCTGTTGATTCCCTTCGCTTGCTGCCAGTGGGCCCGTTCCAGAGCTGTTCGATCCAGTAGGGCGCCGCTGAGGTCGGCCTGGCGTAGGTCGGTGCCCTCAAGATTGGCGCCCCGCAGGTCTGCTCCCCGCAACGAGGCGCCCAGCAGGCTGGTGTTGCGCAGGTCGGCCCCATTGAGCTTTGCCCCGTCCAATTGGGCTTGGCTGAGATTTGCCC
Organism: Cyanobium sp. WAJ14-Wanaka; assembly: GCF_024345375.1. Lineage (NCBI taxonomy): Bacteria > Bacillati > Cyanobacteriota > Cyanophyceae > Synechococcales > Prochlorococcaceae > Cyanobium > Cyanobium sp. WAJ14-Wanaka. Next base: position 118,865 of record NZ_JAGQAZ010000002.1, on the reverse strand, counting down.
CATTGAGCTTGGCTCCCCGCAAATCCGCATTTGGCAAGTGGGCCAGCACCAGGTCGGCATCTGTCAATTGGCAGCCTGCACAACGGCCCTGATCCAGGAGCTGAATGAGTAATTCCGGCCGCTCGGCTGCCTTGCCTGCAGCTCCAGGCAGCAAAAACCCGGGCACGAAAACCAAAGCCAGCAGCGAGCGCAGCAGGGGATCTAGGGGGCCAGTTGGTTTTGGCTTGGGAAATCGGATATGGGTGATGGTCTTGCTCCGGTGCCCGTTTTTAGCGTCTTCTTGCCCTGTTGGCGACAGGCCCCTGGGCGGCCCCGTAGCGTCGCTGCATGGCTGCTGCACCTCTCATGGAGCCCCATGGCGGCAATCGCGCCTCAGTTGCGAGGCGGCTCGGTTGTCGGCCAGATCAGCTGCTCGATGCCAGTGCCTCCCTGGTGCCCTTTGGGCTTCCCCTGGTTGATCGTTTCCAGCTACTGCGATCGACCCTGGGCTCCCCCCTGAGGGACTATCCAGACCGCTCCTACAGCGGTTTCGCAGCGGCGGCGGCGGCTTTGCATGGGGTCCAGAAAGCATCAGTTTTGGTGGGCAATGGGGCTGCTGAACTGTTCACCTGGGCTGCCCGCGATGCCGCGGCGGCCGGGTCTAGTTGGCTCCCTGAGCCAGGTTTTGCCGACTACCGGCGTGCCCTCGCCACCTGGCAGGCGAAGGTGCAGTCGGTCCCACTGCCGGCGCATTGGTCTGCTGCCTTCCCGCATGCTTTTGCCACTGCCACTGCCACTGCCACTGCCGCTGCCGTTGGTGAGGGTGCGCTTTGGCTAACTAACCCCCACAACCCCACGGGTCAGCTTTGGAGTCGCGAAAGCCTGGAGCCTTGGTTGGAGCGCCAATCCCTGGTGATTTGCGATGAGGCCTTTCTGCCGCTGGTGCCAAATGGTGAGGCCCAGAGCCTGATTCCCCTGGTGGAGAGCCATCCCAACCTGGTGGTGATTCGCAGCCTCACCAAGCTCTATGGCCTGGCTGGTTTGCGCCTGGGCTATGCGATCGCCCAGCCCGAGCGACTGGCCCGTTGGGCCGCATGGCGTGATCCCTGGCCCGTAAATGGCCTGGCGGCATCCCTTGGGGCGTGGCTGTTGGGCGATCCCCAGCGCCATGGCCGTTGGTCCGCCAGGGTGCAGGGCTGGGTAAGGGAGGAGGGCGCTTGGTTGGCGTCGGAGCTGGCCGGTTTGCCGGGCCTTAGGCCAATGCCATCGGCCGCCAATTACCTACTGATCCGTTCAGACCACGAGCTTGTGTCTATGCGGGAGGCCCTGGAGCAACGCCATCGGATCCTGCTCCGGGATTGCCGCAGTTTTGCTGGTTTGGGTGAGAACTGGCTGCGAATCGGTTTTCAGAAGCGAAGCCAGAACCGGCGCATCGTGGCAGCTTTGCGGCAGGAGTTAGCTGGCTATGGCCAAGCCCCCTAGGGCTCAGCATCTAAGGCTCAGCCAGCCCCACCAAAATCTCGGCCAACTGCCTATCAGCATCGCGTACCGCCAGTTGGGCCATGCCATGGGCCATGGCCCGCAGGGGATCGGCACTGCCCTGGTAGCCCCGCAGCCGGGGCCCGAGTAGGCGCCAGATGCTGCGCTCGAGGGTGGCGATCCCGGGTTCGTGTTGATGCACGATTAGGGCTGCCCCCAATGCCGCCGCAGCTGCCGCATTGGCCTCCTGGTGGCCATCGGCGGCGGCTGGGTAGGGCACCAGGATCGCCGCGGCAGCGCAAATCGCCAATTCACTCAGGCTGCCGGCTCCGGAGCGGCTGATTACCAGATCTGCGTGTTGCAGTAGGCCGGCAATTTCATCGGAAAATTGGCGCTCCACCACCCCGGTTAGGGGGCCGCCGCATCCAGCTTCTGGGTCGTTGCTGCCGGTTAGGTGCACCACCCGCACCCCCGCCTGGCTAAGTCGGCCCAGCAGGGGCCGCACCATGCGGTTGAGGCCCACGGCCCCCTGGCTGCCGCCCATCACCACCAGCAGCGGCCCACTCCCCCCTGGCACCCATGGCGGTAGCTCCGCTGGCTCCAGGAAGGCTTGGCGCACCGGAGTGCCGCAGACCTCGACATGGCAGCGCCCCAAACGCTTGGCGGCTTGGGGCAGGCCCAGGGCCACCCGGGTGCAGTGGCGGGCCAGTAGGCGGGTCACCTTGCCGGGAATGGCATTGCTCTCATGGAGCACCACGGGAATCCCGCAGCTACGGGCCGCCAGGATTGCCGGGGCAGCGATGTAGCCCCCGGTGCTGAAGACCGCGCTCACCTGCTCCCGGCGGATCAGGCGCCTGGCCGCCTGGATGGCAAGCACCAATTGGAGCGCGTTGAGCAACTTGCGCAGGCCCCGGCCCTGGAGCCCGCCGGCCCGCACGGTGTGCAGGGGATAGCGGCTCGGCACCAGCTGCCGCTCAAGCCGGTCTGGCACCCCCAACCAGTGCACATCCCAATCCCCTGGCATCGCCTCCGCCACCGCCAGGGCTGGGAAAAGATGGCCTCCAGTACCGCTTGCTGCAATTAGGAGCCTGGGCATCGGCAGAGCCTGGGGGCCGACCTAACTTAAAAGCGGTTTTGGCTGCCTCGATGCCGCGCGTTTGGTTTGGATTGCTGGGCCTGATCGGCGGGCTTGGCTTGGCTGGTGGCGCCACCCTCGGCAGTGCCTGGGCCGCTGCCCCCACTCCCCAGCAGCTCCAGGGCCTGGAGCGGGCCTTCAACGGCGCTGGCGAACTGAGCCTGGTGCTGGAGCCTGGGCCCGGTTTGGATCCGGCCCTGGTGGAAATGCGCCGCCGCGTGCTGCTCAAGCAATTTCCCGATGCCCAGTGGCAGGTCAGCCCCGGCGCCCCCCTGCGGGACGGCAGTGCCACCACCCAGGTCAAGGTGACGGGCCATCAAAAGGCTGGTCCCCATGCCTACACCTTCGAAGCGGTGCAGCGGTTGGCCCTGGGCAGCGATGGCGGCCGCATCAATAGCCAGCGGGTTATTGAGGAGCAATCGGTGCTCCACAGCAGCGATTCCCAGCTGCCGGTGAGTCTTTTGATCCCCGATGCGGTGCTGACGGGCCAGCGCTATGACGTCGACGTCTTATTTGATGAACCCCTGGCCGGCTCCGTGTTGGCGGGGGGCCTGGCAGCGATCAGCGACCAGATGGTGACCACCATGGCCAGTCCGTCCCTGCCCCTGGGGGCCCTGGGTGGCGGCGGCCTGTTTAAAACCGTGCAAGCGCCCCTTAGCCCAGGTTCCCAAACCTGGGCCGTGCTGCTGGTCCATCCCAAGGGAATCGTGACGGCCACCAAGCGGGTGCGGGTGGTGGCCGATAGGGATGCCCTTAATCCCTAGTTACCGGGCCTAGGCCTGGAAACTAGGCCTCATCTAGGGCGGCCACGCCGGGCAGCACCTTGCCTTCCAGCAGTTCGAGGCTGGCGCCACCGCCGGTGGAGATGTGCGACATCTTCTCGGCCACGCCCACCTTCTCAACGGCTGCGACCGAGTCGCCGCCGCCGATTATCGTGCAGCAGCCCTTGGCGCTGAGATCGGCGAGGGTGTGGGCAATGCCGTTGGTGCCAGCGGCAAATTTGTCGAACTCGAACACGCCCATCGGGCCGTTCCAGATCACGGTCTTGCAATCGGCCAGGGCCTCCTGGAAGGCCTTGAGCGAATCGGGGCCGATGTCTAGGCCCATCCAGCCATCGGGGATGGCGTCGATGCTGGTGGTTTGGCTGTTGGCATCGGGGGCGAAGTTGTCAGCTAGCACCACATCGCTGGGCAGCAGCAGCTGCACACCCTTGGCGGCAGCCTTGGCTTCCAGTTCCTTGGCCAGCTCGAGCTTGTCCTCTTCCACCAGGCTCTTGCCCACCGCCAGGCCCCTGGCCTTGTAGAAGGTGAAGATCATGCCGCCGCCGATCAGCACCTTGTCGCACTTGTCGATCAGGGCTTCGAGCACGCCGATCTTGGAGCTCACCTTGGAGCCGCCCACGATTGCAGCCAGGGGGCGCTTGGGCTCATCGATGGCGCCCTGCAGGTACTGCAGTTCCTTTTCCATCAGGGTGCCAGCGACGCTGGGGCTGAGGAATTTGGTCACACCTTCGGTGGAGGCGTGGGCCCGGTGGGCGGCGCCGAAGGCGTCGTTCACATAGATATCGGCCAGGGCTGCCAGTTTCTGGGCAAAGCCGGCGTCGTTCTTTTCTTCTTCAGCGAAGAAGCGCACGTTTTCCAGTAGCACCACATCACCGCCGGCCATGGCAGCCACTTTTGCTTCGGCGTCGGGGCCAATGCAGCTGTCGGTTTTGACCACGGTTTTGCCGAGCAGTTCAGCCAGGCGGGCTGCCACGGGGGTGAGCCGCATCGACTCATTCACCTGACCCTTGGGACGGCCGAAGTGGGCGGCCAGAATCACCTTGGCGCCATGGGCCGTGAGGTGGTTGATCGTGGGCAGGGCTGCCCGAATGCGGGTGTCGTCGGTGATGGCGCCGGAGTCGTTGAGCGGTACGTTGAAGTCGACCCGAACCAGCACCCGCTTTCCACGGAGGTCATCGGCTGTCAGGCTGGCCAGGGAACGCTTCGCCATGGGGCTGCAGGAGTAACGGAATTGCCGGGGGAGGCTAGCCCCCTGGCTTCGGTTTTCCCCAAATTCCCGCTTCGCCACTGGTTTTGCCTTTACAAGATGTTTGCCACCGTTTTGTTCCCCATTGATCGCAGCCGCCAGGCCCGGGAAACGGCTGCGGTGGCCCTCCAGCTGGTGCAGCAGCACAGCAGCGACCTGGTGTTGCTTTCAGTGGTCGAGCCCGGCCAGGACGATCCCGACGAGGTGGCCCGTTTTCTGGCCGAGGCCAAGGCCAGCTTTGAAGGGGCCGGGGTGCCCTGTCAGGTGCTTGAGCGGGAGGGCAAACCCGCCTTTGTGATTGGTGATGTGGCCGATGAAATCAATGCCGATGTGATCGTGATGGGCACCCGCGGCATCAGCCTGGAAAACGATCACCAGAGCACGGCCGCCAGGGTGATCCAGTTGGCCCCCTGCCCCGTTTTGGTGGTGCCGTGAGCGACCTGCTCAGTGCCGCTGCTCCAGCGATTCAGTGGTACCCGGGCCATATCGCCAAGGCGGAGAAGGCCCTCAGTGCCCACCTGGCCAAGGTGGACCTGGTGATCGAGGTGCGCGACGCCCGCATCCCCCGCTCCACCGGCCACCCCCGGCTCCAGCGCTGGATCGAAGGCAAGCAGCACATCCTGGTGCTCAACCGCCTCGACATGGTGCCAACGGCCGCCCGGGCGGCCTGGGATGCCTGGTTTCGCGCCGATGGGATCAAGCCCTGCTGGTGTGATGCCAAGGTCGGCACGGGCGTTAAGCAGCTGCAGCAGGCCGCAATTCGCTCCGGGGCGGCCCTCAATGCGCGTCGCGCCGGCAGGGGCATGAAACCGCGGCCGGTTAGGGCGCTGATGCTGGGCTTCCCGAATGTGGGTAAGTCGGCTCTGATCAATCGCCTGGTGCGCCAAAAGGTGGTGGACAGTGCCCGCCGCGCCGGCGTTACCCGCAGCCTGCGCTGGGTGCGCCTGGGCCAGGACCTCGACCTGCTCGATGCCCCTGGGGTGTTGCCACCCCGGCTGGATGATCAGCAGGCCGCCCTGCGCCTGGCCCTCTGCGACGACATTGGCCAGGCCGCCTACGACAGCGAGGCCGTGGCCCAGGCCTTTGTGCAGCTCCTGGCAATTCTGGAGGCGATACCGGCCGCCGGGGTGGCAGCTGGCCTGCTGGAGAAGCGCTATGGCCTGGCGGTGGCAGCCCTGCCAAATGGGGCCCCCGATGCCCAGAACTGGCTGGCGGCGGTGGCTGAAAAGCACACCAGCGGCGACACCGTGCGCATGGCCACCAAGCTCCTCGACGACTATCGCCGCGCCTTCCTGGGTCCGATGGCCCTCGAGTTGCCGTGAGTGCCTTTGGCGAGGGCGAAGGCGAACTGCTCGGCCTCGAATACCCCAAGCCCCTACCGATGCGGCTTGACCGCTGGCTGGTGGCCCAACGGCCGGAGCAGAGCCGGGCCCGGATCCAGAAATTCATTGATGCCGGCTACGTGCGGGTCAACGGGATCACCGGTCGCGCCAAAACACCCCTGCGCCAGGGCGACAGCGTTGAGCTGTGGATGCCTCCCCCCGAACCCCTGGAGTATCTCAAGCCAGAGGCGATGCCGCTCGATGTCCTCTTCGAGGACGACCACCTAATCGTGCTCAATAAGCCCGCCGGGCTCACGGTGCATCCGGCCCCCGGCAATCGCAATGGCACCTTGGTCAATGGCCTCCTGCACCACTGCCCCGACCTGCCGGGCATTGGTGGCGAAATGAGGCCGGGCATTGTGCATCGCCTCGATAAGGACACCACCGGTTGCATCGTGGTGGCCAAGAGCCAGGAAGCCCTGGTCAAGCTCCAGGTGCAGATCCAAAAGCGCATCGCCTCCCGCCAGTATTTGGCGGTGATCCACGGGGTGCCCAGTGCCGATGAGGGCACGGTGATAGCCGACATCGGCCGCCATCCGATCGACCGCAAGAAATATGCGGTGGTCAGCGAGGGGGGGCGCCATGCCTGCACCCACTGGCGGCTGGTGGAGCGCCTAGGCGACTACTCCCTGCTGCGCTTCAAACTCGACACCGGCCGCACCCACCAAATCCGGGTGCATTGCGCCCACCTGGGCCATCCAATCGTGGGCGATCTGACCTACAGCCGTTGTCGCAAGTTGCCGATGGCCCTGCCCGGCCAGGCCCTGCATGCTGTGCAACTGGGGCTGGACCATCCGATCACGGGGGAGCGCCTGAAGTTTGAGGCCCCCCTGCCCGAGATGTTTGAGCGATTGCTGGCCGTGCTCAGGCGGCGCTAGGTCTGGGCCAGGGCTGGCAGCCGCGGACAGGCCGCCACCAGGCTTTTGGTGATCGCCGCCTGGGGATCGCGCAGCAGCCTGGAGCCGGGGCCCTCCTCCACGACCTTGCCGCCATCGAGCACGAGCACCCGATGGCAGAAGCCGCTGGCCACGGAGAGGTCGTGGGTCACAAACAGCATCCCCAGGCCCATCCGCTCCTGCAGATCCCGCAGCAGCGTCAGTACATCGGCCTGAACCTCCGCGTCGAGCATGCTCACGCTCTCATCGCAGAGCAGTACCTGGGGCTGGAGAATTAGGGCCCGGGCGATGGCCACCCGTTGTTGCTGGCCGCCGGAGAGCTGGCGGGGCAATCGGGATTCAAAGGCCTCTGCCGGTGAGAGCCCAACGGCCTCCAACCATTGGCGGGCCTGGTCGCGTGCCCGGCTGGCCGTGGTCAGGCCATGGATTAGGAGCGGATCGCCGATCGCCTCCCCCACGACCATCTGGGGATTGAGGCAGGCCAGGGGGTCCTGGAACACCATCTGGATTTGCCGCCTGGCCTGGCGCCTGGCCTTGCCCCGCAGCTGGCCGAGGTCTTGGCCCTGCAGCTTGATCCGGCCGCCCCTTACCGGAGCCAGTTCCATTAGGGCCCGGCAGAGGGTGCTCTTGCCGCAACCGGAGGCCCCCACCAAGCCCACGGTTTCGCCGCGGTGCAGCTGCAGGTTCACCCCATCCACCGCCTTGAGCCAGTTTTGTTGCCAGGGGGCTGAGGGCAAGGGATGCCAGCAGCGCAGCGCCTCGATCTCCAGCAGCAGGGGGCTGGGCTCCTTTGGCCTGGCTTCGCCGCCTTCCCGGGCCCGGGCCTTGGCCACCAGCCGTTGGGTCAGGGGGAATTGGGGCGAGCTGAGCAGTTCCTGGGAGGCCCCCTGCTCCACCAGCCGGCCCTGGTCCAGCACGGCGATTTGATCGCACCAGCGCCCCGCCAGGGCCAGGTCGTGGCTGATCAGCAGCAGGGCACTGCCGGCCTCCTCGCAGAGCTCCTTCAGGGCGGCCATCACCTGGGCCGCCACCGCCACATCAAGGCTGGTGGTGGGCTCATCGGCAATCACCAGGGCGGGCTCCAGGGCAATCGCCAGGGCAATCGCCAGGCGCTGGCGCATGCCCCCACTGAATTCATGGGGATAGCTGCCGTAGCGCTTGGGGTTGATGCCCACCCTCTCGAGCAGGGCCTCGCTTTGGCGGCGCAGTTCGTCCCGGTGCCATTGGGGCCGATGGGCCCTGAGGGTGTCTCCCAGGTGGTCGCCAATGGTGAGGAGGGGGTTGAGCCGGGTCATCGGGTCCTGGAAGACCAGTCCCACCGCTTCCCCCCGCAGGGCCCGTAGGGCTGGGCCCCGCATTTCGCGTGGGTCATGGCCGCCCAGCTCCAGCTGGCCCGTGCAGCTGCTGCCGGGGGGTAATAGCTGCAGCACGGCCCTGGCCACCGTGCTTTTGCCGCAGCCGGAGGGGCCCACCAGGGCCAGCCGTTGGCCGGGCTCCAGTTCCAAGCTGAGGCCTGCCAAGGTGGCGCGCTCTGCCTGGGGGTAGCGCACCAGCAAATTGTCAATTTGTAGAACTGGCCTCGCCATAAGCCCAGCTTGGAGCAGGCCCACTTGGATTAGGCCAGTTTGGATCCGCAGACCAGCACATCACTGTGTTTGTGGCGGCGACTACATACGATTACAACCAGTCCGTTGGTTGGGATGCTCAGGCCGGTTCCCGATTTGGAGCCAGCGGAGCTGGTGGCAGCCCCGCTGAAACGGCGCCTGATTCAGTCGCCCGCCGACTACGAAGTGGCCCTGCCCGAGTGGCTTCAGCGCTGCATCGAACATGTGCCGCCGGGTAGCGGCGAGAGTTGCCCCATCGATTCAGAAGCCCTGCTGGCAGCGGCTTTTGATTTCGCCTTCCAGCTGCATCAGGGCCAGTTCCGGGCCACTGGCGAGCCCTACATCATCCATCCCATTGCCGTTGCAGACCTGCTGCGCGACATCGGAGCCAGCGCCGGGGTGATTGCGGCGGGCTTCCTCCACGACGTGGTCGAGGACACCGGTGTCACCGCCGACGAAATTGAAGATCACTTCGGCGCCGAGGTCAGGGCCCTGGTCGAGGGCGTCACCAAGCTGGGCGGCATCCATTTCACCAACCACACCGAGGCCCAGGCCGAAAATCTGCGGCGCATGTTCCTGGCCATGGCCAGCGATATCCGGGTGGTGCTGGTGAAGCTGGCCGATCGTCTCCACAACATGCGCACCCTGGGGGCGCTCAAACCCGAAAAGCAGCTGCGCATCGCCCGGGAAACCCGGGAGATCTATGCCCCTTTGGCGAATCGCTTGGGCATTGGCCGGCTCAAGTGGGAGCTGGAGGATTTGGCCTTCAAGATTCTGGAGCCCGAGGCCTTTAGGGATGTGCAACAGCAGGTGGCCACCAAGCGCAGTGAGCGGGAAGAACGCCTAGGCGTCACCGTGCAATTGCTCAGGGATCGGCTGGCGGCAGTGGGCCTGGAGGGTGTGGATGTAAGTGGCAGGCCCAAGCACCTCTATGGCATCTGGAGCAAGATGCAGCGCCAGCAGAAGGCCTTCCACGAGATCTTCGATGTGGCGGCCCTGAGGATCATTTGCCCCAACCTTGAGGGCTGTTATCGGGCCTTGGCCGTGGTACATGACACCTTCAGGCCGATCCCAGGACGCTTCAAGGATTACATCGGTCTGCCCAAGCCAAACGGCTACCAGTCGTTGCACACCGCCGTGATTGGCCGACACCGGCCAATTGAGGTGCAGATCCGCACCGCCGACATGCACCAGGTGGCCGAATACGGCATCGCCGCCCACTGGAAATACAAGGAAGGGGGCTCCCCTGCCGCCGCCGGCGACACCGAACGCTTCAACTGGCTGCGGCAGCTGGTGGATTGGCAAAAAGACGATGGGGGCACCGACAGCAGCGACTACCTCGCCTCGATCAAGGAGGACCTCTTCGATGAGGAGGTGTTTGTATTTACCCCCAATGGCGATGTGGTGGGCCTGCGCAAGGGATCAACGGCCGTGGATTTTGCCTACCGGATCCATTCCGAGATAGGCAACCACTGCCAGGGGGTGCGAATCAACGACCGGCTTTGCCCCCTCGCCACCCCCCTCCAGAACGGAGACTTTGTGCAGGTGTTGACCTCCAAGGCGGCCCATCCCAGCCTCGATTGGCTCAATTTTGTGGCCACACCCACGGCCCGTAATCGGATTCGCCACTGGTACAAACGCAGCCACCGCGACGAGAACATCAGCCGCGGCATGGAGATGTTGGAGCGGGAATTGGGCCGTGATGGCTTTGATGCCCTGCTCCATGGCGAGGCCATGGCCAAGGTGGCGAAGCGCTGCAACCTGGTGGCCAGCGAAGACCTCCTCGCCGCCCTCGGTTTTGGCGGGGTAACCCTGCACCAGGTGCTCAACCGCCTGCGCGAAGAGCTTCGCCTGGCCAGTGAGGCCTCGGCCCCTACCCCCAGCAATGAGGAGGTGGCTGCGGGCGTGGGTGCGGCCCATGGGGCCGGCCATCAGGAGTTCCACGTGCCCGGGGGCAGCGGCGGTGCCAGCCCGATTTTGGGCCTGGAGGGCCTCGACTACCGCCTGGGGGGCTGTTGCAGCGCCCTGCCGGGGGAGGCCATCCTCGGGGCGGTGGCCCTGGGCAACCACGGAATCACGATTCACCGCCAGGACTGCGCCAACCTCGTTTCCGTGCCGCCCGAAAGGCGCCTACCGGTTAATTGGAATCCGGCCGCCACGGCCCAGCACCGCCGCTATCCGGTCCAGCTGCGGATCGAGGTGCTTGATCGGGTTGGTGTCCTCAAGGACATCCTTACCCGCCTCTCCGATCACCGCATCAACGTCAGTGATGCCCGGGTGCGTACCAGCGCCGGTAAGCCGGCCCGCATCGATCTGCGGGTGGAGCTCGACAGCGCCAGCCAACTCAGCTCCACCATCAACCAGATCTCCTCGATGGCCGATGTGCTCGATATTTGCCGCAGTGGGATTGGTTGAGCCTTGGGAAACCGGCCGAGGGTGCCCGTCGCTACAGCGGCCCGGAGCTAATGGGCCTACACCTGGACCAATCCTTTCGGGAGCCCAGCCATGACCTCCGAGCAAGCCGCCGAACTGATCGACAACACCCTGGATCTCGTGCACCAGCGGCTCCAATCCCTTCAGGCCAGTTCCCTGGCGGGGGAGCAGCGGGCCCTGGCCGAGGAGTTCCGCGAATGGCGCCATCCGGAAGGCGGCCACATCGACCTGATGGTTTTCCCGGGTTTGCAGGGCAGCTAGAGCGGTTTTTGGCGGCGATGCGCCCACTCCAGCCATTGCCAGTAGAGCCAGCCCCCCAGCAGGGAGCTGGCCAGGCCCACGCCCAGCACTATCTGCAGGCCAAAGAACGGGTAGCAGCCGCAGAAAATTCCCGCCGCCAACCCTGGAGCTTGCTGCGCAAATGGCTGGCGCGGCGCTGAAATGGGGCCATGAATGTCAGCGAAACGATTGCCGCGATTGCCACTGCTGTGGCACCCGGGGAAGGCAGTGTGGCGATCGTAAGGATCTCCGGCCCCCAGGCGGAGGAGATCGGCCAGCGGCTATTTGCGGCGCCGGGTCAGCAGTTGTGGGAGAGCCATCGGGTGCTCTATGGCCATGTGCAGGATCCAGCCAGCGGTGAGCGGGTGGATGAGGCCCTGCTCCTGCTGATGCGGGCGCCCCGCAGTTTCACCCGCGAAACCGTGGTGGAACTCCATTGCCATGGCGGTGTGGTGGCGGTGCAGCGGGTATTGGAGTTGGTGCTGGCGGCCGGGGCGCGGCGGGCCCTGCCGGGGGAATTCAGCCAGCGGGCCTTCCTCAATGGCCGCCTCGACCTGACCCGGGCGGAGGCGATCAGCGAAATGGTTTGCTCCCGCAGCCGCCGGGCTGCCCAGTTGGCGATGGCGGGAATTGATGGCGGCCTGCAGCAGCAAATTTCAGCCCAGCGCGAACGTCTGCTGGATCAGCTAGCCGAATTGGAGGCCCGGGTGGATTTTGAGGAGGATCTGCCTCCCCTCGATGGGGCGGCGGTGGTGGCCGCCCTGGTGGAGGTGCGCTCGGAGCTGCTGGAGCTGGTGCAGCAGGCCCGCCAGGGGGAGCTGCTGCGCCAGGGGCTGCGGGTGGCGATTGTGGGCCGCCCAAATGTGGGTAAATCCAGCCTGCTCAACCTGCTCAGCCAGCGGGAGCGGGCAATCGTCACCGACCTACCCGGCACCACCCGCGATCTCCTCGAAAGTGAATTGGTGCTTGAGGGGGTCCCCCTCACCCTGCTGGACACCGCCGGGATCCGACCCACCAGCGACCGGGTTGAGCAACTCGGCATTGACCGCAGTCGCCAGGCCTTGGCTAGTGCCGATGCGGTGCTGCTGCTGTTTGATCTGCTGGAGGGCTGGACCGCCGCCGACCAGGAGCTGCTGGAGCAGGTGCCGGAGGCCGTGGCCCTGGTGGTGGCCGGCAACAAGCTGGACCAGTGGCAGGCCCATGGAGGCCCTGGGGCTGACCAGCCAGCCAGGGCAGATGTGGTGTTCAGTGCCCTGACGGGCGAGGGGCGCGAAGCGTTGGTGACGGAGCTGTTGCGCCGCTGTGGGGCCGTGCCCCTGGAGGGCCTGCAGGTGGCCCTCAATGCCCGCCAGCGGGATCTGGCCGCCGCCGCCGCCGAAAGTTTGGTCCGCTCCCTGGAGGCGGCGGAGCAGCAGTTGCCCTGGGATTTCTGGACCATCGACCTGCGGGCAGCGGTGCGCAGCCTCGGGGAAATCACAGGAGAAGAGGTGAGTGAGGCGGTGCTGGATCGGGTCTTTTCCCGCTTCTGCATCGGTAAGTAGGGCTGCGGTGGGTATGGGGGGGTATTCGGGGCTATAAGGCGATTTGTAGTAGCCCTAAGCCGCATGTTTGGCCTGATATTTCGCTCCCTAGTGGCCCTGCCCCTGCCCCTGCCCCTGCCCCTGCCCCTGCCCCTGCCCCTGGTCCTGCTGGTAGCGCCCCAGCTGGCGGTCTTGCCTGCCGGGGCGGCCGAGCTCAAGGCCCCTGGGTCCCAGAGCTGCCCCCTGCCCAAACCGGGCCGCTATGTGCTGATGGGTGAGGGGCAAAAGGGAGTACAGCCCCTGGCGGAATTGGCCCAGGAGCAATGGCTGCCCGGAGGCCGCATCGAGGGGGTGCGCTATAGCCGCCTTGGTCAAGGTTTTGAGGAGGAGACCTACGGCGCCACCTACAGCTCGATGCCCGGCTGTTGGCTGTCAATTAAGCCCGTAGGGCGCTCCAGCCGCCGGCCCCTCCAGGTGGCCCTCGATCGCACCGGCCGGCCCAAGGTGGCGATTGGCACCGAGGTGGGGGTGGTGTTTAGCGCCCAGTACGTGGAGCAGTCCGAGGTGTCTTGTGGCTGGAAGCAACTGGATGGTCTGGTGATCAGCGTGCAGCGCGGCAATTCCCTGGAGGCCGGCCGTTGGCTGCCCAATGCGGTTATCCAGCGGGAGGTTTGGAACGCCGGCCAGGTGCGGGGCAAGGCCGTCTCTAGCTATGGCGGCAAGAGTGATGTGGTCGGCTACACCGGCACCATGGAGCTGGCGCCGAACTGCCTGGCCAAGCTCCGAGAGGTGGATGCGGCAGGCAGGGCTTACAACTATCGGGCGATTGTTTTGGCCTCCGGGCGGGGCTACTTCTATCTGCAGACCGACCCCACCGATCTCACCCTTGGCTACCTGGCCCGCCAGCGATGAGGGAGTTGTTTGGCCTTGAACCCCAACTGCGCCAGTGGCTTGCCGAAGACCTGGGCCGCGGCGACCTCAGCGCAGCTGCCCTCAAGGGCTCCAGGGGCCAGGCCCATTGGCTAGCCAAGGCGGACGGCATCTTTTGTGGCGGCCCGCTGGTGGAGCGGCTGTTTGGGCTGCTGGATCCCCAGTTGCGGGTGCAGCTATTGGTGGCTGAGGGCCAGGCGGTGTGCGCCGGCACCTGTCTGTTGGAGTTGGAGGGGGATGGGCCGGCCCTGGTGGCTGGAGAGCGCACCGCCCTCAACCTGGCCATGCGTCTTTCCGGTATTGCCACCGCCACGGCCGCCCTGGTGCAGCAGCTGGAGGGCACGGGGGTGCGGCTGGTCGATACCCGCAAGACCACCCCGGGTTTACGACTGCTGGAAAAGTACGCCGTGCGCTGTGGCGGCGGCCTCAACCACCGCCTTGGCCTCGATGACGCGGCCATGCTCAAGGAAAACCACTTGGCTTGGGCTGCTGCTGGGGTGGGCCAGGCGATTGCCGCCGTGCGGGCGGCGGCCCCTTGGCCGACCCGGGTGATTGTGGAGGTGGAAACCGCTGCGGAGGCAGAGGCAGCCGTAGCCGCCGGGGCCGATGGGGTGCTCCTCGATGAATTCAGCCCCGAGTTGCTATCGGCCCTGGTGCCCCAGTTGCGGGCCCTAGCTGGCCAGCGCGGAGCTTCCGTGGTGCTGGAGGCCTCCGGCATTCAGCCGGAGCAACTGCGCTCCTACGCCGCCACCGGCATTGATTTGATCTCCACCAGTGCGCCGATCACCCGCAGCGCCTGGCTCGATATCAGCATGCGCTTCCAGGTTGGCCTAAATTCCTGAAAGTCCCTTTTCGGGCTTGGCACCTTGAATTTGATCAACCCTCGCCCCAGGCGCGCCCTGTTGCTGGCAGCGCTAACGGCCTTGCTTCCCCTAGGTACGGGTGGATGGGCGGCAGCCTCCGCTGAAACCGTGCTGGAGCAGGCCGCTAAAACCGGTGAGGTGCTGATGGTGGGTCCCACCAATACGCCGCCCCTGATCAGTGTTAGTGCCCAGGGTGAACCCCAGGGTTACGCCATAGATGTGGCTCGCCGCATCGATCGCGAGCTCCAATTGGCCCTTGGCAGCAAGGTGCAAATTCGCTTTGTGCCCACCGACAACGGCGCCGAGGCGGTGCAGGCAGTGAGCGGTGGCCGGGCCGGTTTGGCCTGTGGCGTGCCCTTCAGCTGGGAGATCGAGAAGCTTGTCGATTTCTCCCTGCCGATCGGCCTATCTGGCCTGAGGCTGCTCACCCGCAGCGGCACCCTGGATGGTTCGCCAGCTTCCTTGGCCGGCCGGCAGGTTGCAGTGGTTTACGGGTCCGTGGGGGCCAGGACCCTGGCGGGTCTGCAGCCGAAGGCCAAGGCAGTCACTTACCCCACCCTGCTGCAGGCCGTTACGGCCCTGGAGCAAAAAAAAGTTGATGGGGTCCTGGGCGACACCAACCTGCTCGCCGGGCTCCGCCAGCAGCGCAAACTGCCCGGCTTGAAACTGGTGCCCGATCAGCCCTACCTCAGCTACGGCCTGGGCTGCATCGTGCCGGAGAACAACTCCTCCCTGCTCAACGTGGTCAACGTGGCCATTGCCAAGCTGTTCCAGGGTTACCTAGAGGGTCGTCCGGATGCGGTCGCGACCGTCGATGCCTGGGTCGGCAAGCAGGGCGCCTTGGGGGTGCCCCCGGAGCGCATTCGCGTTTTCTTTGGCTCCGTGCTTCAGGGCCGTGAAGGCATCATTTTGGTGACGCCTTCCCCCGCAGCTCCCCGCTGATCGCTGCTTTGCCGCCCCCGGGCGGCCCATTCCCCTCTGTTCAGTTTTTTCCTTTTCCCCTGGCGGCATCCGATGGCGACCTTCCCACGATCTGGCCTCTTCAGTTTTCTGTTGCTGTTGGCTGCCCTGGCCCCAGCCGGCGCCGGTGCCGTCACTACACCTTTGGAGGGCGATCCTGGATCGGTGGAGGCCAGGTTGCGGCGCATCTCAGCAGCCTTGAGGGAGCAGGCGCCTGAACAATCGGAAGCGACCACTGGCGAAGGCCAGCAGGCCGACGGCAGGTTGGCTTTCGTGTGGGGCAATGGTGGCGGCTTCCGCAATGGGGGCTTCCGCAATGGTGGTTTTGGTAATGGGGGCTTCGGCAACGGCGGATGGGGTAACGGAGGTTTCGGTAATGGCGGCTGGGGCAATGGGGGCTTCGGCAACGGCGGCTTCTTGAACGGCCCGCTGCTGCGCCCCGGCGGCTTCGTCAACTTCTGGTGACCTCAGCCGCCCCGCCCCCGGGCAATCCCGAGGGCTTTGGACCACTGCAGCTGCTGGTAATCCAGCCCACCCCCTACTGCAACCTCGATTGCGACTACTGCTATCTGCCTAACCGCAGTGATCGCCATCGGCTCCCCCTAGAACTTTTGGATGCAGCCCTGGAGCGGGTCCTGGAGAGCCCCTACGTGGGTGGAGATTTCACGCTCCTGTGGCATGCGGGCGAGCCGCTTACGGTGCCGATTTCCTTCTACGACGAGGCCACGGAGCGCATCCGCCGGGCGGAGCAGGCCTGGGCCGGCGGGCCCCTGCGCATTCACCAGTCGGTGCAGACCAACGCCACCTTGATCAACGACGCCTGGTGCGATTGCTTCGAGCGCAATGGCATCTCCGTTGGGGTCAGCATGGATGGGCCGGCCTTCCTCCACGACGTGCACCGGCGCACCCGCACCGGCCTGGGCACCCACGCCGCCAGCCTGCGGGGCATTGGCCATCTCCGGCGCCGCGGCATCCACTTCCAGGTGATCGCCGTGATTACGGAGGAGGCCCTGCGCTACCCCGATGAGTTGTTTGCCTTCTTCGTTGAAAACGGCATTACCAATGTGGCCTTCAACATGGAGGAAACGGAGGGCGAAAACCGGGTCTCGACCCTGAGCCGGCCCCATGCCGAGGAGGCCTATCAGGCTTTTCTGCGGCGCTTCTGGGAGCTCTGGCAGCAGCACCCCGAGAGCATGCGGGTGCGGGAGTTCGATGGCATCTGCAGCCTGGCCGCGGCTGACGCCCGGATGGAGCTCACCGACATGACCCATCCCTTTGCGATCGTCAATGTGGATGCTCGGGGGGCGATCTCCACCTTCGATCCGGAGCTGTTGGCGGTCGAAACCGACACCTATGGCGACTTCGTGCTCGGCAATGTGCTCAAGGACAGCCTCGTGTCGATCGCCGCCACGGCCAAGTTCCAGCGCATTCACCGGGACATGCGCGCTGGCCTCGCCCGTTGCCAGCAGGAGTGCCCCTATTTCGGCCTCTGTGGGGGTGGAGCCGGCAGCAACAAATACTGGGAGCACGGCACCTTCGATTGCGCCGAAACCCAGGCCTGCCGGTATCGGATCAAGCTCACGGCCGATGTGGTGCTCGATGGGTTGGAGCGGATGCTGGAAATACCGGTCTGATTCGTCTCTCGGCGAGGGATGATCAAAGGCCCCCTTCGCCGCTTCGGCCCTTCCCAGCCCCATGTTGCGCATCGCCCAGACCCTCGAAGCCCAGCTGCGGTCGGCGATGGAACGGGCCTTTCCGCAGGCGGCGGAGACAGCCCTGGCGGCCGGCCAGCCCCTCGATCCCCAGCTGGCCCCGGCCAGTAAGCCGGAATTTGGCGATTTTCAGGCCAATGGGGCCCTGCCCCTGGCTAAACCCCTTGCCCTGGCGCCCCGGGCCATCGCCCAGGCGATCGTGCACCAGCTTGCTCTCGATCCCGCCTTCCTTGAGCTCTGTCTGGAGCCGGTGATTGCAGGCCCTGGCTTCATCAACCTCACCCTGCGGCCGGAGCTATTGGCTGCTGAGGTGGCGCAGCGTCTGGGTGATCCGCGGCTGGGGGTGCCCAGCGTTGCGGAGGCCCCTGGGGCGGCAGCTCCGTCAGCCCCGGTGATTGTCGATTTTTCCAGCCCCAACATTGCCAAGGAGATGCATGTGGGGCACTTGCGCTCCACGATCATTGGCGACGCCTTGGCCAGGGTGCTGGAGTTCCGCGGCCATGCGGTTTTGCGCCTCAACCATGTGGGTGATTGGGGCACCCAGTTCGGCATGTTGATTACCCACCTGAAGCAGGTGGCGCCCCAGGCCCTGGAAACCGCCGATGCGGTCGATTTGGGTGATCTGGTGGCCTTTTACCGCGAGGCCAAGGCCCGCTTCGACGAGGATGAAACCTTCCAGACCACCTCCAGGGAGGAGGTGGTCAAGCTGCAGGGAGGTGATCCAGTCAGCCGCCAGGCCTGGCAGTTGTTGTGTGAGCAGTCGCGCCGGGAATTCCAGAAGCTCTACGACCAGCTCGACATCAGCCTGGATGAGCGGGGTGAATCCTTCTACAACCCCCATCTGCCGGCGGTGGTAAGTGATCTTGATGCCGCCGGTTTGCTGGTGGTAGACGATGGCGCCCGCTGCGTTTTCCTTGAGGGGGTGAGCGGCAAAGACGGCAAAGCCCTGCCCGTGATCGTCCAGAAAAGCGATGGCGGCTTCAACTACGCCACCACCGATCTAGCGGCCATTCGCTATCGCTTTGGGGCCACGCCCCTGGGCGATGGGGCCGGCCGGGTGATCTACGTGACCGATGCCGGCCAGGCCAACCACTTCGCCGGGGTGTTTCAGGTGGCCCAGCGCGCCGGCTGGATCCCCGCCGGAAACACCGTCGAACACGTTCCCTTTGGCCTGGTGCAGGGGGAAGACGGCAAAAAGCTCAAAACCCGTTCCGGCGACACCGTGCGCCTAAAAGACCTGCTTGATGGGGCGGTGGAGCGCTGCGAGGCCGACCTGCGCCGCAGGCTGGAGGAGGAGGGGCGCCAGGAAGAGGAGGCCTTTATCCAGCACGCGGCTACCACCGTGGGCCTGGCGGCGGTGAAATATGCCGACCTCAGCACCA
This sequence comes from Cyanobium sp. WAJ14-Wanaka, assembly GCF_024345375.1. NCBI lineage: Bacteria > Bacillati > Cyanobacteriota > Cyanophyceae > Synechococcales > Prochlorococcaceae > Cyanobium > Cyanobium sp. WAJ14-Wanaka. The sequence continues at coordinate 100,283 of NZ_JAGQAZ010000002.1, read as the reverse complement.
ATCGCATCACCAATTACCAGTTCAGCTTTGAGCGGATGCTGGCCCTTTCGGGCAACACGGCCCCCTACCTGCTCTATGCGGTGGTGCGAATCGCAGGCATTGCCAGGAAAGGTGGCGATCTCGGGGGTGATGAGGGTGGCGAGGCGGTTAGCGATCTCAGCTTCAGCGAGCCCCAGGAGTGGGCCCTGGTGCGGCACCTATTGCAGTTCGATGCGGTGATCGCTGAGGTGGAGGAGGAGTTGCTGCCCAATCGCCTCTGCACCTACCTCTTTGAGCTCAGCCAGGTGTTCAACCGTTTTTACGACCAGGTGCCGGTGCTCAAGGCCGATCCCCAGGCGCGCCGATCCCGGCTGGCCCTCTGTCGCCTCACCACCGACACCCTCAAGCTGGGGTTGGGCCTGCTGGGGATTCCCACCCTGGAGCGGATGTGATGGATTCCCAGGAGAAACCCATGCCCCAGGCCCGCCCCGAGGTGGAGGCCCTCCAGGCCTACAGCGCTCCTTTAGAGGGGCGGCGGGGCCTGCTGCGGCTGGATTTCAATGAGAACACCCAGGGCCCGAGCCCCCAGGTGGTGGCGGCCATACGGGCCATTGCTGCCGACCACTACGCCATCTATCCCGAATACGACGGCCTGCGCGAGGCCCTGATCGCCAACCTGGCGGCCGAGGCCCTTGCCTCCCCCCTAAGCCCAGATCAAGTTGGCCTTTTTAACGGGGTAGATGCGGCCCTGCATGCCGTTTTCCATGCCTATGGCCGCCCGGGGGATCGCCTGCTCACCACCAGCCCCACCTTTGGCTACTACGGCCCGTGCGCCCAGATGCAGGGCATGGTGATCGAGGCCATCCCCTACCAACTGCCGGATTTTGGCTTCCCCTTAGGGCAGGTGCGCTCGGCCTTGCTGGGTTCGGATCAACCCGGCTGGCAGCCACCGCGCATCCTGTTGATCTGCAATCCCAATAACCCCACCGGCACCCGCCTGGCACCGGAGCTGATCCTGGATTTGGCGGCGGCGGCCCCCCAGACCCTGGTGGTGGTGGATGAGCTCTACGAGGCCTTCACCGGCGACAGCGTGCTGCCCTGCGCCGATTTCGCGGCCACGCCCAATCTGCTGGTGCTGCGTTCCCTGGCCAAAACCGCTGGCTTGGCTGGTCTGCGCATGGGCTTTGCCCTAGGGGCACCCGCGGTGATCGATCGCATCGGCCGGGTAACGGGCCCCTACGACATCAACAGCTTTGCGGTCACGGCTGCCTTTGCCGCCCTGGCGGACCAGCCCTACACCGATGCCTACGTGGCGGAGGTTTGCAAGGCCAAGGCCTGGCTTGTGGGGCAGCTGAAGGCGGCTGGCGTGCGCCACCACTGCGCGGGGGGCAACTACCTACTTATCTGGCCCAAGTGCCCAGCTGAGGAGGTGGAGCGGTGTCTGCGGCAAGCCGGCATCCTGGTGCGCTCCATGGCCGGCAAGCCCCTGATCGATGGCTCCTTGAGGGTGAGCATCGGCACCTGCGGGCAGATGGAGCGTTTCTGGGCCAGCTACGCCGAAATCAACGCATCACATCAATAACTGTGGCATCGCCGAGCTTGCCGGGCAGGCTCAGCTGGGTTCCGGTGCGCTTCACCGGCGTGCCGGCCATCGCCTTGAGGAAGGGTTCCACGCTGGTTTGGTCGCAGCCCTTGGGGGTTTTGCCGCCCACGTATTGCACCGGGATCACAACCCTGGGCTGCAATTCACGCACCACTTCAGCGGCTTCGCTGCCGTCATAAACCTTGGCTCCACCTCCCACACCGATGATCAACACATCGGGGCGGCCCAGGATTACCCGATCCGCAGGGCTCAAGCGTGCCGCGGTGCCCCCCAGATGGGCAAAGTCCAAGCCCCCCTGCTTCCAGCGCCACAGGGTCGACTGGCCAAAGCGCCTGCCGCCAAGGCGGTCGTGGGCCCCGGAGATGCCTTCGATCTTCAGGCCCGCCACCCGATAGCTGCCGGGGTTGACCAAAAACTTGCCGCTGGCCACCTTGGCGCCCTCATCGAGCAGTTGGCTGCTGGCCAGGATCACATTGGCGCTTACCCGGGGTTCGCCCAGGCCCGCTGCGCAGCCCACGGCCTTGAAGGGATTCACCAAAACCCGGGCGCCACCACCCTGGATCAAGAGGGCGCTGTGGCCGTAGCTGGTAATGCTGACGCCGCCACCGGTGGCAGCTGGGCCGGCCAAGGCCAGGGGTGCGATCCCCAGAACTGCCGCAACCAGGGCGGGGCCAACAGGACGAGCCATCGAATTAAAGCGGCCGATTTCGGCACCACAGATGGCGCGAAACTAGCAGCGGCAGCCGGCTTGGCTAGCTACTGGCGAGGCTCAGGAAGTTGGCGAGCAGCCTGTGGCCCTCCTGGGTAAGCACGCTTTCGGGGTGGAATTGCACCCCTTGCAGGTGGCCAAAATCCCGGTGCTGCAGACCCATGATCGTGCCGTCTTCTAGCCAGGCGGTGATCTCCAGGCAATCCGGCAGGCTTTCGCGCTCCGCAATCAGGCTGTGGTAACGGGTGGCCGTGAGTGGATTGGGCAGTCCGGCAAACACCCCCTGGCCCCGGTGGTGCACCGGTGAGGTTTTGCCGTGCATCAATTCCTTGGCTCTCACCACCTTGCCGCCGAAAACCTGGGCAATGGCTTGATGCCCCAGGCACACCCCGAGGGTGGGGATGGTGGGGCTCAACTGGGCCAACACCTCCAGACAAACTCCGGATTGGTTGGGATCTCCCGGCCCCGGCGAAATCAGAATTGCCGCCGGTTGCAGGGCGCGAATTTGCCCCAGGCTGAGGGCGTCATTGCGCTCCACCCTTAATTCCGCCGCCAGCGGATAGTCGCTGGCCAATTCGCCCAGGTACTGCACCAGGTTGAAGGTGAAGCTGTCGTAGTTGTCGAGGACCAGCAACATCGGCGTCTAAAGGCCAAGCCGCAGCCAAAGGGGCGGCACCAGAAGCAGTAGGGCAATCATCAGCGAAGACAGCGATGCCACCAGCACCGCTGCTGCGGCGCAGTCCTTGGCAATGCGGGCCAGGGGATGGAATTGGCGGCCAATAGCCAGATCCACCACCGCTTCGGTGGCGGTGTTGAGCAGCTCCAGCACCAGCACGGCGGCCACGGTCAGCACCAACACGGCCAGGCGCTCCGGGCTCAGCCCCAGCCAGAGACCAAGGCCAAAAACCACCAGCCCGGTAATCACGTGGATGCGGAAATTGCGCTGGCTGGCAAAGCCATAGGCCAGCCCCTGGGCGGCATAGCGAAAGCTGGCCGGGAGGTCGCCGGCCACTTTCCATGCCCCTACCCGCAGCTTGCGGCCGCGGCGGTGCACGTCTGGGGTAATTCCTGGGGTCACAGTCGGCACCTTAACTCCGCCCATTTAGCTATCGCCTGCGATCAGCTTTTCCTGGCGCTCGAGCATCGCCGCCAGGCTCCCGTCGTCGGGATGGTCCCAGCCCAGCAGGTGCAACAGGCCGTGGCTGGCTAGGAAAAGCATTTCCCGCTCCAGGCTGTGGCCCTGTTCTGCCGCTTGGCGGGCGGCGGTTTCAAGGGAAATCACGATGTCTCCCAGTTCGAGCTCCTCGGCCCCTGGGCCCCCTGGCTCCGGTCGCGGCATCGCCCCAAGGGCATGGCCGCAGTCGTCTTGGCAGGAATCCTGGGCTGCGAAGGCCAGCACATCGGTGGGGCCACTTTTCTGGCGCCAGTCCTGGTTGAGTTCGGCGATGGCCGGATCGTCCACCAGGGTCAGCCCTAGGCAGTAGGCGCTCGCCTGCAGCGCTGTGGGCAGTTCAGCCGCCAGTTGGCCCAGCCAGGCGCTGATTTTTTGGTGCCATAGGTCGGCGCCGGCCAGGGGATCGGCCCAGGGCCCCGCCGCCTTTGTAAGGGCAGGGCCCAGCACAGCCCCCAGCTCAAAGGCCAAATCCAAATCGGGCGGCAGGGGTGTGGACATCGCTGCTGGCGTTAGGCGACCGGAGGCAGGGTTGGGCGTCCCAGCCAGGCGATCAGCAACAGGAAGCCAGTGAGGCCAAGGGCTGTCAGGCCAAAGTGGAACAGGCTTTGGCGGCCCTTGCGCACCATGTTGCGCATCGCCAGCTTCACAAAGCTGGCAGGTGGTGCCGCTGGGGGCGGTACCGATGGCGGCGCTTTTATATCGCTGGGATCAGTCATCGTTGCTGTTGGCCACCTCCACACCCTGGCGCAACAGCGACTGGATGAACGGATCGAGATCCCCATCCATCACGCCCTGCACATCGGTGGTTTCTTCGGCGGTGCGCAGATCCTTGACCATTTGGTACGGGTGGAAGACGTAGTTGCGGATCTGGTTGCCCCAGGCGGCTTCAACGATGTCGCCGCGGATATCGGCAATTTCGGCGGCCCGTTGTTCCTGGGCAATCACCATCAGCTTGGCCATCAAGAGGGCCATGGCCTTTTCTTTGTTCTGCAGTTGGGAGCGCTCCTGGGTGCAGCGCACCGCCAGGCCAGTGGGAATGTGCAGGATCCGCACCGCCGTTTCCACCTTGTTGACGTTTTGGCCACCGGCGCCGCCGGAGCGGGAGGTGGTGACCTCCAGGTCCTTGTCGGGGATATCGAGCTTGACGTCCTCGTCGAGCTTGGGCATCACCTCAACCCCCGCAAAGCTGGTCTGGCGCTTGTCGTTGGCGTTGAAGGGGGAGATGCGCACGAGCCGGTGGGTGCCCTTCTCATTGCGCAAGTAGCCATAGGCATAGCGCCCATCAACTTCCAAGGTGCAGCTCTTAATGCCCGCCTCTTCCCCTTCGGAGAGCTCCGCCACCGACACCTTCATGCCGTGGTCCTCGGACCAGCGGGTGTACATGCGCATCAGCATCAGGGCCCAGTCCTGGGCATCGGTGCCGCCGGCGCCGGCGTTGATGTTGATTACGGCGCCCTCCTTGTCGTAGATGCCGCTGAGCAGCCGCTCCAGCTCCCAGCGATCTAGATCAGCTTTCAGTTGTTGGAGGGCTCCATTGGCCTCTTCCAGCAGGTCGGTATCGGGCTCCAGGTCGTAGAGCTCCAAGGTGGCCTGCCCATCGGCTATGGCGCCTCGCCAAGACCCCAGTTGCTGCAGCTGGGCCTTGACCTCATCCAGCTGGCGCATCTGCTTTTGGGCGGCCTGTTGGTCGTTCCAAAAGTCGGGCTGGGAGGCGAGTTGCTCCAGGTCCTGTTGGCGTGCTTTCAGGGCCGGTACGTCAAAGACAGTCCTGGGCATGGCCCAGGCGGTCAGTGAGCTCGGAGAGATCGCGTTTGAAATCGGTGAGATCGAGCACCGGTGCGGCTTGAACTGTGGCTTGACCGTACTCAATGGCATCCCAGGCCCGCTTCTACGATTGGCGCAGCCCGATTGGATCTGTTGAGATGGCCGCCACCGTTGAGATCTACACCTGGCGCTCCTGCCCGTTTTGCATACGGGCAAAGCAACTCCTGGATCGCAAGGGGGTGACCTACACCGAATTTGCCATCGATGGCGACGAAGCGGCCCGCACCGCCATGGCCGCTAAATCGGGGGGAAGGCGCAGCGTGCCCCAAACCTTCATCAATGGCGAGCATGTGGGCGGCTGCGACGATCTCCACGCCCTCGAGCGCAGCGGCCAACTCGATGCCCTCTTGGCGGCCTGATTCCCGTGAGCATTACTGCAGGGGCGGCTTCCCAGCTGTTTGTGATCGATCTGATTGCCCGGCTAAATCCCGCTAAGGATTCGAGTGTGGCCCTGATGCAGGCGGCCCAGCGGGCGGGCCAGCAGGTTTGGGTCTGCACGCTTGCCGATCTCTCCGCGGCTGAGCGTCCCGGCAAGCCAAGCGATGGCCATGGGGCCTGGGTCCGGGCCCAGCCGGTCAGCCTGGCGCCGATGGACCATGGCCCAGAAGGCTGGCGGGTGCCTGAACCCTGGTTTGAGCTCGACGAACCCCAGCTGTTGCCCCTAGACGCTTTCCCGTTTGTCTGGATGCGCAAGGACCCGCCGGTCGATGAGGCCTACCTCTATGGCACCCACCTGCTGGGCCTGGGTGAACGCCACGGGGTGCGGGTTCTGAACCGACCTGCCTCCCTGAGGGCCTGGAATGAGAAGCTCGGCGCCCTGCGCTGGAGCCACCTGATGGCCCCATCCCTGGTCAGTAGCCAGGTGGAGCAACTCACGGCCTTTGCCGACCAGCACGGTGATGTGGTGCTTAAGCCCCTTGGCGGCCGGGCCGGCCAGGGGGTGGTGCGCTCCCATGGCGGCGCCCCTGGCCTGCGGGCCCTACTCGAACTGGTGACCAATCAGCAGCGGTTGCCGGTGATGGCCCAAGCCTTTTTGCCGGCGGTTAGTGCCGGTGACAAGCGCATTTTGCTGGTGGAAGGGGACCCCTTGGGGGCGGTTAATCGCCGGCCGATGGCCGGTGAATTCCGCAGCAACCTGGCGGTCGGTGGTGCCCCCGAGGCTACGGAGCTCACCGAAACGGAGCGCCAGATCTGCGCGGCCCTAGCCCCCGCCCTCAAGGCTGAGGGTCTGTTTTTTGTGGGCATCGACGTAATTGATGGCCGCCTGAGCGAAATCAACGTGACCAGCCCCACCGGGGTGCGCGAAGTTGAACGCCTGGGCGGAATTCCCCTGGCCGATCAAACGATCGAGAGGTTGTTGGCAGCCTGAGACTTGGCGGGAAGGTTGAGCTGTTGCTGCAAAACCCCCAGCTTCAGCGCCACCTCCTGCAGCTCCCGATCCACATCGGAGCCCTTCACCAGACCTGCTCCGGCGGTCAGCACCAACTGGCGGCCCCGCAGGGTGCCACTGCGAATGGCCACCCGCAGGTCGGCATCGCCGGAGCTGTCGATCCAGCCGATTGGGGCGGCGTAGTGGCCCCGCTCAAACGGTTCCAGGCTGCGCAGCCAGCCCATCGCTTCCCGGCGGGGCAGACCCGCCACCGCCGGGGTGGGGTGGAGTGCCGCCGCGAGGCTTAGGGGTTGGTGGCCCCGGCAATCGGCGGTGATGGGGGTGTGGAGGTGCACCAGGTGCCCGTGGCGGGCCAGGCGCGGATGGCGAGGCCGCCGGGGTTGGAGTCCAGCCTTGGCCAGTACGGCGGTGATCGTATCGACCACCAGCGCATGTTCATGGCGATCTTTGGTCGAGTTGAGCAGCTCGGAAGCTGCTTCCCCAACCGGAGTGGTGCCCGCCAGGGCATCGCTGCGCAGCCGGCCTTGGCGCACGGTGAGCAGCCGCTCGGGAGATGCCCCCAGCAGGGCCGACCCACTTTTTTGCTGCCAGAGAAAACGGCAGCTACCGCTTTGGTGTCGGCGCAGGGGGGCCAGCAGCTCCAGGGGATCGATTGCCTGATCGAGGTTTAATTCCTGGCGCACGGCTAGGACCAATTTCTGCAGATGGCCGCCATCAACCAATTGGAGGGCTTGATCCACGGCCGAGCGATAACCGTTTTCCCAGGCGGTGCGGCTTTGGATTTGGGCAGTGATCGGCGCCGGCTGCTCGGGCTCCAAGGCCATCAGGGCTAGGCGCTGCTCCCAGAGTTCTTCAGCCACGCTGCGGGCCGTGGTGCCGCCCCCCAGGGGTCTTTGCAGCCGTAGCCAGCCGTGCTGGCCATGGCGGCTGAGTTGCCAGCGGGGCAATACGGCCTGGACCCCGGCGATGGCCTCTGGCGTGCTCTCCAGGGGGGCCTCAAAGAAGCCAAAGGCCAGCAGCACCCTGGGCCGGGCCAGGGGCGGGCAGGTGGAGGGGGTGGCCAGGCGGCTCAGGCTGGCACTGGCAAAGCGTTGGGCCAGTTCGAAGCGGCGGGGCCCGCTCAGTTCGAGGCCGTTGCAGCGGCCGCTGGCGGCAATACAGAGCCCCGGGGCCCCATCCCAGAGGAAGCGGAAACCGTCGCTTGAATCCAGGTGGGGCAGCAGGGCCATGGGGTCTCCCCCGTTTAGGGGCACCGCCAAACTCAAGACGGCATCGTCCCCCAACTGGCCAGCCCGATCGGCTGCTACGGCCAGTAATTCGGCGAAGGAAGGGGCTTTTGAGGGGGTGGGCTGCACCAGCTGGGCCTGGGGCCGCATCGAAGGGCTGCTCAAATGTATGGGTCTTACCGTGATTGCCGCCTGTGGCGCCCATGCCAGAGCCCGAGGTCGTCGCAAGCCGTTACGCCAGACGAGCCCTTTGGAAGGCCGCGATCAAGTGGCCGATGTATGCGGTGGCGGTGATGCCCGTTTTGCTGGCGGCGGGCTGGCGCCTGGGCCGCGGGGAGCTGGTCAGGCCAGACCAGCTGCTGCTGTTTTTGCTGGCGGCGGTGTTGCTGCTGGCCTGGGAAAACCTCGCCAACGACGTTTTTGATGCCGATACGGGCGTAGATGCCCAGGGCAAGCCCCATTCATTGGTGAACCTCACCGGTCGCCGCGATCGGGTGGCGAGCCTGGCTAATTGCTGCCTGCTGCTGGGCTTGGCCCTGATGGCCCTGGTGGCCTGGCGCAGCACGCCGGCGGTGTTGGCCCTGGTGCTGGCCTGCTGCGGCCTGGGCTATCTTTACCAGGGGCCGCCCTTCCGTTGGAGTTACCGGGGCCTGGGCGAACCCCTCTGCTGGCTGGCCTTTGGTCCCCTGGCCACGGCGGCGGGCCTGCTGGCCCTTGGCCCAGCAGGGGCAGCGGCAACAGCCCCGGCAGCGGCCACAGCCCCGGCAGCGGCCACAGCCCTGGCCATTCCCTGGAAGCAGGCGATTGAGTTGGGGGCTGGTCCGGCCCTGGCCACCACCTTGGTGCTTTTTTGCTCCCATTTCCACCAGGTGGAGGAGGACTCCGTCCATGGCAAGCGCTCGCCCGTGGTGCGGCTTGGCACTGCTAGGGCCGCCTCCCTGGTGCCCTGGTTCGTGGCCCTGGTCCTGGCGTTTGAGTGGGCTCCGGTTCTGGCGGGCCAATGGCCCCTAACTGCCCTATTCGGGGTGGTGGGCTTGCCGCCAGCGCGGGCCCTGATTGGCATGTTGAGGGCCCACCACGCCCAACCCGAAAAGATTGGCGGCAGCAAGTTTTTGGCCCTGCGCTTCCAGGCGCTCAATGGGCTGGGGCTGGCCTTTGGCTTGGCGCTTGGCCCATGGCTGCTGCCCTAAGCCACCGCGAGGCATTGATCCACCAGCCCCTGCGCTTGGCCTGGAGGCCCTATGGCTTTGAACTGCCGGCGGTCCTGGTTACGGCCCATGGAGCGATCAAGAACCGCCGCGGCTGGCTGCTGCGCCTGGAGGCGGCCGATGGTCGCCTCGGCTGGGGCGAGCTGGTGGATTGGCAGCAGGGTTCCGCCCTGGCAAAAGCATTGCAGCAGTTGCCGGCCCTGCTCGATCGGGCCGCTCTGGAGGATTGGCTGACGGCTGGCCCTGCGCCCCTGGCCTTTGCCTTGGGATCGGCCCTGGCCGAACTCGATGGGGCAATTACGGAGTGGTTGGCGCCCCCGGCATCGGCCCACTTGTTGCCGGCGGGGCCAGTGGCTTTGGGGGCCCTCGAGACCCTCTTGGCCAGGGATTCTTTGCGGGATGGCGACCCTGGCCAGCCGCGATTCACCGTGAAATGGAAGGTGGCGGCAGCCTCCCTGGAGACTGAGTTTGAGGTGTTGGCATCGCTGCTGGCATGCCTGCCGCCCTGGGCCAAGCTGCGCCTGGATGCCAATGGCGGCTGGGATCGCGCCAGCGCCGATCAATGGGCCAGTCGGCTGGGGGATGAACCCCGCTTGGAATGGCTTGAGCAGCCCCTGGCCCCCCACGACCAATCGGGCCTTGAGGCCCTGGCCCGGAGGCTGCCGGTCGCCCTTGATGAATCCCTGCGCCAGGGCCTCGCCTGGGCTGGCGATTGGCAGGGTTGGCAGGTGCGGCGCCCCTCCCTGGAAGGCGACCCCCGACCCCTATTGGCTGCCCTGCAGGCCGGCCAACCCCATTGGATGGTCAGCACGGCCCTTGAAACCGGCATCGGCCGCCGTTGGCTGCACCATCTGGCGGCTTTGCAAATCCAGGGCCCCACCCCCACGGCCCCGGGCCTGGCCCCGGGTTGGTGCCCGGAGGGCCCCCTATTTGCGACCGATCCCGAGCAGGTGTGGGAGGCGGCGGGATGAGGGATCTGGAGGAGGCTTGGCGCCAGGGAGAGCTGGTGCTCTTGGCCCCAGCCGAACAGCAGGATCTCTTGGCTGGCTCGCTTGAGCCCGACTGCTGGCAGGCCCTGGAGGAGCGCTGGGGACCCGGAGTGGTGGTGGCCAGCGGTGGCAGCAGCAGCATGGCCAGCGGTGGCCGCCGCTGGTGCCTCCAGCCCCTCAGCCATCTGGAGGCATCGGCCAGAGCTACGGCCAGCTGGTTGAACGATCAAGGCATCGATCCTGGTCGCTGTTGGCACTGGAATCCGCTGCCGCAGTACCATGTGAGCGGCCTATTGCCACAGGTAAGGACGCGCCTCTGGGGTGCCCGCCATTGCCCCATCCCAGCGGCCCTCCTGCGGAACACGGGCCCTGCCCTGGCCCAGCTGCCCTGGAGCAAGGAGCATCCGGGCCTGATTTCCCTGGTGCCGACCCAATTGGCCAGGCTTTTGGCGGTGCCAGAGGCGGTGGACTGGTTGCGCCAGCTGGCGGTGATTTGGGTGGGCGGTGCTGCCCTTCCGGCCCAACTGGCAGCCGAGGCCCGCCGGCTGGAGTTGCCCCTGGCCCCTTGCTACGGCGCCACCGAAACGGCGGCGATGGTCTGTGCCCTGCCCCCGGCCCAATTCTTGGCCGGGGTTTGCGGTTGTGGCCTGCCCCTGGCGGATGTGCAGTTGCGGCTCGCTGCGGCTGACTCAGCGTTGGCGGGCTCGGCGGTGGAGGTCCAAAGCCCCCGATTGAGCCCCGGGTTTTTGATGGCCAACTCGGCCGGGCTGCAGCCGTTGCCGCTCACGGCCGATGGCTGGTGGCGCAGTGGCGACGCCGGAGCCATCACTGCCGCAGGCCTGGAGCTGGGGGGCCGCCTCGATGGGGCCATTAACAGCGGCGGCGAAACGGTGTTTCCGGAGCAACTAGAAGCCAGTCTCAAGGCCCTGGCCGCGGCGGCAGGCTTGCCCCTGGCGGAGTTGCTTTTGGTGGGCTTGCCGGAACCGGCCTGGGGTGAGCGGCTGGTGGCTCTAGTGCGGGCTGATGCTGGTGCAAGTGCCCGTGAAGGTGGCGGTGAAGGAGACGCAGCTAGTGAAGGCGGCGCAAGGTTGATTGGGGACCTGGCGCAGCTAACCCTGGCTTGGCCTGCCGCTGAGCGGCCGCGCCGCTGGCTCATTTGCCCCCAGTTGGCCCCCACGGCGGCGGGCAAATGGCAACGGGGCCATTGGCGCAGTTGGGCCGCCCAAAAACTGGAGAAGCTGGCTTAAAGGGACTGCTTGAAAAAGCATGGCCAGCCCGGAGACAATCAACACCACCTGGCCCTAAGGGCCGGGGACAGTACTTGCTCATGGGCGCAGGGCATCCATATCCCATTGTTCTTGTGGGTTCCCTTGCAGTCCACCTCTTTATCAGAAGGTGAATAGGGCATCGAATTGGTAGTAGTTGGGTTTGTCCAAGCCGTCGTGCTTGAGCATGCGGCGCAACTCCAAAATTTCCTGCCTTTGGGCCACGATGATTTGTTGGGCAAGGCGCCTGATGGTGTTGTTACTGCTCTTCCTGAGCGCATCGTGAGCCATTAAGAGAGCTCCGCCATGGTGAGCAATCATTCCTTCCAAAAACCAGTTGACCCGGTTTTCACGGGTGGGAGTTGAGCCCATTAACTGCATCGCCTGAATCTGAGCGGCGCCCATGGGGATCAGAGCATTTATTTCATTGGGGTTGCCATTAGGGCGCAGCACCACAGAAAACACCGGGGCTTCGGGATACCAGGCCTTGCGCCACTGACCCATCGACTTGATTTCGCGCGCCTGATCCCTCCAGATGCTGTTGGCCATGGCCCCAACACCAGGTGAGCCCACGTTGAACACGAACTCGGCCATGCGTAGGGCACCGGTGTGGTGCTGAACCATTGCATCGATCCAGCGCAGGTCGTAGGTGCTTCCCGATGGCCCCACGTCGTGGCTGTGGGCGCTGCTTTGATCAAGGGGGGGCGAGTCCGTAGCTGGCGACCCCGTCATCTGGTGATGGTCATGTTGGTTGACCTGGGCTCGGGCGGTGGGGGTCTTGGCGGTAGCTGCTAGGAGGTTTATCAGGATCAGAAAGGTCAAGGCGCGGCGCATGGCCCAAGGGCAAGGAGGACAGGATCCCTATTGTGATTACTCCTGTTACTGGAGAGTCAAGTGGCTGAGGCAAAGCTCCTCAAAATCGGCGACGTCTCGGCGCGTTCTGGCCTTACGGTCAAGACCATTCGCTTTTATTGCGATGAAGGTTTGATCCATCCAGATAGCCGAAGTGACGGTGGCTATCGACTGTTTGACCCGAATGTTTTTCAGGATCTATCCTTTATCCGCACACTCAGGGATTTGGACATTTCCTTGGCAGATGTGATGAAGATTTTGGAATCTCGGCGTTCAGGAATCTGCACTTGCACGTCTCTGCAAGACACCATTCGCAGCAAGGCAGGTGAAATTGAGTACAAGATCACCGCACTTCGGGCAATTTCAATTGAGTTGATGTCCTTGCTCAACGATTGGCAAGACTGCGGCGGCCGTAAAACTTGACGACCTTCTGGTTTTCATCAAGGTCAAAGGGTCATCAATTGGCAACGGGGCCATTGGCGCAGTGGGCCGCCCAAAAGCTTGAGAAGCTGGCTTAAAGGGGCTGGATCGTCCCCAGGGTTGAGGCTTCCAGCCAGCGGTTGATCGGCTGCGGCAGGGAACAGCGCTGGCGGCTGGCGGCTTCGATGGCCAGGTGGCGCGTTAGGGCGCGGGCCGCCGCTTTCTCGCCGCTGCTGAAGCTGAACTGCAGCTCAAAGCTGCCCGTATCCAGGCGCCTCGGCTCCAGGCGAATCGCCAGGGGGTCGCCACAGACCAGTGGTGCCAGGAAATCGGCGCTGCAATGAACTATCGGCAGGGCGACCGCTGGCATCCGGGCCTGGGTCGGGAAGATCTCCCCAGCCTTTAAGCCAAAACGCTCGAGGCTTTCCTCGTAGGCCTCGTGACACCAGCGCAGCAGCTGCTGAAAGTGCATCACCCCGGCACCGTCGGTGTCGCCAAAGCGCACGGTGCGGCATAGCAGCAGCCAGTCGGAGGGGGCCATGGGGGTCAGTGTGGCTGACTGAGAACGTTCAGTACACACACCTCACAACAGCTGTACGGACTGTACAGATTTCTGAAAGTCGCTTGGCACCACCTTGGCGATGGTTTCCCTGCCACTTTCCCCTTGGGTTTGCTCCCCAATTTGTCCGTGGGGCTTGACAAACCCCTTGCACTTATTTGGCCCTTGTTTTGCCCATTCTTTGCCACCTCTAGGCTCAATGGCGACACTGATTTCGAGTGGGGAAATGGAAAAATAACGCTGAATAACAGCCAGTTCAGCGATCAACAGAGCCCATGATTACGTCGATAGAGCCAAGGATTGCCATGATGTCGGCGACCTTGTGGCCCTTGAGTATGTGGGGCAGGATTTGCAGGTTGTTGAAGTCGGCGGCGCGGATTTTGAAGCGCCATGGGGTTACATCGTCGTTGCCTTGAATGAATACGCCAATTTCACCCTTGCCCGATTCGAGCCTGGTATAGAGCTCGCCCGATGGAATCTTGAAGGTGGGTGCAACCTTTTTGGCCACGTATTGATAGTCGAAGTCAAACCATTCGCTGCCCTTTCCTTCTGTGAGGCGCTTTGATTCGAGATTTTCGGTGGGGCCGCCCGGAATCATGTTGCAGGCCTGGCGCACGATCTTGAGGGATTGGCGCATCTCCTGCACTCGAACCCGATAGCGGGCATAGCAATCGCCTTCGGTGGCCCAGGCCACGGACCAATCGAAGTCGTCGTAGCACTCGTAGTGATCAACTTTGCGTAGATCCCAGGGCACGCCAGAAGCCCGCAACATGGGGCCAGAAAGGCTCCAATTGATCGCCTGTTCTTTGGTAATAATTCCCAGGCCTTCGATGCGGCGGCGGAAAATTGGATTGTTTGTAATCAGTTTTTCGTATTCATCGATCTTTGGACCAAACCAATCACAAAAATCCAGGCATTTTTCCAGCCAGCCGTAGGGCAAATCTGCAGCTACGCCACCAATGCGGAAATAGTTGTTGTTGACCATCCGCTGGCCGGTGGCCGCTTCCCAGAGGTCGTAGATCATCTCCCGTTCTCGGAAGATGTAGAAAAATGGTGTCTGGGCGCCCACGTCGGCCAAAAATGGACCAAGCCAGAGCAGGTGGTTGGCAATGCGGTTCAGTTCCAGCATCAACACCCGGATGTAGCTGGCCCGCTTTGGCACCGGCACATCCGCCAGCCGCTCCGGTGCGTTGACCACGATCGCCTCGTAGAACATGCCGGCCGCGTAGTCCATGCGGCTCACGTAGGGCACAAACATGATGTTCGTGCGGTTCTCGGCGATCTTCTCCATGCCGCGGTGGAGATAGCCGATCACCGGCTCGCAATCCACCACGTCTTCGCCGTCGAGGGTCACCACCAGCCGTAACACCCCGTGCATGGAGGGGTGGTGGGGCCCGAAGTTGACCACCATCGGCTCCGTGCGCGTCTCCAGTTGCGTCATGGGGCCGTGGCTTGCATTGCAATGGTGAGATCTTAGGAAGGAACTATCCATTGCTTGGATTTCCGCTGGCTGAGGTGTTCACCCACGTGCCGGTGCTGGCCCAGCCGGTGCTGAATTCCTTCGCGGAGTTGGGGCCCCTATTGGCCCAACAACCTGATCGCAGCGGGGTCCTAGTGGATTGCACCCTCGGCGGCGGCGGCCACAGTGCCCTGTTGCTGGAGGCCCATCCCGGTTTGCGCGTGGTGGGGCTGGACCAGGACCCAAGCGCCCGCGCCGCCGCCGCCGAGCGCCTCGCCCCCTTTGGCGATCGGGTCAGGATCGTGGCCGCCAATTTTGCCGGTTTTGTGCCCAGCGAGCCTGCCGTGGCGGTGCTGGCCGATCTGGGTGTGAGCAGTCCGCAGTTGGATGTGGCGGAGCGGGGCTTCAGTTTTCGGCTGGCCGGACCCCTCGACATGCGGATGAATCCCGAGGTCGGCGAAAGCGCTGGCGCCTTGATCGAACGGCTTGAGGAGGCTGAGCTGGCCGACCTGATCTATGCCTACGGCGAAGAGCGGCTGTCGCGGCGCATCGCCCGGCGGCTTAAGGAGCAGGTTCCGCAGGACACGGCCGAGCTGGCCTATCTAGTGGCCGGCTGTTACCCGCCCAAGGCGCGGCGGGGGCGGATCCATCCGGCGACGCGCACCTTTCAGGCCCTGCGCATCGCCGTAAACAACGAGCTGGGGGTGCTTGACCAGTTGCTCCAGGTTGCCCCTGATTGGCTGGTGCCCGGGGGGCTAGTTGGGGTGATCAGCTTCCACTCCCTCGAGGACAGGCGGGTCAAAACCGCTTTTAGCTCCGATGAACGCCTGCAGCGGGTAACCCGCAAACCAGAAACGGCCACGGAGGAGGAGCAAAGCTCCAACCCCCGCAGCCGTTCAGCGAAGTGGCGCGTGGCGCGCCGCCGTTAGTTAGCTCAGGTAGCTAGCTCAGGTAGTCAGCTCAGCAGACCGGTTTGGTCTTCGGGGCCGAACAGCTGGCGATAGGCGGCAGTGGAAATACACAGCAGCACGGGCACCACCACCAAGAGGCCGCCGTAGCTGAAGAGACCGCCGATGGTGTTGATCACACCTTCAATGACGGCCAGCCACAGAACCATCCACCAGCTGGGGTTGACCATGTTGACCCCGAGGCCAATTGTCTTGGTGGGCTCAGAGGTTCCCAGTAGCGAGGTTTGAATCAGGAACTTCTGGGTGATACCTAGCCAGATCAGGAAGATCGTCAAGACGATCATCGGGATCACGCTCAGGACCATGTTGACCTTGCCCAGGCCGGTGCCAATCAGGGCGGCGATGGCCACGGCCACGCCCACCAGGATTGCCAGCAGGACGGCTGAACCCAGCAAGCGGGCGCTGGCGGGACGGTCCCAGCGGGTGAAGTCGGCGAAGCTGGGCTTACGGCCCTCAAGGCAGATCCAGGCGCCGCGGGTGAGGCCCACGAAGGTCCAAAGGGCGACGATCACGTGGCCGATCACGCCCACGATCAACGCCATCCAGGCGCCGACGGGGTGCAGCACCATCAGTTCACGCACTTCGGCCAGGCGGGCACCACCTGCGGCCGCAATGGCCACAAACGGCAGCATGATTAGGCCAGAGAGGATCTGAAACAGAAGGAAACTCCAGGGGGCGCGGCAAAAGGCCTGCCAGCCATCTTCAACAGCTCGCAGAACCTGGATTTTGTTGGTGCCAGGTGTTGGCAATCCCATGGTTAAAAGAGGGGGTTTTGCAAAAAGTAGCGATTGAGTCGGACCTTGCCCAGCTTCTGTGATCTATCGAAGGCTTCTAATCGCTTCGGCCACCGCGACCGCGGCGCAGCTGATCTCTGCAGCTGTGGTGTGACGGCCCAGGCCAAATCGGATTGAGGCGCCGGCCTCTTGGCGGCTGCGGCCCAGGGCGGCAAGCACATGGGAGGGGCTGCCCTGGCTGCAGGCGGAGCCGCTGCTGACGGCGATCTTCCTGCGCAGCAGTTGGTGCAGGCGGGCGCCATCAACGCCCCCCACGGTCAGGTTGAGGTTGTGGGGTAGGCGAGCTGCCAGGTCGCCGTTGAGTTTTAGGTCGCCCAGGGGCTCCAGCTGCCGCCAGAGTTGGTCGCGCAGCTCCCCCAGCCGCTCGCTTCGCAGTTGCTGGTCGGCTAGGGCCAACTGCAGGGCCTTGGCCAAGCCCACGATCAGGGGCACCGGCAGGGAGCCGGCCCGCACCCCCTGCTCCTGGCCGCCGCCATGGAGCTGGGCCGCCAGCCGAATCCCAGGCTTTACGACCAGGGCGCCAATGCCCTTGGGGCCGTAGAGCTTGTGGCCGCTGATGCTCAGCAGATCTACGCCCAGGTCAGCCGGTTGCAGGGGAATGTGCCCCACGGCCTGGGCGCCATCGCAATGGAGGTGGATTGTTTTTTGATGGCTGCTTTCGGCTTGATGGCAAAGGGCGGCGATCTCGGCCATCGGCTGCAACACTCCGATTTCGTTGTTGGCGGCCATCACGCTCACCAGCAGGGTGTCGGGCCTGAGGGCGGCCGCCAGTTCCTCGAGATTTATTAGTCCGTTGGGAAGCACCGCCAGCTCGGTCAGCTCGAAGCCATGGCGGGCCAGGTAGCGCAGGGGATCGAGCACGGCCCGATGTTCGGTGGCCAGGGTGACCAGATGGCGTCGCTGGCCCCCCGATTCGATTTCAGCCTCGGCTAGGCCCTTGAGGGCCAGGTTGTTGGCTTCGGTGGCGCCGCTGGTAAAAATCACCGACTCCGGCTGCACACCCAGATCAGCGACGATCTGGCTGCGGGCGTTCTGCACTGCGGCGGCCGCCAGCAGCCCAGGCTGATAGTTGCGACTGGCAGGGTTGGCGAATTGTTCAGTCCACCAGGGGGCCATGGCTTCCACCACGGCGGGATCGCAGGGGGTTGTGGCGTGGTGGTCGAGGTACGCGAGCATGGCCCCATGCTGACAACTCTTCAAAAATCCCTCAAGCAGTCCCTGCTTTGCCTGGCCGTTCTGCCCGGGGTGCTCTTGCCGGCTGAGGCTAAAGAAGCAATCAAGAGCAATCCCGCCGAGGCCAGGCCCCCAGGCCTCCTGGTGATCCTGGAGAGGCCAGTGCCCTACGGCAGCCATGTAATGGGGGTTTACGCCGCCAAGGCCGATCCCCACAGACCTGGCCTATGGCAGATCAAGCTTTGGGATGAGCTGCCCAACGAGATGAAGGTGATCAGCGAGACGGTGCGCTGCAGCCCAGAGGCACCGATGCGGGTGACCAGTAATGGCAGCAATTTGTTGGTGCGGGAGCTGAATCCCGGCGGCCAGATCCATCCCGGCAACCGGATCGACCATCTGATCTGGTGGGCTACTTGCTACCCCCAGCAAGCAGGTAAGGATCCAGCCAGTTTGGGGTCCCTGGCCCGCAGCTTGGGCTACAGCGGCGCACTACGGGAATCCGAGCAGGTTTTGCCTGGACGCGGCAACTGACAGCCCCCACACTTACGGCCATGAACCCAGAATCCCCAGCACCAGAATCCACTTCTCCAGAATTGCCGGTGCCTGAGACGCCAGCTCCCCCAGCCCGGATCCTGCTGGTGGACGACGAACCGGGGCTGCGCACGGCTGTTAAGGCCTACCTCGAGGACGAGGGTTTTGCGGTGACCACCGCCAACGATGGCGAGGAGGGTTGGATCCAGGCCCAGGAGCTGTTGCCGGACGTGGTCATCACCGACGTGATGATGCCCCGCTGTGATGGCTACGGATTACTGAAGCGGCTGCGGGCCGATGAACGGCTAGGGGGCACTCCGGTGATCTTCCTTACAGCCAAAGGCATGACGGCTGACCGCATTTCCGGTTTCCAGGCCGGCGCCGACGACTACATCCCCAAGCCGTTCGACCCCGATGAGCTGGTCGCCCGGGTGCGCAATGCGGTGCAAAGGCAGGATCGCTTGCTGGCGGAGGCGGCCCGCTTTGCCGATGCCGATATCGGCCAGATGGCTAAACAGATCACCGAGATTCGATCCTTGCTGGCCACGGGCGGCAGTAAGAGGGCGATCGAAGCGGTTAACCACGTGTTCACTCCCCGGGAAGCCTCGGTGCTGCAGCTGGTGGCTGAGGGAATGATGAACAAGGAAATAGCCCGGCGCCTAGAAACCTCCATCCGCAACGTGGAGAAGTACGTGAGCCGCCTGTTTATCAAAACGGGTACGGCCAGCCGCACCGAGCTGGTCCGCTATGCCCTCGAGCACGGTCTTGTGGAGTGATTAAGCCTTGTGGAGTGAAAAGTGCTTGTGGAGTGAGTTAAACCGCGGCCACGCCTACCGCGATCGCGTTGCTCTCCAACATTCTGGTCAATTGACCAGTTTCTTTTACGCATCCCGCTACCCCCATTCCAGTGCGTTGGTGTGGCTGGAGCGGCTCGCCGCCGGTGAGATCTGCCTAAACGGCCAGCAACTCCGGGCCGATGGTCCCCTCGCAGCCGGAGATCAACTGGTCTGGCATCGGCCCCCCTGGCAAGAGCCCGCCGTACCGGTGCTGCCAAGCCCCCTGTTCGATGACGGCGACCTATTGGTGTTCGATAAGCCCAGCGGGCTGCCGGTGCTGCCGGCCGGGGGGTTCCTGGAGCACACGCTCCTGGCCCAGCTGCAGGCGAGCTGGCCCCCGGCCCGGCCCGTGCACCGCCTGGGCCGCCATACCTCCGGTCTGTTGGTCTGCGCCCGCCAAAGCAGCACCCGCGCCTGGCTCAGTGCCCAGCTCCGCGACAGCACCGCCGCCAGTCCAGAAGCATCACTAGCTGCATCGCCAAGCTCATCGCCAGCCCGGTGCCAGAAGACCTACCGAGCCCTCACTGCGCCCTTGCCTCCTGATTGGTCGGTGGCCGAAAGCCGCCCCCTCACCACGCCCATAGGCCGCAGGCCCCATCCACTGTTGGGTGAGATTTGGTGTGCCGTTCCCCCCTCCAACCCCTCCCACTCCCTAGACCCCACAGCCTTGCCGGCCCACAGCCAGCTCACCTTGCTTGAACGCCGCCAGGGGGCGTGCCTGGTGGAGGTGGCTATTGCCAGCGGCCGGCCCCACCAAATCCGCATCCATGCCGCCGCCGCCGGGGCGCCCCTATGGGGGGATCCGCTCTACCTGGCTGGTGGGTTGGCCCGCCCCGATGCCCTGCCCGGCGACGGCGGCTACCAGCTCCATGCCCATCGCCTCCAATTGGCCCGGCCCGACGGAGCGTTGTTGAAGCTGGAAGCTCCCCTGCCCACCTTTCTGATTACTGGCCCTGGCCACGGGCCTGATCAGCTAGTTGCGCTCGAAGGCGATCAGCCTTGAAAAGTAGAAGGGGGCCTTGTTGAGGCTGCGGCGCAAGGGTTTGAAGCCGGCCTCCGCAGCGGCGGCCAGGATTCCCTTCTCCCTGAGGGTGTAGGCCCGGGTTGCCTTGCTGGGGCCTGGAAATAGTTCGCCGATCTTTTTAAGCGCCGCCAGCAATGGGGTGTAGGGGGCAAAGCTGACGATCAGGTGCTTTTCGGCCATTGAGGCCAAATGGCGCACCATGGCTTCGGCCGGTTGCTGGGGGTAGTGGATGAACACATCCAGGCAGATCACGGTGTCGTAGCTGCCGCTGAGGCCCTCCAGATCAGAGGCGATCACACTGAGCTGCTGGGGGCTAATACCGGCGGCTTCGGCCCGGCGCGAGGCTTCCTTTGCCATCGCCTCAGACAGGTCTGAGGCGGCGATCGAACCGGCCCCCAGTTGGGCTAAGGGCAAGCTGAGGCTGCCTACGCCGCAACCGGCATCACAGAAGCTGCGGCCCGCCAAATCACCCTGCTCCTGTAGCCAGGCCAGCACGTTGTCGACGGTCTTTTGGTGGCCGATGCGGATGTTGCGCTGCACCCGGTTGACATCGTCAGATGTGCTGTAGATGCGGTTCCAGCGGTCAAAACCCGTGCTCTCGAAATACCCCTTCACCACCTCCTTCTCAGCAGCTTGTTCGGCTTGGGTGCTCATGGGTGATGGGGGCATTGACGGCAGACTGGGGGCGGGATCAGAAGGATTGGATCCTAGGTAGCTGGTCCCTAAGGGGCTGCTTTTTGGGCGGCCGCAGCGCGCTGCCAGTTGAGGCCCGAACTGTCTTGGTGCCAGCGCAGGGTTTCCGTAATGGGGATCCCCAAAAGCATTTCAGCGGCTGGGCGGTGATCGCCAAGCACCTGCCGAGGAGTCAGGGTGGCAGCGGCAATCGCCTGGCCAGCTGGGCAGCCCCACCCGGCCAGGCGCCGCGCTCCCTCCAGCAGGGGCAGGGTCACCCCGGCCAGGGTGCCATCGGCCAGGCGGCAGGTGCCCTTGTGCACCAGCAAAACCCTTTCATCCCAGCGGTGTTCGCCATCGGCTAACCCATAGGGGGCCAGGGCGTCGCTCACCAACACCAGCCGGCCCGGCGCCAGTCGCTGCAGCAACAGCGCCATGGAGGGAGCCACGTGCACCCCATCGGCGATCAGCCCCAGGGCCACGTCGTCCCGCAGGCAGGCTGCGGCCACCGGGCCGGGTGCTCTGCGGTGCATGTCGGCCATGGCATTAAGGGCGTGGGTCACCATGCCAACCCCTGCAGCAAAGGCCGCCTCGGCCTGGCTTTCGTTGGCGGCGCTGTGGCCCAGGCTCACCACGATGCCCTGGGATCTGAGGGCATCGATCAGTTCGGCGGCACCGGCCAGCTCTGGCGCCAGGGTCACCAGGTCAATGTCGGCTTCAAATCCCCCAATCCGCTCCGCGAGGGCCTCCAGGCTTGGAGCACATAGGTGAGCTTCCGGGTGGGCGCCCCGCCGGCTGGGCTCCAGAAAGGGCCCTTCCAGGTGGGCCCCCAGCAGCTGACACCGGCCCGGCCGGTGGCGCTCTCGGGCTTCGGCAAGCACCGCCAGGGCCTGGCGCAGGGGGGCCACGGCGCAGGTCACCAGGGTGGGGCAGATCGCTTCCACCCCATCGGCCCAAAGGGTTTCCAGCAGCTCCTCGAGGCGGGGCAGATCGGCTTGGGTTAGCTCGGGAAAGGCCAGGCCAAGGCCGCCGTTTATTTGTAGATCCACCCCGGCTGGACTGAGCCAGTCGCCGCTCCAATCGATCCCAGCTGCCACGCTGCCCGCTGGCAGGGGTTCCACGGCCGAAATCGTGCCGTCCGCATCTACGCCCACCCGCCAGAGCTGCTGGGCTCCATGGCTACAGCGCTTGGCCTGGGGCAAACGCACGTTGGTTAACCAGCGCATGGATGGCTCCTGTGGGGCGAGCGGGGGAGAATGGAATTCTTGCTGGCCCCAGCTCCCCATGGTTGCTCCTGCTACGGCCCCTTCCGGAATTGCCCCTGCTGAGTGCCTGGTGGCGGTTGTGATGGGCAGTGATTCCGATCTGCCCACCATGCAGCCGGCGGTGGAGATCTTGGAACGTTTTGGGGTGGCGGCTGAGGTGCGGGTGCTCTCTGCCCACCGCACGCCCTTGGAAATGGTCGAATTTGCCCAGCAGGCTGCCGGCCGCGGCCTCAAGGTGGTTATTGCCGGTGCCGGGGGCGCGGCCCACCTGCCCGGGATGGTGGCTTCGCTCACAACCCTGCCGGTGATTGGCGTACCAGTGCAGAGCAGGGCCCTTGCCGGGGTGGATTCGCTGCACTCAATCGTGCAAATGCCGGCTGGCATCCCCGTGGCCACCGTGGCCATCGGCAACGGCACCAATGCGGGCCTGTTGGCGGTGCAGATTTTGGCCACCGCCAGGCCAGAGCTTGCCGCCGCCCTCACTGCCTACCGCGCCGATCTCCATGGCCAGGTGCGCGCCAAGGACAGCCGACTGCAGCAGCTCGGCAGCCACCGCTACCTGGAGCAGATGAACTGATGCTTGAACGGCTTGTTCTACCGCCCTGGCTGAAGGTCGGCCTGGCCCTGCCCCTGCTGGTGCTCAACCTGTGGGTGCTGCGCCAGTTGTTGTTGCCCTTGGCGCCTTTCCCCGCGCTGTTTTTGGGTGCGGCATTGATTGCCTTTCTGCTGGACATACCCAGTCGCTGGTTGCAGGGTCGGGGCTTCTCCAAGCTGCTGGCCATTGGCCTGGTGCTGGGCGTGAGCCTGGGGCTGCTGGCCCTTGCTGCGGTATGGCTGGTGCCCCGGCTCGTTGAGCAACTGGGCGAGCTGCTCAATGCTTTGCCCGGTTGGCTTTCAGAGGGCGAACTGCTGCTGCAGAAGCTGCAGGCCTGGTCTGCCTCCCGCGGATTGCCCACCGATTTCGGGGACATCAGCAGTGCCCTGCTTACGCGCACAAGCCAGGTGGCGAGCCAGGTGAGCCAGCGCCTGCTGGGTCTTTTGGGGGCCACGGTGGGGATCACGGTCAACACCTTGATCGTGGCGGTGCTGGCTATTTTTCTGCTGCTGGGGGGCGAGTCGATCGCCGCTGGCCTAGCCCAATGGTTGCCCCCTGGCGCAAGGCAGTTGGCGGTTGGCACCTTGAGCCGCACCTTCCGGGGCTATTTCGCCGGCCAGGTGCTGTTGGCCCTGATCCTCAGCGGCGCCCAAATCCTGGTGTTCACCCTGTTGGGCATTCCCTACGGCGTTTTGTTTGCTGTGGCGATTGGCTTCACCACCCTGGTGCCCTATGCCAGCGCGGTCACGATCGTGGCCGTGAGTGTGCTTTTGGCCCTTGAGGATCCCCGCACGGGCCTGGAGGTGCTGGTGGCGGCGATCAGCGTGGGCCAGGTGGTGGACCAGGTGATCCAACCCCGGCTGATGGGCAGCATCGTGGGACTGCAGCCCGCCTGGCTGTTGATCAGCCTGCCCTTGGGGGCCAGGCTGGGCAGCCTGTTGGGGCTGGGGGAGCTCCTCGGGTTGCTGTTGGCGGTGCCGGTGGCCAGCTGCACCAAAACCTTCCTGGATGCCTGGGGCAACCAGCTCAGGCGGGAATGATTCCTTTGGCTACGAGGTGGGAGATCACCTGGGCCACGCATTCCTCCAGGTTTTGGCTGCCCGTGGCAATGCTCAGCTCGGGCTGTTCGGGGGCCTCGTAGGGGCTGGAAATGCCCGTGAATTCCTTGATTTCGCCGGCGCGGGCCTTGGCGTAGAGCCCCTTGGTGTCGCGCTGCTCGCATACCCCCAGGTCCGCGGCGCAGTGGATTTCGATGAAATCTCCCTCGGCCACCAGGGCGCGGGCCCTGTCGCGATCGGCCCTAAAGGGCGACACAAAGGCCGTAAGCACCACCACGCCCGCATCCAAAAACAGCTTGCTCACTTCGCCAATGCGGCGGATGTTCTCTTCTCGGTCGGCATCGGAGAAGCCCAGGTCTTTGCAGAGGCCGTGGCGGATGTTGTCGCCATCGAGCACGTAGCAGGCCAGACCCCGTTCAAATAGGGCTGAATTGACCGCATTGGCCAGGGTGCTTTTGCCGGAGCCACTCAGGCCGGTGAACCAGAGGATGGCGCTGCGGTGGCCCCGGCGCTCGGCCAGGCTTTGGCGATCCACTGAGGTGTGGTGCCAGGCGATGTTGGTGGAGGCACCCTGGTTGCTGAGCTCGCCGTAGGGGCTCTTGGTCATGGCTGCTGCTGCGGGTGAGTTCGTGGCCGGCATTCTTGCTGGTGGCTCAGCCGCCTGCCTGCTTGGGCCGGTAGCCCGCCTGCTCCAGGGTGTTAAGGGCCAGGGCCACTTGGTCGCCCTGCAATTCGATCAGGTTGTCTTTGAGGGTGCCGCCGGTACCGGCGCTGGCCTTGAGCTGTTTGAGCAGGGTTTTGAGTTCCGCCTCTGGGGCCTCCAGGCCGCTGATGGCTGTCACCAGCTTTCCGCCCTTGCCGGTTTTGGTGCGCTGCACCCGCACCCGCTGCTGGTTTTTGGGCAGCCCGCCGCCAGCCCCACCATTGCCAGCCCCCCCAGCCGTGGGCCGTTTCAGGCTCTCGGCATTGCTGAATTCCTGCCAGCCGCCCTTGGTCATGGCCTTGGTCTGTGTTCTCAAGTTCTTACCCTTACATCACAACGCACCGCAGCCGGTGACCAGCACCTTCCCCTTGACTTCCGTTGATCCGGCAGCCCTGGCCCTGGATGCCCGGCCCAACAGCCTCGGCCGCTATGGCCAGTTCGGCGGCCAATACGTTCCCGAAACCCTGATCCCGGCCCTGGGGGAGCTGGAGCAGGCCGCTGCGGAAGCCTGGAAGGATCCGGCCTTCACCGACCGGCTCAACCACCTGCTGCGCACCTATGTGGGGCGCCCCAATCCCCTCTATGAGGCGGAAAGGCTCACCGAGCATTACCGCCGCGCCGAGGGCGGGCCAAGGATCTGGCTGAAACGGGAAGACCTCAACCACACTGGTGCCCACAAGATCAACAACGCCCTGGGCCAGGCGCTGTTGGCCCTGCGCATGGGCAAAAAACGGATCATTGCCGAAACCGGTGCCGGCCAGCACGGCGTTGCCACAGCGACGGTCTGCGCCCGCTTCGGCCTGGATTGCGTCATTTACATGGGCGCAGAAGACATGCGCCGCCAGGCCCTGAACGTGTTCCGCATGCGCCTGCTGGGGGCCAGGGTGCAACCGGTGACCGCCGGCACCGCCACCCTCAAGGACGCCACCAGCGAAGCGATCCGCGACTGGGTGACCAACGTGGAGAGCACCCACTACATCCTCGGTTCGGTGGCCGGCCCCCATCCCTTCCCAATGCTGGTGCGCGATTTCCATGCCGTGATCGGCGAGGAAACCAAGCGCCAGTGCCATGAGGCCTTTGGCCGCAACCCCGATGTTTTAGTGGCCTGTGTGGGCGGTGGCTCCAATGCCATGGGCCTGTTCCACCCCTTCGTAGAGGATGCCAATGTGCGCCTGGTGGGGGTGGAAGCCGCAGGCGATGGCGTTGCCACCGGCCGCCATGCCGCCACGATCACCGAAGGCCGGGTGGGGGTGTTGCACGGCGCCATGAGCCTGCTGCTCCAGGACAGCGAAGGCCAGGTGCAGGAGGCCCACTCGATTAGCGCCGGCCTCGATTACCCCGGCGTGGGCCCCGAGCACAGCTACCTCAAAACGATCGGCCGGGCTGAATACGGCGCCGTCACCGATGCGGAGGCCCTCGATGCCCTCCAGCTGCTCTGCCAGCTTGAAGGGATCATCCCGGCCCTGGAAACGGCCCACGCCTTTGCCTGGCTGGAGAAGCTCTGCCCGACCCTGGCCCCTGGCACTGAGTTGGTGCTCAACCTGTCGGGTCGGGGCGATAAGGACGTCAACACTGTGGCCGAAAAGCTCGGCGGTTCCCTGATGGGCTGATGGCTGGTTTTCAGGCCAGGAGTCGCTCCAGTAGCTCTGCCACCGAGGCCACCGCAGCCCGGGCGGTGGCATAGGCCATCCGCATTGGTCCCACCAGGGCCACATGGCCCAAGCCCCCATCGCCACTGCGATAGCTGGCCTGAACCACGGCGCACTGGCGCAGGGCCTGGTGGGGATGTTCTGCCCCAATGCACACATTTCCCTGTTGGAGGAGCTGCTGGGGTGCCTCCTCCACCAGTTCGACCAAGGGCCTCAGCTGGGCCGTTTGGCTGAATTCCGGCTGCCCCAGTAGGCCCGCCAGGCCGGTGGCCACGGCCCCGGCCCCATGGCGCTGTTCGGCCTCTGCGTGGGCATCGAGGGCTTGGCGCAATAGGGCGCCGGGACGGCCCAATTGGCGCGGCAGGTTGTTCCAGTCGATCGGCTTGTGCGATGGCCCCTGGAGTTGGTCCGTAACCCAGCGCTCCAGGGCGGCCAAATCACCCGGTTGGTGGCCGGCTAGGGGCAGGTTGAGATGGCTGCTGGCAGCGGCGCCTCCCACCACAAACACCATCAGCCGATCACCCCTGGGAACAAGCCTGAGGGCTTGCACCTGGCCCTCAGGCCGCTGGGGCCTGGTGATCAGGCTCAGTAGGCCCGTGAGGTCGGCTAGGCGCCGGCCGAGGTGCAGTAGTAGATCGTCGAGGGCCGCCCAGGGCAGGCTCAGATCCAGCAATTCCCGCTGCAATTGCAGGGCTCCAGCTCCTGGGGCGGGCAGCAGCTGGTCCACAAAGAGGCGATAGCCCTCCTGGCTGGGGATCCGGCCCGCCGAGGTATGGGGCTGGGTGAGTAGGCCCCGTTGTTCCAGGGCCCCCATCGCCGAACGCACCGTGGCGGGGCTGGCGGCTAGCCCAAAGCGCCGCACCAGGGTGCCGCTGCCCACCGGTTCCACCGTGTCCACGTAGTGCCGCACGGCCATCTGCAGCACTTCCCGCTGGCGAAGCGAGAGGGGGCGCTGGGATGGGGGCCTCAGGGAGAGGGGACGCAGCGGTAGGGCGCTCTGAGACAAGGGGCCCAGGCAACGTGGCTTGCGCAAACAGTAGGAAAGCCCCCTGGGCTGCCGGCTAGTAGCGGGGCACGCTGCGGTCTACTTCGACGCTCCAGGAATCAATGCCGCCCTGCAGGTTCCATACCTGCTCGTAGCCGTGCTGCTCCATCAGCCAGCAGGCGAAATGCCAGCTGCGCACCCCGGCATGGCAGATCACGGCCACCGGTCGCTGCCGATCCAGCTGCTCCTCCAGACTGCCCATCCATTGCTCCGACTGGCTTAGGGGCAGGTGCAGCACCGGGTAGGGGAGGCGGGCCAGGGCCAACTCCTCCATCTCCCTGACGTCCACCAGCTGGATGGGCTCACCGCTCTCCAGGCTTTGCTGGAGTTCCTGGGGCCGGATTGTTTGGGGGCTGGCCATGGGGCAATCGCGCCGGTTCAGGTCAAGATGGACCCATCCTGCTTTGGGCGCATGAAGGCCCGCCCCTTCCTGGCCGTTGTGCTGGCGGTGGCGATTGTGTTGGCAAGCCTCGGTTTTGGAGGTTGGTGGATCGTGCTGCGCCAGTCACCGCTGAAGTTGCAGAACCAGCTGCTGGCGGTGCCCATGGCAGCCCGTTTTGTGCCGCGCCTAACGCCCTTAAGCCTTTACTGGCTCACCGATCCAGAGCAGCCCGTGGTCTATGGCCGGGCCGTGGCGCCCACGGCCCGGCGCCACCAGGCGGCCGCAACCGTTGCCCGTTTGCGCGATGGCGCCTTTGCCGCCGCCGGGATCGATTACCAGGCCGAATTGGCCAGTTGGCTGGGTCCGGAGACCAGCCTGGCCTTGATCAACGGGGGATCGTCAGAGGCGCCCCAGGGTTGGTTACTGGCCCTGCGCAGCCGCCATGGCGATGGAGCCAGGCGCTTCCTACAGCGTTTCTGGCAAGTCCGCAGCCTCGCCGGCACCGATGTGCAGGTCAGCACCTATCGGGGCATGGGTTTGATCAGCGGCCGCGGCGCCCTGGTGGGCTCCACCCCGATGCCCCTGGCCACCGCCCTAATCAACGACGACCTGGTGCTGATCGCCTCCGGCCAGGGCGTGCTCCAACAGGCCCTCGACGTTTCCCAGATCGATGGCCTCAACCAGGCCACCACCGCCAGCTTCCAGGCTGGGGTGAAGCGGTTGGCCCAGGGTTCTGCCCTGCTCACTGCCCGACCAGAGGCGATGGCCCCATGGTTGGGCCTGCCGAAAGATCTGATTGATCAGGCAGGGGTGAAGGATCTGCTGGCGACCCTGAGGCCAGAGCGGGGAACCCTGGTGGCCGACGTGGTGGTTGGCCTGGACGAGGGGAATTTGCCCTGGCGACCCTTGCCCGACACCAGCCGCACGGCTGCCCTGTTGGCCGCTCTGCATGGCCAGAAGAGCAGCTTGGCCCTGCTCCAAAACCCCGCCGGCTGGCCCGCCCCCTGGCAGCCCCTGCTCCAGGCAATCCTGGCCGAAACCAGCTCCCCTGATTCCACTTCCGCCGAACCCACTTCTCCGGAACCCACAACCCCTAGCCCAATCCCTGCCCTGGTGGCCCTGGCCGATGCCGGCCCCCTGCTCTGGAGTGAGGCAGCCGAGGGTTGGCAGATCGGTACGGGCCTTAACCAGCCAGCCCCCGAGGCCCTAGACGGGGCCTTGCCTGGCCAGGGCCTGATCACCGCCCCCCTGGCGGTGGAGGGGGGGCCTCCCCTCCAGGTCTGGACTCGGCTCAAATCCCCCGCCTCCGTTAGGGAGCCGCTCCAGGCCAGCCTCGAGGGGGCCCGCAGCGCCGAGGGCACCATTGCCTGGTGGGGCCAAACCCTGGCGGTGCTCCAGCAACAACGGGACCTGCGCCAGGGTCCCCAGCAGCGTCAAAACCAGTTGACAGAGCTGGCGATGCCCAAGGCCCCCCTCCAATGGGCGATGGCGGGCCCTAAGGCCCAGGGCCTGATCCAGGGTTGGGGTACCTGGCGACTGCTCTCGGGCCTGGCTGGCCAGCCCCTGGCGGCCTCGGTAGATGGCCTGACAGTGGGGCTTGAACCCGAAACCAATGGGCTGCATTTCAAGGCCCGGTTGAGCTTTGCTTGAAATCCTGCTGTTGCGCCATGGCATAGCCCAGGAGCTTCAGCCCGGGCTGCTCGACCACGATCGAGCGCTCACCCAGCCAGGTCGCTTGCGCAGCCGTGCCGTGGTGGAACGGCTAATCGCCATGGAGCTGCACTGCCAAGGCATTTTCAGCAGTTCGCTGCTGCGGGCCAGGCAAACCGCCCAGATTGCAGTGGAGGCTGGCTTGCTGCTGCCCGGGGGCCAGTGCCAAATCGAGCCGGGTTTGGCGCCTGGAGCTGATGCCCGGGCACCAGGCGCAGATGGCTGGGCCCTGGTTCAACGCCTGCGCCAACAGGTTTGCTGTGATGGTTTGGCATTGGACTCCCGCTGGGCCCTGGTGGGCCATGAACCCGACCTGGGCGACCTGGCCGCCCTTCTGATTGGGGCCCCCGCAGGCACCATCCCCCTCAAAAAGGCCGGGATTGCCCTGCTGCAGCTCGGGCCTGGGGCCGCCCAGTTGAGGTTGCTGATGGCACCCAGGCAAATCCTGGCTGGCTAGGGGCCCTACCCCTGCTGGCAGCGTGCGCTACTGCATGGGTCGGCCGGTCGGCCGTAGGTTTCAAGGATCGGCTCCCCTGCGGATGGCATCAGTAGCAACCAGTGCCGGGCTCGAATCCCTAAACGCCCTGTTTCGCCCAGGCTTGGAGGGGGTACCCGCTACCCAGTCGGCCATATGCGCCATCGATGGCCAGGCGGGCAGGCTCACCTATAGGGGTTATGAGGTGGGTCAACTGGCGATCCACAGCAGTTTTCTGGAAACTGCCTATCTCTTGATCTGGGGTGAACTGCCCAAGTCGGATCAACTCCAGGAATTTGAGCAGGAGGTGCAAATGCACCGGCGGGTCAGCTTCCGCATCCGCGACATGATGAAGAGTTTCCCCTCGGCGGGGCACCCGATGGATGCCCTCCAGGCCAGCGCGGCCTCCTTGGGGCTGTTCTATTCACGCAGGGCCCTCGATAACCCCGAGTACATCGTGGCGGCGGTGGTCCGCCTGATCGCCAAGATCCCCACGATGGTGGCGGCCTTTCAGTTGATTCGCAAAGGTCAGGATCCGATCCAGCCCCGCGATGACCTGGCCTATTCGGCCAATTTTCTCTACATGCTCACCGAGCGGGAGCCGGATCCCTTGGCGGCCCGCATCTTTGATGCCTGCCTGATCCTCCACGCCGAGCACAGCCTCAACGCCAGCACCTTTAGCGCCCGCGTCACTGCCAGCACCCTCACCGACCCCTACGCGGTGGTGGCCTCGGCTGTGGGAACCCTGGCAGGCCCGCTCCATGGCGGTGCCAATGAGGACGTGCTCACAATGCTGGAGCAGATCGGCAGCGAAGACCAGGTGGAGCCCTGGCTGGAACGGGCGATGGCCGAGAAGCAAAAAATTATGGGTTTTGGCCATCGGGAATACAAGGTCAAGGATCCCCGGGCCGGAATTCTCCAGAAGTTGGCCGAACAGCTCTTCGACAAATTCGGCCACGATCCCCTCTATGACAGGGCCCGCAAGCTCGAAGCAGTAGCCGCTAATCGGCTTGGCCCAAAGGGGATTTTCCCCAACGTCGACTTTTATTCAGGGCTTGTATATCGCAAGTTGGGCATCCCCGAAGACCTCTTTACCCCAATTTTTGCCATTGCCCGCACGGCCGGCTGGTTGGCCCATTGGAAGGAGCAACTCGGGGCCAACCGCATCTACCGCCCTACCCAGATCTACACAGGCCATGCCGAAAGACCATGGCTTCCCCAAGGGGCCCGCTAAGTTGCTCAAATCTGAACAACCCCAATGGTGAGCAACCCGGCTCTCGCCCCTGGCGTGGTGCAAGGGGGCCTTGATTTGCAGGCCAGCTTTGAGCAGGCCCTATCCGGCTTGGGCCTCAGCCCAGGCGCGGCACACCTGCTGTGGTTGCCCCTACCAATGCTGTTGGTGTTGGTGTCCGCCGTGGTCGGCGTGCTGGTGAACGTCTGGCTGGAGCGCAAGATCTCCGCCGCCGTGCAGCAGCGCATCGGGCCTGAATATGCGGGCGCCCTAGGCATTCTTCAGCCCATGGCCGATGGCCTGAAGCTGTTGTTTAAGGAGGATGTAATCCCAGCCAGGGCGGACGGCTTGCTGTTCACCCTCGGGCCAATCCTGGTGCTTGTGCCGGTGATCTTGAGCTGGTTGGTGGTGCCCTTTGGTCAGCACATGCTGATCAGCAATGTGGGCGTGGGGATCTTCCTCTGGGTTTCCCTCAGCAGCATCCAGCCCATTGGCCTGTTGATGAGTGGCTACGCCTCCAACAACAAATATTCCCTGCTGGGGGGATTGCGGGCTGCGGCCCAGTCGATTAGCTACGAAATACCCCTGGCCCTGGCGGTGCTGGCGGTGGTGATGATGAGCAACTCCCTCAGCACCGTTGCGATCGTTGATCAGCAGAACGGAGCCGGCATCCTCAGCTGGAACATCTGGCGCCAGCCGGTGGGCTTTGTGATCTTCTGGATCTGTGCCCTGGCCGAGTGCGAGCGCCTGCCCTTCGACCTGCCAGAGGCGGAAGAGGAGCTGGTGGCCGGCTACCAGACCGAGTATTCGGGCATGAAGTTTGCCCTCTTCTACCTGGGCAGCTACATCAACCTGGTGCTTTCGGCACTGCTGGTCTCGGTGCTTTACCTGGGTGGTTGGGGATTCCCCATCCCAGTGGAGTGGCTGGCCGGCTGGCTGGGTCAGCCCCTGGATGCCCCAGTGGTGCAGGTGATTACGGCCTCCGTTGGCATTGTTATGACCGTGCTGAAGGCCTACCTTCTGGTCTTTTTCGCGATCCTGCTGCGCTGGACCGTGCCCCGGGTGCGGATCGACCAGCTACTCGACCTGGGCTGGAAGTTTCTGCTGCCCATTGCCCTGGCCAATTTGCTCGTAACCGCCGCCCTCAAGCTTGCCTTCCCGGCAGTTTTCGGCGGGTAAGGCCCTAGCCAGTCATCATGGGGGGAGCTTTGGTTCCCCCCGCCCTTTCCCCCCCATTCCATGTTCGGGTTCCTCAAGAAAGTCGGCGACTACACCCGCGATGCGGTTGGGGCAAGCCAGTACCTAGCCCAGGGGCTATCGGTCACCTTTGACCACCTGCGCCGCAGGCCGATCACGGTCCAGTACCCCTA
Organism: Cyanobium sp. WAJ14-Wanaka; assembly: GCF_024345375.1. NCBI lineage: Bacteria > Bacillati > Cyanobacteriota > Cyanophyceae > Synechococcales > Prochlorococcaceae > Cyanobium > Cyanobium sp. WAJ14-Wanaka. The sequence continues at coordinate 68,145 of NZ_JAGQAZ010000002.1, read as the reverse complement.
CGAAAAGCTGATCCCTTCGGAGCGCTACCGGGGCCGGATCCACTACGAATTCGACAAGTGCATCGCCTGCGAGGTGTGTGTGCGGGTCTGCCCGATCAATCTGCCGGTGGTGGATTGGGTGATGAATAAGGCGACCAAGAAAAAGGAACTGCGCAACTACTCGATCGATTTCGGGGTATGCATTTTCTGTGGCAACTGCGTGGAGTACTGCCCCACCAATTGCCTTTCGATGACGGAGGAATACGAGCTGGCCACCTTTGATCGCCACAGCCTCAATTTCGACAACGTTGCCCTGGGCCGTCTACCCACCAGCGTCACCAGTGATCCCGCGGTCTTTGCCCTGCGGGAACTGGCCTATCTGCCCAAGGGCGAAATGGACCCCCATGGAGTGCCGGATACGGCCCCACGGGCCGGCAGCCTGCCCGCAGCTGAAGTGAAACCCTGATGACTATTGCCATCACCACCCAGCTGATTTGTTTTGTGCTGCTCTCGGCCGCCCTCGTAATTGGCGCCCTTGGAGTGGTGCTGCTGCCCAACATCGTCTACTCAGCCTTCCTTTTGGGCGGTGTTTTCCTGTCCGTAGCTGGCCTCTACCTGATGCTTAACGCCAGCTTTGTGGCGGCAGCCCAGGTGCTCGTATACGTGGGCGCCGTGAACGTGCTGATCCTCTTTGCGATCATGCTCGTTAATAAAAAGGAAACCCTCGAGGCCATCCCTGGCCTGGCCCTGCGCCGCGTTTTATCCGGGGCTGTCTGTGGTGGCTTGCTGGTGCTCCTGATCCGGGTTGCCTTCACCACCGCCTGGAACCTGCCCGGCCCAATTCCGGTGGGGGAAGACGCCACGATCAGGATTGGCGAGCATCTTTTCAGCGACTACCTGTTGCCATTTGAATTGGCTTCCGTACTGCTGCTAATGGCGATGATCGGTGCAATTGTGTTGGCCCGCCGCGATGTCAGCAGCAGTGATGTGATCACTGGTGAGCCTGCGGATCAGGGTCTTTTGGAAAAGTCCCGCACGCCCTTGCTGGTCGATAAATCTTCGGTTTAACCTTCCTTACCCCCTCCCCTCTGATGGACGCAAGCTTCTCCAACGGCATTCCCCTGCAGGCCTACCTGGTGGTGGCTGCGATTTTGTTCTGTACTGGGGTGTGGGGTTTGATCAACAGCCGCAATGCCGTGCGGGTGCTGATGAGCATTGAGTTGATGCTGAATGCGGTGAATATCAATTTGATGGCCTTCTCCGATTACATGGATGGCCAGCTGATCCGGGGCCAGGTGTTCGCGATTTTTGTGATCACGGTGGCGGCAGCAGAAGCGGCGGTTGGCCTGGCGATCCTGCTCTCCCTGTATCGCAACCGGGAAACGGTGGACATGGAGCGCTTCAACCTGTTGCGCTGGTGAGCCAGCCACACTTCCAGCACCATGCAGCTTGAGCGGGTTTGGTTGATCACGCGCTCCGGCAGCCAGGCTGCGCAGCGCCAGGCCAAGCGCTGCGCAGAAGACCTGCGCTCCCTCGGTACCCAGGTGGTGATGGCCCAGAGCGGCCTCACCTCCAATCCCTTCCCCGGTTTGCTGGCCACGGAGCCCTCCCTGCCGGATCTGGCCCTGGTGCTCGGTGGAGATGGCACGGTGCTTGGGGCCGCCCGCCACTTGGCTCCCCTGGGGGTGCCGATCCTTTGCTTCAACGTGGGCGGGCACCTGGGTTTTCTGACCCATGAGCGGCGCCTGTTGCAACTCTCCGGTGAGGCCGATTGCCTCTGGCAACGCCTCCGCGACGAGCGCTACGCCCTGGAGCGTCGGATGATGTTGCAGGCCCATATTGAAAGGCCCGATGGCAGCTCAGAGGAGGTGCACCTGGCCCTCAATGATTTTTATTTCCGCCCCTCCCTCGATGAGGTCTCACCCACCTGCATGCTGGAGCTGGAGATTGATGGAGAGGTGGTCGACCAATACCGCGGCGATGGTTTGATCCTGGCAACTCCCACGGGTTCAACGGGCTACGCCATGGCGGCGGGGGGGCCGATCTTGCACCCCGGCATCGAGGCGATTGTGGTCAATCCGATTTGTCCGATGAGCCTCTCGAGTCGGGCGGTGGTGGTGCCGGCCCGCGCCCAGCTTTCGGTGTTTCCCCTTGGGGAAGCCAGCCGCCGGGTCAAGCTCTGGAAGGATGGGGCCCATGCCACCGTGCTCGATGCCGGTGATCGGGCGGTGGTGCAGCGCAGCTCCCATCCAGCCCTGCTGGTGGTTCTCGAACAGAGCCCCTCCTATTACCGCACCCTCACCCACAAGCTCCATTGGGCCGGCAGCCTCACGGCCGTGGAGCCCTCCCATAACTGAGCCCCAATAAGACTGACCCCAAACAAGACTGAGCCCCAAGAGCACTGATCGCGATGGCCCTGGAAATTGAGCGGCGTTTTTTGGTGCGGGGCGAGGAGTGGCGGGAGCTAATCGCCTGGCAGGCCCATCTCCAGCAGGGCTATCTGGTGAGCGGGCCCGAGGGCCTCACGCTGCGGGTGCGCACCGCCACGTCTACCGCAACTGCGAAAGCTGAGGCTGGCCAACAGGCCTGGCTAACCCTCAAGACGGCCGCTTCCGATGGCGGCCTGGTGCGCCAGGAGTTTGAGTACGACATTCCCTTGGCAGACGCCCAAGACCTGCTGGCGATCGCCCCCAGCCAGCTCAGCAAGAGGCGCCACGGCCTCAGCCTGGCTGGTGGGGATTGGGTGCTGGATGTATTTGAGGGCAGCAATGCCCCCCTGGTGGTTGCTGAGGTGGAGTTGGAACATGCCGAGCAGTCGTTGCTGGTGCCCAGTTGGTGCCATCTGGAGCTAACCGGCCACTCCAGCTTGAGCAACGCGGCCCTGGCCCACCGTCCCCTGGCCGACTGGCCGGAGCTGCAGCGCCAGGCCCTATTGGCTGGCCTGGCCGATTGGCCGACAGCAGGTCAGGTCTGATCTAGGGCGCAGCAATTAAAGCCATCGCGGCAAATCTTGCCGTTGTCCATGGCCCAATTGAGCAGGGCCACCCGGTTTTTGGCTCCGGTTTTGGTGAAGATATTGCTCACGTGGTTATCCACGGTGCGCTTGCTAATCGTTAGGGATTGGGCGATTTCCTGGTTGGTCAGGCCCTGGGCCACCAGCTCAATGATCTCAATCTCTCGCTGGGAAACAGCACCCTCTGGACTGGAAACAGGGATGACGGCAGGGTTCGAAGCAGGGCTAGAAGCAATGCTCGAATTGGCGCCATATTCGCGATCGCTATCCATCCCTAAACCCGTAGGCCTGTAACTACTGTAGGCAGCTTCCTAGCCCATTATGGGAGTTGCTCTTTAGGGTTTGGCTTGCTGCTCCAACAGGCCCTGGCCAGCGGTCAGCTGGTCATCACCGCTGAGGTAACCCCCCCCCGGGGCGGCGACCCAGGCCGCACCCTGGCGGCGGCCCAGGCCCTGCGGGGCTGGGTGCATGCGGTCAACGTCACCGACGGCAGCCGCGCCGTGATGAGGATGGCCAGCTGGGCGGTGTGTCGCCTGTTGCTGGATGCGGGCATTGAGCCCGTTTTGCAGCTGGCCTGCCGCGACCGCAATCGCATTGCCCTCCAGGCCGATTTGCTCGGGGCCCATGCCCTGGGCCTGCGCAATGTGCTCTGTCTGACGGGCGATCCCGTTAGGGCTGGCGATCAACCGGGGGCCCGCCCGGTCAATGAATTGGAATCGGTGCGTTTGCTGCAGTTGGTGGCCCAGCTCAACGCCGGCATGGATCCGGTGCAGGGCAGCCTTCCCGACGGCCCGACGGCCCTGTTTGCCGGAGCCGCTGCCGATCCCCAGTCGCCGAGCTGGAGTGGCCTCAAGAGCCGAATGGCCCGCAAGCAGCAGGCCGGTGCCCGCTTCATCCAAACCCAGATGGTTACGGATGGGGCCGCCCTAGAACGCTTTGTGAAAGAGATCGCAGAGCCCCTGGGGCTGCCCGTATTGGCGGGGGTTTTTCTGTTGAAGTCGGCCAAAAATGCGGCCTTTATCAACCGCGTTGTGCCCGGCGCCAACATTCCCCAATCGGTGGTTGATCGTCTGGCCATGGCAAGCAACCCCGCGGAAGAGGGTCTGGCGATCGCCGCCGACCAGGTGGCCCGTTACCTGGAGAGCGCCCAGGGGGTGCACCTGATGGCGATCAAGGCCGAGGAAAAGATCCCCAGGATCCTGGAAATGGCCGGCCTTAGGCCAGAAGTACCCCCAATCCCAGTGCCAGCACTTAGTTCGAGCCCGTAAGGGCCAGGTCGGTGCCGAGCAGTTCGGCCATGGCCTTTTGCTGCGGTGAGGGGGAAACCACATCCAGGCGGCGCACGTCGGTGATCAGCCAATCGAGGGCAGCTTCCTGCAGGTCGAAGTGGTCGCCGTTGCGGTCAACGCAGTAACGGCCAAACACCAGTTTTTCCACCAAGCGCACCCCCGCACCGATGCGGGAGTAGTCGAAGATGATCGAGTTGTCGATCGTGGCGCCTTCACAGATGTGGCAGTTGGGGCCAATCATTGCCGGGCCAATGATCGTGGCTCCGTTCTCAATTCTGCTCATCCCGCCCACATAGATTGGGCCCTTCACCGTGATGTTGTCCCAGTCGGCGGCCACGTTTAGGCCGGCATAGACGCCTGGTCGCACCTCCTTGCCGGGGATCTGTACCTGGCGCACCTGACCCTGCAGCACGCTGCGAATCGCCTGCCAGTAATCGGGCACCTTGCCGATATCCACCCACTCGAATTCCATCGGTAGGGCATAGAAGGCTGCCCCGGATTCCACCAGTTTGGGGAACAGGTCGGAGCCGATGTCAAATGGCTGGCCCGTGGGCACGAAGTCCAACACTTCGGGCTCAAAGATGTAGATGCCGGTGTTGATCATGTCGCTGGCGGCCTCCTCGATGGCCGGCTTCTCCTGGAAGGAGCGCACCCTGCCGTCGTCATCGGTCACCACTACGCCGTAGCTGCTCACCTGGTCGCGGGGGACCCGTTTGGTGATCAGGCTGGCCAGGGCACCCTTGGCCTTATGGCGCCGCACCGCTTCGCTGAGGTCGAGGTCGACCAGGGCATCGCCGCAGAGCACCACAAAGGTGTCGTCGAAGAAGTGCTGGAAGGTTTGGATCTTTTTCAGGCCACCGGCCGAACCCATCGCATCACCAATCAGCTCGCCGTCTTCAATGCGGCCTTCAAAGCTGTAGGCAATTTCAACGCCAAATCTTTGGCCGTCGCGGAAGTAGTTCTCGATCTCCTCAGCCAGGTGCGAAACGTTGACCATGATCTCGGTGAAACCATGCTCCCGCAGCAGCTCCAGCAGAAACTCCATCACGGGTTTCTGGAGGATGGGGATCATCGGCTTGGGAATGGTGTGGGTGATCGGCCTCACCCGTGTTCCCTTGCCTGCCGCCAAGATCATCGCCTTCATTGGCGTTTGCTCATTTCTGACGGACAAGTAAGCCTAGTGAACGGCCTAGGCAGCCAGCGCTGCATGGGTCGGCATGGCAGCTGGTCCCTGGGGCGATGCAACGGCCTTCACCAGCGGCAGCTGGACGCTTTCGCCCTCGTTTAGCAGCCGTTTCAGGCTCAATGCACCAAACAGTCCTCCCTCCTGCTGCAGCTCCACCTTGCCCTGATGACACAGAAACAGCAGGGCCCAAAAGACCCCAACCCGATCGGCGTCGAGGTCGGCGGCGGCCCCTTTGCTTTCAACGCACTGGGCCCAGGAGTGCACGAGTTGGTCAAAGCCTGTCCAATCAAGGGCCTCGGGCCACTGCAGCAGAAATTGGCTGAGGGCGGCCGTGGTTTCCGGCAGCTTTTCGCGGTGGGCCAGGGCGGCCACCTGCTCAATCGCGGCCCGCTCGCTATAGCGCTTGGGGCGATGGCGATTGCGGGCCTTGCCCTCGTCGTCTTCGAGCCGTTCGGCAATTTCCTCGAGTTGGCGGATCAGTTCCCCGAGGGTTACGGGCCGCTGTAGGGGCGGTGGGGCCACGGGCCGGCGCCAGAGATGGCGTTCCGGCCTGCGGGGCAATGCCAGGCCAGGATTCATCAGCCAGCCCTGGCCGTCGTCGTCAAAATCGAAGCCAAAGTCGGTTTCGATCGGTGCCGGCGGGAAGGTGGCAGCCTCCAACACCTCGGCCTTCAGGCCCACGAGCACGGAGGCGGCCAAAAAGGCTTCACTGCTCTCGGCCAGGTCCTGTTCGTAGCTGCCGCCTCGCCCCTGGCGCAAGGCTGCCACCAGGCGCGGCACCTCAATGCGCTGGCGCAATTGGTCTAAAAAGCCGTCGATCACGGCAATTACATCGACATCCCAAGGGTCGAGATCGCCCCGTTCCGCCGCGTCCTGCAGCAGCCGGATGGCCAGCCTGGCGCCCCCCTCTGCCACTTGCTGCTGTTTCCCCAGGGAATTTGTATTTCCACGCTACCGGTATCGGCCGGTTCCGGCCAGCAGCTTCATTCGCCACCAGCTGTGGCGGCTTGGAGTGGTGGCCTAGCCCAGGGAAGGTGCGGAGAGGGGCGCCTGGCGGATCAGGCCGGAGCCGATCGGGGCAGGCCCCCTTGAATTGAGCATCTTCATGGCACTTTCATCTCGGGCCACGAGGGCTTCCATGGAGGCCCGGTAGGTGTCCGTCATTAGCCGCGGATAGAGGCCAATGCCAATGATCGGCACCAGCAGGCAACCCACGATGTAGATCTCCCTGGGTTCCGCATCCACCAACTGGGTGTGGGAGGCCAGTTCAACGTTTTCCTTGCCGTAGAAGATCTCCCGCAGCATCGAAAGCAGGTAGATCGGCGTCAGGATCACCCCGATTGCGGCCAGGCCGTCAACCACGATCCGGAAGGCCAGGCTGTAGGCGTCGTCGGTGGCGAAGCCCACAAAGATCATCAGTTCGGACACAAAGCCGCTCATGCCAGGCAGGGCAAGCGATGCCAGGGAGCAGATGGTCCAGAGGGCAAACATTTTGCGCATGTTTTGGCCCACGCCACCCATCTCGTCGAGTTGCAGGGTGTGGGTGCGGTCGTAGGTGGCCCCCACCAGGAAAAACAGACTTGCCCCGATCAGTCCGTGGCTGATCATCTGCAACATCGCCCCACTGCTGCCGAGGGCGCTGAAACTGCCGATTCCAATCAGCACAAAACCCATGTGGCTGATGGAGCTGTAGGCGATTTTGCGCTTGAGATTGCGCTGGGCAAAGGAGGTGAGGGCCGCATAGATGATGTTCACCACCCCCAACACCACCAGCAGGGGCGCGAATTGGGCGTGGGCATCGGGGAGTATTTGGCAGTTGAAGCGCAGCAGGGCGTAGCCGCCCATCTTCAGCAGGATGCCCGCCAGCAGCATGTGCACCGGGGCCGTGGCCTCGCCATGGGCATCGGGCAGCCAGGTGTGCAGCGGCACAATTGGCAGCTTCACCCCAAACGCAATCAGCAGGCCGGCGTAACAGAGCAACTGGAAGCTGGGCGGGAAGCCCTTGGCCATCAGCTCGCTGTACTCAAAGGTGGGGATGCCGCCGCCGTAGAAGGCCATGGCCAGGCCCGCCAGGAGGATGAAAAGCGAGCTGCCCGCTGTGTAGATGATGAACTTGGTGGCTGCGTATTGGCGTTTTTTGCCCCCCCAGATCGCAATTAGGAGGTAGACCGGCAGCAGCTCCAGTTCCCAGGCCAGGAAGAACAGCAGCATGTCCTGGACTGCAAAGACGGCGATCTGGCCGCCATCCATGGCCAGGAGCAGGAAGAAAAACAGCTTGGGCTTGAAGGTGACAGGCCATGCCGCCAGCACCGCCAAGGCCGTGATGAAGCTGGTGAGCAGGATCAGGGGCATCGAGATCCCATCCGCCGCCACCGACCAGGACAGGCCGATGCTGGGCAGCCACTGCACCCGCTCCACCAATTGCAGGCCGGGGTCGCTCGGGTCGTAGCCAGTCAGGTAGCCACCCACCGTCAGCAGGAAGGTGATCAGGGCCACCGCCAGGGCATACCAGCGGACCTGCTTGCCTTCCCCCTCGTCGGGGAAGAAAGGAATAACTAGGGCTGCGGCGATCGGAAACAGGATCGAAGCGCTCAGCCAGGGGAACGGCACGAACCAAACCTCACCAATGGCTGGAGTGTAGAAATCCTGTCCAGCCCAACCCCGCCCGGGTCGGGGATGTCACACAGAGCAATGGCGCTGATGGAGCCGATCTGCCCGGCCCTAGGGACGGGATCAGCCCAGCGAACCGAACAGCACCACTAGGGCCACCACCCCGCCAAACACGATCAGGGCATAGAACTGGGCCCGGCCGGTTTCGAAATACTTCAGGCCCTCACCACTGCCCAGGGTCACCAGGCCGGTGAGGTTGACCACCCCATCCACCACCTTTGAATCCACCTCAAGCACCTGTTTGGCCAACTTGCGGCTGCCCTGCACAAACAACTTGTCGTTGATTTGATCGAGGTACCACTTGTTGGCAAAGAAGGCATTGATTGTGGGAAAACGGCCGGCCACGGCTGTGCCGAGGTCGATCTTGTGGAGGGCGTAGGCGAGCACGGCGATGCTGATGCCCAGCAGGGAAACCCCCACCGAGGCCCCAGCTAGGGGTAGAAATTCGGCCCAGCTGAAGTGGGAGGCCATGTGGGCCGCTTCCTCGGGGTTGAGCAGGCGGGCAAAGCGGCTGTTCCAGGGGGTCCCCAGCAGGCCGATCAGGGCCGAGGGCACCGCCAAAACGGCCAGGGGCATGGCCATCTGCCAGCCGGATTCATGGGGGTGATCGGCATGGTGGTGGCTGCCGCCATGGGCTTCTGCGGCGTCATCGCCCTGGCCCTTGCCGGCGGCTGAGAGCAGTTGGGCCTGAATGGTTTGGTCTCCGCCCCGGAAGCTGCCCTCAAAGGTGAGGAAGTACAGCCTGAACATGTAAAAAGCTGTCATTCCAGCCGTGATGAAGCCAGCTGCCCAGAGCACGGGGAAATGGCCAAAGGCCTGGCCAAGGATCTCGTCCTTGCTCCAAAAACCCGCCAGGGGGGGGATGCCACTGATGGCCAGGCAGCCGATCAGGAAGGTGGCGCTGGTTATGGGCATGTATTTGCGCAGGCCACCCATCAGGCGCATGTCCTGGGCCAGCACGGGTTCATGGCCCACCACCTCTTCCATGGCGTGGATCACCGAGCCTGAGCAGAGGAAGAGCATCGCCTTGAAAAAGGCGTGGGTAACCAGGTGGAACATCCCGGCCACCGGCGCGCCGCAGCCCATGGCCAGCATCATGTAGCCCAGTTGGGAAACGGTGCTGTAGGCGAGGCCCTTCTTGAGATCCATCTGGGTGAGGGCGATTGAGGCCCCCAAGAAGAGGGTGATGGTGCCCACCACGGCAATCACGGTTTGCACCGCCTCAAAGGGCACGTAGATCGGCTGGAGCCGGGCCACCAAAAACACCCCGGCCGCCACCATCGTGGCTGCGTGGATTAGGGCCGAGATAGGTGTGGGGCCCTCCATCGCATCGGGCAGCCAAACGTGAAGGGGGAACTGGGCCGACTTGGCCATGGGCCCCATGAAAACCAGCAGGCAGAGCAGGATTGCCACCCCATTGCTGACGCTGCCCCCTGCTATTGCCTCCTGCAGGCGCACGCCAATTTCCTCAAAACCAAAGCTGCCCGTGGCCCAAAACAGCCCCAGGATTCCCAGCAGCAGCCCAAAGTCGCCGACCCTGTTGACAACAAAGGCCTTCTGGGCCGCATTGGCGGCGCCATCGCGGTCGTACCAAAAACCCACGAGCAAGTAGGAGCACATGCCCACCAGCTCCCAGAAAACGTAGATCTCCAGCAGGTTTGGGCTGATGATCAGGCCCAGCATCGAGCTGCTGAATAGGGCCAAGTAGGTGAAAAAGCGCACATAACCCTTGTCGTGGGCCATGTAGCCATCTGAATAGATCATCACCAGCACGGCGATGGTGGTCACCAGGGCCAGCATCACGGCTCCCAATGCGTCTACCCGGAACCCCATTTCCAGGCTGAAGGTGCCGGCGGTGGCCCAGGGGAAGAGCACCTCCGTCATGGCTGCGCCGGCCAGTTGTTCGGCCAGCACTGCATAGCTCAAAACGCCGGAGGCGCCCACGCAGCTAATCAGCAGCAGCGCGACGGGTTTTCGCAGTCGGTTGATCGTGCGGTTGAAGCTGATCAGCCCCAGCCCCACAAGGCAGGCCCCCGCCAGGGGCAACACGGGTATTAACCAGGCGATTTCAGCGGCTGAGGGCATGCTGCGGCGCGGCCTGTTGTTGTAATGAGTTTAGGCAGCTCGTTGGGGGATTCCACGCTTGGTGGGGAGCTCCCCATCGGTTCGGCCCTGGAGCCAGCTGGCTCAGCCAGTTAGCCGAGCAGATGGCCCAGGCCCGTGCGGGAAAAGGTGGTGGCGCCTGCGCCGATCCAGCGATGGGCCCACCAGAAAACGCCAACGGCAATGGCAATGCCCAGCTGGGCCGGCCTCAGAAATTCGCCTAGAACCAGCTGCTGGCGCCCATCGAGCACGGCCCTAAAGGGGATCACCGAGGTGTGGGCTTTGAGCTCCTCAAAGGCAGCGCCAAAACGGTTGGCCAGGCGCCGATCCCCATTCCAGATGGCAAATAGGTGGTGGGCAATCAAGCCAAAGCAGGTGACCACCATGAAGCTGCTGCCTATCCAGAGCAGGTGGGTGGCGCACCAGAGCACCTGGCCCACCGCCTGGGGATGGCGACTGATGCGAATGATTCCGGTGGCATAGAGGCGCACCTGGGGCTTGAGTACCGCCGGTATTTCCAGCAGGTTGTAGGTGGCTGGATAGAGAAACAGGAAGCTGATCGCGGTGCCAACCCACACCACTGGAATGATCCAGGCCTGCTCCTGCAGGTTCCAGAGGCGGGTTCCGTCGTAGCGGTGGGCCAGGAAATATCCAATCACCACCACCGCTGAGGGGATGCTCAGGGCCGCAAACAGCACCCGCCAGGCCCGCTCGCCAATGCGTTCCACCCCCCACGCCCGCAGCGATGCGCCGCCGCTGTGCAAAACAGCAAAGGCCAGCAGAAGGGCCAGCATCACCAGGCTGCTGTGGTGTGGGCTCACGGGTTGGGCCTCGGGGGCTGATGGGGAGTTGTGAAGTTGCGGATTCTCGCTGCCGGCGGCCCCCCCTAGAGTTTTGTTCTGCATGGCGACCATGGCAGATCTGCCTTTCACCCTCGACCAGCTCCGCATCCTGCGGGCTATTGCCAGTGAGGGCAGCTTTAAAAAGGCGGCCGACAGCCTTTATGTCACCCAGCCGGCGGTGAGTCTGCAAATCCAAAACCTGGAGAAGCAGCTCAGTGTTTCGCTCTTTGATCGCGGTGGCCGCAAGGCCCAGCTCACGGAAGCGGGCCACCTGCTGCTGAGCTACTGCGACCGGATCTTGAGCCAGTGTCAGGAGGCCTGCCGGGCCCTCGACGACCTTCACAACCTCAAGGGCGGATCCCTGGTGGTGGGGGCAAGCCAAACCACGGGCACCTATTTGATGCCCCGGATGATCGGCCTGTTTCGCCAGAAATATCCAGATGTGGCTGTGCAATTGCAGGTGCACAGCACCCGTCGCACCGGCTGGAGCGTGGCCAATGGCCAAATCGATTTGGCGATCATCGGCGGCGAATTGCCCACCGAACTGGGCGAGTTGCTGCAGGTGGTGCCCTACGCCAGCGATGAATTGGCCCTGGTGCTGCCGACTAAACACCCCCTGGCTCGGTTGCCTGAACTCACCAAGGACGACCTCTACCGGCTGGGGTTTGTCTGCCTCGACTCCCAGTCGACCACCCGAAAAATGGTCGACCAGCTGCTGGCCCGCTCGGGTCTGGATGTGGCGCGCCTCAAGATCGAGATGGAGCTCAACTCCTTTGAGGCGATCAAAAATGCGGTGCAATCGGAGCTGGGGGCTGCCTTTCTACCGGTGGTTTCGATTGAACGGGAGCTCTCGGCTGGCAGCCTGCATCGCCCCCAGGTGGCTGATTTGCTGGTGCGGCGCCAGCTGAAATTGATCACCCACCCAGCCCGCTACTGCTCCCGCGCCTCGGACGCCTTTCGCAAGGAGGTGCTGCCGGTTTTTGCCAGCCCCGATAGCCCCCTACGGCGCCCCCTCCAAGCGGGACAAGCCCCCTAGAACTTGTCCGCTTCAGGGGTTATGCCCACGGTGTCGTCAGCGACGCCCTTGGTGAGGAATTTGTTCTCGCTGATATCGGTTTGGTAGACGCAGCGCACGATCGGCTTGTCCTTGACCGAGCCGATGTAGGCGAAGGTGTTCATGCGCTGCTTGCACTGACGCATTTGCTCCGCCGTTACCGCCCCCTCTTTTTGGAGCACACTCCAGTTCTCCCGGCGAATTACGCAACCGGGCTTGAGCGCCGGCTGGGTGACGAAGCTGGAGCTGGGGTTCATGGTTGTGTAGAGCTCAACATCCATCACGAAGGCGCTGGCTCCCCACTGCTTGCAGAACTCAGGGTCGGCCACGGCCATGTCGAGCTGCTGGCTGCTGGCAATGTTGCCCTGATCCCCCTGGGTGTTACTGGAAAGGCTGGTGCCAATGCCGATTCCCACCACCAACACCCCCGCCAGCACTGCCACGGTGGCCACATTGAACTGAAAGGGTCCCTTGCCGTCTCCGGGGCCATTGCCGCCAGGACCGCCGGGCCCCCGGCCAGGGTTCCCCCTGCTGGGTCCGCGGCTTTCCTCCCCATATCTGGGGTCAGGGCGATAGCGGGAGCGGGTCACAGGCTTTCAGGGCTGCGGGGGAGGCCCATCGAATAATTCAGCACCCGGGCGTCGGGGTTGTAGCGCAGCTCCCCGGCCTGTAGGAGCTGGCGGATGAAGCCCTCCAGGTCTGAGCCGATGCGGCGCAGGTTGTATTCGCTCAAATCAGCGCCGGCGAAGGAATCCACCAGTTCGCCAAAGCGCTGCTGAACCTTGGCCAGCACCGGCCCATCCCAGACAAATTCGTTGTCGGGGTCTAGATCCATGGTCAACTCGCCAGGCTTCGGCACGAGATTGCCGTCCACCACGCTGGCGGTGAAAATCCGCACGTGGCGGGTGGTCGACTTCAGCAGGATCTCGGCTTCAGACACGTTGGAAAATTTGCTGGACGCAGCAAGCCTTTTCACTTTAGGCAGCTCGAGCAGCCCCTGGCCTTGAAGTGAGCCCTTTAAGGTTGGCCTTGAATTTTCAAGTCGGAATGCGGGTCGTCATCGCTGGGGCGGGTCTTGCCGGCCTTTCGTGTGCCAAATATCTCTGTGATGCCGGCCACACTCCCGTGGTGGTGGAAGCCCGTGATGTGCTCGGAGGCAAGGTGGCTGCCTGGCAGGACGAAGACGGCGACTGGTACGAAACCGGTCTGCACATCTTTTTTGGTGCCTACCGCAACATGCGCCAGCTCTTTAATGAGCTGGATATCGAAGACCGCCTGCAGTGGAAATCCCACTCGATGATCTTTAACCAGAAGGAAACCCCGGGCACCTATAGCCGTTTTGATTTCCCCGACCTGCCGGCCCCCCTCAATGGCTTGGCCGCAATCCTGGGCAACAACGACATGCTCAGCTGGCCGGAGAAAATTTCCTTCGGCCTGGGCTTGGTGCCGGCGATCCTGCGGGGCCAGGGGTATGTCGAGGAGTGCGACCAATACTCCTGGACTGAGTGGTTGCGGATCCACAACATTCCAGAACGGGTGAATGATGAGGTCTTCCTGGCGATGAGCAAGGCCCTCAACTTCATCAATCCTGAGGAGATTTCCAGCACCGTGGTGCTGACTGCCCTTAACCGTTTTCTGCAGGAGGGCGATGGATCAAAGATGGCCTTCCTGGATGGCAATCCCCCCGAGCGCCTGTGCGAGCCGATGGTGGACTACATCCGAGCCCGTGGCGGCGAAGTGCACCTCGATTCGCCCCTGCGTGAGATCGAGCTCAATGGCGATGGAACCGTGGCCGGCTTCCGGATCGGGGGGATTAAGGGCAAGGAACCCCGCACCGTTGTGGCTGATGCCTATGTGAGTGCCATGCCCGTGGATCCATTTAAGTTGTTGATCCCGGAGGCCTGGAAAGACCTGCCCTATTTCAAAAAGCTCGACGGCTTGAATGGGGTGCCCGTGATCAACATCCACCTCTGGTTTGATCGCAAGCTCACCGAGATTGATCACCTGCTCTTCAGCCGCAGCGATTTATTGAGTGTCTATGCCGACATGAGTAATACCTGCCGTGAATATGAAGATCCCAAGCGCTCGATGTTGGAGCTGGTCTTTGCCCCAGCCAAGGATTGGATTGGCAGGCCCGATGAGGAGATTGTGGCCGCCACCATGGAGGAGCTAAAGCGACTTTTCCCCACCCATTTCACCGGTGATGATCAGGCTAAGTTGCGTAAGTCGATTGTGGTAAAAACGCCGCTTTCGGTCTACAAAACCGTGCCCGGTTGCCAGCAGTTGCGGCCCGACCAGGCATCCCCCATCGACAACTTTTTCCTGGCGGGTTGCTACACCATGCAGCGCTATCTCGCATCTATGGAAGGGGCCGTACTCAGCGGCAAGCAGTGTGCGGCGGCGATTGACCGCAGCCCGGTCGAGGCTTGAGCTCCGCCTCCCCGATGACCCCCTTGCCCACGCTCGACCAGGCCTACGAGGAATGCCGGCTCGAGACAGCTGAGTGGGCAAAGACTTTTTATCTCGGGACCCTCTTGATGCCGCCGGTCAAACGACGGGCTATCTGGGCGATTTATGTGTGGTGCCGCCGCACCGATGAGTTGATGGACAGCCCTGAGGCCCAGGCCCTGCCCGAGGAGGAGTTGGCCCGACGGCTCGATGGCTGGGAGCAGCGCACCCGGGAACTATTTGCGGGGGAGGTGCGCGATGGCCTCGATTTGGTGATGCACGACACGATTGAGCGTTTTCCCCAGCCATTGCAGGCCTACCTCGAAATGATCGAGGGCCAGCGCATGGATCTCCAGAAGCATCGCTACGCCACCTTCCAAGAGCTGGAGCTCTACTGCTATCGGGTTGCGGGAACAGTTGGTTTGATGACCCAGGAGGTGATGGGCCTGGACGCGGCCTACATCACCGCCCCCTGGAGTGATCGACCCGACACTTCTAATGCAGCCGTGGCCCTGGGTATCGCTAACCAACTCACCAATATCCTCAGGGATGTGGGTGAGGATCGGGGACGGGGCCGAATTTATCTTCCCCTCGAGGACCTAGAGCGGTTTGGCTACAGCGAAGACGATTTATTTGCCGGCACCCTCAATGATAATTGGCGTGAGTTGATGCGCTTTCAGCTAGGGCGAGCCAGGGACTGGTTTGCCCGTTCGGAGGCAGGAGTTCGCTGGCTGGCCCCCGATGCCCGTTGGCCAGTGTGGGCCTCGTTGCGCCTATATCGCGGCATCCTTGATGTGATTGAGCAGCATCAATACGACGTTTTCACCAAGCGAGCTTATGTGCCCAAGGCTGGCAAGCTCTTGGATCTTCCGTTTAGTTTTTTGGTGGCCCAGGTGCGCTGATCCACTCCTTGAGGATTGGATTGACGATTTCTGGAGCCTCGTCGTGGGGGCAATGTCCGAGACCAGGTAGCACCCTTAACTCTTTTATGCAGGCGAAATCCTCGGCCCAGCGTTGTGCTTCTACCACATCTTCCCAGGGGTCTTTTTCTCCCCAAAGCATGCGAACAGGTGTCTTGAACTCGGCCAAAATTTCTGGTGCCAAGTAATCATTGAACAGGTTCACAAAGCCTCGAAAACTCTCGCTTGCGCCTGGGGTTGTACTTGGTTTATGAAGCAGTTCTATTAAATCTGCGTCGATGTTGGCCCCACTCGGGTAGGCCTTGTTCAGCACTTGGCGAATGAAGCCAGGTTGGGCTAGTAACTGGAAGAGCGGCGATATCAGCCAGCGTTGGCGTACCAGTTGTTTGGTTAAAGGGCGGGTGGTTTGTTCGAATCCGGAGAGTTGGGCTGCCCGTTTGTCGTCGAGGGTTCTTTGGGCACAGTCAATCAGCACAACCTGGGTTGGGGCCGTGCCTAGGGCCTCCATTCGCTTGGCAGCTGCCAGGGCGACCACGGCGCCGATTGAATTGCCTATTAGGTGCAGCTGGCCGCGATCAGCAAGGAAATATTGGGCGGCATCAACCACTTGCTCTGCCCAAAGGTCGAAGCAATAACGGACGCTGCCAGCTGTGGCGGGTTCGTTCGCCAGGTGGGAGCGGGGTTTGTCGCTGGCCCCAAAGCCAAGTAAATCGAGGGCGATCAGATCGGCCTGCTCCGAAAGGGCAGGGATGTTTTGGCGCCAATGGCCTATGGAAGCTCCAAAACCGTGAATGAGCAGCACCTTATTGGGCTGATCGCTACGACCAGCCCTAAGGAAATTGATGTTGTGGCCGCGCCAATTCCAGCTGGCCAAGGGAGGCTTAAACCGCCGCTTTTTGGTTGTCGAGCAGGTTTTTGAGCTTGGCCAGTTCGCCGGCCCAACGGGGATCGGGAGCCTCTGTGTCGACGCTGTCGGCGTGCACCACTTTGTTGACGGCCTTGCGGGCGGGGCTGGCTGCGCCGCCGCCAGCTGTTGGGGTGCTGCCGCCGCGGCCATCACGGCGCTCAGAAACCTCAATGCGCAGGCTGCTGCCGCCGAATTCCTTGCCGTTGAGTTGCTCGATTACGGCATCGGCCATGGCTTGGCTGTCAACGTTGGCAAAGCCAAAACCGCGACAGGCGCCCGTTTCCCTGTCGTTGACAGCCTTAAAGCGCACCCCTTCGCCGACGGCAGTGAACAGGGCCTCCAGCTCCTTTGCTTCAAAGGACTGGGGCAGATTGCCGACGTAGAGGCGGATGCTCATGGAAGGAAGAAATTGGTTTGACGTTGAGGAAAACCCTCTGGGCGCCTTTTCACCAGAGAGTTAATCACGGCGGCTGTTTAACCATTTCCGGCAGGCCAGCATCACTTCCGGGCTGGCGCCAGGCAGGCGAGCGAAGGCCCGCTCCAGGCTGAGGTGCTCCAGCAGGCTCCCGAGCTCCCTGCCCGCTGGTATCCCAAGCTCCCGCTGGAGGGTGCGCCCATCGATGGGGGATTGGGGGTGAAATAGGGGATCGCTGGGATCGTGCCAACGGGCCAGGGCCGCCCGAGCCTCAGCCACCGGCAGGGCCAGGAGTAGGGCCGGCAGGTCTGCTTCTAGTTCTTGATGCAGTTGCCACCGCTCCATTTCGGCGAGGTTTTCCAGGCTGACCAGATCCTCTATGCCCCCATGGCTCGCCAAGGTTGCCTGCCACTGGCGTAGGAGGCCGCAGCGTTTTTGCAGACGGCGGCTACTGCGTAGAGCCCCCAAGGCCGAGGGGGCGAAGAGGGCTGCCAACCTGGCTAGGGGCAGGAATTCGGCTGTCTCGGCCGGATTGAAATTGCGGCAGCTGGCGGCCCCTTCCCCCAGCTGCTCCAGGCGGCTTTGGCCGGCGGGATCGGCCTGCCAGCAGCCCATTAACCCCAGTTCCATGGCCCTTTGGAGGCCGCGGTGACCGTTAGCGCAGGCCGCCAGCTTCTCCAGCTCCGCCAGCACCCGCTCCCCGGCCACCTGGCCCAGCATTGGGGCGTGGCGAGCAATCCATTCGCTGCTGGCTGCACCTAGGCAGAAGTCCAGTTCGCTGGCCAAGCGCAGCCCGCGCAGCAACCGCAGGGGATCGGCTTGGAGGTTGGCTTCGCTAATGGCCACCAGTTGGCCGGCGTTTAGATCCTGCAGCCCGCCCGTCGGATCCACCAGGGCAGTGCCCTGGCCCAGGGGACAGGCGATCGCATTGATGCTGAAATCACGGCGGCCCAAGTCTTCCTCCAGGTCGGCGCCGGCTTGGCGGGCCAGGTCGAGGGTCCAACCCTTGAGCACCAGGCGGGCAATGCAGCGCTCCCCATCCAGCACCACGGCGGTGCCGCCCCATTGGCGCGCCAAGGATTTGGCGAGGGCAATGGCATCCGCCGCAATCACCAGGTCCAGGTCGGGGCATGGGCGGAGGCGATCGAGCAGGGCATCCCGCACGGCCCCCCCCACCAGGGCGCTGCCCGGCGGGAAGCTGCTAGGCGGCAGGGGCCAGGGGTTGGCGGCCAGGCGCTGGCGCACCAGTTCGGCCAGGGCGGCTAAGTCGCTGGGGGTGGCCTGGCCCGCCAGAATGACTTGCTGATCAGCCCGTGGCGGCATGTGCATCTGTGTGGATTGCCACTGGATCGACCGCTGCCAGGCTTACCACGCTGTGGAAAGTCAGCACGGTGTGAACCATCTCAATCCAGCTCCAGACTTTGTTCCCAGGGAGCCCCGGATCCATGTGCAGGTCCAAGACCTACCCACTGGAGAAGTGGGTGTGGAGTGGGATGTACGCAGTTGCGGCAGTTTCCAGGCCGACCCTGGCCACTGGGCGCGGCTGATGCCTGGGTTGGCAGTGCCCACATGAGTTTTGTAGCCCCAGAGCAGGCCGATGGCTCCCTGGTGCTGGCCCTGCACAGCTCCAGTGCCGTCTTGGGAGTTGGGCTGGCCCAGGGCCAGGTGGGCCAGAACCAGGTGGGCGAGACGATCGCTGTTAGCAGGCTCAGCCGAGCTTTCCCCCTGGATCGAGCCCTCTCCAACCATCTGTTCACGGCCGTTGAGGAGGTTTGCCCGGCCGACCAGTGGCCCCGGATTACGCGCCTGGCGGTGGCCATTGGCCCTGGGGGCTTTACTGGCACCCGGCTCACGGTGGTGATGGCCCGCACCCTCGCCCAGCAGCTGGGGGTGCCCCTCGACGGGGTTTGCTCGGGTTTGTTGATAGCCCGCAGGCTGCAGATCCAGGAGCCCACCTGGCTGGTGCAGGAGCTGCCGCGGCGTGGGGTGGTGGCCGGTTGCTATGGCCCCGATGTAAGCGCCTGGGGCGGTGTGATCGAGCTGGAGGCTGCCAGGCTTTACGGGAGTGGTTTAGATCTGCCGCCAGGCCCCCAGCTGCCGGCCCAGCCCGAGCTGCCTGGGGATGTGGATCAGCTGTTGGACATGGCATGCCTGGCCGCTGCCGAGGGCAGGCCCGGCCCCTGGCAACCCGTTTTGCCGATCTATCCCACCTCTCCGGTTCATCCCACCTCTTCGGTGGCCCAGCAGTAACGGCGATGGCTCCCCCCCGTCCGGGTCAGCGCAGTCGCCGCCCAACCACTCGCCCTCCTAAAAGCAGCCCCCCCACTAGCGGCCGCTCCCGGCAGCGCATTCGCAGGCCAAGGAAGCCCTGGAAGCGGCTTTTCTGGGCCCTAGGGGCCGCCGGGCTGTTGTGGTTGTCGCGCGGTTGGTGGTGGCCAGCTCCGCCCCCACCCCAGCTGATCCTGGTACTTGGTGGCGATGTGGCCCGGGAGCAAAGGGCAGCTGAACTGGCCCAGCGCGATGGGCTGCCGGTGGTGGTCACCGGCGGCAGTAACCCCGAATACGCCCACTGGCTGTTTCAGCAGAGGGTGGGTTTGCCATCGCGGCAGGTGCAGCTCGATTACCGCGCCCACGACACCCTCAGCAACTTCACCTCCCTGGTGGATGAGCTGCGCCGTGCCCGCATTCGCCATGCCCTCCTTGTCACGAGCAGCGACCACATGGAAAGGGCCCTGTTGGTGGGCCGGATAGTGGCGGGCAGTCGGGGTATCCAGCTCACCCCGGTGGCCGTTCCCTGCGGCCAGAGCTGCCATCAGGAGGGCCCTGGCAAGGTCTGGGGCGATGGGGCCAGGGCCGTTCTATGGGTGATTACTGGCCACGACATCCGCCATTGGCTCAGTAACCAGCCCCAGCCCTAGGGCCTGATTAGGCCCTGATCCAGCAGGCCGTTGATTTGCTCTTGGCAGGCAGCGGTGGCCAGATCTAAATCGGCCCGCTTACGGGATGCGGGCGGCGGAATCGGGGTGCCGATGCGGATGTGAATTGGCAGCAGCCTCAGGCCCGAATTGCCCGGGCCAAAGGCCCTGTGGCTGTTGATGATCGCCACGGGCAGCAGGCGGGCGCCGGCCCTAGCCGCCAGCAGGGCTGCTCCGGCCTGGGGATTGTTGACCCGTCCATTTGCCTGGCGGGTGCCATCTATGAATACCCCGGTGGCCCAGCCCTCCAGCAGTCGGTCGGTGGCAACGCGGATCGCCTCTCGGTCGCTGGCTCCGCGGGACACCGGATAGGCGCCGCAGGCCCGAATGATCCGCCCTAGGAGGGGCACCTTGAATAGCTCCGCCTTGGCCATGAAGGCCACGGGCCGGCCCAGGGCATGGCCCAGCAAGGGTGGATCGAGGTGGGATCCGTGGTTGGCCACCACCACCAGGGCCCCATCCATGGGCACCTGGGCGTTTCCCAAGGTGCGGCCGCGAAACAGCAGCCGGTAGACCGGAAAAACCAGCAGGTAGCTGATTAGCCGATAGGTGAGGCTCGGTTTGGGGTTGCTGAGCAGGCCAGGGGGCTCCGCTGGTTTGCGCCGCCGCAGCACCCGCTTCACGGCCGCTACCGGTCGGTTCACAGCCCCAAATCCGCAGCGTTGGCAATTTGGGCCGTGGTGACGCCTGGGCAACTGCGCTTGATTAAACCGCTCAACACATTGCCGGGACCAATTTCCACGCTGGTTTCGACGCCCTCGGCACTGAAACGATCCATAATTTCTCGCCAGCGGACCCCGGTGGTCATCTGGTTGATCAGCCGGGCCTTAAGGGAGTCCCCATTGGTTTCAGGGTGGGGATCGGTGTTGCTCAGCACGGGAATCTGGGCATTGGCAAAGGTCACCGTCTCGAGCTTTTCGGCAAAGGCCCGGGCTGCTTCATCCATCAAGGGGGAGTGGAAGGCACCGCTGACCGCCAGCGGGATGGCTCGTTTGCAGGTGAGTTGGCTGCTTACGGCTGCCACGGCCTCGGGATGGCCAGAGAGCACCACCTGGGCACTGCTGTTGTCGTTGGCGATCACCACGCCATCGGTGGCGACCACAAGGGCATCCAATTCCTCGCGCTCGAAGCCCATCACGGCGGTCATGGCCCCGCCACCGGCGGCGGCCATCAGCTCACTGCGAATTTTCATCAGCTCCAGGCCAGTGCTGAAGTCGAAGACCCCGGCCACGTGCAGGGCCACCAATTCACCGAGGCTGTGGCCTGCCACCAGGGAGGGGCGGCGGCCTTGGGCCCACAGTTGGCCTGCCAGCAGGCTTTCGATTACGAACAGCGCCGGCTGGGTGTTGCGGGTGTCGTTGAGATCGCTAGGGCCTAGGCCGCTTGCATCGGCATCGCCGGCTTCCCCTTGGCAGATCGCCAGCAGATCACGACCCACTAGCGCCGAGGCCTGGTCAAAGGCTTGCCGCGCCCCTGGCAGCTCCAGCAGGCCCCCGGCCATGCCGACCTTTTGTGATCCCTGACCAGGAAAAACCCAGGCAATGCCCATGCAGCCGGCCTCTTATGCAGTCGGCAGGAGATTAGGGCTCGGCCGCCTTTAGCCCTGGGGCCCGGACCAGCGCAGCAGGGCCGCCCCCCAGCTCAAGCCCGCGCCGAAGCCGCTGCTGGCCAACAGATGGCCGCTCTGCACCCGCCCATCCTTGACGGCCTCATCGAGCATCAACGGAATGGTGGCGGCGGAGGTGTTGCCGTAATGGCTGAGGTTGCTGAGCACCTGTTCGTGGGGCATCGAAAAACGATCCGCCACCGCATCGAGGATGCGTTGGTTGGCCTGGTGCAACAACAGCCATTGCAACTGGTCAGCGCTGGTGCCGGTGGCCTCAAGTAGTTCCGCCAGGATTGCTGGCACTTCCCGCACCGCGAACTTGTAGACCTCCTGGCCATTCATTTGGATCGGCGCAAAGCCGCCCTTCTGGGCACTGAGGCCTTCTATTAGCGGTTCGTGGCTGGGGATTTGGGCCAGGGTTAGGCAGCCGTTGCGACTGCCGTCGGAGCGCATCCGAAAGCCAAGTAGCCCGTTTTCAGAGCTTGGGCAGGCCTCCACGGCCACCGCCGCTGCCCCATCGCCAAACAGCACACAGGTGCTGCGGTCGTCCCAGTCGACCCAGCGGCTGAGTTGGTCGGCGCCGATCACCAGGGCGCGCCGCATCGCCCCACTGGCCAGGTATTGGCTGGCGGTGATCAGGGAAAACAGAAAGCCACTGCAGGCGGCGGTGAGGTCAAAGGCCACGGCATTTTTGGCCCCCAGGGCCCCCTGCACCCGCGGGGCGGTGCCGAAGAGGTCGTCGGGGCTGGAGGTGGCCAGCAGGATCAGATCGAGATCCTCAGCTGTCCAGCCGGCGTGGTCAAGGGCCGCCTGGGCCGCCCGCGTGGCCAGCACGGTCAGGGATTCGGAGGGGCCCGCCACCCGGCGCGCCGCGATGCCCGTGCGGCTGCGGATCCAGTCGTCGTTGGTGTCTACCCGGCTGCTGAGCTGGGTGTTGCTGATGCTGGCGGCCGGTACGGCGCTGCCACTACCCACCAGGGCCATGCCCAGGCCCGTAGTTGCAACGGGGCCCGGGTAGGCGGATTTAGCAATGCCGCCGAGCGACACAGGATCTGCCCACAGATTAGGTCAGTCAACCACAGGCGCGCTGGCGCTGAGGGCATAGAGGTTGGCCATTACCCCATGGTTGGCGGCGGAATGGGCCAGGCGCAGGGCGCTCAATACGGATAGGGCCTTGCTGCTGCCATGGCCAATCACGCAAACGCCGTTTACCCCCAGCAGTAGGGCGCCGCCGTGCTCAGCATGGTCGAGACGTTTTTTGATCCGCCGCAGGTTGTTGATCAGGAAGGCCGAACCCACCTTGCCGCGCCGGCCCCGGGGCAGCTCCTCCTTGATCACATCGAGCAGCACACTGCCCACGGATTCCAGGAATTTCAGCAGCACGTTGCCGGTGAAACCATCGCAAACCACCACCTCGAAATCGCCCGAGAGGATGTCGCGGCCCTCGCAGTTGCCAGCAAAGACAAAGCGCTCTTCCGCCGCTAAGAGCGGGTAGGTCTTGAGACAGAGCTCATTGCCCTTGCACTCCTCTTCACCGATGTTGACCAGGCCGATGCGGGGCTTGGGCACCTGCAGCACATCGCGGCTGTAGATGTTGCCCAGCAGGGCCCACTGGTGCAGGTATCCCGGCTTGCAGTCCATGTTGGCGCCCACATCCAGCACCAGCACCTGTAGTTCGGGGTTTTTGGTGGGGAAGAGGGCCCCGATCGCGGGCCTGTCGATGCCCTTGAGGCGACCGAGCCGAAAAATGGCCGAGGCCATCACTGCCCCGGAGTTGCCGGCGGAATAAACGGCCGTGGCCAGGCCCTCTTTGACCAGGTCCATGGCCATGTTGATGCTGGCGTCGCGCTTTTTGCGCACCACCGTGGCCTCCTCGTTCATCCCCACCGATGGGCCGCTCGCCACCAGCTGGATCAGGCCCCGCTCCAGGGCTTGGTCGAGTTGCTCTTGGAGGTCCATGGCCTGAACCGCCTGGCGCAATGGGCCTTCCTCGGCCACAAAACGCACCTTCAGGGGCAGCAGTTCCACGGCCCGCAGGCAGCCCTCCAGGATCGGCCCTGGGGCGTAATCGCCCCCCATGCCATCGACGGCCACCCAGAGGCGATCGGCGTCGTTGATGCTGCCGTCTTCGGCGCTGCCAATGCCCCGCTGCAGGCGGCGCAGGGGGTCGAACACCAGGGGTTGCAGCACCGCCCCAGCGCCATAGACCGCGGCCCCAGCCACGGACCCGGCAGTGTTTGCAGCTGAGCTGGCGGCGGAGCTGGCGGCCGAAGTGGCCGTATCCACCAGGGTGGTGACGGCGGCGTTGCGGCGATACCAGATCACCAGGCGCCGAATGGCGCGACTGGGCTTAGCCCGCTTGGGGCTTGAACCGGCGTAATCAGGCTCCTTCAGGGGCAACGGCTTCAACGATGCGTTGGAACAGATATCCGGTACCCCGAGCCGTGAGGATCAGCTCGGGGTTGGCAGGATCATCCTCCAGTTTGGAGCGAAGCCGGGAGATGTGAACATCCACCACCCGGGTATCTACATGACGCTCAGGGGTGTAGCCCCACACCTCCTTGAGAATTTCACCCCGACCAAAGGGCTCACCGGAGCGGCTGACCAGCAGCTCCAGCAGGCTGAATTCCATGCCGGTCAGGCGGATCCGCTCATCACCGCGATACACCTGGCGCTTGTTGGTGTCGATCCGCAGGTTGCTGACCAAGAGCAGGCCCGAATTGGGTTTGCCGGGGCCCAGCTCCTTGTCGGCCCGCCGCAGCACGCAGCGAATCCGGGCCTCCAGCTCCTTGGGGCTGAAGGGTTTGACCACGTAGTCGTCGGCTCCTAGCTCGAGCCCAGTGATGCGATCCGCCACGTCGCCCAGGGCGGTGAGCATCACGATCGGCACATCCGACTCCTTGCGCAGCTCCTGGCAGACCCCATAGCCATCAAGCCTGGGCATCATTACGTCGAGCACCACCAGGTCTGGGTTGATGCGGTTAAAGATCTCCAGGGCTTCGACGCCATCGCAGGCGGTCACCACCTGATAACCAATCATCGAAAGCCTGGTTTCCAGGATCCGCCGGATGCTGGCCTCGTCGTCGACAACAAGGATCGTTTCTTTTGCGGGTGAGGTAGCCGTCATCGCCGCAGCGTTGCTGTTACATCGGATCTGCCCACTGAAAGGGCCATAGGGCCTAACAGTTCACCTAACGCCACCTTTCTTCACACATCGCCCGCTCCGATTCCCCTTGGCCAAGTCCCATTCCGTATTTGTGTGCACCAGCTGTGGGGCCCAGACCCGCCAATTTTTTGGCAAATGCTCCAGTTGTGGCAGCTGGAACACCCTGATCGAGCAGAAGCAGTCTTCTGCCCCTGCCGCCGATAGCCGCCGCCGCAGACCCGTTGCCGCCGCAGGCGAGTTGACGGGGGAGTTGGCCGGGGGCAGGCCCAAGCGTTCGGAGCCGATCCATGCGGTGGGGGAGCGGCCTTTGCAGCGGCTGGCCAGCGGCTATGCCGAATTCGACAGGGTCCTGGGGGGGGGGCTGGTGCCCGGCTCTTTGGTGCTGTTGGGTGGCGACCCCGGCATCGGTAAATCGACCCTGCTGCTGCAGAGCTGCAGGGCGATGGCGGCCCGCACCTCGGTGCTCTATGTGAGCGCTGAGGAGTCGGCCCAGCAGGTGAAGTTGCGCTGGCGGCGCCTGGCGGAGATGGGCGAATCCCCGCCGGAATTGCCGGAGGCCCAGGAATCCCTGGAACAGGCCCCTGGAGTGGCCGATCTGCAGCTCCTGGCCGAAACCGACCTGGAACTGGTGCTGCAGGAGCTCGAATCGTTGCGGCCGGCGGTGGCCATCATCGACAGCATCCAGGCCCTGCACGACGCCGAACTGGGCAGTGCCCCGGGCTCGGTGGCCCAGGTGCGCGAATGCGCTGCGGCTTTAGCCCGCATTGCCAAGCGCCAGGACACGGCCCTTCTTTTGGTGGGCCATGTGACCAAGGAGGGTGCCTTGGCCGGGCCCAAGGTGCTCGAGCACCTGGTGGATGCGGTGCTCACCTTCGAAGGCGATCGCTTTGCCAGCCATCGGCTGCTGCGGGCGGTCAAAAACCGCTTTGGCGCCACCCATGAGCTGGGGGTTTTTGAGATGCGCGATCGGGGCCTGGCCGAGGTCAGCAACCCCAGTGAGTTGTTTTTAGGCAGCGAGGAACCCAGCGCCGGCACCGCCACGATCGTGGCCTGTGAGGGCACCAGGCCGCTGGTGGTGGAGCTCCAGGCCCTGGTGAGCACCACCAGCTATGCGAGCCCGCGCCGCAGCGCCACCGGCATCGCCGCCAACCGCCTGCACCAGATCCTGGCGGTGCTCGAAAAGCACCTGGGCCTGCCCCTCAGCCGATTTGATTGCTACCTGGCGGTGGCCGGTGGCCTGGAGGTGGAGGAACCGGCAGCGGATCTGGGGGTGGCCGCGGCGGTTGTGGCCAGCTACCGGGATCTCTGCCTGCCGCCAGGCACGGTGCTGGTGGGGGAGTTGGGCTTGGGTGGCCAGCTGCGGGCGGTGGGCCAGCTGGAGCTGCGGCTAGGCGAGGCCGCCCGCCTGGGCTTCACCCGGGCGGTGGTTCCTAAGGGCAGCGGCATGGCCAAGGTCGCCGCCGGCATCGGCCTGCAGCTGCTGGAGGCGGGCACGGTCGCCGAAGCCCTGGTGGCGGCCCTGGGGGTCAACCCGGCCGAAGATCGGGATTGATATCAGGTTTGGTTCGCCGAGTTTTTCGCCATGCTTCACCCGGGCCGGAATCCGATGGTGAACAGTACTTTAAACCGTGCGGTTATGCGTATGATCTAAAGAGAGCTTTCCATTGCAATGCAAATTGTCTCGGCCAACGAGCTAAAAACGGCAGGGCTTGCTGCCATTTCCCGGGCGTTGCAAAACGAGCGTGAAGCTGGTGTATCCGTGCGTGGTCACCTGCGCTATGTGGTGATGGAAACGGTGGAGTTTCAGCGCCTACGTGATTTGGAATTAGAACTCGCCCTTTTGGAGGCCCGTGCCGAGGTGGTGGCAGGAAGGTTTGTCGAAGAATCGGCTGAAGCCCACCTGGATCGTCTTGATGCTCTGGCGGCTGAGCTGTCTTGAGCTGGAAGCTGCTATTTAACGAGAGTTACAACCGCAAAGCCTCTCGTTTCTTAAGCCGGCATCCAGATCTACGTGAAAAGTATCTCAAGACTCTCTTGCTGCTTGAGGCAAATCCCCGTCACCCCTCCTTGCGATTGCATGCCCTAAAGGGGCGATTGAGTGGGCTGCATTCCGTATCAATCAACATCAGTTACCGAATCACCCTTGAGCTCTTAATTGAGGGCCAGCTCCTGATTCCGATCGATATCGGTAGCCACGACACGGTGTAAAGGGGTTGATCAGCTGGTGAAGAGCTGCGATTTTGGCGGGGCAACCCGCTCTGCTCAGAAATAGACATCGACGCTGTCGCGGCCGCTGGTTTTCAGCCAGTTCTGGGCCTCGATGTAGTTGTTGGGGGCTAGGCGGATCGCCTTGCCCCAGAGGTCAGCGGCCTGGTCGTAGCAGCGGTCGGCCTCATCGGCTTCGCCCTTTTCTTCAGCAATCGAGCCCAGGTGATGGTGGATCACCGCCATGTTGTTGAGGGCCTGGGGCATCTTGCTGTTGAGCTCTAGGGCGGCGCCGTATTGGTCGAGGGCCTTGTGGTGCTCACCGTTGCTGGCGTACACCAGGGCCATGTTGTAAATGATGAAGGCCCGGTCGAGGGGATCGTCTTCGAGGGTGAGGGCCTCTTGGTAGTTGTCGAGGGCTTCGGCGTATTCCCCGTCGGCCTGGGCGCTCATGCCATCCCGGTAGTAGGCGAAGGCCTCCTTGGCGCGGCGGTTGGTGGGGATGACCTTGAGGATCAGGTCGGCCATCACCGTGAAGCTCTTATCGATGAAGTTGTCGTTGCGTTGGGAGCGGGGCACCGGCCTACAAAAGCTGCTTGGGCACCATTCTCACCGATCTGCCTAGCCTCTGCTGAGGTTAATGCTGCCGTTTTGTTCGCTTCAGAACCTCTGCTGCTCGAGATCGAGGGGATGAAGTGCGGTGGCTGCGTGCGTGCCGTGGAGCAGCGGCTGCTGGAGCAACCGGGGGTGCAGCAGGCCAGTGTCAATTTGTTGACCCGCACCGCCTGGGTGCAGCTAGATCTGGCCCTGGCCGCGGCGGACCAGGGGGCCTCCCTCGAGCCGATCCAGAAGGCATTGGCGGCCCTGGGCTTCCAGGCCAGGCTGCGGGAGGTGGGTCAGGAGATCAGCTCCCGCCGCGAGCGGCTTCAGCACCGCAATTGGTGGGAGCAGTGGCGCCAGTTGGTGGTGGCCCTGGCCCTGCTGGTGGTGTCGGTGTTCGGGCACCTGGGCCAGCTGGGCTCCATGGGCTTCCATGGCCTGGTGGCCACCGTGGCGCTGGCGGGGCCCGGTAGGCCAATCCTGGTGCGCGGTTGGCAGGGGGCCTGGGCGGGGATGCCCAGCATGGACACCCTGGTGGGCTTGGGCCTGGCCAGTGCCTACCTGGCCAGTGGGGTGGGCCTGTTTTGGCCAGAGAGCGGCTGGCCCTGTTTTTTCAATGAGCCGGTGCTGCTGCTGGGATTTGTGCTGTTGGGGAGGTTCCTGGAGGAGCGGGCCCGCTTCCGCACAGGCCGCGCCCTGGAGGATCTCGCCTCCCTGCAGCCAGATACGGCCCAACTGTTGATGGGGGAAGGGCCGCCCCGGAGCGTGCGGGTCGGGGGCCTGCGCCCTGGTGACCGGCTGCAACTGCTACCTGGCGATCGGGTGCCGGTGGATGGGGTGGTGCGCGCCGGGGCATCGGCGGTGGACGTGTCCGGACTCACGGGCGAACCCCTGCCGCTGCAGGCCACGGTCGACACCGAACTGGCAGCCGGCAGCCTCAACTTGGAGGCCCCCTTGGAGCTGGAGGTGAGCCGCTGCGGCAGCGATAGCGCCATCGCCCGAATCATTCGCCTGGTGGAGCAGGCCCAGGCGCGCAAGGCCCCAATCCAGCGCCTGGTTGATCGCTTGGCGGGCCAGTTCACTTTCCTGGTGTTGGGCTTGGCCCTAGTCACCTTTGTTTTTTGGTGGCAATGGGGCGCGGCCCTCTGGCCCCAGGTGCTGGGGGCCCATGCCACCACCCCCCTGGCCCTGGCGCTGCAGTTATCGATTTCGGTGCTGGTGGTGGCCTGTCCCTGTGCGCTCGGCCTCGCCACCCCCACGGCGATCACGGTGGGCTCCGGCCAGGCGGCCCGAGCTGGGCTGCTATTTCGCGGTGGTGATGCGATTGAGGCGGCCGCCCAGGTGGGGGCGATCTTGTTCGACAAAACCGGCACCCTCACCCTGGGGCGCCCGGTGGTGATCGCCATCGAAACATTTACGCCCGGGGCAATGGCAGCTGGGCAGTTCCCATCGGCTGAACATGCCCTGCTTCAGTTGGCCGCCAGCCTCGAGGCCAGCAGCCGCCATCCCCTGGCCTATGCGCTGCTGGTGGAGGCCCAGCGGCTGGAGCTACCGCTGCTTGAAACCAGCGATTGCCGCAGCGTGGCGGGCCAGGGCGTGGAAGGCATAGTTAAGGGTGAGCACTACCGGGTGGGCAGGCTCGCCTGGGTGCAGGCCGGCCTTGATCCTTCCCTGCCAGCGCAAGCCCCAGCCCCAGCCGGCGACCTGGCCGATCTCCCTGGCCGCCAGCAGCGGCTCGAGGCCGATGGGGCCACGGTCCTGGCGGTGGCGAATCGCCAGGGGGTGCTGGGTTTGGTGGCGGTTCAGGACCAACCCCGCCGCGATGCGGCCCTGGTGATCCAGCAGCTCCGGGCCATGGGCCTGCAGCTGGGTTTGCTCAGTGGCGATCGCCAGCAGCCCGTCCAACAACTCGGCGCCCTGCTGGGGCTAAGGCCCGAGGAATTGGCCTGGGAGCTCAGGCCCGAGCAGAAGCTTGAGCACCTGGACCAATTCCCCCACCAGGGCACCTTGGCGATGGTGGGGGATGGCATCAATGACGCCCCCGCCCTGGCCGCCGCCGACCTCGGCATTGCCGTGGGAACGGGCACCCAGATCGCCCAGGACACCGCTGATCTGGTGGTGCTGGGGGATGGCCTGGAGGGGTTGGTCTTGGCCCTGGGGCTGGCTCGCCGCACCATGGCCAAGGTGCGCCAGAACCTCGCCTGGGCCTTTGGCTACAACCTGATTGTTTTGCCGCTGGCGGCGGGGGTGCTGTTGCCCCGCTACGGGCTGCTGCTGACGCCGTCTTTCTCGGCCCTATTGATGGCGATGAGCTCGATCACCGTGGTCGCCAATGCCCTCTTGCTCCAGGATGGCCGCCATCAGCGCGGTTAGGTCCCAGGTGCCAAGCGGCCGGTTTGTGGTGCTCGAGGGCCTTGATGGCTGCGGCAAAAGCACCCAGCTCGAGGCCCTGCAGGCCTGGTTGCCGGCCAGTGGATTGATGGCGGCAGGCAGCCGGCTGGTGGTTAGCCGCGAACCCGGTGGCACCGCATTGGGGCAGGCCCTGCGCCAGCTGCTGCTGCACCCCCCGGGCGAGGCGGCCCCCGAGCCCACTGCCGAATTACTGCTCTATGCCGCCGACCGGGCCCAGCATGTGGAGCAAACGATCCGCCCGGCCCTGGAGCGGGGTGATTGGGTGCTCAGCGACCGCTTTGCCGGCTCCACGGCGGCCTACCAGGGCTACGGCCGGGGCCTCTCGTTGGCCCTAATTGAGCAGCTGGAGGCCATGGCAACCGGGGGCCTGACGGCCGACCTCACCCTTTGGCTGGATATTCCCCTGGCTGAATCGCTGCGGCGGCGGGGGAATCGCCAGGCGGATCGGATCGAGGCGGCGGGGGAGGCCTTCCTGCAGCGGGTGGGGGATGGCTTTGCGGCCCTGGCGGCCCAACGCGGCTGGGCCCGGGTGGATGCCGATGCGGCCCCCGAGCTGGTCACAGCGGCCTGTTGCCAGTGCTTGCTGCAGCTGGGCCAGACCTGATGGCTGGGTCGCTGGGAGAGCTGTTTGGCGATCTGGTGGGCCAGGGCCAGGCCGTGGCGCTTTTGGAGGCCGCCTTGGATCAGCAGCGGCTGGCCCCCGCCTACCTCTTTGCCGGCCCCGAAGGAGTGGGCCGCCGCCTCGCCGCCCTGCGCTTTTTGGAGGGGATTTTGGCTGGCCCCCAGGGGGATTTGGCCGTGCGCCGCAGGCTGCAGGAGGGCAACCATCCCGACCTGCTCTGGGTGGAGCCCACCTACAGCGACAAGGGCCAGTTGATCCCCGCTTCCCAGGCCGCTGAGCAGGGGATCTCCCGGCGGGCGGCGCCCCAGCTGCGGCTGGAGCAAATCCGTGATGTGTCGCGCTTTTTATCGCGCCGGGCGGTGGAGGCCCCCGGCTGCATGGTGGTGCTGGATGGGGCAGAAGCGATGGCGGAAGCGGCCGCCAATGCCCTGCTTAAAACCCTGGAGGAGCCAGGTGAGGGCCGCCTAATCCTGATCAGTGCAGCCCCCGAACAACTACTCACCACGATTCGCTCCCGCTGCCAGCAAATCCCCTTTGGCAGGCTTTCCGTTGACCAGCTGGCCGCAGTGCTCGCTAGCCAGGTGTGCTCCGACCAGGAGCCGCATCAAGCAGATCCCAGGGAATTGATTGAGCTGGCGGCGGGCTCCCCCGGGGCCCTGTTGCGCCATCGCCAGCAGTGGCAGGCCTTGCCAGAGGGATTGGCCGACCGGCTGCGCCAGCTGGGCCAAAGCGGTGGCGCCGCCCTGCCTGCCCTTGAGCTGGCCCGCGACCTTGCTGAGGCGCTAGATGGGGAGCAACAGCTGTGGCTGCTGGATTGGTGGCAGTGGGTGCTTTGGCGCCAAAACGGGTCCGCAGCAGCAACCCACCAGCTCAAGCGGCTGGAGCGGCTGCGTAGCCAGCTAAAGGCCTACGTTCAGCCCCGCCTGGCCTGGGAAGTGGCCCTGCTGGAGATTGGTTCGCCCTAGCTGGCGACGGCCTGTTCGGCCCGGGGCAATTCCAGGCAGTAGCCGGCGCCGTAGACGGTCTTGATGAAGCGGGGCTTGCGGGGGTCGGGCTCCAACTTGGTGCGCAGGTGGCGCACGTGCACCCGGATCGTCTCGATGTCGTCGTCGGGCTCGTAGCCCCACACCTCCTTGAGGATCAGGGAGGGAGACACGGTTTGGCCGTGGCGCTGCATCAGGCAGTGCAGCAGCTCAAACTCCAGGTGGGTGAGGCGCACCGGTTCGTCGAACCAAATCGCTTCAAACCGCTCGGGCACGAGGGTGAGGCAGCTGTAGCTGAGGATTTCGCTGTGCTTAGTGGAGAGCGGTGCCCGGTCGCTGCGGCGCAGCAGGGCCTTAACCCGCACCATCAACTCCTCCAGGTCAAAGGGTTTGGTGAGGTAGTCGTCGGCGCCGGAATTGAAGCCGCTCACCTTGTCCTTGGTGCCGCCTAGGGCGGTGATCATCAGGATCGGGATCTTGGCGGTGCGCTCTTCGCGGCGCAGGCGTTGGCAGAGGGTGAGCCCATCCACCTTGGGCAGCATCAGGTCGAGCAGGATCAGGTCGGGGCTGTACTGCAGGGCCAGGGCCTGGCCCTTGATGCCGTCATCGGCCCGCTGCACATCGAAGCCACCGTGCTCGAGGTGGCCAGCCACCAGATCGCGCATGTCGCTGTCGTCTTCGATCAGCAGGATTGAGGGCTTCATGGCAAAGGGCTCGAAGTAGGGCGTTGGGGGAGACGAGCTCTGAAAAACAACCGCCAGTGCAGCAAATCAGATGCACTTTGGTGGCTTGATTCTCGCGGTTTTTTGCGCCATCTGGCAGCCATCGATGGGTCAAAGGCCTTGCTGCGCCACTGGCGGCCCCGGATTGGCGGAGCGACTGGCCGGCAAATCAGGAAGCAAGCCTGTGGCGGTGAGCGTTTTTCCGTATCTCCTTTGCCGCGAAGGGCGGCCGTTCTTTAGGTTTTCTTTGCAGTTGTTTGTTGTGATGCCAGCAAAAAGCCGCCCCTGGTGAGGCGGCTTGGTGGGCCCTACTGGGGCGTGTGTTTAAAAACTCCCCGGGCGGGATTCGAACCTGCGACCAATCGATTAACAGTCGACCGCTCTACCACTGAGCTACCGAGGAATGAAGCTCCTGGAGATGAAGCTGCCGGCCATCCGGCTGCAAGAACCTACCTCTCGACCCTGCCGCCCTGCAAGGGGGTGGCCAGTTGCTGCGCCAGCTCTGCGCCGTTTTGCCAGGGCCCGATGCGGCCGTGCTCCATCAGGGCTGCGCCATCGCAGCGCCGCAGCTCCTCGAGCCGATGGGTGATCCATAGGGCCGTGATGGCTGGTTGGCTGTGCTGGGGGCCGGGATGGCTGAGCTGGTAGATCAGCTCAAGGGCCTCCCTTTGGCTTTGGGGATCCAGCAGGGCCGTGGGTTCATCGAGGAGCAGCAGCCCCGCTTCACTGGCCAGGGCCCCGGCGATAGCGAGCCGTTGCTTCTGGCCGCCACTGAGGGTGTGGATTGGCCGCTGCTGGAAGCCCGCCAGCCCAACCCGTTGCAGGGCCTGCTCCAGGCGCTTTTTGCGCTCGCTGGCCCCAAGCCCCCCGGGCAGGCTGAGCAGTAGCTCACTGCTGCAACTGGGCAGGAGTAATTGGTGGTCAGGGTTTTGGAACACCAGGGCCGGCTTGAGCGGGGTGCTGATTTGGCCGGTTTTGGCCTCCAGCAGCCCGGCAATAAGGCGCAGCAGGGTGCTTTTGCCGCTGCCGTTGGTGCCCACCAGCATCCAGAGGCCCGGGCGGGGGATCTCTAGCTGGCACTGGCTCAGAGCCGATTGGCCGTTGGGCCAGCTGTAGCTGAGCCGCTCAATCCTTAGGGGGGTGGTTTGTGCTGCGGAGCCCACCTAGTTGTAGAGGCTGAAACCCGGGCGCTTGCTGCCGGAGGCCATCGCCGATTTTTCGTAGATCTGCACCGCCACCACTTCGCTAGTGAGCAGGCAGATTTGCTTGCTTTCTTCCTTCTCGCAGGAGAGCTCCAGCAGCATCGGGCTGGCGCTCTCTAGGGCCTGTTTGACCGTGGCATAGAGGGCTTGGGCATCGCTGAGCTCCTTGCGCTGCACGGCAACGGGCATGGGGCTGAGCTTTAGCGAGAGCTCTACGACAAACATGACAACTGGGAAAGGGCTTGCTGAGGCCACTTTGGCGCCTAGGAGCCACGGCTGGCGGCAATGCCCCTTACGATCCCCATGTAACGCTTCATGAAGCTGCTCTCTCATGACAATTGCCCTTGGGCGCCAGCCAGCAGCACGGGGATGGTTCGACATCCTTGATGACTGGCTTAAGCGCGACCGCTTCGTATTTGTGGGCTGGTCTGGCCTGCTTCTTTTCCCAACTGCCTACTTGGCATTGGGTGGATGGCTAACCGGCACCACCTTTGTTACCTCCTGGTACACCCACGGCATTGCCTCCAGCTACCTGGAGGGTTGCAACTTCCTCACCGCTGCGGTGAGCACCCCGGCTGATGCCATGGGTCACAGCCTTCTTCTCCTCTGGGGTCCTGAGGCCCAAGGCGACTTCGTGCGCTGGTGCCAACTGGGTGGCCTCTGGCCCTTCGTGGCCCTGCACGGTGCCTTCTCCCTGATCGGCTTCATGCTGCGTCAGTTCGAGATTGCTCGCCTAGTCGGCATTCGCCCCTACAACGCCATCGCCTTCTCTGGCCCGATTGCGGTGTTCGTCAGTGTTTTCCTGATGTACCCCCTGGGTCAAAGCAGCTGGTTCTTTGCCCCATCTTTTGGTGTGGCAGCAATCTTCCGCTTCCTGCTCTTCCTGCAGGGCTTCCACAACTGGACGCTGAACCCCTTCCACATGATGGGAGTGGCCGGCATCCTCGGTGGTGCCCTGCTGTGCGCCATCCACGGCGCAACGGTGGAGAACACCCTGTTTGAGGACAGCGACCAGGCCAACACCTTTAAGGCGTTTGAGCCGACCCAAGAAGAGGAGACCTATTCGATGGTCACCGCCAACCGTTTCTGGAGCCAGATCTTTGGTATCGCCTTCTCCAACAAGCGCTGGCTGCACTTCTTCATGCTGTTTGTGCCTGTGATGGGTCTTTGGACCAGCAGCATCGGCATCATTGGCCTGGCCCTCAACCTGCGTGCCTACGACTTCGTGTCGCAGGAAATCCGCGCCGCTGAGGACCCTGAGTTTGAAACCTTCTACACCAAGAACATCTTGCTGAATGAAGGTCTGCGTGCCTGGATGGCACCGGCTGACCAGCCGCATGAAAACTTCGTCTTCCCTGAAGAGGTTCTGCCCCGTGGAAACGCCCTTTGATCGAAAGATCTTTGATCATTCAACTCATTGATCTGGGCGCCCCTCGGGGCGCCTTTTTTATTGGCTATTGTTTGTGGGTTCTGTCAGCAGTGACGGGGCAAGGGGCCTATGGCTCAAGCCCAAGGGTTTGAACCAGCCCTGCTGCCGAATCCGCCGCCGGCTGGCCCTATCCCCCAAAGGAGGAGGTGCCCGTGAGTTCCAGTACTACTAATCAGGGTCTGCTGATCGCGGAGAACGCCATCTAGCTGGTTTCGCGGCTGATTGCAGCCCGGCGAGAGCCCCCGAAGTCCAAGCCCCTAGGGCCTGGGTTTCGGGGGCATCGTTTTTGGGATTTGGTTTTTGGCCAAAGTGTTTTGGCAATTGGGTCGATGTGTGCTCTGGCACAACTGGCCTGGGTATTGCTTATTAATGCCTCATTATCTGTTTGGCGCATTGCGCCCTACTCGTGTGAGGAACACCATGAAACTCTTTAAGCAACTCCTGGTTGCCCCTGCTGCCCTGGGCCTTCTGGCTCCCATGGCCGCCAATGCAGCCGACCTGAACGTGGCTGGCGTCAGCAAGTACGCCGCCGACGAGCAAGTCACCAGCATCAGTCAGTTCTCTGACGTCAAGCCCACCGACTGGGCTTACCAAGCACTTTCCAACCTGATCGAGCGCTATGGCTGCGTCGCTGGTTACCCCAACGGCACCTACAAAGGTGGCCAGGCCATGACCCGCTTTGAAGCAGCCGCCCTGCTCAACGCCTGCCTCGATCGGGTCACCGAGACGACCGACGAGCTGAAGAAGCTGATGACCGAGTTCCAAAAGGAGCTCGCCATCCTCAAGGGCCGTGTTGACGGCCTGGATGCCCGCGTTGGCACCCTGGAAGCTAACCAGTTCTCCACCACCACCAAGCTGAAGGGCGTCGCCACCTTCGTGATCGGCGGTGTGGACAACGGCACTGCTTACGGTGTCGATTATCCGACTGGGTCTTCCACCAACAACATCACGTTCAACTACGACGTGAAGTTGAATCTGGACACCAGCTTCACCGGCAAAGATCTGCTCCGCACCACCCTGCGCAGCAACAACTATCAGAACAGCGCCTTCGGCCAAAACGGCAGTGCTGCCTTGGAAACAGCCTCAACCCCCAGCAACACTTCTGCTGATGCTGTCGGCATCAACCGCCTGTTCTACCAGTTCCCCGTGGGCTCCAACTGGACCGCCACCGTGGGTGCCAAGGTTCGCCAGGACGACATGCTTGCCATGTGGCCCTCTGCCTACGGCGCAGACACCATCCTTGATCGGATGACCTACGCAGGCGCACCTGGTGCCTATAGCCTCAACCTGGGCGCCGGTGCTGGCCTTTCCTATAAGAAGGATGGCTTCAGCCTCAGCGGTAACTAC
Source organism: Cyanobium sp. WAJ14-Wanaka (assembly GCF_024345375.1). NCBI lineage: Bacteria > Bacillati > Cyanobacteriota > Cyanophyceae > Synechococcales > Prochlorococcaceae > Cyanobium > Cyanobium sp. WAJ14-Wanaka. Next base: position 32,050 of record NZ_JAGQAZ010000002.1, on the reverse strand, counting down.
GTTTCTAACCAGCTGACTTCTGGCAACTCTGTCCAGTCCAGCAACGTACTTGATGCCGATGGCTCTGGTATTGGTTCAGCCTCCACTACCACTTTCCAGGCTGGCTATGCGGCTTCTAACTGGGGTATGGCCTTTGCCTACACCTACTCAAATGCAGCTTCTAGCTACGCATTGCTAGACCCCAACGCTTCTTACAACTCTAAGGGCGCTAACAACCTCGGTTTCAGCGCCTACTGGCAGCCCAAGACCACGGGTATCATCCCCTCGATCAGCGCTGGCGTGGGTTCCACCTATGCCAACGGCGACAATGGTGATTCTTCCACCTGGCAGGTCGCCCTCCAGTGGAGTGATGCATTCGTGAAAGGTAATGCCTTTGGTATGGCCTACGGCGACACCCAAATTGGTGGTACTGATCAAGCCACCGATTCCTTCGAGGTGTTCTACAAGATGCAAGTCACCGACAACATCTCGGTTACTCCTGCATTCGTTTGGATCAATGGCTACGGCGGCAGCAAGGACAGCGTTGGCGGCCTAGTCAAGACCACCTTCAAGTTCTGATCTAAGGCTTATTTAGCCCGATCAAAACTGGGCCTGAACCCTCACACATTTTCAGGCCCCCTATTTTCAAAGTCCTCCACTTTTCACACCGCGCCCTCGGCGCTTACTCATCCCAAACCCCGGCGCAAGCCGGGGTTTTTTATTGGCTTCCAATCCCAGCCGCTACTGAGCTGGGCCGATTCCTAAACTTCCTCTCATATCTTTATTTGATTGCGGAGGCACTGCCCTGGCTGCTGCCGATCCCTACGCCGTATTGGCCGTATCACCGGGCGCCAGCGCCGCTGAAATAAAGGCTGCCTACAGGGCCCTGGTTAAGCAGCACCACCCCGATGCCGGCGGTGATGCCACCACGATCATTGCCCTAAATGCCGCCTGGGAAATACTCCGCGACCGGGCACGGCGCACTGCCTACGACCGCAGCCCAGCTGCCGCCGCCCCATCGCAACGGGTCAGCAGCCCCCCTTCCGTAACGGCCGAGCAGCAGGCCCTGGCCCATTGGTTTAACCAGGTGTATGGGCCCATTGATCGGCTGCTGGCCCAGGTGATCAATCCATTCCCGGCCCAGCTCAAGGAGCTGGCTGCCGATCCCTACGACGACCAATTGATGGAGGCTTTTTGCTCCTATCTCGAGCAATCGCAGCAGAAAATTAATAGGGTTGAGGCCCTCTATGCGGCATCTGCCGCACCCCTGGCGGCTAAGGATTTTTCGTTGCAGCTATATCACTGTTTCGCCCAGCTCAAGGATGCCTTGATGGAGCTAGAGCGTTACACCATGGGCTACGTGGATTCCTACTTGCACGATGGCCGCGAGATGATCCGAGAAGCCAAGCGCTTTCGCGCTTCACTGCAGCAGGAGCGCAGTCGCTTTGGTGTATCTAAGGCTAAATAAGCCGGCGGATGGTCAACAGGCTTCTAGTTGATCTAGCCTCAGCCACACGTCGGGCACGGGCATCCGCCAATGCAATTGGGCGTATTCACCTTTCAAGGCCAAAATTTCGCCGGGGCCCTCAAAGATGTAATCGGGTGGGGTGGGATCACTGACTCCCGCCTCCAGGCTGCCCTGGTAGGCCTTTTTGCTAACCCGCACCAGGCTGCCCTTCTTGAGGGCGGCGGGAGCGGAGGCTGCGGGCGCGGGTGCTGGTGTTTCGGCCATGGCGGGCAGGCAAAGTTGAAGGCAGTGGCTGCAGGCTAGGGCCGCTAGTCTCCCGGCACCGTTATCTGGGTTCACTGCGTGCGCTTGCTGCTGCTGGGTTGTTCTGGCTTTGTGGGCCGCGAGTTGGTGCCCTTCCTGCTGGAGCTAGGCCACAGCATCACCCTGGTGAGCCGCCGGGCCAATCCCTTCCCGGCCCTGGCCAGTGGCCGCCTTTCCTGCCTGCAGCTTGATCCAGCCGATCCCCAAGCCTGGCAGCACGACGGCCTCGATCTGGCCCTTGCCCAGGCCGATGGGGTGGTCAACCTGGCCGGTGAGCCCATTGCCGATAAGCGCTGGACCCCAGAGCACCGCGAGCTGCTGCTCCAGAGCCGCCTGCGCAGCACCGCCAACCTGGCGGCCGCAATGGCGGCCATGGCCAAGCCCCCGGCGGTGCTGGTCAATGGCTCGGCGGTAGGTTTCTACGGCAGCAGCCAGACGGCCCGTTTCACGGAGGCAAGCCCCGCCGGCTCCGATTATCTCGCTGAGATTTGCAAGCAATGGGAGGCAGCAGCAGCCAAGTTGCCGCCGGCCTGCCGCCTGGTGACCCTGCGGATTGGCATCGTGCTCGGCCCCGATGGAGGCGCCCTGGGCAAGATGTTGCCCGTTTTTCGGATGGGTTTTGGCGGGCCCGTGGGTTCGGGCCGTCAGTGGATGAGCTGGATCCACCGCCACGATCTCTGCCGCCTGATTGCCGCCGCCCTGGAGGATTCCGCCTACAGCGGCACTTACAACGCCGTGGGCCCCGAACCCACCACCATGGCCGCCTTTGCCGCCGCCCTTGGCCGGGCTCTGGGGCGCCCAAGCCTGCTGCCGGTGCCCGGCCCGCTGCTGCAGCTGTTGCTGGGGGATGGGGCCCAGGTGGTGCTGGAGGGCCAGCAGGTGGTGCCCGAGCGCTTGCAGGCCCAAGGCTTCAAATTCGATTACGCCGAGCTCAGCGCTGCCCTCGCCGCTGCCACCAGCCCAGCACCCCGCTGAGGATGGCGGCGGCCATTAATAGGCCAATCGCCGGGGTGAATAGGGGCTCCCACAGTTTTTGAAAGAGCTCAAGTGGGGCCTCAATCTTTTGGCTGTGCAGGGTCACCGCCACCGCAAACCAGATCGCACCGGCGATCACCACAAACACATCCACCACCAGCAGGCTGTCGAAGGCGTTTTTGACCCGCTGCAACCTGGTTTCCATCTACCTGGTGATTGGAACTAACGCCATGATCGCCGCCGCCATGGCCTCACTGCCACCGATCGGGCCAATCCGCTCGGCGCCGATGCGCTCCAGGCCCTGGCGCCAGTCGCCCCCATCGGCCCATTGGCGAGCCAGCAGTTGGCTGGCCAGCTCTGCTGTGGCCTCGAGGGTGCCAGGGTCGCCGCTGGGGCCGATCGCACAGCAAACGCCCGGGCCCAGGAGCCTGCGCTGGGCTTCCGCGAAGCTGGCCGTGAACTGGGGGCCCGGGCCGCAGAGTTGCAGCACGGGCTTTGCCAAGCCCACCGCCTGTTCGCTGGCCGTGCCCGCACTGGCGAGCACCAGGTCTGAATCCTGCAGGATGGTCCCAAAGCTCCCCCAACCCAGCTCCAGCCGCAGGCTGCCGCGCCGCAGTAAGGGGGTGCCCTCTCCTGCGGGCTGCTCCAGCTGCCAGCCCAGGCGGCCGGCCCGCGCCGCCAGCTGCTGCTGATCCATGGCCGACACCAGCGCCACCCGCAGCCGCAGCCGTCCAGGCTGCTGCAGTTCTGAAGGGAGGCGCTCCAGCACCCGCAGCATCAGCAGCAGATTTTGCAGGGCCTCTGGCATGCGGCTGCCCGGCAGTAGGGCCAGGGTTTGGCGGGCAGGGGGCCTGGGTTCAGGGCTGGGGTCACTTGCGAGCGTTGGCAGCCCATCCATGAATGGATTGCCGAGGAAGCGCACGCAGCGGCCCAGTTGGCTGCTGAGGTCGAGGGCCGTGAGCTGATCCCGGCTCCAGATCTCCAGGATCCTTTTGGAGCGCAGCAGCCAGCCGCAGGGCCAGGGCAGCCGCAGGCGACCCTCGTAGTGGCTGGAGTAGGCCACCAGATACACCGCTCCCGGCAGGCCACTCAGCCAGAGCCCCAGCACCGGCAGCAGATCCCCCACGGCGATCACCAGCCCAAACTGGCTCCTGTGGCGCCTCAGCCAAAGCAGGCGCCCCAGCAGGTAGGCCCACTGACCCTCCCGGATCTCCCGCAGCTGGGCCCCAAAGCTGGTGTAACCCAAGCCCCCGGTGCTGCATTCGCGGGTGCGGCCCAGCACTTCAATGCCCGCCTGCAGATAGGCCCGGCCATGGCCCACCAGGGGTAGGGCCATCACCCTCTGGCCCTGGGCCCCTAGGGCCTGGCCGATTAGGGAGCCGCTGAGATCCTCCCCATGGCCATTGCTGAGCAGCAGCAGGGGCTTGGGGGTTACCTCAAGGGAAGCTCTCAAAGGGCCAGCCAGTCCCTCACCTTGTCCATGGCCTGCCAGCCCGGCTTGCGCCGCAGGCCATCGGCCATCGATTCCTGCAGTTCTTCTGCCATCTCGGGGGCCATCACCAGCACCCTTTGCACCATCTCAATGTGCTCGCGCACGCCCTTGGCGCCGGTTTCGAGCATGGCCAGGCTGAGGTTGATCCGGGCCTGGGGGTCCTGGGGGTTTAGGCGCACCGCCGCCTTGGCGGCCTTGAGGGCATCAATTGGTTGGTTTTCCAGCAGTAGCAACCAGGCCAGGCAGGTCCAACCGGCGGATTGGTTGGGCTGTTGGCGGGTGATGGCGATGAAGTCGTCGATTACTTCAGCCGCCGGGGCACCCTGCTGGTAGCGGCCGATGGCCGCCTCAAACAGGGAGCTCTCTTGGCTGGTTTGGGCTTCGGAGCCTGGGGATGCCGTCATGGCAAGCGCCGTGCGCGTATCTGCTTCAGATTCCCATGCCGGCCGCTGCTTGGGGCCTCACACCGCAAAGGAACTGCCGCAGCCGCAGGTTTGGGTGGCGTTGGGGTTGGTGAAGTTGAAGCCACCCCCAATCAGGGCCGTGGAGAAATCCAGCTGCATGCCATAGATGTAGAGCAGGCTCTTGGGATCGCAGATCACCAAAAAGCTGGGGGCATTGGCCGGTTCGTAGGTGTACTGCTCGTCGTCGGCCTGGATTTCGGAGTGATTCACAAAATCCATGGTGTAGCTCATGCCGCTGCAGCCGCCGGAGCGCACACCCACCCGCAAAACCTGGTTTGTACCCTGCTGCTGCATCAAGTTGCCCAGCTGTTTCATCGCTGGCTCCGTAACCAGGATTCCCTTACCGTCTTTGGCGGTGTGGGGGGCTGGAATGGTGGCGGTACCGGTGGTCATGGCTGCGGCCGCAACGTTCAAGATCCCCCAACTCTATGGATGCTTCCGCTGGCCTGCCGTTTCTGGGCCAGGGCGGCCCTTTTTGGGAGCAGCCTTTCTGATCGCGGTTTTGGCGGGCGAATCCATAGAGTCGGGCCACATCGCTGGGCAGTAGGTGCGCGTCGCCATCGTGGGAGCAGGGCTGGCCGGGCTGTCGGCGGCCGTGGATCTGGTGGAAGCGGGCCACCAGGTCGACCTCTATGAGGCCCGCCCCTTCATGGGCGGCAAGGTGGGCAGCTGGGTAGATGCCGAAGGCAACCACATCGAAATGGGGTTGCATGTTTTCTTCTTCAACTACGCCAATTTGTTTGCCCTGATGCGCAAGGTGGGGGCCTTCGAAAACCTGCTCCCCAAGGACCACACCCACCTGTTTGTGAATAAGGGCGGCGACCTGCGCGAGCTCGACTTTCGCTTCCCGATCGGTGCCCCCTTCAATGGCCTGAAGGCCTTTTTCACCACCCCCCAGCTCGACTGGCTCGACAAACTACGCAACGCCCTGGCCCTGGGCACCAGCCCGATCGTGCTTGGTCTGGTGGATTACGAGGCGGCCATGAAGGTGATTCGCGATCTCGATCGCATCAGCTTCCAGGATTGGTTTGTGGGCCATGGCGGCAGTGAGCAGAGCATCCGCCGCCTCTGGAATCCGATCGCCTATGCCCTCGGCTTCATTGATTGCGAGGCGATCTCCGCCCGCTGCATGCTCACCATCTTCATGATGTTTGCCTCCAAAACTGAGGCCTCCAAACTCAACCTGCTCAAGGGCTCACCGCACCGCTGGCTGACGGGCCCGATCCTCGATTACATCCAGGAGCGCGGCGCCAAGCTCCACTTGCGCCACCGGGTAAGCCAGGTGCACTTCGAGGAGGGTGAAAATCTCCGGGTTACCGGCCTCACCCTGGGCACCCCCGAGGGCGATGTGCAGGTGCAGGCGGATTGCTACCTGGCGGCCTGCGATGTGCCGGGCATTCAGCGCCTGTTGCCCGAGGCCTGGCGCCAGCATGCCCAGTTCGATGCCATCTACAAGCTAGAAGCCGTGCCGGTGGCCACCGTTCAGCTGCGCTACGACGGCTGGGTGACCGAATTGGGTGATTCCCCTGACGCCACCAGCAAGCGCCACGACCTGGCCCATGCCAGTGGCCTCGACAACCTCCTCTACACAGCCGACGCCGATTTCAGCTGCTTTGCCGACCTGGCTCTGGCCAGCCCCGCCGACTACCGCAAGGAGGGCCAAGGTTCGCTGCTGCAGTGCGTTCTAACCCCAGGCGACCCCTGGATCCCCAAGAAAACCGAGGAGATCGTGGCGGCCACCGATGCCCAGGTGCGCAGCCTGTTCCCATCGGCCCAGGGGCTCACGCTGGTCTGGAGCAATGTGGTCAAGCTGGCCCAGTCGTTGTATCGAGAAGCCCCCGGCATGGAGCCCTACCGCCCCGATCAACGCACCCCCATCCCTAACTTCTTCTTGGCCGGCAGCTACACCAAGCAGGACTACATCGACTCGATGGAGGGTGCCACGATGAGCGGTCGCCTGGCGGCGGCGGCAATTTTGGATCGTCCTGTGCAGCTGGCCGCCAATCCAGCTTCCTCAACCCCGGCTAATTCCTGAGCAGAACCCATGGGCCGTTGGCTTGAGCACAGTGTGACCACCCAGATCGATGCCCCGGTGGAGCAGGTCTGGGAGGTGTGGAGTGATCTGGAGGCGATGCCCCAGTGGATGCGCTGGATTGAGTCGGTGACCACCCTCGATGATCCCGACCTCACCGACTGGACCCTGGCGGCCCAGGGTTTTCGCTTCCACTGGAAGGCACGGATTACCCAGCGGGTCGAGGCCCAGCAACTGCACTGGCAATCCGTTGGCGGGCTGCCCACCAAGGGGGCGGTGCGCTTCTATCCCCAGGAGGATGGCGCCACCTCCGTCAAGCTCAGCGTCAGCTATGAGCTGCCCGGGGTATTGGCACCCTTGATGGAACCGAGCATCCTGGGGGGAATAGTCACTAAGGAGCTCCAGGCCAACCTTGACCGTTTTCGCGACCTGGTGCAAAGCCGTTATCCCGGCCCTGCTGCTGGCGGGGTGTAGCTCCTTTGCGGGCCCCAATGCCAATTCCCCTTCTTCCCTCCCCCCAGCCCCTGTTGCCCTAGGGCCCAGACCGGCCAGCCAGGGTCAGGGTCAAGGCCGGGGGCATTTGGCCGGGCTCAAGGCCCTGCCCACCCCTGCCCAGGTGGAGGCTTCGGTGCCGATCGGCCGCCGGGATCCCTTCGGCCCGATTGCCGCCAGCGGTCGCCAGGCAAACGCCCAGGCTGCCCTTCCCGCCGGTTTTCGTTTTAGCGGGGTGGTGCGCAGCGGCGGCCAGGTGCAGGCCCTGGTGCAATTTGGCAATTTGAGCGGCACCTTGAGCGCCGGCCAGCAGGGTGGCCGCAGCACTGACCTTTTGCCCCCGGGCTGGAAGGTGGCCAGGGTTGATGGGCAGCGCGGTCGCCTGCTGCTGCTCAATGGTGGCCAATCAGTGGTGGCAGAGCTCTAGAGGGCCCTAGCGCAGGCCGCCACCAGGCCCTCTAGATCGTGGGGGTCGGCCTCCCCATCCACCCGGCCCAGTAAATCCAGGCAACAGCGGCTGGTTTGGGGGCCGATCGAGACCACCGCCACCCCCTCGAGCTGTTGCCGCCAGCTGGGGCCATAGGCCGCCTCCAGCATTTCGCAGGTGTGGCGCACGGTTTTGCCACTGCTGAAGGTGATTGCATCCAGCCCCTTTTGCTCCAGGGCCGCCAATGCCGCGCTGGGAAGGCCCTTGGGGCAGCGGGTTTCGTAGGCCGCCACCTCCACTACCCGGGCGCCGGCTTCCGCAAATGCTTCGGCCAGCAGGGTGCGGCCGCCGCTTTGCACCCGGGGCAGCAGCAACCTCAACCCCCAGCCCGAAACCGGAAAGTGCTCCAGCAGGCTGTCGGCCACAAAGGCCGGTGGGATGAAATCGGCCCCGGCGCCCAGCTCCTCCAGTTGGATTGCCGTTTTGCGGCCCACCGCTGCGATCTTCAGGCTCCTGGGGCGGTGGGCCAGGCAGCTGCCCAGCCGTTTGAGGCGCTGCTCCACGGCGCTGACGCCATTGCCGCTGGAGAAGATCAGCCAGTGGAAGCTGTCGAGCTCGGCGAGGGCGTCATCGAGGGGGCCCCATTCATCCGGTGGCCCCACCACCAGGGCCGGCAGATCCAGCACCTGGGCGCCGGCTGCCTCGAACAAACGGCGCGCTTCCCCGAGCTGGGTTTCGGCCCTGGTTACGGCCACCCTGCGGCCAGCTAGGGGCAGAGGGCTCATGGCACCCCAGGGGCATTGAGATTGACCATGGCCCCGGCCTGTTGTTGAAGGGCGGCGGCCTCATCGTGGCGGTTTTGCTCCACCAGCAGCTGGATCGCCCGGCGCAGCCCCAAGCGGGCCCCTTCGATGTCGCCCCTGAGCAAGAGGGCCACCCCCAGGTTTTGCTGGGCGGAAGCATGGTTTGGATCCAGCTTCAAAACCTGGCCATAGGCGGCGATAGCCCCTGCCACATCACCCCGCTGGCGCTCGGCGATCCCGAGGTTGTACCAGCCCAGGGCCACCTCCGGCGCGGCCTGGGTGGCCTGCCTGCAGAGCTGGGCCGCAGGTGCTGGCTGGCCCGCCTCGAGCAGGAGCGCCGCCAAATTGAGCAGGGCCGCCAGCAGGAGCCGGGGCGGCAGGGGCAGGGCCAGGGCCCGTTGGTAGAGCTCGGCGGCCCTTTGGGGATCGGTTGGCGCCAGGGCAATCCCCAGGTGCAGCAGCAGTTCGTAGCGCTCGGGATGGGCTTCTGCCGGGCAATGGGTCAGCCCCAGCTCCAGCAGCTCGAGCCCTCGCCGCAGATTTCCTTCGCCCACCTCCAGGCTGCCCAACTTGGCGCAGGCATAGGGATCGCCGGGGCGTGCGGCCAGGTCGGCCTCCATGGCCTGCCGCAGCCGGGCCGCCTTTTGGCCCGCCGCCAATAGTTCGGGTCGGTAGCCGTCGTGCACCAGGGCCGGCACCGGGCAATCGACCACCCGCCAATGGGGTTCCCGCTCCAGCAGGGCAATCACGCTGTCGTCGATCATTGAGTGATATGGCCGGCTCCAGCCCAGGGCTGGATGGCGCCTAAACAGGCGACTCACACTCGAATAGGGCGACTGCAGGGCCCCCTGCTCAAAGCGCAGCAGGTTGATCACCAGCAGCTCTGGATCGGCCATCAGCTCCTGCAGGGGGGCCTTGGCGGCCTCCTGCAGCTGCTCATCGGCATCCAGCACCAGCACCCAGTCGCCGCTCAGGTGCTCGAGGGCGGCATTGCGAGCCGGTGCAAAATCCCCCGGCCAGGCCAGGTGGTGCACCACGGCGCCGCAGCGCTGGGCAATGGCCACGGTGTCGTCGAGGGAGCCGGTGTCGAGCAGCACCATTTCATCGACAAAACCTGCCACCGAAGCCAGACAGCCTTCGATCCGCTCGGCCTCATCCCGCACGATCATCGAAAGGCTGAGCATGGGCTAGTCGGTGAAGCCGCCTTGGCCCTCAGTGTCGCCCACCCCAAGGCTTGCCAGGGCTTCCGCCTGGGCGAGGGGCATTTGACCAGGGCTGTAGGCGGCGGGGATCTGGGTGGCCAGCAGGGGCCTAAGGCCCTGCCAGAGATAGGGGCTGCCGTACACCACCAACCCGGCCAGTTGGCCGCGGGTCTGCAACTGCTGCACCACTTCGGCCCAGGGTTCTTCGGCCCCAGCGCTGCCGCGAAAGGGGTTGCCCCGCACAAAAAGCTGGAGCAACACCGCCGGGCTGTCCGGCTGTGCAACGCCTGGCAAGCGCTCCAGGGCCAGGGGCGCCTGGGGATCGCCGCTCCAGGGCGATGGGGAGTGGCGATCGAGCAGGCAGGTCTGCATGCCGGCGGCCCCAGGCAGGTTCAGGGCCGGGGCCGTTAGGGGCAAAAAGGGCGCCGATAGGGCGTTGTCGCAGCGGATCAGGTTCACGCTGGCCTGGCCGGGTCTGGGCCGGCTCCAGCGGGGCCCCTGGCGCTCGAGGCTGGCCTGCACCAACTCCAGGGCCAGGGCCTGATCCGGCTCCAGGGGCGGCAGGTTTGGTGGGCCTGCTGGGGAAGTGGCGATCTCGGTGGAGGCCAGGGCCCGCTGCCGTCGGGCGGCCGAAGCCTCCAGGGCCTTCAGGTCCAATCTGCCCTCCTCCAGGGCGGTGGCGATCGCCGCCATGGCCAGGTCCGCATCGCCTGGCATCAGCACCAGGTCTGCACCCGCCGCCAGGGCCAACACGGCCGCTTCGCCCACCCCATAGCGGCCCGCAATTGCCTCCATCACCAGCGCATCGGTCACGATCAGGCCGTCGAAACCCAGTCCCTGGCGCAGCAGGCCGCTCAGCACCGCCCGCGACAGGGTCGCCGGCAGCTCGGCATCAAGGGCCGGCAGCATCAGGTGGGCCGTCATCACCGCTGCCACTCCGGCGGCAATGGCCGAGCGGAAGGGGGGCAACTCCACCGCCTCCAGCCGATCTCGGGAGTGGGCAATCAGCGGCAACTCCAGGTGCGAATCGGTGGCGGTGTCGCCATGGCCGGGAAAATGCTTGGCGCAGGCCAGCACCCCTTCGGCCTGGACACCACGGCAGAAGCCGGCGGCCAGCTCGGCGGCGGCATCAGGCCCTTCGCCCCAGGCCCGCACGTTTATCACCGGGTTGGCCGGGTTGTTATTCACGTCACAGACCGGCCCCAGCACCCAGTTGAGGCCCAATGCCCTGGCATCCCTGCCCGTGCAGCGGCCGTAGCGCTCGGCCAGGGCCGTGGCCCGGCCTGGGTCGCGGCGGTGCAGCTGGCCCAGGGCCAGGGGGGGCACCAGCCAGGTGGCCCCCTCAAAGCGCTGGCCCACCCCCTCTTCCACATCGGCACAAAGCAGCAGGGGCTTGCCCGCCCACCGGCGCAACTGGGCGGTGCGTTCGCGAACCTCCGTGGCGCTGCCCCCCAGCAGGATCACTCCGCCCACCCCCTCTTCCAGCAGCCGCTGCAGCTCGGCGTTGGTCAGTTCCCAGCGGGGATAGCGGCGTTGGCCGTCGGCCAGGTGGCCGCTGGCGCGCACCACGATCAGGCTGCGGATTAGGTCAGAGGTCACTGCCCTCGGGGGGCTCGCCCTTCTCCAGGCGCACCTCTTCCAGCTTGTTGAGCAGGCTCAAGACAGAAGTGCCCCTTTCGAGTCCACGGTCGAGCACAAACAACACATCGGGGGTGCGGCGCATCTTCAGCCGCCTGCCCAATTCCCCCTTCACAAATGGCGTGGCCGATTTGAGGCCGGCAATGGCCTCCTGGCGCTCGTCTTCGCTGCCGAAGACACTCACAAAAATCTTGCAGTGCTGCAGATCGCCAGCCACCTCCACGTTGGTGACGCTCACCATGCCCTGGCTAACCCTTTCGTCCCTGATGCCAGCTACCAGCATTTCGCTGATTTCGCGGCGGATCATGGAGGCCACGCGCTCCACCCTTCGGCTTTGGGCCATCGCTAAGCCACCGGTGAGGTGTTCACCATCGCATGCAGGATCAACGCCAGGCTGAGCATGCCGCTCACGCCAGCCCCAATCAGGGCGACGGCGGTCACGGGGTTACGGCCCCGGGCGGCTAGGGGTTCCAGCACCGAATTGGCCAATCCCAACCCAAACGCCACCAAATAGCGCGGGTAACGGGTCACGTTGAGGAAGAAGTCCTTCATCGCTGGGCTGGTTGCATTGAGTCGGGAGGGCCAATAGCTGGTTCGTGGTAGCTACTCTGCCCGCCAAAGCCGGCGATGTCGATGCAGCTGCACCAGTTTCGCCATTCCCCCTTCTGCGCCAAGGTGCGTTTGGTGCTGGCCTTCAAGCGCCTCGACTACAGCGTGGTCGAGGTGACGCCAGGGTTGGGCCAGATTTCCCTGTTCCAGCTTTCCGGCCAGCGCCAGGTACCGGTTCTGGTGGATGGCCCGGAGGTGATTGCCGATTCCAGTGCCGTTGCCCTCTATTTAGAAGATAAATTCCCCACCCCGGCCCTGCTGCCCGCCGATCCCCTCCTGCGTTCCAGGGCGCTGCTCCTGGAGGATTGGGCCGACACCTCCCTGGCCTCGGGCGCCCGCATGGCCCTGCTCCAGGCCGCTGCCCTCGACCCCCAGTTGCGCTCCGAGCTGTTGCCTGAGGCCACCCCTGAATTGGTCAAGCAGTTTGTCGACAAGGTGCCAAATCGTCTGTTTGGCGGCCTTGGTGATGCCCTCGGCAGCGTGATGGGTGCTGCGGAACGCCAGCACCTGCAGGCCAACCTCCAGCAACTGGCAGTGATGGTGGCCGCTGGCCCCTACCTGGTGGGTTCTTCCCTCAGCCTTGCCGACCTGGCGGTGGCTGCCCAACTGGCTTTTTGCCAGGTGCCGGGCCTGGCAGATCACCCCCTGTTGGAGCCGCTGTTTAGCTGGCGTGATCGGATCGAAGCCGAGACATCCGCAGCCTGATCCCCCACTAACCATGTCCGATCCCCTGCTTCGAGCCCTCGACCACTACGTGGTGCTTGAGCCGGCGGGGGCCGAAAGGATTCTCACGGCCGCCGAAACCCTGGCTTGGCTGGAGACCCAGCTCGGTGAGCTGGGGGCCCTGCCTGCCGATTTACGGGGGCTACCAACGGCGACGCAGCAGGCCATGCGCCTGTTGGAAACGGCCTGTGAATTGGAGCTGGAGCCGGGGCGCACCATCCAGTGGTTTGCCGTGCGCGTTGAGCCTCCCAGTTGAGCTGCCCAGTTGAACCGCCTAGTTGAGCGACTGGGTCAGCTCCCCATCCCCATTGCGCAGCACCGCCGGCTGCTGGGGGGCCTCGTCCCGGGCTTTGAGGATCGTGGGGAGGGCCGTCAGCACCGCTTCCGCCACCTCCTGGGGGGTTTCATCCCGTTGCCGGATCACCAGATCCGCCTGGGCGTATAGGGCTTGGCGTTGGGCGATTAGTTCCCTGAGCCGGGCACCCGGATCCGGGCTCTGCATCAGCGGCCGCGGCGTGGGGTCCTGCTGGATCCGCTCCAGCAGGCGCTCCGCACTGGCATCGAGCCAGATCACCACCCCCTGGCGCAGATGACCCCAGTTTTCCGGCCTGGTCACCACTCCACCGCCCGTGGCCACCACCAGGGAATGCCAGCTGGCAATTTGGTTCAGAACGCCCGTTTCCAGCTGGCGAAAGTCGCTTTCCCCATCGCTGGCAAAGATCTCGGCAATTGTCCGTCCGGCGGCCCGTTCGAGGGTGCTGTCGGCATCGATGAACCGGTAGCTCAGGGCCGTGGCTAAGGGCCGCCCCACCGCGCTTTTGCCCGTGCCCATCATCCCCACCAGATAGAGGTTGAGGCCTGCCAGGCGCTTGGCCAGGCTGCTGTAGGGGGCGGCGGTCATGGCCGATATCGCCGGGGGTAATCCTGCGTTTCTAGGATGGAGGGCCTCAGAGGGTTGGCAATGCCAAGCCATGGCCAGGGTCGGCCCTGCGTGATTACGCGGCGAGCCACCTTTAGTGCCAGTCATCTCTATTGCCTTCCGGAGTTGGATGGCGAGCAAAACCGGGCCCGCTTTGGGCCCTGCAGCATCGCCCCAGGCCACGGCCACAACTACGAATTGGTGGTGGCCATGGCGGGCCCCCTCGATGCCGATGGCATGGTGCTCAACCTCTCTGACGTGAAGCACGCCATTCGCTCCGAGGTGACGGCCCAGCTGGATTTCCGTTTTCTCAACGACACCTGGCCCGAGTTCGATCTCAGCCTCCCCGGCGGCTGCCTACCCACCACCGAAGCCCTGGCCCTGGCCATTTGGCGGCGCCTGGCGCCCCATTTGCCCGTGGTGGGTCTTCGCCTGTTTGAACAATCCAACCTCTGGGCCGACCTGCTGGCCGATTCCATGGAAGCTTTCCTCTCGATCCGCACCCACTTCGCCGCCGCCCACCGCCTGGCCCGGCCCGAGCTCTCCCAGGGGGAAAACGAAGAGATCTACGGAAAGTGCGCCCGGCCCCATGGCCACGGCCACAACTACCTGCTTGATGTGACAGTGCGGGGTTCGATTGATTCGCGCACCGGCATGGTCTGTGACCTGGCGGCCCTGCAGCAGCTGGTTCAAGACCTGGTGGTGGAGCCCTTTGACCACACCTTCCTCAACAAGGACGTGGCCTTCTTCGCCGATTGCGTGCCCACGGCCGAAAACATCGCCCTGCACATTGCCGACCTGCTCCAGGGCCCCATCGCGGAGATCGGCGCCAAGCTCCACAAGGTGCGCCTGCAGGAAAGCCCGAACAACGCCGCCGAGGTGTTCGCAGAGTCACCGCGCCTCGAAATGGTGCCCGCAGCCCTGGAGGCCCTGGTCGCCGGTTGAATCGGCCCGAGCTGCGCTTGGTCCTGGCGACCAGCCTGGATGGGCGCCTGGCGCCGCCAGAGGGGGGTGCGGCCCATTTGGGTGGCCAGGGGGACCGGCGGGCCCTGGAGGAGGCCCTGGCCTGGGCTGATGGCTGCCTGATTGGCGCCGAGACCCTGCGTCGCCACGGCAGTACCTGTTTGATTCGAGCAGCCGATCTGCTGGCGCAGCGCCTGGCGGCAGGCCGATCGCCCCAGCCAGCGGCCCTGGTGCTCAGCCGCACTGGCCAGCTGCCCGCCGAATTGCCCTTTTTTCAGCAGCCCCTGGAGCGCTGGCTGTTGGTGCCCCCAGGCCTGGAAATCCCAGCCAACGGGCAATTTCAGCGGCACTGGCCCCTGGGCCCTTGGCCGGATCTGTGGGCCGGCTGCTGGCAAGCGGGCCTCGAGCGGTTGGTGGTCCTGGGTGGGGCCCAGGTGGCCAGCCAGCTGTTGGCGGGGCATTGGATCGACGAGCTCCAGCTCACCCTCTGCCCCTCCCTGCTGGGCGGTCCCCATGGCTGGATCCCCTGGCACGGGGGGGAGGCCTTTGGCGGCAGCAGCTGGCGCCTGGTTGAGCACAGGCCCCTTGGCGGAGAAGAATTGCTCCTGCGCTACCGGCGGGCCTAGGGCTTGGCTGGGCCTAGGGCTTGGTTTTGTTGAAGCCTGTAGCCAGCTCCAGCAGCGGCACCTCGTTGAGGCTGTCGGCCGGCAGGCCCAACATCTTGGCCAGACAGCGCTTAACCACCAGCTCGCTCTGGCTGCCGAATTGGCCCTGGATCAATTCGGAGATCACCCCCAGGCTGTGGCCAGTGGCATCGGTTTCCTCCACCAGGCAGGCGCTGGTTGGTTTGGCCAGTTGCTGGCAGGGCGATAGCAGCTTGGCCGCCAGGGCCCCATTCCCAGCCGAACCCTTCTCCACACACACCTTGGTCAGCTTGGCCTCCAACTGGGGCCGCATCAGCTGCAGCACCGGTAGGAGCAGCCCCGCCTGGGCCGGCCCCTGCAGGGCCAGGACAATTCCGATCAGGTTTCCTGTCAGCCAGGGGGCAGGGGGGCGCATCTAGTTCAGGCCGCCATGGCCTAGGCACTCTGGTTAGTTTTGCGGTTCGTTGACCGCCCTGTGTGCTGGAGGCCCGCTGGCATTCCTCCATGGTCGAGTTTCCCGAGGCCACCTGGGATTGTTTGGCTGCGGGAATACCGTTTTTTAGTTGGCGCTGGCTGCACCAACTGGAGGCCAGTGGCAGCATCGTGCCGCGCCAGGGTTGGCAGAGCTGCCATCTGGGGCTTTGGCGCGGCGAACAGCTGATTGCGGCAGCACCGCTCTATCTCAAGGGCCACAGCTACGGCGAATTTGTCTTCGACCAGAGCTTTGCCCAACTCGCCGGCCAGCTGGGCCTGCGCTACTACCCGAAGTTGGTGGGGATGAGCCCGCTCAGCCCCGTCCAGGGCTATCGCTTCCTGATGGACCCCTCCGAGGACCCGGCCGAAATCACGGCCCTGATGCTCCAGCAGGTGGAGGCCTTTTGCCGGCAGCAGAGGCTCTTGAGTTGCAATTTTCTCTACGTGGATCCGGCCTGGCAGCCCCTGGTGGAGGCCTGCGGCTGGGCCCCCTGGGTGAACCAGCAAAGCCAGTGGGTCAATCCCGGTTTTGAAGATTTCAACGGCTATCTGGCCAGTTTCAATGCCAACCAGCGCCGCAACATCAAGCGGGAACGCCAGGCCGTGGCCGCGGCGGGCCTGCAGGTCAGCCCGGTGGTGGGCGAAGAAATCACCCCGGCGCTAATGGAGCGCATGCATTACTTCTACGGCCAGCACTGCAGCCGTTGGGGTGCCTGGGGCAGCAAGTACCTGACTGAAGAGTTTTTTACCTCCTCCACAGCGGATCTAAGGGCCAACTTGGTGCTGTTCAGTGCCCACCTTGGCGATCCCCAGGAACCCGTGGCGATGTCGCTTTGCGTCCACACCCCCGACCAGCTTTGGGGCCGCTATTGGGGCAGTGAGATGGAAATCGATTGCCTGCACTTTGAGGTTTGTTACTACGCCCCGATCGCCTGGGCGATTTCCCGCGGCATTCGCCAGTTCGATCCAGGGGCTGGCGGTAGCCACAAGAGGCGCCGCGGCTTTGTGGCTGAGCCGCGCACCAGCCTGCATGCCTGGTTTGAACCGCAATTCGATGCAATCCTGCGTCGCTGGCTGCCGGGAGCCAACATCGAAATGGGCCTGGAAATCGAAGCTGTAAACGGGGAACTGCCCTTCACCGCTTCCTACGATCCACCCCATGCCTGAAGCACGCTCCAGCCGCCAAGCCCGTCAAGAGCTCGACGCCAAGCTCTCCCAGCGCTTTATCGCCCTGGATCCAGAGGGCTATTTCCTGATCAAGCTGGACCAGCTGGCCCATGGGCTGGTGGCTGAGCACTACGGCAATGCAATAGATAGCCAGGGCCTCGCCACCGACCCAGAAACCGGCGAGGTGATCGCCTGCAAGGGGGAAGGACCCCGCCAGGCCCTAGCCACATACCGGGGCCGCACCGCTAAGGAGCTGGGCATGGCCCTCAGTGAAGGCAGCAGCCCCCTGCCCCTCTCGCGCCTAGACCATGCCCTCTATTTAGGTAGGGAATTGCAAAAAGCTGAATATTGCCTAGATCACGGCCTCGAATATGTCCAAGACTAAATATGTTGGCCTACTAATATTGGCCTAATAAATTGGCAATCAATTGGCTCAGGCCGGCTGTAGCTGACGCTCCGCCGTGGCTGGCTTTGCTGGCGGCTCGGGGGGGAGCCCCACCAGTTGGGCTTGAATCTCACGGCGCACGATGGCCCGATATTCGTGAAAGTGTTCGTTGTGGGCAAGGATTGAGATGAATCCCCTAAAGCGCTTGGGGTTGTGGATGGCCATGCCCCCCAGGGCCCGCCAAAAACGAAAGCGGGTGTCGCGCTTGAAGCCTTGGCGCCAAATAACTGTTGCCAAAGCCCGCAAATCGACCGGATCAATCGACTTGGCGGGATGGCGATTTTCAGGGATTAGGAATTGCGTGTGTTTCTGGGGTGGCAGCTTTAGGAAGTAGCTATAAACCCTATCGATGTAGGCATTTGGCTCGTAGAGGGCGGCAAAAGCATCCACATATTCGTTGGCGATGTCTTGAATCGGCCGGGTTGGTATGAAATTGAGCAGGTTGGTTTGGTTGACCCCTTTGGCTGCCCCTGTTTCTTGGATAAGGCGCTCTTCCTTCTCCAA
Organism: Cyanobium sp. WAJ14-Wanaka; assembly: GCF_024345375.1. Taxonomy (NCBI): domain Bacteria; kingdom Bacillati; phylum Cyanobacteriota; class Cyanophyceae; order Synechococcales; family Prochlorococcaceae; genus Cyanobium; species Cyanobium sp. WAJ14-Wanaka. Next base: position 14,327 of record NZ_JAGQAZ010000002.1, on the reverse strand, counting down.
TCGGTGCCAAAGGGCAGTGTTTGGAAGGGCTTGAAGCATGCCCATCATCGCGTGGGGAATGCCGGTGCGGGTCACAAAATCGACAATGCGCTGGCCAGCACCCTGTTTTTCGCCATCGAAGCCAATGATGAAGCCGGCCATCACCCGCAGGCCGTAGGAGGTGATCTTGTTGACGGATTCGTCTAGGGAGCTGCGGGTGTTTTGTAGTTTTCCGGCAGTGGCCAAACTTGCTTCGTCTGGGGTTTCGATGCCGAGAAATACGCTCTCAAAGCCCGATTCCACCATCATCTGCATCAGGTCGTCGTCGCTGGCCAAATCAACAGATGCCTCGGTGGCAAAGCTGAAGGGGTAACCGCGATCGATTTGCCATTGCTTAAGTAGGGGCAAAAGCAGTTTTACGTTGCGCTTGTTGCCAATGAAGTTGTCATCCACCAGAAACACGGAGCGGCGCCAGCCCAGGTCATAGAGAGCCTGAAGTTCAGCAACTAATTGCTCCGGATTCTTGGTGCGGGGTTTGCGGCCGTAGAGCACGATTATGTCGCAAAACTCGCACTGGAAAGGGCAGCCCCGGGAGAACTGCACCGACATCTCCGAGTAGGCCCCCAACTCCAACAGATCAAAACGGGGCACCGGTGTGCCGGTCACATCCGGCTTAACCCCCTCGGAGCTGAAGCGTCCCTGCTGGGCGCCACTCTCCAGGGCTTCAATAAACAGCGGCAGGGTGATTTCGCCCTCATCGAGAACCTTGAAATCCACCAGGTCCAATTCCGGCGCATCCGGGGTGGAGCTGGCAAAGGGCCCACCTACGGCCACGGGGATGCCCTTTTCTTTTGCCTTGGCGATCTGCACGGCCATGTCGGCCTTTTGCACGATCATTCCGGAGATAACCACCAATTCAGCCCAGGCCCACTCTTCTTCGAGCACTTCCCGCACATTGCGGTCGACCAGCTTCATCTCCCAGCTTTGGGGCATCAGGGCCGCCACCGTCACCAGCCCCAGGGGCGGCAACAGCACCTTGCGGTTGATGAGGTCGAGGATTTTTTCGTAGCTCCAGAAGGTCTTCGGGAACTCGGGGTAGATGAATAGGGTGCGCATCTTTCCTTTTTCGAGCGGTCGAGCCAGATCGCTTGCGCGGCCCCTGGAAAGGCTTGGTCCAAAACAAACCCTAGGAGGTTTGTGGCACTCCCGACTAGGGGGCTGCGGTTTCTGCTGTAATGGCCTTAAGTTTTTGACGGGTTGGCCATGGGCGTTGCGATCTACCTGGGTTTGGTGGGTGGTGGCCTTACCGCAGCAGTTCTGGCTTCCCTTGTGTTGCGCGGGATCAAGTTGATCTGAGCCTGACCCCAGCCATTGCTGGAGAGTTATCAGGCCAAGCGTTTCTGGTGCTGGCTGGCCAGTTCCCAAATCGCCAGGGCGCTGCCCAGGCAGCCCAGCAGCACGAAGGTGGGCCAAATCCCTGTTTTGAGGCTGAGGCCAGCGGCCAGGATGCCGCTCAGGCCACCGCCACCCAGGAAGGCAATTTGCCCCAAACCGGCCATCCTTCCCCTCAGCACCTGGGGCGAGCGCACCTGGAGGATCAGGTTGGTGCCGGAGAGCAGGCAGGCGGTGCCAGCCCCAATCAAAAAGGCCATGGCCAGGCCCCAGCCGGCATGGGGGCTAATCCCTAGGCCGATTTGGGCCAGGCCACTCACCAAGGTGCTGCCCCCCAGTAAGAGGGCGGGCCTGCGGCTGAGGTGTTCCGCCCTTCGCTGTAGCCAAAGGCCACCGGTGATGCTGCCGGCGGCGATCACGCTGGTAAATAGGCCAAGAGCCTGGGGGCTAGGGCCCAATAGTTGGTCGGCCATCAGCGGGGCTAGTCCTGGATGGAAGAAGCCGAATAGGCAGGCCAGGGCGCAGAAAATCAGCACCCTGCGCAGGTCGGCTCCGCAATCGCGCCAGGCCGTGGCCAGGCTTGCCTGCTGGCCCCTCTGGCTGCGTTCTTCGGCGTCCGCATTGGGCGCCATTAACCAGATCAAGGTGGCAATCGGCACCAGATAGCTGGCCGCATCTAGGGCTAGGGCCGCAAAGGGTCCAGTGCCTGCCAGCAGCAGGCCGCCGATGGGAGGCCCCACCAGCTTGGCCACGTTGAAGACCACAGAAAAGCTGGTGAGGTACGAGCCCAGCCCATCGGGATGGTCGACCAGCAGGGCGCAGTATTTGTTTCGGGCCGTCAGTTCATAGGCGCTGGCGGTTCCCACCCCCAGGGTGCTGGCCAGCAGCAATAGGGCCTGCAGGCCTCCCTGGCTGAGGGGAATCGCAATGGCGCCAAGCACCGCGGCGGCAAATAGTCCCCATTGGGCCCGAATCAATACCTTTTCACTGCCCCATTGGTCGGTGAGCACCCCGGCGGGGCCGCTCACCACCAGGGTGGGCAGGGTGAGCATGGCGAAGTGGAGTGCCAGTAGCAGCGGGTTATGGCTGCCCTGCAATAGCAACCAGCCCTTGGCGGTTAGCCCGGCAAACGACCCAGCAGTACTGAGGCCAGATGCCACCAGGAAGGTGGTGCGCTGGTGCTGGCGCAGCAGTTGCAGGCCTTGGCGGGCGTTCAATTGGCCCGGCTGGCCAGGGCAGCGCCCACCATCGCTTTTGCCCCCACCACCTCACCTACCAGGTCGTAGGTGTCGGCGGCGGTGATCCGCACGGGCACCAGGGTGCCGGGTGCGGCGCAAAGGCCCCCTTCCCCTGGCATTACCCGCACCTCCCCATCCACCTCCGGCGCAAAGCGGGCGCAGCGCCCCAACATTTCGCCGCTGCTGGGGTTTTCCTGCTCGATCAGCACATCCACGATGCGGCCCACCCAGCTGGCATTGCGCTCGGCGGCGATCGGCTGTTGGAGGGCCATCAGCTGATCCTTGCGCTCAGCTGCCACCTCTGCGGGCACCTGGTTGGGCAGTTCGGCGGCCGGGGTGCCTTCCTCTGGCGAGAAGGTGAAGACCCCCACATGGTCGAAGCGCTGTTCTACCACAAAATCCAGCAGGTTTTGGAAGTGCTCATCGGTTTCACCTGGGAAGCCCACGATGAAGGTGGTGCGCAGCACGGCCTCTGGGAGTTGCTGCCGGATCCGCTCCAGCAGCCCGGCGGTCACATCGGCCTGCCATGGCCGATTCATGGCCCTCAGCACCTCGGGATGGCTGTGTTGCAGGGGCAGATCGAGGTAGGGCAGCACATTCACCACTTCCCGATAGGCCGCCAGCACTTCCGTTGTCAGGCCGGTGGGGTAGGCGTAGTGCACCCGGATCCAGGGGATTTCCACCTCACCCAGGGCCCGCAACAACTCGGCCAGTTGGGGTTTGCCGTAGAGATCCAGGCCGTAATTGGTGGTGATCTGGCTGATCAGCACCAGCTCCTTCACCCCCTGGGCAGCCAGGGTTTTGGCCTCGGCCACGATCGATTCAATCGGGCGGGAGCGCTGGTCGCCCCGCAATTTGGGAATGATGCAGAAGGCGCAGCGGTAGTCGCAGCCCTCAGCCACCTTCAGATAGGCCACCGCCTCAGAGGTGGTGCGATAGCGGGGCAGGTTTTCATCGCCCACAAAGGTGGGGTTGGCGCTCACCTGGTTGACCCGCTCTCCGGCCTCAACCCGCTCCAACACACTCACGATGTGCTGGTAATCGCCGGTGCCAACTATCGCCTTCGCCTCTGGCAGGGATTCGAGCAGTTCCTCCTGGAAGTGTTGGGCCAGGCAGCCGGCAATGATCAGTTCCTTGCCCTGTTCCGCCAGGTCGACCAGGGTGCGCACCGATTCCTCCCGGGCGTCTTGGATAAAGCTGCAGGTGTTGACCACCACCACGCTGGCTTCGCCCTCATCGGCAGTCACCCCATAGCCGGCCTGGGCCAAAAGGCCCAGCATGTGCTCGGTATCCACCCGATTTTTCTCGCAGCCCAGGTGGGCAAAGGCAACGGTGGGTTTGGTCATAAACCTTGGGGCCGTAGCTCCACCCTATGGGTGCGACTGCGAGAATCAAGGCCATGCCTGCACCACTTCGCGGAAGCCTCCTGTGACCTCGACCCGATTGAGCCAGCGCCTCAATGAAAACCGGCGCCGCAGCGACCCGGAAGGCAGCCGCTGGATTCGGGTGGCAATTGCCGTTTTGGCCACCATTGGCGCGCTCGACACTGGTTCCATAACCCTCAAAAAATGGGGGCTGCTGGGGGCCATTAGCTGTTCGAAGGAGGCCTTCTTTGGCTGCAACGGTTGCGAAAAGGTGCTTGCCAGTGCCTGGGGCAGCATTGCCGGCCAGCCCCTGTCGCTTTTTGGCTTTTTGGCCTACGCCGCCGTCTTGGTGATGGCGGTTGCCCCCCTGGTGGCCCCCGGCGATCTCCGGGCCGATCTGGCCACCCGCAGCTGGTGGGGGTTGTTTCTGGTGAGCACTGGCATGGCCGTATTCAGCAGCGTGCTCGTTGGCGTGATGCTGTTTGGCATCCGTGATTGCTGCCCTTTCTGCATCCTGTCGGCCCTCTTGAGCCTGGCCCTATTCGTGCTTTCCCTGGTGGGCGGCGATTGGCAAGACCGGGGCAAATTGCTATTTCGGGGGGTGTTGGTGGCCCTGGTGGTGGCCCTTCTTGGCTTGGGCTGGGCGGCGTCTGCCGATCGCCCCGCGGTGGTTACCGGCAAAGGCATTGCGCCAGCGGTGACCACGGTGAGCACGCCCCAGGCGGTGGCCCTGGCCGAACACCTCAGCGCCACTGGAGCGGTGATGTATTCGGCCTACTGGTGCCCCCACTGCCATGAGCAAAAGGAGCTTTTTGGCCGGGAAGCAACTGCCAAGCTCAAGGTGATTGAGTGTGCGGCCGATGGCCAAAACAGCCAGAAGGCTCTGTGTGAGGCCAAGAAGATTGATGGTTTCCCCAGCTGGGAAATCAACGGCAAGCTCGATTCAGGTGTGAAGCCCCTAGCCAAGTTGGCTGACTTGAGTGGCTTTAGGTCTGCTGGGCCCCTCTAGGCGGGTCCCTCTGGGCGGGCTGATCTACGGGGGTGGTGCCGATGGTGTGCTCCCCCCCGCCTGCGGGGCCCCTCTTCTGAATGCTGTGGCGCCGCCAGAACGGCTGGCTGGCGGGGGCATCGGTGCGGAAATGGCCGCCCCGGCTTTCTTCCCGAAACAACGCTGCCTCCATCACCAGCTCGGCAAGCACGAGCCGCTGATGCAATTCATGCCAGGTCAGAAAGCGTTTGCCCAGTTCGGGCTCCAGCTTTGTCTTCAGCACCGGCCCAAGGGCTGATTCGGATTTCAGGCCGACTTCGCCGCCGGCCCTAAGGCTGGAAAACCGTTGCCAATTGGGGTCTTGCTCCAGGGCCCGCCGCTGCTGTCTGATGCGGCCAAGAGATGGGGCCAGATCCCGGCGGCAGCGCTCCACTCCGGCGGCCCACCAACACAGTTCGCGCAGCTTGCCAATGGCCTGCTCGAGCACTTCGATGGGGGGTAAATCCAGCGCCAGCTCCCTATCTGGCTTGCAATCCGGCCCGAACTGGTCTGCCGTGATCAGCGCTTGGGGTTCGAGCTTGAGCAGTCGTAGTTGGCGTGAAAACACCAGGCATTCCATCAGCGAATTACTGGCCAGCCGATTGGCCCCATGGATGCCGGTACAGGCCACTTCCCCCACGGCATAGAGCCCGGGCACGCTGGTGGCTGCCTCGTGATCGGTGAAGATGCCCCCCATCCAGTAGTGGGCCGCCGGAGCCACGGGAATCGGCTCTTCGGTGGGCTCCAGGCCAAGTTCGCGGCAGCGCCCCAGGATCGTGGGGAATTGTTGTTCGAGGCGCTGCTTGCCTACGGGCCGCAGGTCGAGCCAAAGGTGGTCGACACCCTGTTCCCGCATGGTGCGGGCCAGGGCCCTGCTCACCTGGTCGCGGGGGGCAAGGTCGCCACCGGGTAAATCTGCTACCGGGCTGCAGCCCTGGCCATCGAGCAGGTGGGCCCCCTCACCCCGGACCGCTTCGGAAATCAGGAAACGCGGTGCCCCCGGCAGCATCAGGGCGGTGGGATGGAACTGCACAAATTCCATGTCCCTGAGCTCTGCTCCGGCTTGCCAGGCCATCACGACCCCATCACCGCAGGCCATGGCCGGGTTGGTGGTGTGCACAAAAAGGTGGCCTCCCCCCCCCGTGGCGAGTACCACGGCGCCGGCCTTTAGACAGTGGATCTGCCCTGCCTCCATCACCTGCAGGCCCACGCAGCGGCCCTGCTCCATCCACAGGCCCAAGGCCGCAACACCCCGGCGTTGCTCGAGCCCATCGCGCCCTTGCACCTCCCGCTCCAGGGCTTCCACCAGGGCGCCCCCGGTGCGGTCTTGGGCATGGAGCACCCGCCGGTGGCTGTGGGCGGCCTCCAGGGTGGTGCTTAGGGCCGGGCCATCCCGGTCGAAGGCCATGCCAATTTCCAGGAGCCGCCTCACACAGTCCGGGGCCTGGTGCACCAGCAACTCCACCGCCGGTTGATCACACAGCCCGGCCCCAGCCCTCAGGGTGTCTTCGATGTGGCTGGTAAAACTGTCCTCTGGCCGCGTCACCGAAGCAATGCCGCCCTGGGCCCAGCGGCTGGCGGAACGGGGCGCGGAATCCTTGCTGAGCAGCAGAACCCGCAATTCAGGCGGTAATTCCAGGCAGGCCATTAGGCCGGCGGCGCCACTGCCCACCACCACCACGTCCCAATTGCGTGCCATCGGGGTTGCCGGGCTCCGGCCAGGGCCGACGGCTTTCAACTCAGCGGTACTGGCCGTCGTTGATCCGGTCGTCGCCCTCGTTGAGGGCAATCGAGGCCTCGGTCACGGTGAAGTTGTCCTTGTACTTGTTGAACAGCTCCTTTTGGCGCTCGCTCAGGTCGAGCTTCAAGACGTCATCGACGCTGCTGTAGGGGCCGCCCAAGACAATCTTGCCCGCCAGGGTCGGGAACATGCCGGGGTAGTCCTGGAAGCGCCGCACTGAGCAGTTGTTGAGGTCGACCTTGCCGGCGCGCTCAGCAATTTTGTCGTCGGCGATATTGCGGGGCCCTGCAGCCAGCACAGGGGCAGGCAGCCATAGGAGCGCCAGTAGGCCGAAAAGAACGACACCACTCATCAACCAGGCTGCCAGCCGTTTCATCGAGAAACTCCGTGGAATCCAGAGAAGGGAGGTGGATTTGCCACCTGTCTCTCAACGTTACAGATGCCGGCAGCTATCTCAGACGAACCTGACGATCCTTTTGCAGATCTTCAGATCAGGCCGCTCAGCTTCGGGGCTGCCAGGGCTACCAGCCAAAACAAACCATCCACCGCCAAGGTGGTGGCCAGGGCGGCAGCCGCTATGCGCCCCACCTCCCCCAGGCCGCCGAGCCAACGGCATAGCTGGCTGAGGCCAAGGGCGAAGGCCCCAACGACCATTAGGCCAGTTGGTTGGAGGAGCTGCAGGGCGGCGGCTTGTAAAAAGCTGGCGGCCTCGCTTGGGCTGGCCCCCAGCACCTGGGGCCAAAGGGGCATCACGCCAGTAAGGGCAATCGCCCCATCGGTGGCGGCGGTGCCAATCAGGGAGCCGAGGTAAAAACCGCAGGCCAGGCGCCAGCGTCCCCCCAAGCCAGCCAGGGCCAGGGGCAAGACGAAGGCTTCCAGCGGTAGGTGCCAAATCGGATGGAGCCGGCACCAGCCCCAAAACAAACACCCCCCGAGCCAGCTGCCGCAGAAGCCCACCAGTAGGCAGCCCCAGTCCCGCATCCGGGGGTTTGGGTTATGGGCAAGCGCCAGACCAATGGCCACCAGGGGCACGGTGAAAAGGGTGGCGCTAAACGGGGCGACTCGCACCCAGGGCGCCTGTAAAAACACCGGCAGGGTGACCAGCACGCCACTGGCGGCCTCCAGGGCCCAGCTCTTGCTGCGGGGAGCCCCGATCACCAAGGATGTAAAGAAAGTTGTGCAACCTTAAGGGGTTGGTCGGGGCTAAGTGGATCCTCGCGGCCATAGGGTTGGATTCAATCTCTCGGCTTGGTTAGGGCTTTGCTGGCAGTGGTCGGGATCGATTTGGAAGCCTGTTGGCGCTACTTCGTGCTCGGGGTAGTGCAAGGCCTTACGGAGTTTTTGCCCATTAGTAGTTCGGCCCACCTGAAGGTGGTGCCCGTGCTTTTGGGTTGGGGTGATCCCGGCGTTGCCGTCACCGCTGCGATTCAGTTGGGCAGCATCGTGGCGGTGCTTACTTTCTTCCGCCAAGACCTGGCTGAGGTGGGGCGGGGCATGGCAAGTGCCCTGCGCCAAGGCAGCTGGCAGGAGCCCCCAGCCCGGCTGGGCCTGGCAATCCTTCTGGGCACGCTGCCGATTGTGGTGGTGGGCCTGGGAATTAAGAAATTCGTGCCCGACTACGACAACTCCCCCCTGCGCAGTCTCCATTCGATTGCGGTGGTTTCGATCGTGATGTCGCTGCTGCTGGCCCTGGCCGAACAGGTGGGCAGGCGGCGGCGGGTGCTTGACCAGGTGCGACCGATCGATGGGCTGCTCGTGGGCCTGGCCCAATGCCTGGCCGTAATCCCTGGGGTATCGCGCTCCGGCAGCACCCTCACGGCCTCCCTGTTTGACGGTTGGCGCCGCTCCGATGCGGCCCGCTTTTCCTTCCTATTGGGCATCCCTGCGATCACCTTGGCAGGCTTGGTGGAGCTCAAGGACGCCCTGCATGGCCCGACCACGGCTGGGGTGGTGCCCCTGCTGGTGGGCATTGCATCAGCCCTGGTGGTTTCCTGGTTGGCAATTGCCTGGCTGCTCCGCTTTTTGCAGAACCACAGCACCTGGTGGTTTGTTGGCTATCGCCTCGTTTTTGGTGCTTCACTGCTGGTATGGCTTTCCCGTAACCCGCTCGCCTAAGCCGTGTGGAATGAACCCTCAGCAGGGATTGCCCTGGCGGCCGAGCAGGCTGCCTCTGGGGCCAGGCTGCCCGAGCCGGCAGTGGTGGCCAGCGTTGAGCCGGGCTCGATTGGGGAGGAGCTGGGCTTTCAGATCGGCGACCGGCTGCTGAGCATCAATGGCAAGCGCCCCCGCGACCTGATTGATCTGCAGTTTTTGTTGGGGGAGGAGGAGCTCACCCTGGAGGTGCAGGATCCCGATGGCACCTGTCACTTGGTGGAGCTGGAGAAGGATCTCGATGAGGGGCTTGGCCTCGGCTTTACCGAAGCCCTCTTCGATGGCCTTAAGCAGTGCAACAACCACTGCCCCTTCTGCTTCATCGACCAGCAGCCCCCCGGCAAACGCCGCAGCCTCTACCTCAAGGACGACGACTACCGGCTCAGCTTTCTGTATGGCTCGTATCTCACCCTCACCAACCTGGGGCCGGCGGATTGGCAGCGCATTGAGGAGCAGCGACTTTCGCCCCTGTTCGTGTCTGTCCATGCCACGGAGCCGGAGCTGCGCAGTCGGCTGCTGGTTAATCCCCGTGCCGGCCTACTGCTGGAGCAATTGGCCTGGTTTGCCCAGCGCCAATTGCAGATCCATGCCCAGGTGGTGGTCTGCCCTGGGCTAAACGATGGTGCGGCCCTGGAAGCCACCCTGCGGGATCTGGCTGAATTTGGTGCGGGCGAATGGCCGGCGGTGCTCTCCGCGGCGGTGGTGCCCGTGGGCCTGACCCGATTTCGGCCGCCCGGTGATGCCCTTACGCCGGTAGATAGGCCTGCAGCCCAGGAGGTGGTGGCCCTGGTGGAACCCCTCCAGCAGCTTTTTCAAAGCAGCTTGGGTAGCCGATTTGCCTGGCTTTCCGATGAGTGGTATTTGATGGCTGGCCTGCCCTTGCCGCCGCGCGATAGCTACGAAGATCTGCCCCAGCAGGAAAACGGCGTGGGCAGCATTCGGGCCTTTTTGGAGGAGCTCGATCTGGCCACCCGAGATCTGCCCAGGGCCGTAGCCAAGCCCCGGCGCCTCAGCTGGGTGGTGGGGCAGTTGGTGGCTGAAGCCCTGCAGCCGGTGGTTGATCGACTCAATGCCGTTGCTGGCCTGGAGCTAGTGCTCCATGGCCTACCAAGCCCCTACTGGGGCCAAGACCAGGTGGTCACAGGTCTGTTGACGGGATCCGATCTGCTTGCGGGTCTTAAGGGAAAGGATCTGGGCGACACCCTGCTGCTCCCAGCCGTGATGCTGCGCCAGGGCGAGCCAGTCTTTTTGGATGATCTGACCCTCCTTGAGCTGGAGGATCAATTGCCCGCAAAAGTGCAACTGCTGCATGGAGCAGCGGATCTGGTGTCCTGCTGTCTCGTGCCAGCAGCCATTGACTGATTAAGGTCAGCACAATCAGGCGGATTTTTGGTGTGCGGCGCCCATTTTTAAAAGCAGCGCTCATCGGCATGGCGGGCCTGCCCCTAGCCGCCTACCCCGTTGAGGCCCAGATCTCTTCTGCGTCGGTTACATCAACTGTTCCTTTGGCACCAGCTGTTAAGGGTTCAAGGCCGCGGGTCAACCCTAAGCAGGTGAAGCCTGCGGCCACCCAGCTTGCCCCAGCCATTAGGGATCTCGGTTCGCCGGAGCTACTGGCCCTGCCCACCAAGGCGGAAATGGTCCGCATCCAGGAGCTGCGCCCCCTTGGTTTGGCAGAAGTAACAAATTTGGCTGAAGTTAATAACCCCAACCTCAAGGCAATTGCCAGCCAGGTAGACCAAGCTAAAAGCAACCTAAGAGCCCAGCTGGCCCTTTGGTACCCCACCTTGAGTGTGCAGGCAGCCACCTTGCCCGGATATACCTACGGCAAGAGCAGTGCAGACTTTGCCGGTGGTGGTTCCTCCCAGACGAATATTGCCAAGAGGGCCGTTGCTGCAGGAGCATTGTTGGAATATGCCTTGATTAATCCCCAACGGGTGCCCCTAGTCGCCGCAGCCCGCGACCAATACGAAAGGGCTAAATATGGTTACTTGGTTTCCCTGAGGGAGCTCCGCCTGCAGGCAGCCCAGGCCTATTTCGACCTCCAGCAATCCGATGATGAGGTAAGAATCGGCCAAGAGTCTGTGCGGGCATCTTTGGTAAGCCTCCGGGATGCCCGGGCCCGTTTCCAAGCTGGAGTAGCCACAAAGCTTGAGGTGCTCCAGGCTGAAACCCAATTGGCTCGAGATCAACAGCTTCTTGCCAACTCCCTGGCAGCCCAATCCATTGCCAGGCGATCTCTCGCCGCTTTGCTCGACCTTCCATTTGGGGTCACACCCACTGCTAAAGAGCCAGCCAGGGTGCTAGGGGTTTGGAATGCCTCTCTATCTGAAAGCATTGTGGCGGCCTATTCCTTCAGGGAAGAGTTAGATCAGGCCATTTTGGATATCTCCATTTCCAACAGCCAGGCTAATGCGGCCCTAGGAGGGGTTCAGCCAATTTTAAAGATTTTTACCGGGGCTGATTATGCCCAGTTCAATGGCGGGCAAGGAAATCAAAGTTCTCAGACTTCTCCGGTTTCCGGTGATCAATACACCAATTCTTATGGCCTGAAATTTTCTTGGTCGATATTTGATGGCGGTGCCGCCGCTGCCCAATTCCGCAAATCCAAACAACAGGCCCAGGAGGGTCGCTACAAATTCAGCCAGCGCCGGGACCAAATTCGTCAAGAAGTGGAAACTAGCTTCTACGAACTTCAAAAAAACAACCGCAACATCATCACCACTTCCCGGGAAGTGATCTCGGCGAGGGAGTCTCTCAGGCTGGCCCGTCTGCGTTTTCAGGCTGGAGTCACCACCCAGAGAGAAGTGGTGGATACCCAGCGCGACCTCACCCAGGCCGAAGTTCGCTATTCCTCTTCCATCAGCGACTACAACAAGCGCCTTGTTGAAATCAGTCGCCGCACCGGCCTAAACCAGGTAAGTGGCTGCGCCGTTCAGTCCCTTTCAGCCGTCAAACCAGCTGGGGTATCTGATGTGCCAGTGGATCCCACCCCCCTGATCCCTGCCTGTAGGGCCGCAGCCCCTGGCGCTGTCTTTTAGGGCGTGATCCAGCCTGAAGGCCAAGCCCTCCCAGAAGTCCAAATCAGGGGCCTAGGCCTGGCTGAAACACTGCGGCTTGGCTTATTTCAGGCCTGCCTTGGCTGCCTCGCTCTGATTTTTGCCGGTTTGCTTAACCGGGTGATGCTCAGCGAATTGCAATTCCCAGGTCTCTTGGTGGGCGGTGCCCTGGCCTTTGAGCAATTTGTGGCCCCATCAAGGGTCCTGTTTGGTCAGATCTCCGATTCCCATGCACTTTGGGGACGCCGCCGCGTGCCCTACATCTGGCTGGGCACAGCCTTTTTCTGCACATTGGCGGTGCTCTCGATCCCGCTGATCTTCCACGTGGCCAGGTTGCTTGAGCTGGGCAATCAGACCCAAACCATTTTCGCCGCCGCCGCCCTTTGCGGCCTCTTTGCCCTCTATGGCCTGGCCATATCCCTATCCAGCACCCCCTATCTGGCCCTAGTGGTCGATCGCACCACCGAGCAGCAGCGTCCGCGGGCGGTCGGAATTATTTGGTGCATGCTCACCGTAGGGATCGTGGTTGGCGCCATCGCCATTTCGATCAACCTCAAGGGCCTTGATGGCGTTACCGATGCCAGGACATTGGAGCCGGTCTTGCGCTCCTTTATGGCCAAGGTGGCCGTGATCGTGATGGCGCTCACCCTGGTTGCAACCATTGGCCAGGAAAAACCGGCTGGCAGGGAAAAGCTGGCAGGCCCCTTGGCCAATCCAGGCGAAGAACCCCGCCAGGATTCGATCACCCTTCCCCAGGCCTGGGCGCTGATTACCTCATCGGGCCAGGTGCTGGTCTTTTTCTCCTTTTTAGTGTTGTTCACCCTGGCCCTCTTTTTGCAGGATCCAATCCTCGAGAGCTACGGAGCCCAGGTCTTTGGAATGTCCATTGCAGCCACCGCTGGGCTCAATGCGGTTTGGGGCATTGGCACCCTGCTGGGTTTGGTGGTGGCTGGGTTATGGGTGGTGCCGGCCCTGGGCAAATTATCAACTGCCCGTCTTGGCTGTCAGTTGATCCTGGCCAACTTGATTTTGCTGCTGGCAGTTGGGCTTTCGGGCCAGGTGGCGGCCCTCCAGGTGGTGATGTTGCTGTTTGGCCTGGCCTCAGGTATCGCCACCAACAGTGCCCTTGTGTTGATGCTGGATTTGACCTTGCCTCAGGCGGCTGGCACCTTCGTTGGGGTTTGGGGTTTGGCCCAGGCGTTGTCTAGGGCGTTGGGCAAGGTTTTGGGCGGGCTGCTCCTCGATGTAGGCCGCTTCCTACAAACGATCTTCCCCTGGAGTGAGGGGGCCTACGCACCCTTTGCCCTGGTGCTGAGCGTGGAATGTGTCGTGGCGGTTGCTGCCCTTTTTGCCCTATCCCGCGTCAATGTGCACCAATTCAGGGAAGATACGGGGAAGAGTCTCAGCAAGGTGCTGGCTCTCGAGCTCGGATGACCCCCTACCCCTCTCCCCCTGGCCTACCCCCTGGAATTGGGGAGTTATTGGATCGGGTGGCGGAGCGACAACGGCTGGATTTTGGTCACATGGCCTCCGATCTCAAGGCCGATGGCAGCTTGATCACTTCCTGTGATCGCTGGAGCGACGCCGTACTGGTTGAGGGCTTAGCTGACCTCTTCCCCCAGGAGGGGGTGTTGAGCGAGGAGGGCGATAAGCGGGTCCCTGCCTCGCCGGCCTATTGGGTGGTGGACCCCCTGGATGGCACCACTAATTTCGCGGCGGGCATTCCCTATTGGGCGATTTCGATGGCCCGCTTCCAGGACGGCATTCCCGTTTTGGCACTTTTGGATGTGCCACCCCTGAGGCAGCGAATTGTGGCGGTCCGGGGAAAGGGGGCTTGGCGCAATGGCAAACCACTTTTTTCGCCGGCACTGCAGACCAATCCAGCCGGTTGCGCCTCGCTCTGCAGCCGTTCGATCGGGGTGCTCCAAAAGCTCCCCAACCGGCGCTTCCCAGGCAAGATTCGCCTGCTGGGTGTTGCCAGCCTGAATATGGTCAGCGTGGCCATGGGGCAGACGGTGGCGGCCCTGGAGGCCACACCCAAAATTTGGGACCTGGCTGCCGCTTGGCTGGTGCTTGAAGAGCTCCAGTGCTCCCTGCGCTGGTTGAGCAAATCCCCTGTGGCAATTGCCCCAGGTACCGATCTGAGCCAGGCCGATTTCCCTGTCTTGGCAGCCTCCTGCGAGGAAACACTGGCCACCTTTATGCCCTGGGCAGACGCCCTGGTGAGCTGAAGCGCCCTTCGTTGGCGGCTGCTTGCTTAAGGGGAGGTTGTGGTGTTATGATTTTGGACTGGTCGGAAACCGGTAAAACGGATTTTCGACTGGGGCAGACAGTTGAGGAGGCGCGAGCCGCCGATGCTGTAGGTTTTCTGAGTCG